>NZ_JAHKQW010000083.1:0-212 GCF_019345575.1 Janthinobacterium sp. NKUCC08_JDC | reverse complement strand
ACAAGGGTTGCGCTCGTTGCGGGACTTAACCCAACATCTCACGACACGAGCTGACGACAGCCATGCAGCACCTGTGTACTGGTTCTCTTTCGAGCACTCCTCAATCTCTCGGGGATTCCAGCCATGTCAAGGGTAGGTAAGGTTTTTCGCGTTGCATCGAATTAATCCACATCATCCACCGCTTGTGCGGGTCCCCGTCAATTCCTTTGAGT
>NZ_JAHKQW010000082.1:0-214 GCF_019345575.1 Janthinobacterium sp. NKUCC08_JDC | reverse complement strand
AATACTCATCTCGCCCACCTGTGTCGGTTTGCGGTACGGTCTCGTATGACTGAAGCTTAGAGGCTTTTCTTGGAACCACTTCCGATTGCTTCGTGCACAAGTGCACTCGTCTCAACCCCTTGAATTGCGCACCCGGATTTGCCTAAGTGCCTTCTATGAGCCAAAAACCAACTATTCCAACAGTTGGACAACCTTCCGCGATCCGTCCCCCCAT
>NZ_JAHKQW010000081.1:0-214 GCF_019345575.1 Janthinobacterium sp. NKUCC08_JDC | reverse complement strand
AATACTCATCTCGCCCACCTGTGTCGGTTTGCGGTACGGTCTCGTATGACTGAAGCTTAGAGGCTTTTCTTGGAACCACTTCCGATTGCTTCGTGAACAAGTTCACTCGTCTCAACCCCTTGAATTGCGCACCCGGATTTGCCTAAGTGCCTTCTATGAGCCAAAAACCAACTATTCCAACAGTTGGACAACCTTCCGCGATCCGTCCCCCCAT
>NZ_JAHKQW010000080.1:0-214 GCF_019345575.1 Janthinobacterium sp. NKUCC08_JDC | reverse complement strand
ATGGGGGGACGGATCGCGGAAGGTTGTCTGACTGTTGGAATAGTCAGTTTCTGTCTCATAGAAGGCGCTTAGGCAAATCCGGGCGCGGAATTCAAGGGGATGGGACGAGTGAACTTGTTCACGAAGCAATCGGAAGTGGTTCCAAGAAAAGCCTCTAAGCTTCAGTCATACGAGACCGTACCGCAAACCGACACAGGTGGGCGAGATGAGTATT
>NZ_JAHKQW010000079.1:0-215 GCF_019345575.1 Janthinobacterium sp. NKUCC08_JDC | reverse complement strand
TTTTACGGCAAACCGATCAATAAATAATCTTTACTTCTTCCAGATTGTTAAAGAACGAAACAGCTTTGATCGCTAAAAGATCAAACCTAAACCACAGTCTTGTTGACCGGCTTACGTTTGCACTTTCGAGTAAAACTTTGGTGGAGGATGACGGGATCGAACCGACGACCCCCTGCTTGCAAAGCAGGTGCTCTCCCAGCTGAGCTAATCCCCCT
>NZ_JAHKQW010000078.1:0-223 GCF_019345575.1 Janthinobacterium sp. NKUCC08_JDC | reverse complement strand
ACCAGTTACGTCCGTCGTACGGAAGTAGAACTGTGGACGATAGTTGTTGAAGAATGGCGTATGACGGCCGCCTTCGTCTTTCGACAGAACATAGATCTCGCCGGTGAAGTGTGCATGCGGCTTGATCGAGCCTGGCTTGGCCAGAACTTGACCACGTTGCACGTCTTCACGCTTGGTGCCGCGCAGCAGCAGACCAACGTTGTCGCCAGCTTGACCTTGGTCC
>NZ_JAHKQW010000077.1:0-223 GCF_019345575.1 Janthinobacterium sp. NKUCC08_JDC | reverse complement strand
GCCTTGTGGCGCAAGCGGGCCAGCGGCGTGCCCGTCAAGGCATTGAAGGTACGTCCGCACGGCACGCAACGGTAGCGCTGCAGGCCGTGCGCATGGCCATGCCGGTGCAAGCGCGCCGAGTGGCAGGCGGGACAGGCCAATCGCGGCTGGGCCACACTTTCCAGCAGCGCGACGGTCGCGTCGTGTGGAGAGTTGCCACGCAGCAGGGCAATGCCTGCCTGCC
>NZ_JAHKQW010000076.1:0-223 GCF_019345575.1 Janthinobacterium sp. NKUCC08_JDC | reverse complement strand
CTGATTCGTGCAAACTCTAGAAAGGAGGTGATCCAGCCGCACCTTCCGATACGGCTACCTTGTTACGACTTCACCCCAGTCACGAATCCTACCGTGGTAAGCGCCCTCCTTACGGTTAAGCTACCTACTTCTGGTAAAACCCGCTCCCATGGTGTGACGGGCGGTGTGTACAAGACCCGGGAACGTATTCACCGCGACATGCTGATCCGCGATTACTAGCGAT
>NZ_JAHKQW010000075.1:0-223 GCF_019345575.1 Janthinobacterium sp. NKUCC08_JDC | reverse complement strand
TAGCTAATCAGATATCGGCCGCTCCACGAGCATGAGGTCTTGCGATCCCCCACTTTCATCCTTAGATCGTATGCGGTATTAGCGTAACTTTCGCTACGTTATCCCCCACTCTAGGGTACGTTCCGATATATTACTCACCCGTTCGCCACTCGCCACCAGAGCAAGCTCCGTGCTGCCGTTCGACTTGCATGTGTAAGGCATGCCGCCAGCGTTCAATCTGAGC
>NZ_JAHKQW010000074.1:0-223 GCF_019345575.1 Janthinobacterium sp. NKUCC08_JDC | reverse complement strand
GCGGCGAGCGAAATGGGAAGAGCCTGTACGTGATAGTCGGACCGATAACAGAATCCTCTGGAAATAGGAGCCATAGTGGGTGATAGCCCCGTATGTGAAATCGGACCGGTGGTACTAAGCGTACGACAAGTAGGGCGGGACACGTGACATCCTGTCTGAATATGGGGGGACCATCCTCCAAGGCTAAATACTCGTAATCGACCGATAGTGAACCAGTACCGTG
>NZ_JAHKQW010000073.1:0-223 GCF_019345575.1 Janthinobacterium sp. NKUCC08_JDC | reverse complement strand
CAACGCTTTGTCGATAGCGCGAAAGCAGTACCGAATACAGTTCTTTAACAATTAACAGTCGATAAGTGTGGGCATTTGATGTAAGTGCAGCAGCGATCTTCGGATCGCTGTAAAACTTAAAATATCAAATGTTCACAAGAAATAATGAAATAGGCGCTACGAAAGTAGTGGCCTGTCAGTTTTTTGAGTGAGCGACCCGTCAGCAATGACGGTGCCAATAAAA
>NZ_JAHKQW010000072.1:0-223 GCF_019345575.1 Janthinobacterium sp. NKUCC08_JDC | reverse complement strand
AGATTATTTATTGATCGGTTTGCCGTAAAAAGCGAATCGATGGGTAATGATTGTATGTATCAACAAACAAGCAACAACGTTGTACTTTCTTATCCCTGTAGCGCTCTTTTCGTTTGAAAGAATGAAGAGGCTAACGTTATAGGGACAAGCGAATAAGTGCACATGGTGGATGCCTTGGCGATTACAGGCGATGAAGGACGTAGTAGCTTGCGATAAGCTGCGG
>NZ_JAHKQW010000071.1:0-223 GCF_019345575.1 Janthinobacterium sp. NKUCC08_JDC | reverse complement strand
AGATTATTTATTGATCGGTTTGCCGTAAAAAGCGAATCGATGGGTAATGATTGTATGTATCAACAAACAAGCAACAACGTTGTACTTTCTTATCCCTGTAGCGCTCTTTTCATTTGAAAGAATGAAGAGGCTAACGTTATAGGGACAAGCGAATAAGTGCACATGGTGGATGCCTTGGCGATTACAGGCGATGAAGGACGTAGTAGCTTGCGATAAGCTGCGG
>NZ_JAHKQW010000070.1:0-223 GCF_019345575.1 Janthinobacterium sp. NKUCC08_JDC | reverse complement strand
GCAAGATTAAAACTCAAAGGAATTGACGGGGACCCGCACAAGCGGTGGATGATGTGGATTAATTCGATGCAACGCGAAAAACCTTACCTACCCTTGACATGGCTGGAATCCTCGAGAGATTGAGGAGTGCTCGAAAGAGAACCAGTACACAGGTGCTGCATGGCTGTCGTCAGCTCGTGTCGTGAGATGTTGGGTTAAGTCCCGCAACGAGCGCAACCCTTGT
>NZ_JAHKQW010000069.1:0-223 GCF_019345575.1 Janthinobacterium sp. NKUCC08_JDC | reverse complement strand
GCAGGCAGGCATTGCCCTGCTGCGTGGCAACTCTCCACACGACGCGACCGTCGCGCTGCTGGAAAGTGTGGCCCAGCCGCGATTGGCCTGTCCCGCCTGCCACTCGGCGCAATTGCACCGGCATGGCCATGCGCACGGCCTGCAGCGCTACCGTTGCGTGCCGTGCGGACGTACCTTCAATGCCTTGACGGGCACGCCGCTGGCCCGCTTGCGCCACAAGGCG
>NZ_JAHKQW010000068.1:0-223 GCF_019345575.1 Janthinobacterium sp. NKUCC08_JDC | reverse complement strand
CACGGTACTGGTTCACTATCGGTCGATTACGAGTATTTAGCCTTGGAGGATGGTCCCCCCATATTCAGACAGGATGTCACGTGTCCCGCCCTACTTGTCGTACGCTTAGTATCACCGGTCCGATTTCACATACGGGGCTATCACCCACTATGGCTCCTATTTCCAGAGGATTCTGTTATCGGTCCGACTATCACGTACAGGCTCTTCCCATTTCGCTCGCCGC
>NZ_JAHKQW010000067.1:0-224 GCF_019345575.1 Janthinobacterium sp. NKUCC08_JDC | reverse complement strand
AAGGGCTCACGCCCCCAACAACGCCGCTTTCAGCCCCTGATTTCCCATGATGTTCACCATGCGTTTCAAGTTGTAGGCTAGAACATGTAAGCTCATCTCTGTTTTCACGCGCAGTAACGTTCGAGTTAAAAAATGTGTAGCACCCATCCAAGCTTTTAACGTACCGAATGGATGTTCGACTGTTTGCCGCCTGATTCTCGCGACGTCTCCGTGCTCAGCTATCC
>NZ_JAHKQW010000066.1:0-226 GCF_019345575.1 Janthinobacterium sp. NKUCC08_JDC | reverse complement strand
CAACTCGGTGGCGAACAGCTATCTGCGCTTTGAAAAGCCGCGCAGCTTCTTTGCGGCGATGAGCTTTGGCAACTGCGGTTACGCGTTCCCGACCATCATCGGCGCCAAGGTGGCCGCGCCGCACCGTCCGGCCGTGTCGTATGCGGGCGACGGCGCCTGGGGCATGAGCCTGATGGAAACGATGACCTGCGTGCGCCACAATATTCCCGTCACGGCCGTGGTGTTC
>NZ_JAHKQW010000065.1:0-230 GCF_019345575.1 Janthinobacterium sp. NKUCC08_JDC | reverse complement strand
AAGAAGAAACAGTAGTCGTAGTAGCACCGCGTTGGGGCTGTAGCTCAGCTGGTTAGAGCACCGTGTTGATAACGCGGGGGTCGTTGGTTCGAGTCCAACCAGCCCTACCAGTCATACCTAGGGGGATTAGCTCAGCTGGGAGAGCACCTGCTTTGCAAGCAGGGGGTCGTCGGTTCGATCCCGTCATCCTCCACCAAAGTTTTACTCGAAAGTGCAAACGTAAGCCGGTC
>NZ_JAHKQW010000064.1:0-232 GCF_019345575.1 Janthinobacterium sp. NKUCC08_JDC | reverse complement strand
ATGTTGGCTTAGAAGCAGCCATCATTTAAAGAAAGCGTAATAGCTCACTGATCGAGTCGTCCTGCGCGGAAGATGTAACGGGGCTAAGCCAGTCACCGAAGCTGCGGATATCCTTTATTGGATATGGTAGGAGAGCGTTCTGTAAGCCTGCGAAGGTGTCTTGTAAAGGATGCTGGAGGTATCAGAAGTGCGAATGCTGACATGAGTAGCGATAATGGGGGTGAAAAGCCTC
>NZ_JAHKQW010000063.1:0-234 GCF_019345575.1 Janthinobacterium sp. NKUCC08_JDC | reverse complement strand
TTCCCGGGGGATTAGCTCAGCTGGGAGAGCACCTGCTTTGCAAGCAGGGGGTCGTCGGTTCGATCCCGTCATCCTCCACCAAAGTTTTACTCGAAAGTGCAAATGTAAGCCGTCAGGTTTAGATTTGATCTTTTAGCGATCAAAGCTGTTTCGTTCTTTAACAATCTGGAAGAAGTAAAGATTATTTATTGATCGGTTTGCCGTAAAAAGCGAATCGATGGGTAATGATTGTAT
>NZ_JAHKQW010000062.1:0-234 GCF_019345575.1 Janthinobacterium sp. NKUCC08_JDC | reverse complement strand
GCAAGATTAAAACTCAAAGGAATTGACGGGGACCCGCACAAGCGGTGGATGATGTGGATTAATTCGATGCAACGCGAAAAACCTTACCTACCCTTGACATGGCTGGAATCCCCGAGAGATTGGGGAGTGCTCGAAAGAGAACCAGTACACAGGTGCTGCATGGCTGTCGTCAGCTCGTGTCGTGAGATGTTGGGTTAAGTCCCGCAACGAGCGCAACCCTTGTCATTAGTTGCT
>NZ_JAHKQW010000061.1:0-238 GCF_019345575.1 Janthinobacterium sp. NKUCC08_JDC | reverse complement strand
AAGAAGAAACAGTAGTCGTAGTAGTTCCGCGTTGGGGCTGTAGCTCAGCTGGTTAGAGCACCGTGTTGATAACGCGGGGGTCGTTGGTTCGAGTCCAACCAGCCCTACCAGCTAATTAGTAAAATCTCAGGGGGATTAGCTCAGCTGGGAGAGCACCTGCTTTGCAAGCAGGGGGTCGTCGGTTCGATCCCGTCATCCTCCACCAAAGTTTTACTCGAAAGTGCAAACGTAAGCCGGT
>NZ_JAHKQW010000060.1:0-243 GCF_019345575.1 Janthinobacterium sp. NKUCC08_JDC | reverse complement strand
AGTTTCTGTAGTAAATCTCAGGGGGATTAGCTCAGCTGGGAGAGCACCTGCTTTGCAAGCAGGGGGTCGTCGGTTCGATCCCGTCATCCTCCACCAAAAGTTCAAACGTAAGTTAATCACATCGGTGATTGAATTTAGGTTTGGTCTTTTCGAGACCAAGTGCTGTATGTTCTTTAACAATCTGGAAGAAGTAAAGATTATTTATTGATCGGTTTGCCGTAAAAAGCGAATCGATGGGTAATG
>NZ_JAHKQW010000059.1:0-246 GCF_019345575.1 Janthinobacterium sp. NKUCC08_JDC | reverse complement strand
AGTTTCTGTAGTAAATCTCAGGGGGATTAGCTCAGCTGGGAGAGCACCTGCTTTGCAAGCAGGGGGTCGTCGGTTCGATCCCGTCATCCTCCACCAAAAGTTCAAACGTAAATCAGTGTTGATTGCAACACCGGGATTTAGGTTTGGTCTTTTCGAGACCAAGTGCTGTATGTTCTTTAACAATCTGGAAGAAGTAAAGATTATTTATTGATCGGTTTGCCGTAAAAAGCGAATCGATGGGTAATG
>NZ_JAHKQW010000058.1:0-263 GCF_019345575.1 Janthinobacterium sp. NKUCC08_JDC | reverse complement strand
TTGCAGCACTATCATCGGCGCAAAGTTGTTTCACGGTCCTGTTCGGGATGGGAAGGGGTGGGACCAACTTGCTATGGTCATCAGGCATAACTTGTACTGGCATTTGTCCTCAGTGGAGCGACAAAGCCTGAATCTGGAAGAAGCAAAGATTGGGGGTAATGACTGGTAGTATCAACACACACGCAACGTTGTACCGTCTTATCCTCTGCACCTGCTAAGGTTATAGGGACAAGCCGTACGGGCAATTAGTACTGGTTAGCTTA
>NZ_JAHKQW010000057.1:0-264 GCF_019345575.1 Janthinobacterium sp. NKUCC08_JDC | reverse complement strand
TAGTTCCTAAACCGCTCACTTCGGGCAATCGTGCAAAGGGGCTATTCGATAAACGCGACTTCCGATATCTGCCCGAGAGCGACGAGTTCCAATGTCCTGCTGGAGAACGTGTAATCCGACGATTCAGCACGCTAGAAAAAGGGCTGCTGTTTTACAAATACTGGTCGTCATCTTGTCCCAAGTGCCTGATGAAATCTCAGTGCACCACCGGCGCAAATCGCCGTATCGCCCGCTGGGAGCACGAAGACGCCCTCGATAGGATGA
>NZ_JAHKQW010000056.1:0-266 GCF_019345575.1 Janthinobacterium sp. NKUCC08_JDC | reverse complement strand
CTGGTTGCAGCACTATCATCGGCGCAAAGTTGTTTCACGGTCCTGTTCGGGATGGGAAGGGGTGGGACCAACTTGCTATGGTCATCAGGCATAACTTGTACTGGCATTTGTTCTCGGTGGAGCGACAAAGCCTGAATCTGGAAGAAGCAAAGATTGGGGTAATGACTGGTAGTATCAACACACACGCAACGTTGTACCGTCTTATCCTCTGCACCTGCTAAGGTTATAGGGACAAGCCGTACGGGCAATTAGTACTGGTTAGCTTA
>NZ_JAHKQW010000055.1:0-287 GCF_019345575.1 Janthinobacterium sp. NKUCC08_JDC | reverse complement strand
AAGAAGAAACAGTAGTCGTAGTAGCACCGCGTTGGGGCTGTAGCTCAGCTGGTTAGAGCACCGTGTTGATAACGCGGGGGTCGTTGGTTCGAGTCCAACCAGCCCTACCAGCAAAAACAGACCCGGGGGTAAGGTGGACGCTAGTCCAGCCAGACCTACCAGTAATGTAATACCCACAGGGGGATTAGCTCAGCTGGGAGAGCACCTGCTTTGCAAGCAGGGGGTCGTCGGTTCGATCCCGTCATCCTCCACCAAAGTTTTACTCGAAAGTGCAAACGTAAGCCGGT
>NZ_JAHKQW010000054.1:0-304 GCF_019345575.1 Janthinobacterium sp. NKUCC08_JDC | reverse complement strand
ACGTATGGCGCTGGAAGGCAAAGAAGGCGAAATGGGCGTTGACGCAGTGCTGCGTCTGGCCGATGCGCTGGATGCTTACATCCCAACGCCAGAGCGCGCTGTTGACGGTGCTTTCCTGATGCCAGTGGAAGACGTGTTCTCGATCTCGGGTCGCGGTACCGTTGTGACCGGTCGTATCGAGCGCGGCATTGTTAAAGTCGGCGAAGAGATCGAAATCGTCGGTATCACCGATACCGTCAAAACGACTTGCACCGGCGTGGAAATGTTCCGCAAGCTGCTGGACCAAGGTCAAGCTGGCGACAAC
>NZ_JAHKQW010000053.1:0-315 GCF_019345575.1 Janthinobacterium sp. NKUCC08_JDC | reverse complement strand
CTGGCCGAGATGACGGCTTTGTTCGTCAGCACATCGCCGCTGCGCGCCGTGATGGCGATATTCGCCGCCCCCGTCTGGCTGCCAGACAGGTCCACGTTGGCGCCCGTCAGCAAGGCGCTACCTGCTGCCAAATTCTGGCCACTAGCCTGCAGCACACCATCGGCATTGATGGTCAGATCGCCCGCCGTGCCCAGGCTGCCATCCGCTTTCACGCCGGCGCCCAGCAGACCGCTGCTGGTGATCTTGCCAGCGGATATATTGGTGTTGTTGACGGACGCGATGGAACCTGTGTTGTTGAGCAAGCCGCCCACCGTC
>NZ_JAHKQW010000052.1:0-317 GCF_019345575.1 Janthinobacterium sp. NKUCC08_JDC | reverse complement strand
AAGTCGTAACAAGGTAGCCGTATCGGAAGGTGCGGCTGGATCACCTCCTTTCTAGAGTTTGCACGAATCAGTAATGATTCACGCATCAAATGTTCACACTTATCGGCTGTTAATATAAAGAACAGCATTTGGGGCTGTAGCTCAGCTGGTTAGAGCACCGTGTTGATAACGCGGGGGTCGTTGGTTCGAGTCCAACCAGCCCTACCAGTTTCTGTAGTAAATCTCAGGGGGATTAGCTCAGCTGGGAGAGCACCTGCTTTGCAAGCAGGGGGTCGTCGGTTCGATCCCGTCATCCTCCACCAAAAGTTCAAACGTAA
>NZ_JAHKQW010000051.1:0-420 GCF_019345575.1 Janthinobacterium sp. NKUCC08_JDC | reverse complement strand
AGTTGCGGGGACAAGCGCAGGATCACGGTCGGCGCGATCAAGCTCGTCCATGTAGCGCTTGATGCTTTCCTCGATCTGCTCAATGCGGGCTTCCAGCTTGTTGTTGGTGAAATTTCGGTCGCGATTATTTACCGCTTTGAACTTGCTGCCATCGATTGCCACGCTGCTATCCGAGAAAACATCAAGCCTGCGACATACCTGCACGAATTGGCGGCACACTTTGCAGATGGCGGGGCCGTTATCTTTGCGAAAGTCAGCGATGGTTTTAAAGTCGGGAGATAGCCTCCCGGTCAACCACATCAGTTCGATATTACGCTGCGCCTCACGCTCCAGGCGGCGGCTCGACTGGATTCGATTGAGGTAACCATAGATGTAAATCCCAAGGAGAACTGCAGGATGGTAGGACGGGCGACCGGTGCG
>NZ_JAHKQW010000050.1:0-426 GCF_019345575.1 Janthinobacterium sp. NKUCC08_JDC | reverse complement strand
ATGCCGCCGCCGCCGCGACGGCAGCGACGGCGGCCAACGCCCTGGCCGCCCTGAATGCGGCCTTGCAGGCGGACGCGAATGCGGCCGCCACGGCCGCTGCCGCCATCACGGCGAGTGCGGCCACCGCTACCGCCATCGCCGACGATCTGGCCGCTGCGACGGCCGCCACTGTCGCCAGCGTCTCGCAAGCGGCCGCGCAAGCGGCGCAACTGGCCGACAATGCCGCCGCCAGCGCCGCCACCATCGCCGCCAACGCGCTCGCTTCCCTGAATGCAGCCCTGGCCGACGATGCCGCTGCCGCTGCGGCCGTGCTGAACTCCACCAATGCAACGGCCGCCGCGGTGGCCGCCGCCACCGCCGACACGGCTGCTGCCGCGGCCGCCCCCGTGGCCGCCATCTCGGCCGCCCCCTGTCTCTTTTAAACAT
>NZ_JAHKQW010000049.1:0-447 GCF_019345575.1 Janthinobacterium sp. NKUCC08_JDC | reverse complement strand
GCTGACGGGCGCCAACGTGGACCTGTCTGGCAGCCAGACGGGGGCGGCGAATATCGCCATCACGGCGCGCAGCGGCGATGTGCTGACGAACAAAGCCGTCATCTCGGCCAGCAACGTGCTGGCCATCACGGCCAATGCAAACAACGCCCAGTTGTTGGTGAACGGCCAGGGCCAGCTGGTGGCAGGACAGTTGCAACTGAACGTGGCGAATCTGAACAATGCCAGCGGCGAAATCGTGCAGACGGGCACCGGCGACACCGTCATCACAACAGGCAAGTTGGACAACACGGCGGGCCGCATCGCCGCCAACAGCGCCAACCTGGCCCTGAACGCCACGGTGTTAACGAACATCAATGGCAAGCTGGAACATGCTGGTGCCGGCATCCTGGCTATCAACGCGGGCCAGTTCAACAACCAGTTCGGCAAGATCACGGGCAATGGCAAGCT
>NZ_JAHKQW010000048.1:0-595 GCF_019345575.1 Janthinobacterium sp. NKUCC08_JDC | reverse complement strand
CACGTTCTCCAGCAGGACATTGGAACTCGTCGCTCTCGGGCAGATATCGGAAGTCGCGTTTATCGAATAGCCCCTTTGCACGATTGCCCGAAGTGAGCGGTTTAGGAACTAATGGCACCATCCCCGATTCCTCGCACGCCAAAATTTCGGGACCGCTGTAATAGCCGCGATCAGCGTACACCTCTAGATGCTTCAGACCGATCACCTCATTGGCTTGCTTTGCCATTGACGCCAGCTGGGCGCGATCATTTCCTATGTTGGTGACTTCATGCGCCACGATCAAGTGGTGCTTTGTGTCGACGGCAGATTGCACGTTGTATCCGACGGTGGCGGTTCCGCGTCCGCTGGTCGACATCGAGCGTGCATCAGGATCAGTCAGCGAAATCTGCTGATCTGGCGTCTGCTTCAATTTCTTGTCGAGCTCACCCAGGCTTTCGATCTGCTCTTTCAGACCTGCGATTTTTTCTTTAATACGCATCACGCGAGTTGCGGGGACAAGCGCAGGATCACGGTCGGCGCGATCAAGCTCGTCCATGTAGCGCTTGATGCTTTCCTCGATCTGCTCAATGCGGGCTTCCAGCTTGTTGTTGGTGAA
>NZ_JAHKQW010000047.1:0-602 GCF_019345575.1 Janthinobacterium sp. NKUCC08_JDC | reverse complement strand
CTCTCAAGCGCCTTAGAATACTCATCTCGCCCACCTGTGTCGGTTTGCGGTACGGTCTCGTATGACTGAAGCTTAGAGGCTTTTCTTGGAACCACTTCCGATTGCTTCGTGCACAAGTGCACTCGTCCCATCCCCTTGAATTCCGCGCCCGGATTTGCCTAAGCGCCTTCTATGAGACAGAAACTGACTATTCCAACAGTCAGACAACCTTCCGCGATCCGTCCCCCCATCGCATCATACGACGGTGCAGGAATATTAACCTGCTTCCCATCAGCTACGCATCTCTGCCTCGCCTTAGGGGCCGACTCACCCTGCTCCGATGAACGTTGAACAGGAAACCTTGGGCTTACGGCGTGGAGGCTTTTCACCCCCATTATCGCTACTCATGTCAGCATTCGCACTTCTGATACCTCCAGCATCCTTTACAAGACACCTTCGCAGGCTTACAGAACGCTCTCCTACCATATATATCTGTGATAAATCACAGAACAATATCCGCAGCTTCGGTGACTGGCTTAGCCCCGTTACATCTTCCGCGCAGGACGACTCGATCAGTGAGCTATTACGCTTTCTTTAAATGATGGCTGCTTCTAAGCCAACAT
>NZ_JAHKQW010000046.1:0-638 GCF_019345575.1 Janthinobacterium sp. NKUCC08_JDC | reverse complement strand
AAAATGGCAAAAGGTAAATTCGAACGGACCAAGCCGCACGTCAACGTCGGCACCATCGGCCACGTCGACCACGGTAAAACCACGCTGACCGCTGCAATCGCAACGGTTCTGTCGAAGAAATTCGGCGGCGAAGCTAAAGCATACGACCAGATCGATGCAGCACCAGAAGAAAAAGCGCGCGGTATCACGATCAACACCGCCCACGTCGAGTACGAAACGGAAACGCGTCACTACGCGCACGTTGACTGCCCAGGCCACGCCGATTACATCAAAAACATGATTACCGGTGCAGCCCAGATGGACGGCGCGATCCTGGTGTGCTCCGCAGCTGACGGCCCAATGCCACAGACCCGCGAACACATCCTGCTGGCCCGCCAAGTTGGCGTTCCATACATCATCGTGTTCCTGAACAAGTGCGACCTGGTCGACGACGCAGAGCTGCTGGAACTGGTTGAAATGGAAGTGCGCGAGCTGTTGTCGAAGTACGAATTCCCAGGCGACGACCTGCCAATCATCAAAGGTTCGGCACGTATGGCGCTGGAAGGCAAAGAAGGCGAAATGGGCGTTGACGCAGTGCTGCGTCTGGCCGATGCGCTGGATGCTTACATCCCAACGCCAGAGCGCGCTGTTGACGGTGC
>NZ_JAHKQW010000045.1:0-728 GCF_019345575.1 Janthinobacterium sp. NKUCC08_JDC | reverse complement strand
CGCCCCGGCGCGGGCGACGGCCGGCGCGGCCGCCGGCTCCACCGCAGCCGGGGTTGAAACGGGCGCAGGCGCGGGCGCCGCAGTTGCCGACAGCGCCTGCACGTCAGCCTTCAACTGCGGCAATTCCACCGCTTCGCGGTCGATCGCTTCCAGCCTGGCGATGCTATTGCGTGCCGCCACCGCATCCTTGCCGTCGAGCGCCTGGCGCACGCCCACCAGCACGGACGCGGCTGCCGCTTGCTGGCGCGCCAGCTGCTTGCGCAAGGAATCCACGCTGGCAGCGCCCGCGCAATCGATGTCGAGCGCGGCGATGCCCTTGGCGGCGCTTTGCAATTGATGGCCGTCGATGGTGCGCTCGATGGCGCGCACGCTGCGCTGGCAACCGCTGGATGCGGCACCGGCCTTGCCGATGGCCGCCTGCAAATCGTCAGCCTTGGCGCTGGACTTGCCCGTACACACATTCTTCGCCGTCGCCAGCTTCTGGCGGGCGCCGTCCAGGCTGCCATTCGCTACCAACTTGAGGCCGCTATCGATGGCGTCATTGCAGGCCGATTCATTCTTGCCGCCCGGCTTGCCATTCATGTAGACGATGACGGCCGCCAGCACGGCGATGCCGCCCAGCCAGCGCAGCCACTTGCGCGGCGGTGGCGACACGGGTGGCACCGATGGCGGCACGGGCGCGGGCTTGGGCACGGCTTGCGGCTGGGCCGGCTTCGGCGGCGCTGGCG
>NZ_JAHKQW010000044.1:0-797 GCF_019345575.1 Janthinobacterium sp. NKUCC08_JDC | reverse complement strand
GGCTATGTCACCGTCAGATGTGGGAATCCTCCCAGCGTTGCTCTCAATAACGTTTCTGGCGAGCGGATGCGCCTGGCATCGAGTATCCAGCGCCACCCCAGATAATTTGGCAGGTAGCGCGTCGCCACGCCGTGAAACGGACCCAGCCATTGCCGCAAACGGCTGTGATAGGCGTTGACGTTCTGCACGTGGGCGGCGCCCTGTACGCGGATGCCTGCGCGCAAGTTGACGGCCTGGTGGCTGATGCCAGCCTCCCTGGCAAAGGCCCGATAGGCGGCATGGCCATCGGTGACCAGCAGCACGTCCTTGTCGATGACAGGTAACAGGCAATGATGCAACTGCGCCTTGGTCAGCACCCCTTTGCCCGTGATGAAGTCCAGGGTCTGGCCCGTGCGGTCGCGCGCCACCAGGATACAGACCTGCTCATTGGAAATGCCGCGCTGGCGGGCATGGCCGCCTCGGCGGCGTGGCGGACGCGTCATGTTTCTCGATCCCTTTTCCGATTCCAGCAGATATAACTCGTCGGCTTCGGCGATGCCGTGCAGGCCATGCGGCCGATCCGTCTTTGCCAACGATAAAAACCGGTGGCGCCAGCGAAACGTGGTGTTGCGGTGTACGCCCAGTTGGCGCGCCGCCTTGCGCACGGAATCCGATGCCAGCAGGCAATCGGCGTAGTCGAGCCACAGCGCCTTGTGGCGCAAGCGGGCCAGCGGCGTGCCCGTCAAGGCATTGAAGGTACGTCCGCACGGCACGCAACGGTAGCGCTGCAGGCCGTGCGCATGGCCATGCCGGTGCAA
>NZ_JAHKQW010000043.1:0-809 GCF_019345575.1 Janthinobacterium sp. NKUCC08_JDC | reverse complement strand
ATATCCGCAGCTTCGGTGACTGGCTTAGCCCCGTTACATCTTCCGCGCAGGACGACTCGATCAGTGAGCTATTACGCTTTCTTTAAATGATGGCTGCTTCTAAGCCAACATCCTGACTGTTTTAGCCTTCCCACTTCGTTTTCCACTTAGCCAATCTTTGGGACCTTAGCTGGCGGTCTGGGTTGTTTCCCTCTTGACGCCGGACGTTAGCACCCGACGTCTGTCTCCCAAGCTCGCACTCATCGGTATTCGGAGTTTGCAATGGTTTGGTAAGTCGCAATGACCCCCTAGCCATAACAGTGCTCTACCCCCGATGGTGATACTTGAGGCACTACCTAAATAGTTTTCGGAGAGAACCAGCTATTTCCAAGTTTGTTTAGCCTTTCACCCCTACCCACAGCTCATCCCCTAATTTTTCAACATTAGTGGGTTCGGACCTCCAGGGCGTGTTACCGCACCTTCATCCTGGCCATGAGTAGATCACTTGGTTTCGGGTCTACACCCAGCGACTGATCGCCCTATTCGGACTCGATTTCTCTACGGCTTCCCTATATGGTTAACCTTGCCACTGAATGTAAGTCGCTGACCCATTATACAAAAGGTACGCAGTCACGGAACAAGTCCGCTCCTACTGTTTGTATGCACACGGTTTCAGGATCTATTTCACTCCCCTTCCGGGGTTCTTTTCGCCTTTCCCTCACGGTACTGGTTCACTATCGGTCGATTACGAGTATTTAGCCTTGGAGGATGGTCCCCCCATATTCAGACAGGATGTCACGTGTCCCGCCCTACTTGTCGTACGCTTAGTA
>NZ_JAHKQW010000042.1:0-868 GCF_019345575.1 Janthinobacterium sp. NKUCC08_JDC | reverse complement strand
GAGTGGGGGATAACGTAGCGAAAGTTACGCTAATACCGCATACGATCTAAGGATGAAAGTGGGGGATCGCAAGACCTCATGCTCGTGGAGCGGCCGATATCTGATTAGCTAGTTGGTAGGGTAAAAGCCTACCAAGGCATCGATCAGTAGCTGGTCTGAGAGGACGACCAGCCACACTGGAACTGAGACACGGTCCAGACTCCTACGGGAGGCAGCAGTGGGGAATTTTGGACAATGGGCGAAAGCCTGATCCAGCAATGCCGCGTGAGTGAAGAAGGCCTTCGGGTTGTAAAGCTCTTTTGTCAGGGAAGAAACGGTGAGAGCTAATATCTCTTGCTAATGACGGTACCTGAAGAATAAGCACCGGCTAACTACGTGCCAGCAGCCGCGGTAATACGTAGGGTGCAAGCGTTAATCGGAATTACTGGGCGTAAAGCGTGCGCAGGCGGTTTTGTAAGTCTGATGTGAAATCCCCGGGCTCAACCTGGGAATTGCATTGGAGACTGCAAGGCTAGAATCTGGCAGAGGGGGGTAGAATTCCACGTGTAGCAGTGAAATGCGTAGATATGTGGAGGAACACCGATGGCGAAGGCAGCCCCCTGGGTCAAGATTGACGCTCATGCACGAAAGCGTGGGGAGCAAACAGGATTAGATACCCTGGTAGTCCACGCCCTAAACGATGTCTACTAGTTGTCGGGTCTTAATTGACTTGGTAACGCAGCTAACGCGTGAAGTAGACCGCCTGGGGAGTACGGTCGCAAGATTAAAACTCAAAGGAATTGACGGGGACCCGCACAAGCGGTGGATGATGTGGATTAATTCGATGCAACGCGAAAAACCTTACCTACCCTTGACATGGCTGGAATCC
>NZ_JAHKQW010000041.1:0-941 GCF_019345575.1 Janthinobacterium sp. NKUCC08_JDC | reverse complement strand
GCCCGCATGGCGGAATTCACGGGACGCTGCTTTGACCGCGCCATGTCGGAAATGGGCCCGACGCAACTGAACATCCCGCGCGACTATTTTTATGGCGAAATCAAGGCCGAGATTCCAAAACCGAACCGCCTGGACCGTGGCGCCGGCGGTGAACAAAGCCTCAACGATGCGGCCGAACTGCTGGCGAAAGCCAAGTTCCCCGTCATTATCTCGGGCGGCGGCGTCGTCATGGGCGAAGCGATCGACGAGTGCAAGGCGCTGGCCGAACGTTTGGGCGCGCCAGTGGTGAACAGCTATCTGCACAACGACTCGTTTCCCGCCAGCCATCCGCTGTGGTGCGGCCCGCTCGGCTATCAAGGTTCGAAAGCTGCCATGAAACTGATCGCCAAGGCCGACGTCGTCGTCGCTTTAGGCTCGCGCCTGGGTCCGTTCGGCACCTTGCCGCAGCACGGCATGGATTACTGGCCAAAGAACGCCAAGATCATCCAGATCGATGCGGACAACAAGATGCTGGGCCTGGTCAAAAAGATTTCCGTGGGTATCTGCGGCGACGCCAAGGCGGCCGCGAAAGCCATCCTGTCCCGCCTGGACGGCAAGTCCCTCGACTGCGACGCGACGCGCGACGAGCGCTATGCCACCGTGCAAGCGGAGAAGGCGGCCTGGGAAGAGGAGTTGACGAACTGGACGCATGAAAAAGATGCGTACAGCCTGGACATGATCGAAGAGCAAAAGAAAGAGCCGGGCAATTATCTGCACCCGCGCCAGGTCTTGCGCGAGCTGGAAAAAGCCATGCCGGAAGACGTGATGGTGTCGACCGACATCGGCAACATCAACTCGGTGGCGAACAGCTATCTGCGCTTTGAAAAGCCGCGCAGCTTCTTTGCGGCGATGAGCTTTGGCAACTGCGGTTACGCGTTCCCGACCATCATCGGCGCCAAGGT
>NZ_JAHKQW010000040.1:0-1346 GCF_019345575.1 Janthinobacterium sp. NKUCC08_JDC | reverse complement strand
GCTGCCTGGTTGGCGGCCGTGTCGTCGGCTTGCGCCGCCTGGGCTGCGAGCAGCGATGCTGCCGCTGCGGCGGCGCTGGCGGTGGCGGCGGCATCGGCGGCTGCCGCTGCCGTGGCAGCCGCTTGCGCCAGTGCGGCGGTTGCGGCGGCATCGGCTGCGGCCTGGTCGTCGGCGACGGCGGCATTGTGCGCCGCCTGGGCGTTGGCCGCGTTGGCCGCTGCCAGCGCGGCTGCCGCGTCATCGGCCTGCGCCGCCTGTGTGGCGGCCAGGGTGATGGCGGCCGCAACGGCCGCTGCCGCTGCCGCAACATCAGCGTCATGCGCGTTTTGCGCCGCCAGCTGGGCTGCCGCCGCGGCGGCGGCCGTGGCGGCGACGTCGGCGTCGGCGGCCAGCGCTGCATCGAGCGCCAGTTGCGCATTGGCTGCGGCGGTGGCGGCTGCTGCCGCAGTGGTGTCGTCCGCCTGGGCATTGAGGGTGGCGGCCAGGGAAATGGCCGCTTGCGCTGCTGCCGCTGCCGCGGCGGCATCGGCGTTTTGCGCCGCGACCGCCGCCGCATGCGCGGCAGTGGCATTGGCGGCAGCGGTGGCTGCAGCCGCATCGTCGGCCTGGGCCGCCGCCAGCGCCGCATGGGCGGCAGCCGCATTGGCATTGGCCTGGGCCGCGTCATCGGCCGCACTCTGGGCGGCGATGAGGAGGTTCAGTTTCAGCGTCTTGTCATTGTCGGCATCCGTGGCGTTGATATCGGCCGTCACGGCGGCGTTCAGGTTGAGGATGGCCGCATCGAGTGCGGCATGGGCGTTGAGGGCTGCCGTGTCGGCCAGTTGCGCCGCCAGGGTGGCGGCCGCCGAGAGGGCGGCCGTGTGCGCGGCATTGGCGGCTGCATCGTCTAGGGCCAGCGCCGCGCTGGCTGCCGCCAATGCATTATTGGCCGCCGTGGCAAGGGCCGCCAGGGCGACATCGGCCACCAAGGCCGCATCGGAAAGCAGCTGGGCCGCTGCGGCCGCGGCTGCCGTGCTTGCCGCCGTGGCGTCGTCTGCCGCAGCGGCATTGGCGGCGGCGAGCGAGGCGCTGGCCGTCAATATCGCCGCGTTGAGCGTG
Source organism: Janthinobacterium sp. NKUCC08_JDC (assembly GCF_019345575.1). Taxonomy (NCBI): domain Bacteria; kingdom Pseudomonadati; phylum Pseudomonadota; class Betaproteobacteria; order Burkholderiales; family Oxalobacteraceae; genus Janthinobacterium; species Janthinobacterium sp. NKUCC08_JDC. The sequence continues at coordinate 248 of NZ_JAHKQW010000040.1, read as the reverse complement.
GTGACGGCCGCATTCAGGGCCGCTTGCGCGTTGGCCGCCGCCGTGGCTGCTGCTGCGGCAGCGCCGTCGTCGGCCAGGGCCTGGTTCAGCGCGGCCAGGGCGCTCGCTGCCGTTGCCGCGGTCGTGCCGACGGCGAGATCGGCGGCCAGCGCGGCTTGCGTGGCTGCCAGCGAGATCGACGCCGTGAGGGCGGCGGCGGCAGCAGCGATATCGTCCGCTTGCGCGTGCTGCGTGGCGGCGGCCGAGAT
>NZ_JAHKQW010000039.1:0-1365 GCF_019345575.1 Janthinobacterium sp. NKUCC08_JDC | reverse complement strand
ACCTGCTAAGGTTATAGGGACAAGCCGTACGGGCAATTAGTACTGGTTAGCTTAATGCATTACTGCACTTCCACACCCAGCCTATCAACGTCCTGGTCTCGAACGACCCTTCAAAGAGCTCAAGGCTCTGGGAAATCTCATCTCAAGGCAAGTTTCCCGCTTAGATGCTTTCAGCGGTTATCTCTTCCGAACTTAGCTACCCGGCAATGCCACTGGCGTGACAACCGGTACACCAGAGGTTCGTCCACTCCGGTCCTCTCGTACTAGGAGCAGCCCCCTTCAAATTTCCAACGCCCACGGCAGATAGGGACCAAACTGTCTCACGACGTTTTAAACCCAGCTCACGTACCACTTTAAATGGCGAACAGCCATACCCTTGGGACCGGCTACAGCCCCAGGATGTGATGAGCCGACATCGAGGTGCCAAACTCCCCCGTCGATATGAACTCTTGGGAGGAATCAGCCTGTTATCCCCAGAGTACCTTTTATCCGTTGAGCGATGGCCCTTCCATACAGAACCACCGGATCACTATGTCCTACTTTCGTACCTGCTCGACTTGTCAGTCTCGCAGTTAAGCACGCTTATGCCATTGCACTATCAACACGATGTCCGACCGTATCTAGCGTACCTTCGAACTCCTCCGTTACACTTTAGGAGGAGACCGCCCCAGTCAAACTGCCTACCATGCACTGTCCCCGATCCGGATAACGGACCAAGGTTAGAACCTCAAACAAACCAGGGTGGTATTTCAAGGTTGGCTCCACGAGAACTAGCGTCCCCGCTTCAAAGCCTCCCACCTATCCTACACAGATTGGTTCAAAGTCCAATGCAAAGCTACAGTAAAGGTTCATGGGGTCTTTCCGTCTAGCCGCGGGTAGATTGCATCATCACAAACATTTCAACTTCGCTGAGTCTCGGGAGGAGACAGTGTGGCCATCGTTACGCCATTCGTGCAGGTCGGAACTTACCCGACAAGGAATTTCGCTACCTTAGGACCGTTATAGTTACGGCCGCCGTTTACTGGGACTTCAATCAAGAGCTTGCACCCCATCATTTAATCTTCCAGCACCGGGCAGGCGTCACACCCTATACGTCCACTTTCGTGTTTGCAGAGTGCTGTGTTTTTATTAAACAGTCGCAGCCACCAGTTTATTGCAACCCTTTCACCCTCATGGAGTAAACCAATCAAGCTACCGGGGCGTACCTTTTCCCGAAGTTACGGTACCAATTTGCCGAGTTCCTTCTCCCGAGTTCTCTCAAGCGCCTTAGAATACTCATCTCGCCCACCTGTGTCGGTTTGCGGTACGGTCTCGTATGACTGAAGCTTAGAGGCTTTTCTTGGAACCACTTCCGATTGCTTCGTG
>NZ_JAHKQW010000038.1:0-1380 GCF_019345575.1 Janthinobacterium sp. NKUCC08_JDC | reverse complement strand
GGAGTGCTCGAAAGAGAACCAGTACACAGGTGCTGCATGGCTGTCGTCAGCTCGTGTCGTGAGATGTTGGGTTAAGTCCCGCAACGAGCGCAACCCTTGTCATTAGTTGCTACGAAAGGGCACTCTAATGAGACTGCCGGTGACAAACCGGAGGAAGGTGGGGATGACGTCAAGTCCTCATGGCCCTTATGGGTAGGGCTTCACACGTCATACAATGGTACATACAGAGCGCCGCCAACCCGCGAGGGGGAGCTAATCGCAGAAAGTGTATCGTAGTCCGGATTGTAGTCTGCAACTCGACTGCATGAAGTTGGAATCGCTAGTAATCGCGGATCAGCATGTCGCGGTGAATACGTTCCCGGGTCTTGTACACACCGCCCGTCACACCATGGGAGCGGGTTTTACCAGAAGTAGGTAGCTTAACCGCAAGGAGGGCGCTTACCACGGTAGGATTCGTGACTGGGGTGAAGTCGTAACAAGGTAGCCGTATCGGAAGGTGCGGCTGGATCACCTCCTTTCTAGAGTTTGCACGAATCAGTAATGATTCACGCATCAAATGTTCACACTTATCGGCTGTTTAATTAAGAAGAAACAGTAGTCGTAGTAGTTCCGCGTTGGGGCTGTAGCTCAGCTGGTTAGAGCACCGTGTTGATAACGCGGGGGTCGTTGGTTCGAGTCCAACCAGCCCTACCAGTACAAATTCCCGGGGGATTAGCTCAGCTGGGAGAGCACCTGCTTTGCAAGCAGGGGGTCGTCGGTTCGATCCCGTCATCCTCCACCAAAGTTTTACTCGAAAGTGCAAATGTAAGCCAGTCAAACAGACCCGGTTTAGATTTGATCTTTTAGCGATCAAAGCTGTTTCGTTCTTTAACAATCTGGAAGAAGTAAAGATTATTTATTGATCGGTTTGCCGTAAAAGGTAAATCGATGGGTAATGATTGTATGTATCAACAAACAAGCAACAACGTTGTACTTTCTTATCCCTGTAGCGCTCTTTGATGACTTCGGTCTTCAGAGGCTAACGTTATAGGGACAAGCGAATAAGTGCACATGGTGGATGCCTTGGCGATTACAGGCGATGAAGGACGTAGTAGCTTGCGATAAGCTGCGGGGAGTGAGCAAACACACTTTGATCCGCAGATTTCCGAATGGGGCAACCCACCCTTTTAGGGTATTGCATACTGAATACATAGGTATGCAAGGCGAACGCGGCGAACTGAAACATCTAAGTAGCTGCAGGAAAAGAAATCAACCGAGATTCCCAAAGTAGCGGCGAGCGAAATGGGAAGAGCCTGTACGTGATAGTCGGACCGATAACAGAATCCTCTGGAAATAGGAGCCATAGTGGGTGATAGCCCCGTATGTGAAATCGGACCGGTG
>NZ_JAHKQW010000037.1:0-1550 GCF_019345575.1 Janthinobacterium sp. NKUCC08_JDC | reverse complement strand
TTCGCCCTCAATAAAGCGCTTCATTTAGCACCCAAAGTGATGAGATACTGGCTCAACGTTTACTGATGCGATTTCGTTTACATAGCCCTACGTTTTTACACAGTCTCGGCCAGAAGCAGACGTTCACGTTGATGTGACAATGCGTGACTTTTCTAGGTTAGTAATTCGTTATGCTCACGGACCGCTGCCGGCCAAGAGCGGCCACTTGAAATTTTTGGAAAAAAGCGATGCATTTTAGTACCTTATCAATACATGACGCTACGCTTTCAGCCATCTACGTCAGCTGGGAGGCTGCCCGATGCGATATACGTTTACTGCCAGTTGGCTTGCCCCCTCATATGCTTGTATTTGAAGGATATACAAACATCGAACTTCCAAGACGCGAGAGTTGGGGACCGTCCTCATCTGTCAATAGTTTTGCGGAGTTAAAGACTGGGCAATTTGAAATAGAGCTGCAATCTGGCGACACGCTTAGGATTGAAGCTGCCCATTGGTCATTTCGGCCGGAAGTCGGCTGAAGGCAAGCGGCCAGAAGCGGTCGCTGAGTCTACCCATGATAAATTGGAGACACAATGTATATTCAAGAAGTCGAAATTTTTTCTGATGCATCGAACGCCGTTGTAATGCGCCACCCACAGCGTAATTTCCCCGGGTGCCTGATTCAAGGCGATACACTGAGTGTTTTGCTTCAGTCTCTTAAAGTAGTGCATTCTGAAGCGGCGTGCCTAAGTGAAGAGGCTGCAGGAGAACTCGCCGACACTGTTGAGCAGCTATCTGATCTGGTGTCTCACTACAAGGTCACGTTAATGAGCAACAATATTTCTCTTCCGTTTAGCGACTGAGCATCTTCGCTCTTTAGTGAAAACGGTGAGCGTCTGCTTCGGGGCCAGAGTGTGTGAAAATGCCCCCCAATGTAAACGAGATTTTTTCTGAAGCGTTAATAGTTCATTTGACGTAATCAGGAGAGCAGGATGAAGCGTTTTGTCGAGGGAACCGACCGCAGCCAGAGTGTTCTCTTTCCCGAGCATCTGGATGACTACGTTGCAGAGGACAATATCGTTCGGATTGTAGAGGCATTCATTGAAGCGCTTGATCTCAGGACCCTTGGCTTTGCCGGTGCCGACCCGGCACGCACCGGTCGCCCGTCCTACCATCCTGCAGTTCTCCTTGGGATTTACATCTATGGTTACCTCAATCGAATCCAGTCGAGCCGCCGCCTGGAGCGTGAGGCGCAGCGTAATGTCGAACTGATGTGGTTGACCGGGAGGCTATCTCCCGACTTTAAAACCATCGCTGACTTTCGCAAAGATAACGGCCCCGCCATCTGCAAAGTGTGCCGCCAATTCGTCCAGGTATGTCGCAGGCTTGATGTTTTCTCGGACAGCAGCGTGGCAATCGATGGCAGCAAGTTCAAAGCGGTAAATAATCGCGACCGAAACTTCACCAACAACAAGCTGGAAGCCCGCATTGAGCAGATCGAGGAAAGCATCAAGCGCTACATGGACGAGCTTGATCGCGCCGACCGTGATCCTGCGCTTGTCCCCGCAACT
>NZ_JAHKQW010000036.1:0-1604 GCF_019345575.1 Janthinobacterium sp. NKUCC08_JDC | reverse complement strand
GGTGTTAACGAACATCAATGGCAAGCTGGAACATGCTGGTGCCGGCATCCTGGCTATCAACGCGGGCCAGTTCAACAACCAGTTCGGCAAGATCACGGGCAATGGCAAGCTGGATATGATGGCTGCCACTCTGGATCACCGCAATGCGACGACGGTGGCCAATCAGCTGACCATCAATGCAGGCAGCCTGGACAACCGCAGCGGCAGCCTGGCCCAGACGGGTACGGGCCACATGACGGTGAGCGCCACAGGCCAGCTGGACAACACGGGCGGCAAGATCGAAGGCAATGGTGATGCGCTGGTGAAAGCGGCTACCTTGCTGAACAGCACGGGCCGCATCGTGGCGGCACAGGATGCCGAACTACAGTTTGGCAACCTGGACAACACGGAAGGTACGGTAGCGGCGGGCCGTCACCTGAACCTTTCCGGTGGCGATATCGACAATACCAAGGGCCAGCTGCAGGCCGTGGCGGGCAACGCCACCTTGAACGTAGCGAGCCTGAACAATGCGGCAGGCAGCGTGTTTTCTGGCGTCAACCTGAACACCACGCTCAACACCGTGAATAACACGGGCAGCCTGTATGCGGCAGGGAATCAATCCTTGACCGCAACAGGTGCCATCACGAACACGGGCGTCATTGCGGCACAGGGTAACAACAACCTTACGGCAAAGTCTATCGACAGCAGCGCGAGCAGCTTGATCGGCGCCGGTATCCAGGCCGATGGCAAGCTGGGCACGTCGGGTGACTTGACGATCAGCACTGCGCAGAACCTCGCCGTGCATGGCCAGATTCTGGCGGCAGGCAATGCCAATCTGACCGGCGCTACGCTCGATATCAGCGGCAGCCAGACTGGCGCCGCCAACATCGGGCTGACGGCGACACAGGGCGATGTCAACGCTAGCAAGGCGGCAGTCACGACACCCGGCACATTGAACATCACGAGCAACGCCACCTTGCACAACACGGAAGGCACCTTGCAGGCAGGTCAACTTGACCTGCACGTGGCAAACCTGGACAACGCCAAAGGCGTCGTGTTGCAAACGGGTACGGGCGACACGACTATCGTTACCGGCAATCTGGACAACACAGCGGGCCGCATCGCCGTCAACAGCAAGAACTTGAACATCGATGCCGTCACCATCACGAACCAGGATGGCAAGATCGAGCATGCGGGCACGGGCATCTTGAATCTGCAAGCGGGCGTACTGGACAACCGCAAGGGCCGCATCACCTCGGCTGCGGCGGCCGATATCGTCAGCAAAGGTGTATTGAATAACACCGATGGCGTGATTGCCGCGACTGCCGACTTGCATGTCGGTGGTGTGAATATCGACAACACGCGCGGCGTGTTGCAGGCGGACAATTTACGTCTGGATGCCGCTAAATTGCTGAACCAGCAGGGCACGGTCAGCGCCGGCACGGACCTGACGGCGCGCATCAGCGCAGACTTGAACAACGCGGGCCTGCTGTACGCGGGCCGCAACCAGCAGCTGACGGTGGGCGGCTTGCTCAACAACACAGGTTCCATCGCGTCCGTCAACAACACCAATATATCCGCTGGCAAGATCACCAGCAGCGGTCTGCTGGGCGCCGGCGTGAAAG
>NZ_JAHKQW010000035.1:0-1691 GCF_019345575.1 Janthinobacterium sp. NKUCC08_JDC | reverse complement strand
GGCCGAGACTGTGTAAAAACGTAGGGCTATGTAAACGAAATCGCATCAGTAAACGTTGAGCCAGTATCTCATCACTTTGGGTGCTAAATGAAGCGCTTTATTGAGGGCGAAGAACGCGGACAAGGCACGCTGCTGCCCGAGCACTTGGACGACTACGTGGTCGAGAATAATCCGGTTCGTGTAGTCGATGTGTTCGTCGACGAGCTCGATCTCGCCAGCATGGGTTTCGCTCGGATAGTGCCGGCGAAAACTGGCCGGCCGGCTTACCATCCAGCCGTGCTGCTCAAGCTCTACATCTACGGTTACCTCAACCGCATTCAGTCGAGCCGGCGGCTTGAGCGGGAGGCCCAGCGCAACGTCGAGCTGATGTGGCTGACGGGACGCCTGGCACCTGACTTCAAGACGATAGCGAACTTCCGAAAAGATAACGGCAAGGCGATCGGTAAGGTCTGCCGCCAGTTCGTCATGCTGTGCCAGCAAATGGATCTTTTCTCGGATGCGGTCGTCGCGATCGACGGCAGCAAGTTCAAGGCCGTCAACAGCAGCGACCGCAATTTCACCGATGCCAAACTCAAGCGCAGAATGGCGGAGATCGAGGCAAGCATCAGCCGCTACCTGGCGGAGCTCGACACTGCCGACCGGCAAGAGCCGGCTACTGCACAGTCGAAAAGCGTTCGTCTGAACGACAAGATCGCAGCGTTGAAATCTCAAATGGCCACGCTCAAGGAAATTGAAGCGAAGCTGATAGAGACTGGCGAAACGCAGATCTCGCTGACTGACCCGGACTCGCGCTCGATGATGACGCGCGGTGCAGGAATCGTTGGCTATAACGTGCAAACCGCAGTCGACGCCAAGCATCATTTGATCGTCGAACACGAGGTAACGAATACCGGCAGTGACCGTGACCAATTGTCTGGCATGGCCAGGAAAGCCCGAGCTGCAATGGGCACGACGACCCTTACGGCAATTGCTGATCGCGGTTACTTCAAAGGTGAAGAAATCCTGGCCTGTCATGAGGCGGGCATCTGCGCTTTGGTGCCGCCTACGAAAACTTCCGGGGCTAAAGCGGACGGCCGATTCGACAAGGCCGACTTCGTCTACGACCCGCAAAAGAACGAGTATCGCTGCCCGGCAGGCGAATCTTTGATATGGCGCTTCGCCAGCGTCGAGAAAGGCATGACCAACCATCGGTACTGGAGCTCAAACTGCAAAGGCTGTGCTCTTAAGGACAAGTGCACGCCGAGTTCGCAGCGGCGGGTGACCCGCTGGGAACATCAGGACGTGCTCGACGAGATGCATGCGCGTCTCGAGCAGACTCCAGATGCCATGCGAATCCGCCGCTCGACCGTCGAGCACCCGTATGCAACTATCAAGGCATGGATGGGATCGACACACTTCCTGACGAAAGGGCTGGAGCGTGTGAAGACCGAGATGAGCTTGCACGTGCTCGCCTATAACTTCAGACGCTTGATGACCCTGCTTGGCATGCAGGGAATGCTGGCCGCGATCAGGGCATACGCCCATTTTCTGACACTGCAAGGCTTGCTTCGGCCGTTTTCTCTGCCGGCGTTGCTGAGGATGCAGAAAGTGGATTACATCGCCTGGAGCGTTTCCTTATACTCCAGAACTACGCTCAAACTGTCCAACTCGGCGACCGCGTCTCGTTCTTGAGTTTTTACACGGCCTGGGCC
>NZ_JAHKQW010000034.1:0-3355 GCF_019345575.1 Janthinobacterium sp. NKUCC08_JDC | reverse complement strand
GGCATCGGCCGCCTGCGCCGCCTGGGCCGCTGCCAGCGAGGTGGCGGCCACGCCAGCGGCCGTGGCCGCGAGCGTGTCGTCCAGCGCCGCCGCCGTGGCTGCCGCCTGGGAAGTCAGGGCCAGGGTGGCGGCGGCGGTGGCGGCACTGTCGGCCGCGAGAGCATTGTTCAGGGCGGTCAGGGATGCTGCCGCCGTGGCGGCTGTCGAGGCGGCAGCCGCGTCATCGGCTTGCGCCGACTGCGCGACGGCCTGCGACAGGGCCGCCGTGGTAGCCGCTGTGGTGGCCGCCAGCGCTGCCACCAGGTCGAACGGGTGGGCAGCTGAATAGGCGGCCAGGGCGGCGGCATTGGCCGCATCGTTGCTGGCGACGGTGGTCAGTGCGGCGGCATCCGTCAGGGCAGCCTTGGTGGCCGCCACGGTGGCGGCCGTCACATTGAGCGTGTGGGCGGTACCGAGCAGGACGGCGTCGGTGAGACCGGCGACGGCGGCTGCTGCCGTCGAGGCGGTGGCATTGACGGTCGCGACCAGGCCCAGGGCGACGGCGTCCGTCAGGTTGGCCGTCGTTTGCGCGGCAGTGGCGGCGGCCGCATCGACGGTGGACACCAGGCCCAGGGCGACGGCGTCGGTCAGCGCGGCGGTGGCCGCTGCCGTGTTGGCGGCGGCCGTGGCGGCAGTCGACACGGTGCCCAGGGCGACGGCATCGGTCAGGCTGGCGACGGCGGCAGCGGCGCTGGCGGCCGTGTTGGCGGCCGTCGACACGAGGCCCAGTGCCACTGCGTCGGTCAGGTTGGCCGTCGTTTGCAGGGCGGCGGCGGCAGTCGCGTCGGCCGTGGCGACCAGGCCCAATGCCGTGGCGTCCGTCAGCGCGGCGGTGGCGGCAGCCGTATTGGCGGCCGTGGTGGCCGCTGCCGAGAGCGTGCCCAGGGCCACCGCATCGGTCAGGTTGGCAACATTCGTCGCCGTATTGGCGGCGGCAGCGGCGGCCGTGGCGAGCAGGCCCAGGCCGGCGGCGTCCGTCAGGTCGGCCGTTGCCTGCAGGGTGGCGGCCACGGTGGCATCGGCGGTCGAGATCAAGCCCAGCGCCGTGGCGTCCGTCAGCGCCGCCAGGCTGGCTGCCGAGGAGGCGACCAGCGCATCGGCATTCGAGATGAGGCTCAGCGTGGTGGCATCGGTCTGGCCAGCCGTCGTGACGGCCAGGGCTGCGGCCGCGTCGGCTGCGGAAGAGACCAGACCCAGGGCCACGGCGTCGGTCAGGTTGGCAACGGATTGTGCCGCCGTCAGCGCGTTTTGCGCCAGCGTGTTGGCGGCCGTCAAGGTGGTGACAGCCGTCTGGGCGGCAAGTTCGGCGGCGGCGTCGGTGGTGGAAACGAGGCCCAGCGCGCCGGCATCGGTCAGCAGGGCCGTGGCGGCGGCAGCTGCGGCGGCGGCCTGTGCGGCGGCGGCAGCACTGACTGCCGAGATATCGATCCCGCCCAGCCCAGCGGCCACCTCCGCCGCCGAGACGGCAGCGGCCGCCGCAGTGATGAGTGCATCGGCATCGGTCGCGGCGGCGAGGGTTTGCAGGCTGGCTGCTGTCAGCGCATCGGCGGTGGAGATGCCGGCAAGGATGGTGGCATCGAACAGGGAGGCAGTGATATCGGCATTATCGGCACCGAGCTGCAAGGTATTCACGGTGGCCGTCAGGTCGAGCACGCTGGTTTGGCCAGCCGTGACGTTGGCGGCCAGGGCGGCGAGGCTGGCGAGATTGAAGGCATTGAGCGCAACGTTGACGTCCAGCAGGCTGGCCTGCGCATTGGCGGCGGCCGCATCGGCATCGGCCTGATCGGCCGCTTGCTGCAGGGCGACCACATCGGTCTGGTCGGCCACTGCCTGGGCGTTGGCGGCATCGCTGGCGGCCGCTGCGTCGGCGGCGGCCAGGGCGGCCGCATCCGTCTGGTTTGCCGTCGTTTGCGCGGCCAGCGCGGCGGCGGCATCGGCGTCGGAAACCAGTTGCAGGGCGGCCGCGTCCGTCAACGCTGCCTGCGCGGCGGCGCCGATGGAGGTATTGGCGGCCGCATCGGCCGTGATTTGCAGGGCGGCCGCGTCGCTCAGGCTGGCTGTGACGACGGCGTTGGCCGCCACGGTGGCGGCAAGGGCGGCGGCGGCGTCGAGCGCGGCGGCATCGCTACTGGCGGCCAATGCGGCTGCGGCTGCGGCGGCAGCGTCGGCATCGGAAATCAGGGCCAGCGCAGCCGCATCCGTCAAGCCGGCCTGCAGTTGTGCCGCGTCCGACGCCAGGGTAGCGGCATCGGCGATCAGGCCCAGGGTGGGCGCGTCCGTCATGTTCGCTTGCGTCTGGGCATTGGCGGCGTTCGTCGCGGCGGCATTGGCGGCCGCTTGCAGGGCGACGGCGTCCGTGGCGTTGGCGATGGCGGCGTCCTGGGCGGCAATACCGGCGGCGGCGTCCGCTGCCATCGTCAGCGCGACGGCATCGGTGAGGTTTGCTTGTGTATTGGCGGTAATGGAGGCATTCGCAGCGGCGGTGGCGGCGATGCCCAGTGCCGTGGCGTCGCTGGCATTGGCCGCTGTCGCCGCATCGGCCGCGGCGGTGGCTGCGGCGCTCGCGGCGGCGGCCAGGGCGGCGGCATCGGTGACATTGGCCAGTTCGGTCGCGGCGGCAGACGCGGCGGCATCCGCATCCGAGACGAGGGCCAGGGCAGCGGCATCGGTAAAGCTGGCCTGGATGCCTGCGGAGACGGCGGTGTTGGCGGCGGCGGTTGCCGCCAGGTCCAGCGCGGCGGCGTCCGTGGCATTGGCCAGCGCCGTGGCGGCGGCTGCAGCGGCGGCGTCATTGGCCGCGATGACGCCCAGCGCGGCCGCATCGGTCAGCGCCGCCTGCGTGATGGCCGCGGCGGCGACCACGTCGGCCGCATCGGCGATGGCTTGCAGGGCAGGGGCGTTGGTCTGGTCCGCTTGTGTTTGCGCCGCATCGGCGGCGGCGTGTGCGGCGGCGGCGTTGGCGGCGGCCGTGGCGGCAGCCGCATCGGCATTTTGCGCCGACGTGGCGGCGGCCTGGGATATGGCGGCGGCAGCGGCAGCGGCGGCGGCAACGCTGTCGTCATTCGTGGCGGCGGTCGCGGCCGCTTGCGCACCGGGCACGACAGCGGCCGTGCTGGCCGCCAGCGCATCGTCGCTGGTGGCGCTATTGGCGGCGAGCAAGGCTGCCGCCGCGTCAGCGGCCGCTTGCGCCGCCAGCTGGTCGGCCAGGATGGCCGCATTTGCCGCAGCCAGCGAAGCTGCGGCCGTGGGGGGGGCGGCGGCCGCCGCGCGGGGGTCCGCGCCGCGCGGTGGGGGGGGGGGCCCGGCGGGGCCGGCG
>NZ_JAHKQW010000033.1:0-4091 GCF_019345575.1 Janthinobacterium sp. NKUCC08_JDC | reverse complement strand
AAAGAACTGTATTCGGTACTGCTTTCGCGCTATCGACAAAGCGTTGTGTTTGTCAGCTGCGAAGAAGGAAGAGTATGAAGCATTTCGCTAAATCCGTCAACTCCTTCTTTTTACTGCATCGCCGTTTCCGGTGATCCTCAACTGCCGTATTTGATTGCGTCTCATTGGGGAGGCGAACTATAGCAAAGCCCCGCCAGTCTTGGCAAGGGCTTTCAATCGCCATCAGTGTTTTTGTTCAGGCGGCCAGCAGGGCTTTGACCAGGTCTTTCTTATCGACAGACTCCGGGGCATCAACATGCAGCGCCTTGAGCACCTGGTCGAGATGATGCAACATGATGCCGACTGCAGCGTCGGCATTGCCAGCCTTGGCCGCCTCGATGAACAGCGCATGCTCATCCGATGAGCAACTGGCGTCTTCGCTGGACTGCTGGTGCATGGCGATCAGCGAGGTCCGCGCCGTCAGTTTGCGCAAGATTTCCTTCAACACCAGATTACCAACGATATCGGCCAGCAGGATGTGAAAGTCACCCAGCAACCTGGCGCGCAGCGGCAGATCGTTTTGTGCCAGGGCCTGGCGTTCCAGCGCAAGGTGCGCATCGATGCGGCGATAATCGTCGGCCTTGGCGATGGCCACGAAATCACGCGCCAGACCGGCCTCGAGCGTGCGGCGCACGGCAAAGATTTCGCGCGCCTCGCGTTCACTGAGCTTGCACACACAAGCGCCCTTTTCCGGAATGATCTCGATGAGCTCATCCTTCGACAGCATCAGCAAGGCCGCACGGATCTTGGTACGACTGACCGAATACACGCGGGCCAGGGCCTCTTCCTTGAGCTTGGTGCCAGAGGGCAAGCGGCGTTCGATAATCGCCGCCGCAATATCCGCAGCGATCTCCTCGGACGAGTTGGTAACAGCTGGTGTGGTGGGGTCAAGCATGCGGGATCTGGCTATGGCAAAGACGATCAGGAAACCGAACTGATGAAACTGGCCAGTTCCGGCGTCGACGGCGCGGCAAACAGGGGCTTCGGATCACCTTGCTCATGGATTTTTCCCTGGTGCATGAAGACCAGTTGATCGCCCACCTCACGTGCGAAACGCATTTCATGCGTGACCATGATCAAGGTCATGCCATCCTCGGCCAGCTTGCGCACCACGGCCAGCACTTCGTTCACCAGTTCCGGATCGAGCGCCGAGGTGATTTCATCGCACAACAGTATTTTCGGCTGCATCGCCAGCGCCCGGGCGATTGCCACACGCTGCTGCTGGCCGCCCGACAACTGGTCTGGAAACGACTCAAAGCGATCGGCAAGGCCGACTTTTGCCAGCGCATCGCGCGCAAGCGCCTCTGCTTGCTGCTTGCCGATTTTTTTGACCACCGTCGGTGCCAGCATCACATTCTGTCCGGCCGTCAGATGCGGATACAGATTGAACTGCTGAAACACCATGCCGACTTTCAGGCGCAACTGGCGCAAATCGGTCTGGCCGACGGTGACCCTCACGCCATCGACGTCGAGCGAGCCTTCATCGAAACTTTCCAGTCCATTGATCGAGCGCAGCAAGGTACTCTTGCCCGAACCACTGCGTCCGATCACTGCCGTCACTTGGCCTTCCTTGACGCGCAAGTCGATGCCCTTGAGGACATGATGCGTACCAAAGCGCTTGTGCAATCCATTGATGCTAACGAGAGACATTGATTTTCCTTTCCAGGCGGCGGGCATACAGCGAAAGCGGGAAACACAGGCAAAAATACATCAGGGCGATCAGGCCATACACGGTGAAGGGCGCAAACGTGGCGTTGCTGATCATCGAGCCGGCCTTGGTCAGCTCGACAAAACCAATAATGGACGTGACCGCCGTCGCTTTCACGACCTGCACGGAAAATCCGACCGTCGGTGCAACGGCGATGCGCAACGCCTGCGGCAAGATCACGTGGCGCATCTGTTCCATATATGTCATTGCCGTGCTGGCAGACGCTTCCCACTGGCCACGGGGAATCGCCTCGACGCAACCGCGCCAGATTTCCGCCAGGTAGGCGCTGGTAAACAAAGTCAGGGCCACGCTGGCCGCCAGCCAGGGCGACACTTGCATGCCGGTCAGCGACAGGCCAAAGAACAGCAGGAACAATTGCATCAGCAGCGGCGTGCCCTGGAACAGCTCGATGTATATCACGGCAAACTGGCGCAGCAGCCGCGAGCTTGAGGTGCGCATCATCAGTATCGCGATGCCAACCAGGCCACCGCTAACAAAGGCGATCAAGGACAGCAATACCGTCCAGCGCCCCGCCAGCAGCAAGTTGCGAATGATGTCCCACAGCGAAAAATCGCTCATGTCGCTCTCCTGGCAAGTACGTAGCGGCCAAACAGGCCCAACGCGCGGCGCACGCCAACCGCCAGCAAAAAGTACATGATGGTGACGACGAAATACACTTCGAAGGAGCGGAAGTTACGTGAGGTAATGAAGCCGGCGCCAAAAGTCAGCTCTTCGGCCGAAATTTGCGAACACACGGACGATCCCAGCATCACGATCACAATCTGGCTCGACAAGGCTGGCCACATCTTGAGCAAGGCTTGGCGCAGGATCACGCAGCGAAAAATCTGGAAGCGCGACATCGCCAGTGCCGAAGCGGCCTCGATATGGCCTTTCGGCACAGACTCCACGCCGGAGCGGATGATCTCGGTGCTATAGGCGCCCAGGTTGAGCACCATCGCAATCGTTGCCGCCTGCCACTCGCTCAAATGAATGCCGAGGCTGGGCAAGCCAAAGAAAACAAAAAACAGCTGCACGATGAACGGCGTGTTGCGGATCAGCTCCACATACACGGTGTAGACCGGGAACAGCACGGGCAGTTTCCAGGCGCGCGAGATGGCGCCAAGAATACCGATGGCAACACCGAGCACAGTGCCAACGAGTGTCAAACGCAAGGTGCCGATCACGCCGTTGTACAGATACTCGCGGTATTCCCAGATACTGCTGAAATCAAAAGTGTATGCCATGGCGCGCTTGACCCGTTACAGCAGGGTGGTGACAGGGCGCGTTGTTTTCAGCCATTTCTGGGCGATGGTATTGAGGCTGCCGTCTTCTTTCGACTTGCCCAGGATGGTATTGATTTGCGCCAGTAACTTCGGTTCGCTTTTATTGATGCCGACGTAGCATGGAGAATTTTTGATAAAGAATTTGAATTCGAGTTTTTTGGCAGGCTGTTTTTCGACAATTGCGCCAGCCACCACGTTGCCAGTGGCAATCAAGGGCACCTGGCCGGACAGGAAAGCAGAAATGGTCGCGTTATTATCTTCAAAACGCTTGATGGTGGTATTGGCCGGCACAATCTTGCTCAGCTCAAGATCTTCCACGGCGCCGCGGGTGACGCCCACGGTTTTACCTGCCAGTTGCTCGGCCTTGCTGATCGTCTGATCCGCACCACCGAATACGCCGCTGAAGAATGGCGCATACGCTGCGCTGAAATCGATGACTTTTTCACGCTCCGGGTTTTTACCGAGACTGGAAATAACCAGGTCGACTTTTTTGGTATTGAGGTAAGGAATGCGATTGGCGCTGGTCACAGGCACCAATTCCAGCTTGACGCCAAGGCCTTTGGCCAGCATTGCGGCCACGTCAATGTCGTAGCCAACGGGTTTCATGTCAGGGCCGACCGATCCGAAAGGCGGGAAATCCTGGGGCACGGCCACGCGCAAGACCTTGGCCTTGAGAATATCGTCGAGCGCCTCGGCATGGGTCAGCGGTGCGGCAAGTGCGGTGGCGGACAAGATCAGCGACAACAGGATCGAACGACGGTTCATGGACAACTCCTCAAGGTGGGATGGAGCGTGCTATCCCGTGATGAACAGCGCGCCATAATCCTTGAGCAGTTTCCGTGCCTGCATACAAAGCCTGCATACGATCTGCAAAGCCTCTATTTCTGCATAGTTTTTGAGCAGTGCCTGACTTTCTGCACCACACCATGCACGAATCGGGTGCGCCGCGACAAACCACCAGACGTAAAAAAACCCCAACCGGATCACCGGAAGGGGTTTTTTCGTATAACAAGCCTGACGATAACCTACTTTCACACTGGTTGCAGCACTATCATCGGCGC
>NZ_JAHKQW010000032.1:0-5431 GCF_019345575.1 Janthinobacterium sp. NKUCC08_JDC | reverse complement strand
CCACACTTATCGACTGTTAATTGTTAAAGAACTGTATTCGGTACTGCTTTCGCGCTATCGACAAAGCGTTGTGTTTGTCAGCTGCGAAGAAGGAAGAGTATGAAGCATTTCAGCACAATCGTCAACTCCTTCTTTTTACTGCATCGCCGTTTCCGGTGATCCTCAACTGCCGCAGTGACTGCGTCTCATTGGGGAGGCGAACTATAGCAAAGCCACCCACGGCCGGCAAGCTTTATTTGAGCAATTCGGCAACCGCCATGCCCACATCGGTTGTACTGGCGCTGCCGCCCATGTCCGGCGTCCGCGGACCATGCTCGAGCACCTGCTCGATGGCGCGCACAATCGCGTCATGTGCCGCCGTGTAATTAGCATCGCCATTGCCGAGAAAGTCCAGCATCATGGCGCCCGACCAGATCATGCCGATCGGGTTGGCGATATTCTGGCCGTAGATATCGGGTGCGGAACCGTGCACCGGCTCGAAGACGGAAGGAAAGGTCCGCTCCGGATTGATATTGGCCGATGGTGCGATGGCAATCGTTCCCGTACAGGCGGGGCCCAGGTCGGACAAGATGTCGCCAAACAGATTTGAAGCGACCACCACGTCGAAACGTTCGGGGCTCAATACAAAGCGGGCAGCCAGGATGTCGATATGGTATTTATCCCAGTGGACATCGGGAAAGCTCGGGGCCATGGCTTCCACCCGCTCATCCCAATACGGCATGCTGATGGCAATGCCATTCGACTTGGTGGCCGATGTCAGGTGTTTCTTGGGCCGGCTTTGCGCCAGCTCGAATGCGTATTTCAATATCCGGTCAACGCCCTTGCGGGTAAACACGGATTCCTGCAGCACCGTTTCGCGCTCCGTCCCCTCGAACATGCGCCCGCCTACGGATGAATATTCCCCTTCCGTGTTTTCACGCACCACATAAAAATCGATATCGCCCGGCTTTTTATTCGCCAGCGGGCACGGTACGCCCGGCATCAGCCGCACGGGACGCAAGTTGACGTATTCATCAAATTCACGCCGGAATTTTAATAAGGAGCCCCACAGCGAGATATGGTCAGGCACCTTGTCCGGCCAGCCCACGGCGCCAAAATAGATGGCGTCGAAATCCTTGAGCTGCGCAAACCAGTCCGAGGGCATCATTTGCCCGTGTTCCAGGTAATAGTCGCAGTTGGCCCATGTCATCGTCGTAAACTGCAGGTCGATATTGAAACGGCGGGCAGCCGCTTCCATCACACGCAAGCCCTCCGGCATGACTTCATTGCCAATGCCGTCACCGGCGATGACGGCGATTTTATGTGTGCTCATGGGATACCCTGTTGGAAATAGGCGATGGAAGCTTGTATTTACATCGGCTGCGCCACGTCCGGGTACAGGCGCGCCAGCACATCGGCAGTGATCGCCGTGATGATGGGCTGCACACGTTCGGCCGCCAGTTCATTGGACTTCTCGCGGCGCACTTCTTTCCATAGCTCGGCCAATGCGCCTTCATGGCGCGCCACCGCCTGCTCGACTTCATCCTGCCAGAAGGCCGGCGCCTCGCTTTCAACAAAGTTGCCGCGACCACGGCCAAAGTGCGCCACCGCCAGGTAACGCAGCACGCCCGCCACCACCAAGGTACGCAGGAAGGCATCCGTAAATTGCATGGTGGGCTCATTACGGTCCGTGCCGGAATTAAAGCCCCAGGCTGCGCCCGCAAACGTCAACGCACCAACCACACCGCCGAGCAGGGCGCCCGTACCCAGGGTCAGTCCACCGGAAATCAGGTCGGCTGACAGGCCCGTCGCGGCACCGGAAATCATGGCCCCCAGCAAACCCGCTTGCGCCTTGTCGATCGGCGCGCGCACGGCAAAGTTTTCCCGTATGCGGCTATTGATCTTATGCGCATCGGTCGGGTCGAGTTTGTGCAGGATCAAAAGCTCGCGCGTGGTGATACCGCTGTGCGTATTGAGCCTCGCCACCAGGCTGGCCATGGCTTTTTCCTGGCGTTGCTGCTCCGCGTTCTTACCTATGCCCACGACCTGCAAGGCCGATTTCAGCAAGCCCTTGGAAACGGGCTCGATGGCTTCGCGGTCCTGCCCGGCCACTGCCAGCTGCGTGGCGATCAAGTGCATGGCCTGCCGGAAACGCGCCGTATTCTGCTCTTGCCAGGCAGCAAACAAACGCGCATAGCCCGCTTGCTGCGACTGCGGCAATAATTCACCCACGGCTTCATAAAACACGCGCTCATGTACCCAGCAGCGGGCAAAGGCATCGAGCGCCAGAACATCGCGCACGATCGGATACTGCTGCAAATGCTCGCGCCAGCGCGCCTGCTCGCTATGTTCCTCATTGCCTGGACGCGGCGGACCCATCTGATTGAGCAAGACCACCACGGGCTTATCGAGCCAGGCGAGGATTTTCATTTCCGCCGGCAGATAACCCGCATCCTTCGGATGCTCCGAAGAATTGACCAGATACAGCACCACGTCGGCGGAGTCCTTGGCCGTGCGCAGCGCTTGCTGGCTGAGCCAGAACGGGCGGTCGCGGTAACGGTCCAGCACTTCACGCAGAAACCAGCCGATGGGATTGCCCGACTGCCCCAGGCGTTTGAGCAGGCGCACGGAGTCGCCAAAGCCGGGCGTATCCCACAATTGCAAGACATCGCCCTGTGGCGTGGCCAGCAAGGTATGCGATTCCGCAAACACGGTCACGTGGGCGGCGTCGCGCACTTCGCCGATGTCCACGCCCACCAAGGTGCGCGCCAGGGTCGTCTTGCCATTATTCGTGTGCGAAATCAGCGCGAATTGAATCTGCACCGCATCATCCTGCACATCTTTATTCACATTCACACTCATGCTGCTGCCGATACTTTCAAGCCGACACCTGCATCGAGCGGGTGCAAGGCAGGGTTGAGCAAATTGACCACGGTGGCCGTGGTTTTATGGAACTGGCAGAACTGCTGCCACAGGGCGACTCGTTCCGCCAGGCGCGCGCCGTTATCCGCCTGCTCGCCGGCCCGCTCCAGGTAGCTGGACTCGTCGATCAGGACGGCGATGCCGCGTGCCGACGATTGCACCAGATAATCGAGGAAGGCGCCGTGATTTTCCTTTTCCGGCGTCGCCGTCAGATTGAACAGTACGGCCGTGATATTGACTTGCGGATCGTTCAAGTCCGTGCCGCGCAAGACGTCCTGCGGCTCTTCGCCGTACGACATCGATGGACGCAGCATCATGCGCCCCTGCTCGCCGAACAGCATGATGGAGAGCTGGCCCAATCCCATGTGGCGTGCTTCATCGACAGTAAAGCTGTACGGCAAGACGCGCAGCATGCCGCCCGTGGCCACGCCAATGCTTTCATTAAGCTTGCGGAAATACGGCTGATCGAGATCCAGCGGAAAGTTCTTGGCCAGGCGCGCGGCGCGCCAATTGTTGACCAGGGCCAGTATCAGGCGGGGAACGACGACCAGCAGGAAGATGGTTGCCGCATACAAATGCACCCAGCGCGCGCCACCTTCGATGGTCGTCGTTTGCGGGAAGCGCAGTGCTTCGATTTCCGCCAGCGAAAAACCTTGCAAATGAAACAGGGCAATAGCCGGTGCAAACAAGGTCGAAAGCAGGCTGTGCACTTGGCCGGGATTTAAAAAGGTACTTTCCCAGCCGGCCGCATATTGCGACAGAAAGCCGCGGGCATACAGTGAGGCAACGGCGCCGATGGCAAACATGGCGGCGCTCAGGTGGATGGTACGGCTCAGGCGCGCGGCCGTCAGCTTGGCGCTCAAGTGTGCCCATTCCCCCATGAAACTGAGCAAACCTGAAGACAAGGCGTGCGGCAGTTTGCGCGGCAGGGCCAGGCGGCCCACGCTCAGGTGACGCACCAGTCCCGCCTTCGGCCAGCCGAGCGAGTGCGAGGGAATGCATAGCCAGATCAGCAAGCCCAGGTAGACCAGCACATTCCAGGCGATGATCAGCAACAAGGGCGCCGACAGCAAGTCGACGCGATGGGGATCCGTGATGCGGTCGAGCCCGGCGCCCAGCAGCAAGGCCAGCAATGGCAAGGCCAGCGCCAGGGTCTTCATGCCGTTGCGACGCTTCGCGAAGGCAGCGAAAGCGGGGGTGCGCTCGGTGATGCGCTTGATGATCAGCTCGGAACGCTGCTGCAGGAAATCGTCACCTGTCACTTCGGCCTGCTTGCCCGAAGCTTGCCACTGCGCAAGCTCACGCGCGCTGCGGCTGGCATACATGCGGTCGTCCTCGCTGAGGACTTCTTTTTTCTGGTCGGCCGTCTCGATAGCACGGACCAATACCACTTCTCTCGCAATCTGCTCGTTCATGGTGCTCCTGTTTTTGTATGAAACGACAACTCGACAGGCAGATTGTGACGTACTTTCGTGTTTCAGGCCAACGCGTCCTCGGCCCGGAACAAATGATGCAACAGATAGATCAGGAAAGAAGCGATCCAGGCAGACCACAAGGTGTGCGTAAAGAATTGTGTACCTTGCAACTGTTGCTGCCAGCTTGCCGCCAAACCGCACAGCAGCATGATGCAGGCGAACAGCAGCGCCGTGCGTGGCCGTCCGGGCAGGCAGAACAATGGCAAGGCCAGCATCCACCAGGCAGCGTTCGCCTGGGTAGCGGGCAGGCATGCCATGGTAGATGCGCTGGCTGGCAACGTTTCCAGCAGGCGCGTGTATGGTTCCAGTCCGCCGTAACGCAACAAATCCGTGGGACAGGGCACGTCGCTGAAGGAAGAGAGCAAATAGATGCTTAATGGCACGAAGATAGCCGACAGTGCCACTACGCGCAAGGCGCTGCGGCGTGATGCCAGCCAGGCCAGCGGATGCAAGATGTCCCAGACGGCCAAACAGATCAAGGCGGCGCCAAGCAAGATCATGCAGAGCTGGAAACTGCTCGCCCACGCGCTGTCAGCACCGACAAATTGCCCGCGCGCACCGTCGAACATACTGTCGGCGATCATGAGGTCGAGATTGCTGTAATTGCCGATCCAGAGTATCAGCATGGCCGACAGCATCAGGACGCTATCGATGCCTTTGGGAGTTTTGACGAGTTTAAGCTTGGCCAACATGGGTGCACACACTACTTGATGAGAATGGAAGTCATCGTACAGTGTCAATATGAAGAGAACATGACGATGCCCGCCGTACACAACATGTGGTGATAAATGACAAAGGCAGCGCGTAGCGCTGCCTTTTTTTGTTTGTCACTTGGCTGCCGACTTGTCGGATTACGCTACGCTAATCCGACCTACCCGCCATCCAATAAACGTAGGTCGGCTTAGCGCGCAGCGCGTAAGCCGACACCACCCGCAGCGCCCAACAAACCACCAGACGTAAAAAAACCCCAACCGGATCACCGGAAGGGGTTTTTTCGAATAACAAGCCTGACGATAACCTACTTTCACACTGGTTGCAGCACTATCATCGGCGCA
>NZ_JAHKQW010000031.1:0-5747 GCF_019345575.1 Janthinobacterium sp. NKUCC08_JDC | reverse complement strand
GGGCCGGCGCGCCGGCCAGGGGCGCCGTCTTGCGTGGCGGCTCCGTCATGGCGCCCGGCAAATCGAGCAGCTGGCAATGCGTGCCAGCCCGCTTGTCCGTGTACGTCTTGTGTCCTTGCGCATCGGCGCACACATACAGCTGCCCGTGCGCCTGTGCCGCCGCGCCCAGCAATCCTGCCATCAGCGCCATTCTGTAATGCTTGGTCAATCTCTACTCCTGTCGGCGCGTGCCGCATCGTTCCTGGGCCGACTATACAACAACGCACTGTGGCGCCATAACAAAAAACGCGGGCAAGACCATCGCCTCACCCGCGTTTTTTTATTCACTACCGGCACATTGCCGGCGTGGCGCCATTACAGCGAGTAGTACATGTCGAACTCGGCAGGATGCGTGGTCATGCGCATGCGCTGTACGTCCTGCATTTTCAGTTCCAGGTAAGCATCGATCATCGAATCGCTGAATACGCCGCCACGGGTCAGGAACTCGCGGTCCTTGTCCAGTGCGTCCAGGGCTTCTTCCAGCGAAGCGCACACGGTCGGGATCAGTGCGTCTTCTTCCGGCGGCAGATGGTACAGATCTTTCGAGGCGGCTTCGCCCGGATGGATCTTGTTGGCAACGCCGTCCAGACCAGCCATCAGCAGTGCGGCGAAGCACAGGTACGGGTTCGCCAGTGGATCCGGGAAGCGCGCTTCGACGCGGCGGCCTTTTGGATTGGCCACGTGCGGAATACGGATCGAAGCGGAACGGTTTTTCGCCGAGTATGCCAGTTTCACTGGCGCTTCGTAGCCTGGTACCAGACGCTTGTACGAGTTGGTGCCTGGGTTGGTGATCGCGTTCAGTGCCTTGGCGTGCTTGATGATGCCGCCGATGTAGTACAGGGCGAAATCGGACAGGCCGGCATAGCCGTCGCCAGCGAACAGGTTTTTGCCATCTTTCCATACGGATTGGTGCACGTGCATGCCCGAACCGTTGTCGCCAACGATAGGTTTCGGCATGAAGGTGGCGGTCTTGCCATAGCTGTGCGCCACGTTCCACACCACGTATTTCAGGTTTTGCGTCCAGTCAGCGCGCTCGACCAGGGTCGAGAACTTGGTGCCGATTTCATTCTGGCCGGCGCCGGCGACTTCGTGATGATGTACCTCAACCGGGATGCCCAGCGATTCCAGAATCAGGCACATTTCCGAACGCATGTCCTGGAAGCTGTCCACTGGTGGCACGGGGAAATAGCCGCCCTTGACGGTAGGACGGTGGCCGCTGTTGCCGCCCTCGATGTCCTTGCCGGTCGACCACGAACCTTCGTCCGAACCGATCTTGACGAAGCAGCCCGACATGTCGATCTTCCAGCGCACGCTGTCGAAGATGAAGAATTCTGGCTCAGGGCCGAAGTAGGCGGTGTCGCCCATGCCCGACGATTTCAGGTAGGCTTCGGCGCGTTTCGCGATCGAGCGCGGGTCGCGGTCGTAGCCCTTGCCGTCCGACGGTTCGATCACGTCGCACTGCATGAACAGGGTCGTTTCTTCCATGAACGGGTCGATATTGGCCGTGTTTGGATCCGGCAGCAAGATCATGTCGGACGCTTCAATGCCTTTCCAGCCAGCGATCGAAGAACCGTCAAAGGCGTGACCGGACTCGAATTTGTCCATGTCGAAGTGCGACACGGGAACCGTCACGTGCTGCTCTTTACCACGGGTATCAGCAAAGCGGAAATCAACGAATTTGACTTCGTTTTCTTCTACCATCTTCAAGACTTCTGCGGCTGTCATTGCCATGCGTATCTCCTAAATGAATGTGGGGTGAGCCGACCTTAGTGCGTCTGGGCTGATGAAGCGAAGCAAACATTGCGTGCCACCAAAACTCATAAGGATCATAGCAGATTCCATGCCAGCTTCTAGTGGGATGTCGCCGCCAAGGTCAAAACCCGGCCATCCCAGTGAAAGTTTTCCTGCCCGCGATTTTCATGCTGGGTTTGCGTCAAATCAAGAATGCACTATGCAAGTGCAAAAAACGAATAACGCACTATTATCGTGCATTTTGTACCAATTCTTGAAAAATGCCTCGTTGTGGTGCATGCACCGTGCACCGTGATTTCCCGTTTGCGGGGCGCCGACGGCGCACTATAATCGACCACACCTGCCCACTTTCATCGAGGACGCCATGACCACCGCCGCCGACATCCTGACCACCGCCCGCAGCCGGGCCAATGAAGGTACGCCGTATGCCGGCGCCGTCACGCCGCAGGAAGCGTATGACTTGCTGCAGGGCGATCCCGCCGTCAAGCTCATCGACGTGCGCACGAATGCCGAGCGCGACTGGGTGGGACGGGTCGACATCGCCGATACCCAGCATGGTGCGGTGCAGTGGGCCACCTACCCCGGTGGCGTGCCGAATCCCGACTTTCTCGCGCAACTGGCCGCCCAGGCCGGCAAAGACGAGGTGCTGCTGTTCCTGTGCCGCTCCGGCGTGCGTTCGCGCCACGCGGCCAAACTGGCGACCGAACACGGCTACCTGCACTGCTTCGACATCCTCGAAGGCTTCGAGGGCGACAAGGATGCCGACGGCCACCGCAAGCAGATCGGCGGCTGGTGCAAGGCGGGACTGCCGTGGCTGGGCGCCTGACTATCTGAACAGTGTGAACAGTGTTTGATCTGGCGGGCCACCCTGCGGCCCGCTATCGGCTACAACCATCCATACGCGCCCGATATCTTCAAGAGCGGCGCAGATTCTCCTTGCGAACATGTACCTTATATAGTACAACGCAGAGGTGCGTCATGGATGCTTCCGGCTTGCGCCAAATGACCCTGCTGTTCTATGCGAATGGCAATGGCGGCGAACCCGTGCGAGACTGGCTCAAGTCCTTGCCCATCGAAGAGCGCCATGTGATCGGACAAGACTTGATGCATGCGCAGTGGCGCTGGCCCGTGGGCATGCCCCTGTGCCGCCATTTGGGGCAAGGATTGTCGGAAGTACGCAGCAGCCTGCCCGGCAACCCCGGCAACCGTTTCGCCCGCGTACTGATCTGCCATCATGGCGACTGCCTGGTGGCGCTGCACGGCTTTATCAAGAAAACCCGCGCCACGCCCGATGACGATCTGGCGCTGGCCCGCAAACGCTACAAGGAACTGACATGAACGCCACCGCTCCCCACCTCGGCAGCAGTCTCGACGACTTCCTCAAGGAAGAAGGCATTTTCGAGCAAACGCAAAACCGTGCCATCAAGGAAGTGATCGCCTGGCAACTGACGCAGGCGATGCAGGAACAAGCGATGTCGAAGACGCGCATGGCGGCCCTGCTGCAGACGAGCCGCTCGCAGCTCGACCGCCTGCTCGACCCCAGCAGCGACGTAACCCTGTCGACCCTGGAGCGAGCCGCCGCGCTGGTTGGACGCAAGCTGTCGATCACCCTCATTTAGTACGCCTATCAAAACCTACTACGCGTCGTAATTTGCGGTCTGCGATGCTCACTGTACCTTCGTACAGCTGCGCTTCTCAACCACAACTTCCTTCCGCTCGCTACGGTTTTGTTAGGCGTTGTTAAGCGAGTTAATCGCTCAGGCCGGCTCGCCCACCTCAGCGGCAGGGTGCTCGCCCATCAGGGACAGAATGCGCTTGCGCACGAAATTGATGTGGCTGCGCAAGCCATACAGGCCATCGGCAAACGACAGGGGAATCGAGATCTGGTTGACCATTTCCTCGATCTGATCGAGCCGCTTCAATTGCGCCGCATACACTTGCGCGCGCTGCTCTGGCGGCACGTCCTCCAGCGCCTGCTCGACCGTGCGCAACTGGCCATACCAGCGGTACACGCGCGAGCGGATGCGCCATACATACAGCGGCGGCACGACGCGCGACAGGGGCAGGATCAAGGCACCGAGCGCCACCACCAGCACCCACATACGGTCAAAGAAATTGGCCAGCCAGAAACTCATATAGCGCTGCAGCACGGGCGCGCCATCCTTGTAGAATTTCAGCGCCTCCGGTGCCACGGGAATTTCCGTGTAGCGCGCGGACGGGAACTGCCCCTGCTGCTGGAACCAGCCCGTGCCGCCATGGATGCGGGCCGCCGCCTGCACGAACAGGTCGACGAGGGCCGGATGCAAGTCTTCGCGCGCGACCAAAGTGGCCGTCGGCGCGATCAGATGATAATCCTGGGCGGGAATGTTCTGCCCCAGGTCGACTATGCCGCGCGGCAAGACGACATGGGTGAGGAAAGGCAAACGCCGCGTGTACGCCTCCGCTTGCGAAAAATCAAACAGCTTGATGCCCGGCGTTTGCAGCAGCATCTGGATCAGCGGCGCTTCCGGCGCCGAGCTGAACACGAGGCCATCGATGCGCCCTTCCAGCAGCTCCACCGTGGCAGGCGTGTTTTGCAAGTCGCTCACCGTCAGCTCGTTCGCCTCGACGCCATTAACGGACAGCAACTGCCGGAACAGGCCGGGCACGCCCGTGCCTTCCGGTCCCAGGTTGATCTTCATGCCCTTCAATTGCGCCAGCTCCGTCACCGCCTTGTCTTCGCGCATAAACAGCCAGACGGGTTCCGTAAACAGGCTGCCCAGGGAAATCAGGCCGTGGCGTTCGGCATCCTCGTGCTCCGTCGAGCCGCTTTGCACGAAGGCGATATCGGTCTTGCCGCTATTTAATCGCTGCAGGTTGTCCTGCGAACCCAGCGACGGCTGCAAGGTCACCTTGATGCCGTGCTTGGCCAGGGTGGCCACATATTTTTTGCCGAACTCTTCATACGCGCTATTGTCCTGCCCTGTCGACAGGCTTACCTGGCGCGGCGGCGCCGGGTCGACCAGCCAGTAAGCAAGCGCGCAAAACGCGCCGACCAGCAGCAAGGTGGGACCGGCGGTGGCGAGGAAATCGCGCACGGAAAAGCGGCTGAACGCGAGGATTTTGGACATGTGGTGGCGCATAGGTTTCATGGGTGGCTACGATGCCAAGAAAACCTCAACTATGCAAGGCACTTTCACATGCGCGGCGTGGCCAAATCCGCTACAGTGCAAGATCGACCACCTGCCCTCTGGAGCCCCGCATGCTGAAAATTCTTGGAAAAGCCGCCTCGATCAATGTCCGCAAGGTCCTGTGGACATGCGATGAACTCGACTTGCCGTACGAACGCGAAGACTGGGGCAGCGGCTTTCGCGGCACGGACGACCCGGCTTTCCTGGCCTTGAACCCGAACGCCATGGTGCCCGTGCTGCTCGATGGCGACCTGGTGCTGTGGGAATCGAACACGATATGCCGCTACCTGTGCGCCCAGGCGGGCCGCGACGACTTGCTGCCAAGCACGCCCCGCGCCCGCGCGGAAGTGGAAAAATGGATGGATTGGCAGATGGGCGATTTGAACAACAGCTGGCGCTACGCCTTCATGTCGCTGGTACGCCAGAGCCCGGCACACCAGGATGCGGCGCAGCTGGCGGCCGGTATTGCCGGCTGGAACAAAATGATGGGCGTGCTGGAACAGCAGCTGCAGCGCACGGGCGCCTTCGTCTGCGGCGAAGCATTCACCTTGGCCGACATCATGCTGGGCTTGTCCGTCAAGCGCTGGCTGATGGCCCCGATGCAGCGTCCCGGCTATCCTGCCATCGCCGCCTACCACGCACGCCTGGCGGACAAGACGGCTGTGTTTGCCGGGTAAAAAAAAGGCTATGTCACCGTCAGATGTGGGAATCCTCCCAGCGTTGCTCTCAATAACGTTTCTGGCGAGCGGATGCGCCTGGCATCGAGTATCCAGCGCCACCCCAGAT
>NZ_JAHKQW010000030.1:0-8803 GCF_019345575.1 Janthinobacterium sp. NKUCC08_JDC | reverse complement strand
CTCGGCCTTGATTTCGCCATAAAAATAGTCGCGCGGGATGTTCAGTTGCGTCGGGCCCATTTCCGACATGGCGCGGTCAAAGCAGCGTCCCGTGAATTCCGCCATGCGGGCTGGATTGGTCACGTGGCCCTGGTACTTCGTGAATTCCTCGAACATCGGCAGCTGGTTCGCTTCCTGGAAGCCGCCCAGGCCCATGCTCATCGTGCCCGTCTCCGGCGTGATGATCACGACCGGGGTATGCGCCCAGTAAGCGGCGGCAATCGCCGTGACGCAATTGCTGATGCCGGGACCGTTCTGGCCGATGACGACGCCATGGCGGCCCGAGACGCGGGCGTAACCGTCGGCCATGTGGCCGGCGCCCTGCTCGTGCACGACAGGAATCAAGCGGATGCCGGCGGGCGCAAAAATGTCCATCGGGTCCATGAAGGCCGAGCCCATGATGCCGAACATGTCGGTCACGCCATTGGCGGCCAGGGTTTCCACGAACGCTTCGGAAGGCGTCATTTTTTGCGGGCCAACAGGTATCGCGGCTGCGGCGGCTTTTTGGTCGGTCATGTCATTCATGGGTGTCTCCTGGTCTGTTGTAATGAACTGCAGTGTAGTGAGCAACTTATTTATCAAAAATCGGTATATTTTGTTCCGAAATTTGATATACAATTCAATTTAAGCGTTCGGCAATCAAAAGTCAAACAGAATTTCGAGGAAACGGTACAATTTGAGTTCGAAAATGAAATAACACTCAGACAGACAACCGAGGCCACCATGGACATGATTTCATCCCCAAAACTTGAGCCGGAAAAACTGGAAGGCGACACGCCCACGATGCGTTTGTTTGCCTTGCTGGAAGTGATTGCCGAAAAAGACCAGTTGCTGTCGCTGCAAGCGCTGGTGGAAGAAACGGGCTTGCCCAAGCCCACCCTGCACCGCATGCTGCAACAGCTGGAAAGCGTGGGCGTGCTGCAGCGCGAAAGCGATGGCCGCCACTACAGCACGGGCGTGCGCCTGCGTCGCCTGGCGTCGAACCTGCTAATTAACAACACGTTCCATGGCGCCCGCCGCATGGTCTTGCGCCAGCTGGTCGAGGAAGTGGGCGAAAGCTGCAACCTGACGGCCTTCAGCGGCAGCGAAGTGGTGTACCTGGACCGCGTGGAAACGGCGGCCCCGCTGCGCTTCTACCTGCATCCCGGTTCGCGCGTGCCGGCCCACTGCTCGTCGAGCGGCAAGCTGTTCCTGGCGCAAATGACGCCCGTGCAACGGCGCCGCCTGCTGGGCCACATGGAATTGACGCGTTTTACGGACAAGACGGAAACGGACCCCGTCAAGCTCGAACGCGAACTGGAACTGGTGCGCCGTAACGGCTATGCGCTGGACGACGAGGAATTCCTGCCCGGCCTGTTGTGCGTGGCCGTGCTGGTGCCGAACCCGAACGGCCGCTCGAACCTGGCCGTGGCCATCCAGGCGCCCATCATCCGCTTGACGCACGACAAGGCTTTACATTTCTTGCCTGCATTGCAACGCGCCGCGCAGGCCCTGGCCGCCATCGAATCGGAAACCATGCCGACGACGGGCGGGGACGACGACGCATTGCAAACCGGTCATTCATAACCGCCGTAGCGCCCATGCTGCGGTTTCACAGGAGAACAAGGTGCCAGATTCACGCCAACATCCCCCCGCCGCAGCGGCGCAAACCTTGCAGTCCGTGCGCAGCCTGTTCAATATCGACAGCGACCTGCTCGTGCCCGTCTTCACGGAGCGCGACCCGCACGTGCCCGACATCGATCCCGCCTACCGCTTCAACAAGGACGTCACCCTGGCGATTTTGGCCGGCTTCACCCACAACCGCCGCGTGATGGTGCAGGGCTTGCACGGCACGGGCAAGTCCACGCATATCGAGCAGGTGGCGGCCCGCCTGAACTGGCCTTGCGTGCGGGTCAACCTCGATGGCCACATCAGCCGCCTGGATCTGGTCGGCAAGGACGCCATCGTGCTGCGCGAACAGCAGCAAGTCACGGAATTCCAGGAAGGCATCGTGCCCTGGTCCCTGCAACGGCCCGTGACCCTGATCTTCGACGAGTACGACGCGGGCCGCCCCGACGTGATGTTCGTCATCCAGCGCATCCTCGAGCGCGACGGCAAGTTCACCCTGCTCGACCAGAACCGGGTTATCACGCCCCATCCTCACTTCCGTCTGTTCGCCACCTCGAACACGGTTGGCCTGGGCAACTTGAACGGCATGTACCACGGCACGCAAGTGCTCAATCACGCGCAAATCGACCGCTGGAACATCGTTGCCACCTTGAACTATCTGCCGCAGGCGGAAGAGACGCAGATCGTCCTGGCGCGTGTCCCCGCCATGAACGACGAGGCAGGCCGCCAGCTGGCCGCCGCCATGGTGGCCGTGGCCAGCCTCACGCGCCACGGTTATGCGGCGGGCGACCTGGCTTGTCTGATGTCGCCAAGGACCGTCATTACCTGGGCGGAAAACTGCCAGATCTTCCGCGACCCGGCGCTGGCCTTCCGCCTGTCCTTCCTCAACAAATGCGACGAGGCCGAGCGGCCCATGGTGGCCGAGTATTACCAGCGCTGCTTCAATGAGGAATTGCTGGCGAGCCAGGCATGAGTGCCGAAACGACGGCGCCTGCCGCCTACACGCGCGAGCAGCAGGAAACGGATGAGCTGTGCGCGGGCGCCATCCGCGCCCTCAGCGCTTCTCCCTCGATACGCTACCGGGGCCGACGCCTGCACGACGGCCACCGTCCCCTGCCCATCCACGCAGCCCATCTGCAGCCCGATGCGGCGCTGCAGGATTTGCCATCCTTGCGCGGCGCGGCCGACAGCGTGGCCCTGCGCCTGCTGCATACGGATGCGGCCCTGCACAAGTCCTTCTGCCCGCTCGAACCCGTGGCGCGCCTCGTCTTCGAACTGCTGGAACAGTTAAGGGTGGAAACGCTGGCGCCCGAGCAGCACGCTGGCGTGATCGGCAACCTGCGCCACCGTTTTACTGCATGGTCGCACGCGTTCTACGATTCCGGCCTGGCCGAGGGCGCTTCGGGCTTGCTGCTGTACACGGTATTCCAGATGTGCTGGTCGCGCCTGACGGCCAGGCCCGTGCTGGAAAAGACGGAAGATTTTATTGAAGCGACACGCTGGTCGGTGTCGTCGCAATTGAGCGGCGACCTGGCGGGATTGCGCCGCCACCGCGCCGACCAGGCAGCCTTTGCGCGCCATGCACTGGCCATCGCCTACGCCGTCGACGCCATGCTGAAAGACGCGCAAGCGGCGCGCGATGGCGGCGAGGACGAGGCAGGCGACGCCAAGGCGCAGGCGGCCTTCAAGTTGCTGCTCGACTTCGACAGCGATAACGACAACCTGCCCGATGCCGCCCCGTTGGGCGAGAGCCGTGCCTTCAGCGATGGCGATGGCGGCTACCGCGCCTATTCCACGGCGTACGACCGAGAGGAAATAGCGGGCGAACTCGTGCGCCGCGCCCTGCTGCTCGAATACCGCGAACGCATGGATGCCCGCATCGCCAGCCTGGGCATCAACACGGCCCGCCTGGCGCGGCGTTTGACGCAATTGCTGGCCGTGCCCGAGCGCGACGGCTGGTCGTTTGGCGAAGAAGAGGGGTATATCGACGGCCGGCGGCTGGCGCAACTGATCAGTTCGCCATCCGAGCGCAGGCTGTTTCGCAAGGAACAATTCCTGCCGCAAGCCGATTGCCTCGTCACCTTTCTCGTCGATTGCTCCGGCTCCATGAAGACGCATGCGGAATCCGTGGCCGTGCTGCTCGACATTGTGCTGCGCGCACTGGACCAGGC
Organism: Janthinobacterium sp. NKUCC08_JDC; assembly: GCF_019345575.1. Classification (NCBI taxonomy): domain Bacteria; kingdom Pseudomonadati; phylum Pseudomonadota; class Betaproteobacteria; order Burkholderiales; family Oxalobacteraceae; genus Janthinobacterium; species Janthinobacterium sp. NKUCC08_JDC. The sequence goes on along the minus strand of NZ_JAHKQW010000030.1, from coordinate 4,985 downwards.
CGGCGTTGCCACGGAGTTGCTGGGTTTTACGACGGGCGCGTGGAACGGGGGAAGAGCCAAGCGCGACTGGATGCGCGCCCGCTCGCCGGCGAATCCAGGACGCTTGAATGAACTCGTGCACATGGTCTTCAAGGATGGCGACACGCGCTGGCGCCGCGCGCGGCCCGACATCGCGGCCCTGCTGAAGGCGGACTTGTACCGCGAAGGCGTCGATGGCGAAGCCGTGGACTGGGCGTGTACGCGCATGCTGGCACGCCCTGAACGGCGGCGCATCCTGCTCGTCGTGTCCGACGGTTGCCCGATGGATACGGCCACGAATCTCGCCAACGACGAGTTTTACCTCGCGCAACATCTGAAACAAGTGGTGGCGCGCCGCGAAGCGCAGGGCGCCATCGAGATTTGCGGGCTGGGCCTGGGCCTGGACCTGGGTGCCTACTACAGCCGCAGCCTGGCCACCACCCTGCCCGCCTCGCTGAACAATGAGCTGTTCAGCGAGATCGCGCAGTTGCTCGGTGGGCGCAAACGTTAAGCCTTCAGCTCACTTCGTAGCGGACCGTGTGCGCCTCCATCGGCAGCGGGATTTCCCAGTTCCACAGCATCGCTTGCAGCTTCTTGTTGCTGAGCGACGTGTCGCGCTGGCCGTTGCGCCGCAGTAACTCCTTGCGCGGCTGTTCCAGGTACACGAGCTCCACCTGCGCGTGGTATTTGTACAGCAGGTTGAGCGTCTTTTCGCGCATCAGTTTCGACAGATGCGTGGCGTTCCACACGAACGGTTCGCCCTTGCGCAACAGTTCGCGCGCCCGCTCTTCCGCATAGTCGCCCACCTGCCCCTCGTTCTTGCCGTGCTTCAAGCCCAGGGCCGTGCGCGCATCGTCAAACGACACGACGGGCAGGCGCGGATGGTGCTTCTCCACCCACGTGTTCTTGCCCGACGCGGGCAAGCCCGACATCACGATCACGCGCGAGCCCGCTTCCTGGAACAGCGGATAGTCGGGATGCGCCTCGGCGCCGCGGAAATATTTGACGCGCGTGTGATCGTCAACGAATGCGCGCCGCTGGCCATAGCATCCTTCCTCGCGCGCCAGTTCGCGGAACAGCTCGATGGCATCCAGAATGCGCTGCGGATCGGGACAGATGCGGCCGCGGATATCGGCTTCGGCCAGCATGGCCAGCAGGCGGATATCGACTTGCCACGACAATTCGCGCACGGTGAACTCGGGCGTGACGCCGCGCCGCGACGTTTCCAGCGCAAAGAACGGCACCTGGTGCACATTGATCAGGCGACAGATCTCCTCGCGCACGGCAAACGGCACGTCGCAATCCCACAGGGCGATGCGCGCATCGAGGGCGCCCTTGCGCGAGTGGCCGGGCTGGCCGATGGCGCCCGTCACCGGGTCGATCACCGTGGTGCTGCACTTGGCCACGTCGTGCAGCAAGGCGGCAAGAAACACGATTTCCTGTTCCGCGCGCGTGGATTGCTGATAGTCGGGCATGGCCAGCAAGGACTCCACCACCATCATCGTATGCGTCCACACATCGCCTTCCGCGTGATAGACGGGGTTTTGCGGCGTCGTCTTGGCCAGTTCCAGCTGCGGGAAGGCGGCCAGGCAGGCGTTGAAATCGGGCGACTGGCCCGCTGGCGGCACCAGTTGCTGCAGGGTTTTCCAGTTCATCATTTTGTACTCCTTGAGAAAGCTGCCAGTTCGTCGAGCGAACGGCAGGTATGCAAGCCCAGGCTTTCCCACGTGACGAGCGGCTGCGGCGCGTACAGGTCGACGCCGTCAGCCAGCTGGTTCGGGATCAAGGGCCGCGTGCTGTGGTGCGAACCGCTGTCGAGGATGGTTTGCGTAAAGTCATGGCGCACCAGCTTGTAGCGGGCCAGTACTTGCTCGTCATCCTCCACCTTCAGGTACAGGCCTTCCGCGTGGTCGGACTTGTCCGTCTGCTTCCAGCACAGATCCAGCGGCAGGCGTTCGCGCGCCACCGCAGTTTCAAAAGCGTCGCGCCACAGCCGGGACTTGGCCAGCGAATGGCGCAGCAGCTGCCACAGCTGCTTCGGCGTGGCCGGCATCACCCCCGCATACAGCACGGGCACGGACAGCACTGGCGAGCCGGCCAGCATGGCGTGGCGGCGCGCCGTCGACAAAAACATCTGGCTGCGGCGGCAATACACGTCGAACTCGTTGAAGTAATGGGGCAGCCGGTCGTAAAACACGGAATGCTTGCTGTACGACCATTCGCCAAACAGCACATACTGGTCTTCCAGCAAGCCCAACAAGGCGTGTTCGTGCGCATGCGCCCACGGTTTCAACAGATTGAACTGGCGTTCGCTGCCGCCGCCCGCCAGGTAGTGGCCGCGCGACTGCAGCAGCACCTCGCCCGCATCGCTGAACGACACGGCGGAGTTGGCGCCATCGATTTTCTCCTCGATGACGACGTACTGGCCGGCCAGCTTTTTCAGGGGCATCTGGTCCGAGCCGTCGTCGCCATCCTGCAGGCGCGAACCTTCCAGGTGCGGCGTGCGCGGGTATTTGAATAAGGGTAAAGATTGTAAAAACATAGCGTCCCACGCCGCGTTCACCGGGGCGTGTCCATACAGGGTCAGGGGTGCTGACGACGTGTTCGGGCGTGGACGATCAAGACCAGGGTCTCGGATACGTGTGCGGGAAGAGCAAGAGCAGTGCCGCAGCAATCGGGGGCGTCAACGCGCCGAACGATGCTGCAAAGAGCATTTCGTCAGCGTTAGCAGGTGATGGCGAAGAAGCGAGGCACTTTTGGCTCCAATAAGGAAGAGGTTCAAGAAAGAACGGGGAATATAACGGCTGTTTGACTATTTTGCAAGCGCCGCACGTTTGGAGACTAGCCGAGCAGTTGCGGCACGGCCGCCGCCATCAGGGAAATGCCGATCAGGGTCAGCACGGCAAACGCGATGCGGCGCATGCCGCGCTGGGCGATCGGCGGCGGGTAGTGCTTGCCGGCCATCGTGGCCAGCACGCCCACGGGCAAGGCCAGCGCACACAGCAGCAGCACTTTCGCGTCGAGCTGGCCCTGGCTGCCCGCCATCAGCGAACGTCCGCCCGCACTGATGGCGAATAAAAAGATCAGGCTGTAGCGGATGGTTTTCAAGCTCATTTCCTGGCGGTAGAACTGGTACACGAGCGGTGGTCCGGCCAGCGAGAACAGGCCGGAGAACAGGCCGCCGCACACGCCGCTGATGAAGAAGCTGCGCTTGTCGGCCGCGCCGGGGCCAGGTGGCGCTTGCAGCAAGATGCTGACGCCGCCATACACGATAGCCGCGCCCAGCAGCAGGTGCAGCAGCGGCGCATACGCCTGGTCCAGGTATCCCAATAGCAAGACGCCGGCCGCCATGGCCGGCAGCAAGCCGATGCTGGCCGCGCGGATGGCACGCCAGTCCAGGTGGTGCAAGGCGCCCGGCAAGGCCACGAGGCAATTGGCCAGGGACAACAAACTGACGAGGGCCGCCAGCGCGGGCACGGGCGCCAGGCCCAGGCCGCTGGCCACGCCCATGACGATCATGCCCAGGCCAAAGCCCGTGACGGTCTGGAAATACGTGCCCGCCGCCACCACACCCAGCAGCGCCAGCACGGGCAAGCTGAACAACTCAGCGTCCACCCTGGGCCTGCACGGACGTGACCGCAATCACGTTATACACGTCAATCGCGCTGCAGCCGCGCGACAGATCGTTGGCCGGCTTCTTCAAGCCTTGCAGCAAGGGGCCGATGGCGACGGCGCCGCCCATGCGCTCGGCCAGCTTGTAGCCGATATTGCCCGCGTCGAGGTTCGGGAACACCAGCACGTTCGCGCGGCCGTTGACGACGGAATCCTTGACCTTGCGCTGGGAAATCTCGGCCACGATGGCCGCGTCCAGCTGCACGTCGCCATCGATGGCCAGCCGCGGACGCTGGGCCTTGACCCGGTCTGTTGCCGCATGCACCTTGTCGACGGCCGCGTGGTGGGCGCTGCCGCTGGTGGAAAACGACAGCATGGCCACGCGCGGTTCTTCCATCAGCAAGGCTTGGGCGCTGTCGGCGGCCGCCATGGCGATGTCGGCCAATTCCTCGGCTTTCGGATCAACAACGAGGGCGCAGTCGGAAAAGATGAAACCGCCCTTGAGGCTGTGAAAAGGTTCGCACAGCATCATCAGGAAAAAGCTCGACACGAGCTTGAAGGCCGGATCGACGCCGATGATCTGGATGGCGCTGCGCACCACGTCGGCCGTCGTGTGCACGGCTCCCGCCACGCAGCCGTCCGCGTCGCCCAGGCGCACCATCAGGTTGGCGTAGCACAGCGGTTCTTGCACGGCGATCCTCGCCTGCTCCACCGTCATGCCCTTGGCCTGGCGCAGTACGAACAATTGCTGGGCGTAGTGTTCCGACTCGCTGGACTGCGCCGGGTCGACCAGGCGCACGGCGTCCAGATCCAGCGCGTGTTCCTGCGCCAGGGCCAGGATGGCGGCCGGGTTGCCGACGATGGTGATGTGGGCCAGGCCTTCGGCAGCGGCACGCGCGGCCGCCTGCAATACGCGCGCATCGCCGCCCTCGCACAAGACGATATGTTTCGGCACGGCGCGGGCCTGGGCGATGATGCGGTGCAGGGCTTTCATGGCGACTCCAATTCGGTAAAAAAATGCCGGAACCATGGAAGCATGAGGCATGGTTCCGGCACATAAAAACCCGGCGCGATTGCCGGGGTCATACAAGGATCGGTCAGGGTGGTGTCGGATTACGCCGGCACCACGCGTAGCTTGCGTAGGTTGGATTAGCCCGCCAGGGCGTAATCCAACAACACCAGCAAATCAAACGTAATCTTTATATTTATCCAGATGCCGCACAGGTTTGCTCAGCGCATCGCGGCGGAACGGGTCGCCCAGCTCGCGCGTGCACATGATTTCGATGATGGTGGTCTTGCCTTCATTCATCTGCATGTCGATCGCCTTTTTCAAGGCCGGGCCCACGTCTTCCAGC
>NZ_JAHKQW010000029.1:0-8935 GCF_019345575.1 Janthinobacterium sp. NKUCC08_JDC | reverse complement strand
GCAGAAAGTGGATTACATCGCCTGGAGCGTTTCCTTATACTCCAGAACTACGCTCAAACTGTCCAACTCGGCGACCGCGTCTCGTTCTTGAGTTTTTACACGGCCTGGGCCAGAAGCAGACCCTCGCGAGAAGAACATGAAGAACAACGAGAAAACAGCCAAAGCTTGGCAGACAAAAATTCTTATCGATTGCGAACGCATTTTGCAACGGCAACTGACTGATGTCGAAACAAGCTTAGTGCGTAGTCGTGAAGGTTTTTTGGCGCTTGAAATGATTGAAGATACCGTATCTCAAATGGATACTGTGGAGCAAACTGCGTACTTGAATTCCGGTCACTGCGGCTAACGGCCAAAAGCCGGCACAAGAAGTTTAGGGGTAAGCATGAGTTCCATAGTAATTTTTTCTGAGCTGGGCGAAATTAAAATTGTTGACGAACCTAGTCACACCTTTGGTTCTCAGGACAATGTTCACCGGTATGCGCAAGAGAAAAACCTTCAACCGGTGTATACGCCCACCTCGACCCACGGCGTTTTCTTGAACGGCGACCCTGTTGTCGTTTTCGGTGCACCCGGAGGATGCAGCTCCGTCCACAAGCATTCTGCACTGGTACTCAATTCGAACCTGCTTTTGGCGGTAGGGGATAGTGTGCTGTGCTTTTCCCTAAATGACCTCAAACTTATTTGGGCGTCGGTGGTGGATGATGCCACGTGTTTTGGGATTTACTACGAATCGAAGCGGATGACCTTGATTTCACATGGGGAATTGAACATCGCCCGCCTGGACGAAAATGGGAAGATATTGTGGAGCAGTTCTGGCGCGGATATATTTTCGGAAGGCTTTAGACTTGAAGAAGAATATATCGTAGTGACCGATTTCAATCAGCGGAACTACCGCATTAACTACGAAACCGGCGTATCAGTTTGATGAGCGAAGGTCCGATATAGGGCGAAAACGGACGTACAAGCCTAATATATAACGTCGAGATCGCACCTTCCTGGCCGACCTGCCTCTTTCTAACTCTGCCCAGCCTCGTTCCGGCCAGCTTCTCGCGCCGGATAAAGTCCTCGACAATACGGCATGCAAATCAAGATATCGCCTAAAAAAATACTACTGTGTCTGCTCATCCTCAGCCCGGCCTGGTATGTCGCCGCATGCTGCGTGTTCTCCAACAGCCGCAAGGCGGCGTTCGATCAAGTCCAGACGGGCGACACGCGGCAAGCGGTGCTTGCCCGCTTCGGTGCGCCGACCCACGTGGAGCGGGCAGGCGAGTCGTTCGAACGCTATGGCTCGGCGCCATGCGCGGCTCCTTGCGCCGAGCGGCTGTGGTTCGATAACCGCTTGAACCCGGAACTGGAAGTGTGGTCGGTGGAGCTGGACCGGCATGGCCGCGTGGTAGGGAAGAATTATCTAGTGTCGATGTAGGCCTGCTTGCTAGACGACTTTGCTGAGCACATACCGGTACTTCCCCGACGCTTCCGCCGCGATTTCGTCGACTTCCTCGACGGCGATGTCGACCTGCGCGCCCAGCCTGGCCTGGAAGCCGGCCACGATGGTGGCACGCGTGCTGTCGTCCAGGCGTGGCAGGCAGACGAGCAGCACGCGCGTACGCAGCAGGCTTTCCTGGATGATTTTAAAACTGCGCACTTGCGGCAGTTCGCGCACGATGTAGACGAGGGCCAGGCCGTGCATGACGGTGCCATCGACCGCCGTGAGGAAATCCGTGCTGCGCCCTTCGATTTTCTGCAGCAGGGGCAGGCCGCGGCCGCAGGTGCACGGCTGCGTGCCCAGCGCGCCCACGTCGCCCGTGGCGTAGCGGATGAACGGGTAGTCTTGCGTGGCCAGATGGGTGACGACGATCTCGCCTGTGGCGCCTGCGGGCAGCGGCCGGCCCTGGCCATCGACGATTTCCACGATGACGTCTTCGGCCGTGATGTGCATGCCGCCGTCCGGGCATTCGTGGGCGATGAAGCCCGCGTCGCGCCCGCCGTAGCCGTTGGCCACGGGGCAGGCGAAGGCGGTGGCGATCTGCGCGCGCTGCTCGTCGTACAGGCGTTCGGCCGTGACGAACGCCACTTTCACGCCCAGGCCGTCGAGCGGCAAGTCGCGCGCGCTAGCATGGCTGGCGATGCGGCACAGGGCCGACGGGTAGCCGAACAGCATGCGCGGGCGCCAGCGGCGCAATTGCTGCACATAGCCGTCCAGGCGCGCGGGCGACATGGCGAACGCGGGCAGCAGGGTGGTGCGCAGCAGCGCGTCGCGCAGGCGGCGCACGCGGTCTTGCGCGTGCAGTTCGATGGGCGAGCCCCACAGCACGGCTTCGCGGTCGCCGATGTCGACGCCCCACCAGCGCGTGGCGCGCCACTTGGCGGCAATGTCGTGGCTGACCCTGCGCCGACCGAGGAAAAACTGCAGCGGCTCGCCGCTGGAGCCGCCCGTGGCGAACGGGCGCAGACCCACGGCGCGGGTGGACTTGAAGCTGTCGCGCGCGGCGGCGATGTCGCGCTTCCTCAGCAGCGGCAGGCGCGACAGATCGGCCAGTTGCCTGACTTGCTCGGGGTCGAAACCGCTGCGGGCGAACAGGGCGCGGTAGTAGGGCACGTGATCGGCTGCGTGGCGCAGCAGCACGCGCAGGCGCGCCAGCTGCCACTGTTGCAGTTGCTGCGCGCTCCACCATTGCGAGCGTTCCATCCGGCGCAGCAGGCGTGCGCTGTGGTGGCCCTTGCACCATTCATGCAGGGGAAACAGCCAGTGGGCGACGAGACGCGTGTAGGCGCCGGGGCGCGGCGCGGCGCGGATGCGGCGGTAATGGGCGGCCAGCCTGGGCGCGATGTCGGGCCAGCCGAAGGTGGCGGCGTGCGCCAGGCCCGCCTGTACTTGCTGCCGCGTGCGCGCCGGGTCGCGCAGCAGCGCCAGGATGGCGTGCGCCATGGCGGCAGGGTCGCCGGGCGGCACGAGGAGCGCCGTCACGCCGTCCTGCAGCAGGGCGGGAATGCCGCCCACGTTGGTGCTGACGACCGGCACGCCGCAGGCCAGTGCTTCGAGCACGGAATTGGGCATGTTGTCGGCCAGGCTGGGATTGAGGACGATGTCGCTGGCCTGGTACAGGGCCGGCATGGCGGCGTTGTCGACGGGGCCGGTAAAGCGCACGGCGTCGGTCACGCCGAGCGACCGGGCCAGGCGCGCCAGCGCCGCACGCTCGGGCCCGCCGCCGGCCAGCACCAGGCGCGCAGCGGGAAACGCCTCGCGCACGATGGCGAAGGCGCGCACGGCGCTGGCGTTGTCGTACAGGCTTTCCAGGTGCCGCGCCACGAGGATGCACGGGCCATCTGCGGCTGCTGTGCGTCGCGTGGCTGGCCTGAATCGCTGCAAGTCCACCATGTTCGGCACGATGTGGGCCGTATGGCCGTATTGTTCGAAGACGCCGGCCAGATAGGCCGACGGCACGACGATGGCACTGGCGCGGCGCAGGCTGAACGCCACCAGGCGCGGCGAGCGGGCGAAAAAAACGGCCGCTTCGCCGCCCCGGTAGTTGAGCAGGGCAGGCTTGCCTTTCAGGCTGGCGATCCACAGCGCGGGCGCGGCCTGTAGATGCCAGGACCAGCCGGAATTGGCCATGATGTGGAACAGGTCGACCGTATTGGCCGTGCGCCACAAGCGCCACAGCAGCAGGGGCAGGCGCAGCGCGGCGCGCAGGTAGCGGATGCGCGCCAGCCACGGCGGCAGATGCGGACCGTTGACGGCCAGCAGCTGCACTTGTGCGCCGTCCTCGCGCAGCTTGTGCGCCAGTTGCGCCGTTTGATTCGCCATGCCGCCGGCCGGCGGCGGCAGCGGGCCGACCAGCGCGATGCGCAGGCCCGTGAAGATCACGGTGCGGCTCCCGCCGCTTCCGCCGACACGCGCGCATACACGGGCGCATAGCGGCCCACGCTGGCGCCCCAGCTGCGCTCCGTCTCGACAAACGCGCGCGCCTGGCGCCGCAGCGACGGCCAGCTGTCGGGTGCCTGCAGCAGGGCCAGTATCGCTTGCGCCAGCGCCCCGGCGTCGCCGGCGCGAAACAGCATGCCCGTCTTGCCATGGTCGACCAATTCGCGGTGGCCACCCACGTCGGACGCCACCACGAGACGGCCCTGCGCCATCGCCTCTAACGGTTTCAAGGGCGTCACAAGCTCCGTCAGGCGCATCGGCAGGCGCGGATACACGCAGATGTCGACCAGCTGATAATAGGCGGCCACCTGCGCGTGCGGCACTCTGCCCGCGAACACCACGGCGTTGGCTATGCCCAGCTGCTCCGCCAGCGCCCGCAGCTGGGCATCCTGCGGACCGCCGCCGGCCAGCAGCAGCCGCAATGCCGGCTGCGCCGCCAGCAGGCGCGGCATGGCGCGCAGCAGCAGGACCAGTCCCTCGTAGGCATAGAACGAGCCGATGAAGCCGATGACAGGATGACCATCCAAACCCAGCGTGTGGGCCAGTGCTGGATTATCAGAGACATTGAAATCGCCCGCATCGACGGCATTCGGAATCACGGTGATTTTATGCGCGGGCACGCCGCGTGCGCACAGCTCGCGCCGCAAGCCGTCGCAGATGGTGGTGACGGCGTCGGCGCGGCGCAGCGCATAGGTTTCCAGCGCGCGCGTGAGCCGGTAGCGCAAGCCGCCGGGCCGGCTGCTGCCATGGTCGGCGGCCGCGTCTTCCCAGAAGGCGCGCACTTCATACACGACGGGGATGCCCAGCGCGCGCCCCGCGTTGAGGGCGGCGATGGCGTTCAGGGCCGGCGAATGGGCGTGCAGGATGTCCGGTTTGAGGCGTTGCGCCAGCCGGCGCAGGCGCATGGCCAGGCCGATGATGACGGCCACTTGCCGCAGCACGGGCAGGCGCGCCCACCAGCGCGCATCGGGCGCCGTGCGGTAGAAATGCCAGCCGTCGACCAGCTGCTGCGCGCCATCGGACGGCCCCTGCTTGGCACTGGTGAGCTGCGTCGTGTGCCAGCCCAGCGCGCGCTGCTGCCGCAGGATGGCCAGGGTGCGGAACGTGTAGCCGCTGTGCAGGGGCAGCGAGTGGTCGAGGATGTGCAGGATGCGCATGGATTAGCCTGGGACGGATGTTGGGGTCAGTCCCTGCGGGAGCGGAATACGGCCCATTGGGCCATATTCCCCCGACGGGTCTGACCCCTTTGCAACCTGGCGCAAAAACGCTTCGAACATCAGCAGCGACCATAACGGCGCGCTGTAGTCGCGCCGCCCGCTCGCATGCTGATCGAGCAGCAGGCGCACGTAATCCATGTCGAACAGGCCGCACTGCGCCAGGGTGGGACCCAGCAGCCGCTGTTGCAGGCGCTGGCGCAGCGGACCGCGCAGCCAGTCGGCCAGCGGCACGGAAAAGCCCATCTTCTGGCGGTACAGCAGGGTATCGGGCAGCAGCGGGCGCAGGGCTTTTTTCAGCAGGTATTTGCCTTCGCCGCGCCGCAGCTTGAACTGCGGCGGCAAGCCCGACATCCACGCCACCAGTTCATGGTCGAGCAGGGGCGAACGCACTTCCAGCGCATGCGCCATGCTGGCCCGGTCGACTTTCGTGAGGATGTCGCCGGGCAGATAGGTTTTCAGGTCCAGGTACTGCACCTGCGACAGCGGGTCTTGCGCAGGGCTGGCCAGCGCGTGGCGGCGCAGCACTTCCACGGCGCGGTAGCCCTGCAGGCTGCGCCGCAGCTCTGGGCTGAACAGGCGCGCGCGCATGGCGTCACCCAGCAGGCTGACGCCGTGAAAATACGCGTCCGTCGTGTCGCGCGCCAGACCCTCGAACGTCGTCTTGGCGCGCAGGAAGCGGGGCGCCCAGTCGGCCTTCGGATACAGCCGCCCCAGTGTGCCGAACAGCGACTGGCGCAAGCCGGCCGGCAGCAGCGGGTCCATCGCCTTGCGCACTTTTTCCTCGCGCGTGTGCAGGCGATAGCGCCGGTAGCCGGCCAGGCTTTCATCGCCGCCGTCGCCCGACAGGGCCACCGTGACCCGCTGGCGCGCCAGCTGGCAGACGCGGTAGGTGGGCATGGCGGAACTGTCGGCGAACGGTTCGTCGTACAGGTTGGCCAGCAGGTCGATCAGTTCAAAGTCGTCCTGCTCCACCTGGCGCGCGTGGTGCGCCGTGCCGTAGCGGCGCGCCACCAGGTCCGCGTAGTGCGCCTCGTTGTATGTCGGGTCGCCGAACGAGATGGAACAGGTGTTGACGGGCGTGCTGCTGACGCCGGCCATCAGCGCCACGACGGCGCTCGAATCGACGCCGCCGGACAGGAATGCGCCCAGCGGCACCTCGGCCACCATGCGGATGCGCACGGCTTCGCGCAGGCGCGCCAGCAGTTCGTCGGCCGCCTGCGCCTCGCTGGCGGGGGGATTCGGTGCGAAGGGAATGTCCCAGTACGATTGCGGCGCCGGCAGCGGCTGGCCCGCGCGGATGGACAGGGTATGCCCGGGCGGCAGCTTGCGCGCGTGCTGGAAGATGCTGCGCGGCTCCGGCACGTAGCCGTAGGCGAAATACTCTTCCACGGCCAGCGGGTCGAGCGCGCGCGGCATGGCCGGATGCGCGAGCAGGGCTTTGAGTTCGGAGCCGAACAGCAAGGTGCCGTCCTGCGCCTCGCCGTAGTACAGCGGTTTGACGCCGAGGCGGTCGCGCGCGAGGAACAGCAGGTGGCGGCGGCGGTCCCACAGGGCGAAGGCGAACATGCCGCGCAGGCGCTGCACGCACTGTTCGCCCCACTGCTCCCACGCGTGGACGATGACTTCCGTGTCGCTGCTGGTGCGGAACTGGTGGCCGAACTGGCGCAGTTCCGCCATCAGGTTGCGGTAATTGTAGATTTCGCCATTGAAGACGATGGCGATGCTGCGGTCGGCGTTGAACAGCGGCTGCTGGCCGCTGGCCAGGTCGATCACGGACAGGCGCCGGTGCGCCAGGCCGAGGCCCGGCTCGCGGTGCAAGCCGCCTTCGTCCGGCCCCCGGTGGCGCAGGCTGTGGTTCATGCGCGCCAGCAGCAGCACGTCGATGTCGCGCTGACCCTGCAAATCAAAGATGCCGCTGATGCCGCACATGGAAGGCCTTTCAGGGAGTGGTGGACAGGGGAGAAGGCTGGCGCGCGCCCGTCAGGCGGTCGTACACGGCCAGGTAGGCGCCGGCCATGGCGGGCAGGCTGTGCTCGGCCAGCACCTGGCGCCGCCCGCGCGCGCCGTGACGGGGACCCAGTTCGGGCATGCTGTAGTAGTCGAGCATGGCGTCGGCCAGCATCTCGGGCGAACCGGGCGGCACCAGGGTGCCGCTCCAGCCCGACTGCACCAGTTCCGCATTGCCGCCCACCTGCGTGGCGACGATGGGCAACCCCGTCGCCATCGCTTCGAGGATGGTGTTCGAGCTGCCTTCGGCCAGCGAGGGCAGCACGAACAGGTCCATGGTGCGCAGCAGTTGCGCCACGTCGTCGCGCGCGCCGGGCAGCCAGGCAAGGTGCGCCACGCCGGCTTGCTGTAGCAGCTCCAGGCAAGCCTGGCGGCACGGCCCGTCGCCCACGATGATCAGGCGCAGGCGCGCGCGGGCGCCCGGCTGCGCCAGCAACAGCAAAAACGCGCGCACCAGCGAGGCATGGTCCTTGACGGCCGCCATGCGGCCCACGCTGCCGATGACGAAGGCGCCGTTGCACAGGAAGCCGGGCGGGCCCACGGCAGCCGGCGGCCCCAGGCGCGGGTGGAATTGCACGCTGTCGACGCCGTTGCCGATGTGCGACACCTGCGCGGGCGCCGCGCCGATGGCGTCCACCAGCCAGTGGCCCAGGTCGGCGCTGACGGCAATGAAGTGCTGCACCAGCGGCAGCATCAATTTGCGCAGCAGCCGGTATTTGCGGCGGGTGCCGTGCAAGTCGCTCATGTCGCGCCCGTGTTCGCCATGCACGCGCAGGCGCACGCCGGCCAGGCAGGCCAGCAGCTGCGCCTCGAGACAGCCCAGGTTACGCGTGTGCACCACTGCCGGCCGCAGCTGTTTCAGCACGCGGTACAGGTGCAGGTAGTGGCGCCAGTCCTTGCCTTCGCGCTTGTCCAGGCTGATCACATCGACACCGGGCGTGGTCAGGCGCAGGCGAAACGCGGTGGCGTTTTTCATGCAGACGATGGCGTGCCGGTAGCGTTCCGGCGGCAAATGGTTGATCAGGTTGACGAGGCCGTTTTCCAGCCCGCCCACGTCGAGCTGGTGGATCACGTGGACGATCAGGGGGGCGACGCTGGCCGCTTCCGTGTCGCCGGTATCGAAGTCAAGGGCCATGCGGCAGCTCCTGCAAGCGTTGTTCGATGACGGGCAGCGCCGCCTGCAGGAACGCTTGCAGGCGCGCGCGCGGCGGCGGCGCCAGCTCGTCGTAGGCGGCAAAGACGATGATGTCGGCGCCATCCTGGCGCCTGCCCAGCAGCTTGGCTTGCGCCAGCAGCAGTTTCACCAGCACGGGCCTGGCCGTGACGATGCCGCCCTGGCGGTAGACGCGCCACACGAGCAGGCGTTCGCCGCCGTACGCCAGCACGCTTTCGCGCACGGCCAGCGCGCCGCTGGCCAAGTTGACGTGCCGCACGCGCTGCGCCAGCGGCATCCAGCGGGCGCCGTACGGCAAGGCCTGGTGCGTCAGCAGTTCGGCATCGCGCGCCTGGCGCGCATACCAGTGCAGTTGCAGCCCCACGGGCGCGCCGTCGCCGTCCTGGCGCGCATAGGTGGCGGCAAACCGCGCGGGCGTGCCCGCATATGGCGCTTGCCAGTCGGGTACCGCGTCGTGCAGGCGCCGCCAGGCGGGCGGATCGGGCAAGGCCAGCACCATGGCAGGCAGCGTGGCGCCATCATCGCGCTGGCTGGCCAGCGCCAGTGCCGGCCACACGGCCGCCAGCAGCAGGCAGGCCACGCCGGCGCGCACGGCGGCGCGCGGGCTGGCCG
>NZ_JAHKQW010000028.1:0-15973 GCF_019345575.1 Janthinobacterium sp. NKUCC08_JDC | reverse complement strand
GAAGAAGGAAGAGTATGAAGCGTTTGCAGCATTTCGTCAACCTTCTTTTTTCTCGTCTCATTCAGCATTTGCATGCGTCGTTCAGCGAGGGGGCGAATTATAGCCCTGCCCTGGGCCCGCTGCAAGCGCTATTTTCCCTCCCTGCGAAACGGCCCTGGCACCGCACTTGCTTATACAGATATGCGCACCGTCCACTGATGAGAGCAACTCTGGGCTTGACAGCAACACTGGGGATAGCCCGGTTCGCTTTGCTTTGCTCCTATCTGTGACAGGTGCTACATTATGGAACACTCTCGATATTCAAAAGAGCGCCGCAGTACAGGGCCCAACGGAGGCAACGAGATCATGTATCAACCGTCAGCTACTTACCGTAGCGCACCGTTTTCGTCCATCGCGGACGCGAACATACCACCGGCAGGACAGGACAACGTCCCCGTCATCATTGAGACGTCCCATCAGCGCTCAGTCGCCTTTGGCCTGTCTCCCACGGCAACGCCCGACTTTACGCCTGCCGGCAAATCCGATCTGTCCTTGCTGATCGAGCAAAACCGCCTGCTGCACACGCACGCGCTGCCCGCCATGGAAACTCTGTACCAGCAAATCGTCAACACCCACAATATGGTGATCTTGACGGATGCCAACGGTGTCATCGTGCATTCACTGGGCGACGATGATTTTCTGGAGAAAGCCAACCGGGTCGCTTTGCAACCGGGCGTGGCATGGTCGGAACAAAGCCGCGGCACGAATGCGATCGGCACGGCCATCACGGAAAAAGTACCGACGTTGGTCCATGCCGACCAGCATTACCTGGCCGCCAATCATTTCCTCACGTGTTCCGCAGCGCCGATCACCGACCACAGGGGCAATGTCATCGGCGTGCTCGATGTCTCCAGCGACCAGCGCAGTTTCCACAAGCATACGATGGCCCTCGTGCGCATGTCTGCGCTGATGATCGAAAATCAGCTGTTTTCCGCCACCTTTGAAGACGCCATCACCGTGCACTTCCACGCGCGTCCTGAATTCATCGGCACCTTGATGGAAGGCATCGCCTCATTCACGCCGGGCGGACGGTTCTTATCGGCCAACAAGAATGGCTTGTTCCAGCTGGGTCTGTCATTTGCCGCGCTGCAATCGCACACGTTCAGCTCCCTGTTCGGCTTGCCCGTGTCCGCCCTGTACGACCATTACCGCACGGCCTCACCCGGTTTGCTGAACCTGTGCATGCACAGTGGCGTACGCGTGTATGGACGCGCGCAGTTGCGGTTGGCCAATAGTGCCTTCCAGCATGGCTTTGCATCCAATACCGATCATAGCGACATCAACGCCGCCCCGGCGCAGGTTCCCGCGCCGGCCAGCCATGCGGCCAACGCGGCGCGCCGCCTGTCCGGCCTGCGCTACCTGCGCACGGGCGATCCGCAACTGGAACTGGTAATCGAAAAGGTCAACAAGGTATTGGGACGCGATATCCCCATCCTCGTCATGGGTGAAACGGGCACGGGCAAGGAATTGCTGGCGCAAGCCATCCATAACGATTCGCCGCGCGCCATGGGACCGTTTATCGCCGTCAATTGCGCGTCGATTCCGGAAACCCTGATCGAGTCCGAACTGTTCGGCTATGAGGACGGGGCGTTTACAGGTGCGCGCAAGAAAGGGGCCATCGGCAAGATCTTGCAAGCCAATGGCGGCACCCTGTTTCTCGATGAAATCGGCGACATGCCGTTTGGCTTGCAGGCGCGCCTGTTGCGCGTGTTGCAGGAACGTATGGTCACCCCGCTGGGCAGCAGCAAATCGATCACCGTCAATGTGGAACTCATTTGCGCCACGAATCACAACTTGCGCGAACGCATGGCCAAGGGGCTGTTCCGCGAAGACTTGTATTACCGCCTGAATGGCCTGGTGGTCAAACTGCCGCCGCTACGCGAACGCACGGATCTCGATACGGTCGTGAAAAAAATCCTCGCGACGGAAGCGCCCGATACGCGCTACACGGTGGCGCCGGACATCTTGCGCATGTTCCACCAGCACAAATGGCCGGGTAATTTCCGCCAGCTGACCAATCTGTTGCGCACGGCCATCGTCATGGCAGGCGACGAACACGAAATCTGTCTGCGCCACATGCCCGACGATTTCCTCGATGATATTGAAATGACGCAAGCAACTGCCGCCAGCGCCAGCACGGACCGCATGATCGCGGCCGGCGCCAACCTGGAAGAGATGGAACAGAGCGCCATTCTCAAGTCGCTCGATGCCCACGGCGGCAACGTCTCGGCCACGGCGCGGGCGCTGGGCGTGTCGCGCAACACGATCTATCGCAAGGTGCCGCATCTGAAATAGCCTAGAGCAGACGGGAAAAGCCCGGCGACATCTGGCGCCGGCCCTGCTTGTCGATGGTCATCAAGTCGACGCCTTCCATCCGCGCGGCCATCGCATGCGCACGCGCCGCGCCCGTCACCATGAAGGTCGTCGACAAGCCATCGGCCAGCAAGCCCGTGGGCGCCAGCACCGTCACGCTGGCCAGTTCACGCGGCGAATCGCCCTTCGAGGGATCAAAGATGTGGTGATGTACAAAGTCGGGCGTGAACGTGCATTCGTAGTCGCCCGAAGTGGCCACGCTGCGCCCTTCCACTTTCAAGGTGGCCGCCAGGATTTCTGCGTCGCGCGGGTCCTGGATACCCAAGGTCCAAGGACGGCGCACGGAACGCTGCCCGCGTGCAACGAATTCGCCCGTGTCCAGCAGCGCGTGCCGTATGCCGCGCGCCTGCACGGCCGCCAGCGCCATGTCCGCCGCGTAACCTTGCGCCAGACCATTCAAGGTCAGCGCCATACCCGCTTGCAGGAAACGCACTTCACGTTTGTCCCACGCCAATTGCCGCCAGCCGACCCGCGCCTGCGCTTCGCGCCGCAATGCTTCCGCAGGCAAGCCGGCCTGGCCTGCCGCCGCGTGAAACAGCTGCCATAAGGGTTGCACAGTGATATCAAACGCACCATCGCTCCATTGCGACAAGGTTTGCGCCTGCGCCAGCACGGCCAGCAGATGGGGGGCCGGCCGGGCCAGGCGACCATCACGGTTCAGCTGGAAGACTTGGCTGGCGGGACTGTAAATGCTCATCAGGCGGTCGATATTCCTGGCTGCATGCAAGGCATCCTCGATGGCCAGCTCAGCCTGGCGCTGATCGTGGTGCAATACGGTGACGGCGATCGTCGTGCCAAACGCCAGCGCTGCGCCTTGATAAGGGCGCACGCCGGATGCCGTGGCCGTGCCGCGCGCCATGCTGCCAGGCAAAGACAAGCCCACCATGCTAGCCCCGCTGCCTATCGCTGCGGATATAAAGGTTCTACGCTGCATTGCTGCTCTCCTCTGTCGTGGCCCGGACAATGGGTATCGTGCGGGCACGCTTGATTTCCAGCATCAAGGGTGCGCATTTTTCATCGCTGGCGTAAATCACCACGCAATCCATGCACTGGAAACATTCACCGTAATCGACCTTCCCGCTTGGCGCGATGGCGTGATGTTCGCAACGGTGGCGGCAAGTCTGGCACGGCGTGCCACACTCCTTGCGGCGCGGAATCCAATTGAACAAGCGAAACCGTCCCAGCAGCGCCAGCGCCGCACCAAACGGGCACAGGTAACGGCAAAAGAATTTATAGGAAACACTGCTGAGCAGCAGCAAGCCCACGGCATACGCAACAAACGGCCAGGCGCGCACGAAGTTCAGGGTGATGGCCGTCTTGAACGGTTCCAGCTCGACCAGCTTGTCCGTGATCTGGCTGGAAAACAGGCTGCTGGAAAGGATGGCCAACAGCAAGCCATACTTGATCCATTTCAGACGCCCGTCGAGGCGCGGCTTGATCTTCCACTGAGGCAAGCGCAGCCACTGGCCCAGCTTGCCAGTGAATTCCTGCAGCGCTCCAAACGGGCACAGCCAGCCGCAAAACGTGCCGCGCCCCCAGATCAGCAGGCTGAGCAGCACGAACGCCCACAGGATCACCGTCATCGGATCGAACAGGAAAAAGCCCAGGCTGCGCCCCGCCAGCAGCGCCTGGATGACGCCCGTGACATTGACGATCGATAACTGCCCCTGCGCGTAATAGCCGATAAAGCCTATCGTAAACACCAGGAACAGACGGCGGAACCATGCAAATTGGCGGCCATCGCGCACCAGCCGTTTCTGCCACGCCAATGCGCCGGCCAGCAGCGCCAGCCCGGCCAGCAAAAGCAGCAACTCAGCCTTGCGGTTCTTCCACGTGCCGCGCCAGCTAGCATCGTCGCCTTGCGGCGCCGTATAAAAATCGGCCGGTAGGCGGTAGCTGACATCGACGTTGCGGGCGATGCGTTCCGGATACACGATGCCCTTGCTGCGCGTGATCGACAACGTGAACGCCAGCGGACTGGCCGCATCGAGTCCCACCTGGCTGATGATGCGCAATGCGACGATATTTTCCGTCGGCAAGGAAGCCGTATCGGACAAGCTCAAGTCCAGGTCCAGGTCGCGCATGTCGATGGGCAAGCCATCCTGCTTCAGCAACAGCCGGTCGGGCACGGTGCCGCGCACGAAACCGTCGCCCAGCACGCTGTAGCGCCCGCGCGACATGATGAGGATGGCGTGGTCGCCTTCGTCAAGCCGGTTGCGCAATTTGTTCCAGCTGCGTTCCGTCAACAAATTGCGCCCCACCGTGGGAACGGATACATAGGCCAGATACAGGTCGATGAACACGCCGTCCGGGTCGCGCACGGCTTCCGGTTCGAGTCCGGCTCCGGGACTCCCCGCAAACAAGGCTTCCACCTCCTTGTTGCTCAAGCGCACATGCTGGATCAAGCCCTGTTCGAGCATCTGCGACACACTGAGTTTCTCGAATACCTGCATGCGGATGCGGGCAATCTGGTCGGGGTCACGGCCTTGCGCAAAACCGAGTTTTTTGCGCGACACTTTCAAGGCCGAGGCCAGCACGCTCTGGTTGATGATGCGTACAGAGGCCGTGGCCTTCGACACGCCATCGATATCGGCATGGGTCGCATCCGGCGCGCGCTTGGTTCGCGCATCGATGGCGATATTCTGTTTCAGCGACAAGCCCTGGTACTGTTTGACGAACTGAAACAAGGGCGCTTCGCCCAAGCCGTCGAGAAACACGGGTTCGTGCTGCGACAGCACGGCGACATCGAGAAAACTGCCCTTCGGATCGATGGCGATCAGCAGATTGACGGGCACGCCGGAAAAGCCAGGAATGGGCGCCAAGTCCAGCGATTCAAAAACGTAGCCGACCAGTTCGGTGGCCGTGGCGTTTTGGCGGAACAAAGGCCAGACGGGCAAATCGGTCTCCTTGTCGCCCACGACGATGGGCGCAGGAAAACGCCGCGCCAGCTCGGCCTTGGTGAGCACACCGGCCCAAACCTGTCCCAGGATAAACAGGAATAGCCAGCAAGCTATGAACAAGCGCATTATCCGCATGCATGGTGCTCCGTGCGGCGCCCTGTCGCAAGGCGCCGCGTTGTTGAGTTAGAAGAAAATAATGCCGCCCAGGGACACGCCATTCATCTTCGCTTCGCCACCGGCAAAACCTTTCGAACGCGTCTGGCCCAGCTCGCCCACCAGGGTGATCGCGCTGTTGAGCGAGTAATACGCGCCCAGGGTCAGGTTGGCGTTCGACTTCAAGCCGCCCGTGCCCGCCGTGTTGTCATCGTTCTTGCTGATGCCGTAGGACAAGCCCAGCTTCAGCTTGTCCGTCGTTTTATACGTGCCTTGCAGCAACCAGTTCTTCGACTTGGTATCGCCCTGGTCCGCATCGGACAAGATACCGAGCCCCTTGCCTCCCTGGAAGTTGACCAATACGCTAGCCGGGCCCATCTGGTACGAGCCACCCACTTCCACGCCGCGCATGGTCAGGTCATCGATTCCTGGCGTTTTCGAGGTGAATTTTTGCGACTTCACGCCGAGCCACGCCTTCAACCCTTCCTGCGCATACGTCACTTGCGCCTGCACTTGCGGACTCGACTTCGAAGAATAGGTCGAGCCTGCCACGATGGGCGTATCGGAGACAGGACTGACCAGCGCCACATCGACGCCAACGCCGCCCGACTTCGGCGAGCTGTACATGATCTGGCCATAGTTGCCCAAATAGGTATAGCCGGCGCCGATATGGCCCAGGGTCACGCGGCCCCGCTGCGTCGCCTGCACCGGCGCGCCCGAACCCAGCAAGGTCATGTCGGACAGAATCGCGTTCGCGCCGAAGATGCCATAGTCGCGGCCCAGCTTGAACGTGCCCATCTGCTCATTGCCAAACGTAAAGAAAGCCTGGCGCACGTCGACCACGCTGTTCTGGCTGATGGCGCTGTCCGTAGCCGTCGAGTTGTAGATGCCGATCAAGGCTTTCACGTCGTACTCGCCCAGCCTCGAGCTTGCCGAGGTGATCAAGCCGTTGGGCAGCAAGCCGTTGCCGATGGTGGTGCGGTCCTTCTCTCCGCCGCAACCGAGCGCCTGGCCGCCCAGCGCCAGCCCGCCCACCGCATCACCCGAACACGACACTTGCGTGTAATAGGCGTTGACGATGCCGCCTACCGATACGGTCCAGTCGCCGGCCTTGATATCGACGGCTTGCGCCTGTCCCACCGCTGCGATTGTCATGATACCCAGGCTCACCAGCTTGATCCATGTGTTCATTGCTTCTCCTCTTTCTTCTCTGTTTTTAGTGTGCACACCAGTGATTGATGTACCTCAAGCTTTGGCAATAAGCGTGCCCAGCACGGCCCAGAGGAAGAAAGAGAAAAAGCGTATTTAAGGTGTGCAGCAGCGGATCAATCGCCACTGATAGTGTTCATTTTTTGACCGCCAGTATGCGTATCGGGCATACAGGTAAACAAAAAACTGACGGCCTGGGCCGTCAGCAAAAAGAAAACACCCGGCGGACAGGGAGACACCCATCCGAGTGGCCCGGATGCTTCACCCCGTTACTTCGATGCCAGCTTGAAAACCCACACGGAACCGCCCTGCTCCAGGAAGTTGACCTTCTTCGCCACTTCGCCGCCCCACAGCGGCACCGCGCCACCCCAGCCGGAAACGACGGCCACATATTGCGTGTCGCCATCCTGCCACGTGACGGGCGGCGCCACGACGCCGGAGCCCGTCTGGAATTTCCACAGCTCCTTGCCCGTCTTCGCATCGACGGCTTTCAGGAAGCCTTCCGGCGTGCCGTAGAACACCAGGTTACCGGCCGTGCTCATCACGCCGCCCCACAGCGGCGCGTTGTTCTTGATTTCCCAGACGATCTTGCCCGTCTTCGGATCGACGGCGCGCATGGCGCCGATATAGTCGTCAAACAGGGGCTTGATGGTGAAACCGGCACCGAGGAAAGCGCCGCCCTTCTTGTAGCTGATCGGCTCATTCCAGATATCCATGCCCCATTCGTTCGCCGGCACATAGAACAGCTTGGTTTGCGGCGAGTACGCCATCGGCATCTGGTTTTTGGCGCCGAGGAAAGCAGGCGCGGCAAACACGGTCGTGCCCTTCTTGCCTTCCTCTCCCTTGGTTGGGTCGCCGGGGCGGCCGGCGGCGATGAAGTTGGGCCGGCCCGTCTTCAGGTCGATGCTGCTGGCCCATGTGATTTTCTTCACAAACGGAAAGGCGTTCTGCAGCTTGCCCGTGTTGGCGTCGATCACATAGAAGAAACCGTTACGGTCGGCCTTGCCGCCGTAGCGCTTGCCATCCATGTCGAAGGTGACGAATTCGTTGGCGCCGTCGAAATCCCAGGCATCGTTCGGCGTGTTTTGATACGCCCACTTGATCTGGCCCGTTTTCACGTCCAGCGCCACGGTGGACGACGAATACAGATTGTCGCCGGGACGCAAGTGGCTGTTCCATGGCGCCGGGTTGCCGGTGCCAAAGTAGGCAAGCTTGGTTTGCGGATCATAGGTACCACCCATCCACGTCGAGGCGCCGCCCGTTTTCCACAGGTCGCCGGGCCACGTCTTGTTCGCAGTGCCGGACACGCCATTGTCGATCGCCTTGCCATCCTTGTCGTAGCGGTGGCCCATATGGCCCTCTACCGTCGGACGGCTCCACACGAGGTCGCCCGTCATCGGGTTGCGCGCTTCGACCCGGCCCACGATGCCGAATTCACCGCCCGACACGCCCGTCAGCAGCAAGCCTTCGGCGATCAGCGGCGCGGCCGTCATCGAGTAGCCGGCCGCATAATCGTCGACTTTTTCTTTCCAGACGATCTTGCCTGTATTCTGGTCCAGCGCCACCAGATAGGCGTCGAGCGTGCCGAAAATCACCAGGTTGCCGTACAGGGCCGCACCACGGTTGACCACGTCGCAGCAGGGCATGATGCCGTCTGGCAAGCGATGCTCGTACTTCCACAGCTTGGCGCCCGTTTTCAAGTCGACGGCAAAGATGCGCGAATACGATGCCGTGACGAACATCTTGCCGTTATGAATCAGCGGCTGCGATTCCTGGCCACGCTGTTTTTCACCGCCAAACGAGAACGACCAGGCCGGCACCAGCTTGGCCACGGTCTTGTCATTGATCTGCGTCAAAGGCGAATAGCGCTGGCCCTGCGTGCCCATGCCAAACGACAGGACGCTGGCCGGATTCTTCGCCGTGCTGTCGAGCATGGCATTGGTGACATTGCCCATGTCGGCCGCCTGGGCCAGCGATGCCAAACCCAAACCGACGAGTATCCCCATGATTTTTTTCTGCACAGTCATCTCCCTCTGTTTTATTAGTATGTGTGTGTATCAAGTCTTGCGGTGCTCATGCGGCTGGGCATGCAGCAAGGCGCACTCTTCATCGGTGAACAGGCGCGAACGCGTCAAGAAGCGCTTGCCCGTGCCGTTGTCGAGTGAAAACATGCCGCCATTGCCATCGACCACATCGATAATCAACTGGGTATGCTCCCAGTACTCGAATTGCTCGAGTCCCATGTAGAACGGTGTGCCATTCAAATTGCCGAGATAGATGTCGGTGTCGCTGACATCGAACTCGCCCAGCGCATAGCACATGGGCGCGCTGCCGTCGCAGCAGCCGCCCGACTGGAAAAACATCAGCGGGCCGTGACGCTGGCGCAACTTGTCCATCATTTCCAGCGCCGCATCGGTGGCGACCACCCGGGCAATTGCTGCACTCATGGCATCCCTTTCTGCGCGCCGCGCCTGGATTGACAGGCGCGGCGCGTGTACCGGTTTAGAAGAAGCCCAGCGCTTTCGGGCTATAGCTCACCAGCAAGTTCTTCGTTTGCTGGTAGTGATCGAGCATCATCTTGTGGTTTTCGCGGCCGATACCCGATTGCTTGTAGCCGCCGAACGCGGCGTGGGCCGGATACAGGTGGTAGCAATTGGTCCACACGCGGCCCGCCTGGATGGCGCGTCCCATGCGGAAGGCGCGCGAACCGTCGCGCGTCCACAGGCCGGCGCCCAGGCCGTACAAGGTATCGTTGGCAATCGCCAGCGCGTCGGCCTCATCCTTGAAAGTGGTCACGGACACGACCGGTCCAAAAATCTCTTCCTGGAAGATGCGCATCTTGTTATTACCCTTGAATACGGTCGGACGCACGTAGTAGCCGCCTTCCAAGTCGCCCGCCTGCGTGTTGCGCTCGCCGCCAGCCAGCACTTCGGCGCCTTCCTGGCGGCCGATGTCGAGATAGGACAGGATTTTTTCCAGCTGCTCCTGCGACGCCTGCGCACCGATCATGGTGGACGAGTCGAGCGGGTTGCCCTGCTTGATGGCGGCCACGCGCTTCAGAGCACGTTCGATGAATTTCTCGTAGATCGATTCCTGGATCAGCACGCGCGATGGGCAGGTGCACACTTCGCCCTGGTTCAGCGCGAACATGGCAAAACCTTCCAGGCATTTGTCGAAATAGTCATCGTCCGCGTCCATCACGTCTTCAAAGAAGATGTTCGGCGACTTGCCGCCCAGCTCCAGGGTGACGGGAATCAGGTTTTGCGCGGCGTAGCCCATGATCAAGCGGCCCGTGCCTGTTTCGCCCGTGAAGGCGATCTTGGCGATGCGCTTGCTCGAGGCCAGCGGCTTGCCCGCTTCCAGGCCGAAACCATTGATGATGTTCAGCACGCCCGGCGGCAGCAGGTCGCCGATCAGCTCGATCAACACCATGATGGAGGCCGGTGTCTGCTCGGCCGGTTTGAGCACGACGCAATTGCCGGCGGCCAGGGCTGGCGCCAGTTTCCACACAGCCATCAGAATCGGGAAATTCCATGGAATGATCTGGCCCACGACGCCGAGCGGCTCGTGGTAGTGGTAGGCATAGGTTTCCGCATCGATTTGCGCGACGGAACCTTCTTGCGCGCGGATGCAGCCGGCGAAATAACGGAAATGGTCGATGGCCAGCGGGATGTCGGCGTTCATCGTTTCGCGGATCGGCTTGCCATTGTCGATGGTTTCCGCCGTGGCGATCAGGCTCAGGTTCTGTTCGATGCGGTCGGCGATGCGGTTCAGGATATTGGCGCGCTCGGCAGGCGATGTCTTGCCCCAGGCATCCTTGGCGGCATGGGCGGCGTCCAAGGCCAGCTCGACATCTTCCGCCGTGGAACGGGCGATTTCGCAAAATGGCAAGCCCGTGATCGGTGTGATGTTAGGAAAGTATTCACCTTTTACCGGGGCAACGAATTTGCCGCGGATGTAATTGTCATAGCGTTGTTTGAAGGGATTGGCTACGCCCAGTTTGCTGATGTCTGCGAGATTCATGTCGTCCTCTATCGGGTTAATTAGAATGGAATTGCTGTAATTAAAATCAAACGTCCTGGTACAGATGGGGTGAGTACACGGAGTCTTCCGCAAATGCCGTGCCAGCTCGGCATCCCACTACAAACTTAGCCGCTTTTACCCTTGTTACAAGGGCCTAGCGTCAATACCGGTGTGCTTTTCAGCGCATGCCCGGGCTTGAGCCGCTGCACAATGGAACAGGTGTACCAGACTGGAACACCTGTTCCTGTGCCATTAACGAATCACCACGCCCCATGGCAATTCACCTACAGCAATATCGGCCACCTTGCGCGCGCTGGCCGTGTCGATGACGGAAACGCTGTTCGAACGGCCATTGGCCACGTACAGCTTGGCGCCATCGGGCGTGATGGCCATGTTCCACGGGCGCTTGCCGACGGGAATGGTGGCCGTGACCTCGTTGCTGGCCGTGTCGATCACCATCACCGTGCCATCGATACCGTTCGAGACATACACCTGCTTGCCGCTGGGATGGACCACGATGCCGTTTGCATTCTTGCCAGCGGGAATGGTGGCGATGGCCTTGCGCGCGGCCATGTCGATGACGTAGACGGCATTGACCAGTTCGCACGCCACGTAGGCGCGGCCCGAGTCCGGACTGAAACCGATGCCGCGCGGGCGCAATCCCACGGCGATGGACGCCACCTGGCGGCGTTGCACCACATCAATGACATCGACTTGTTCAGCCTCTTCCGCGCTGACCAGCAGCCAGCGCCCATCGGGGCTGAAAACGGCATGTTCCGGATTGCGTCCATGCACCTTGATATCGGCGAGCAAGACGCCCGTCTGCCCATCGAGCAAGGCCACGCTATTGTTTTCCTCGACGGCCACGGCCACGTAATGACCGTCTTGCGAAGCGCTGACGCCTTCGGGCGACTTGCCCAGCGCCACCGTGCGCAGGGGGGCGCCGCCAGCGTTATCGATCAGCAGCAAGGCGCTGCTGGCCGCATCCGTGACAAACAATTGCCGCCCGGTGGGGTCGGCGGCGATGCCGCGCGGACGCTTGCCGGCTGCAATCTGGCGCACGACCTGGTCGGTCGCCGTGTCGATCACGCTCAAGGTGCCCGATTTTTCATTGGGAACATAGGCAAATGGAGCAGCCTGGAGGGCGCTGCTGGCGAGCGCAGGCAGCAGCCAGCACACTTGGCGCAAGCGCGAGAAGAAGTTGGGCATAATCACCTTTCGATGGCAAAACACAGGAAAAGCGCGCGGCATCGGCGCATCTGAACATTGCTGTATGCAAACGCCATGCCACTGACACGCGTATAATTTCAGCCCACCAATGGAGACATGGCAGGCATATTGCTTGATACAACGATGCAGACCTGCGCCGCGCACGCGACCAAAGCAGGCTTTTATTCACATTGGAGAATCCGCATGCAGCACCGTTTCCGCCTGAACACCATCGCCAGCCTGTTTGTCGCCGGCAGCGCTACCCTCGCCCCTCACGTCTTTGCCGCCGAGGCAGCTGCCCCGGCCAACGGGCAACTGATGGATACGGTGGTCGTCAGCGGCAGCCGCATCGCCCATCCAAGCCAGGAAGTGCCGGCCTCGATCGACGTCGTCGACAGCGCCCGCATCCAGGATGGCCAAATCCGCGTCAACGCGTCAGAAGCGCTGGCCGCCGTGCCGGGCCTGGTCGTGCAAAACCGCCAGAACTATGCGCAAGACTTGCAAATCTCGTCGCGCGGCTTCGGCGCACGCTCGGCCTTTGGCGTGCGCGGCGTCAAACTGATCAGCGATGGCATTCCTGCCAGCATGCCCGACGGCCAAGGCCAGGCCGCCACCTTCAACCTCGATACGGCCGAGCGCATCGAAGTGCTGCGCGGACCGTTTTCTGCCATCTACGGCAACCACTCGGGCGGCGTGATCCAGCTGTTTTCCAAGGATGGGCAAAATCCTCCGTCCGTCGAATTGAATGTGGTGGGCGGCAGCTACGGCACCAACAAAGTGGACTTGACGGCGCAAGGCCAGGCAGGCGGCATCGGCTACGTGCTCGACGGCTCGCGCTTCCGCACGGACGGTTTCCGCGACCACAGCGCCGCCACGCGCGAACAGGCGTTCGGCAAGATCACCGTCAAGCCCAGTGCGGACAGCAAGCTGACCATCGTTGCCAACAGCCTGCACCAAGGAAACACGCAAGATCCGCTGGGCGCCACCTGGGCCACGTTTGCCCGCGACCCGCGCGCTGGCGAAACCGATGCGAGCGACACACAAAACCCGAAGCGCACCCTGGCCGAGCGCTACAACACGCGCAAGAGCATCGACCACCAGCAAATCGGCGCCACCTATGAACAGTCGTTCGGCGACGACCGCCTGCATGTGATGGTGTATGGCGGCAACCGCGACGTGATCCAGTACCAGGCTTTTACCAAAGGCTTCCAGGCACCGCCCAGCCATTCAGGCGGCGTGGTCGACTTCCAGCGTGAGTTCTACGGCATCGATACCAACTGGCTGCACGTGAACCAGTTGGCCGGCGGCAAGCTGAGCACCACCATCGGCATCGACTATGGCCGCTCCAGCGATGACCGCACCGGCTATGAAAATTACATCGGCAACACGTTTGGCGTGAAAGGCAAGCTGCGCCGCGACGAGCAGAATGTCGTCTCCAGCCTCGATCCCTATATCCAGACGGAATGGCAAAGCGGCCCATGGCTGCTGAGCGCAGGTGTGCGCTACAGCAAGATGAAAGTGGCGGTCGACGACCACTATCTCAGCAATGGGAACGACAGCGGCAGCCTCGAATTCAGCCACACGACACCGGTGCTGGGTCTGCTGTATAAACTGACGCCGAGCGTCAACGTGTACGCCAGCGCCGCGCGCGGTTTTGAGGCGCCTACCTTGAATGAACTGTTTTACTCGGGCACGGGCGGCGGCTTCAATTACCAGCTAAAACCGGCCACCAGCACCAACCTGGAAGCAGGCATCAAGGCGAGAATCGCCAACAACACCCACGTAAACGCGGCCGTGTTCCAGATCAAGACCAACGACGAACTGGTGGTCGACAAGTCCAGCGGCGGGCGCACCAGCTATCGCAATGCAGGTAAAACCTTGCGCCAAGGTATGGAAGTGTCGCTGGACTCAAACTTGCCATATGGTTTCACGGCAAAAGTAGCACTGACCAGCCTGCACGCCGTGTATGACCAGGCGTTTGGCAGCGTGCGCGAAGGCAGCCGTTTGCCTGGCGTGCCCAGCGCCAACCTGTTCGCGGAACTGGCGTGGAAAGATAAGCTCGACCGCTTTGGCGCGGCGCTGGAAAGCGTGGCCAGCAACCAGGTCTACGCGGAAGACAGCAACATCGAAAAACCGGCGCCCGGCTACACGGTGTTCAATGCGCGCTTCAACGCCAAACAAAACGTGGGGAACTGGCGCTTCAAGGAATTTGCCCGCCTGAACAATCTTTTCGACAAGACCTACGTGGGCTCCGTCATCGTCGGCGACAGCAACAAACGCTACTATGAAGCGGCGCCAGGACGCAATTGGCTGCTGGGTGTCAGCGCCCAATATAGTTTCTAAAACTAAAAAGCCCGCGCCTCTTCCGATGCGCGGGCTTTTAAACCAGAGCAAGCTACTTCAGGGCCGCGCCTCCTTCACGCCATACTTCTCAAAGATCGTTTTCAGTTCGCCGCTGGCCGCCATCTCGTTCATGGCTGCCTGCAGCAACTTGGCCACGTCGAGCTGTTGCTTGCTGACGGCCAGGCCCACGGCCCAGCCGGCACGCGGCAAGCGGGCGAACGCCACTTCGCTCAAGGGGAAAGCGGGGTCGCTTTTCAGCACCGATTCGATTTCCGAACGGTTGGCCAGCACGGCGTCGAGCTTGCCCGCCTGCAATTGCTGCAAGGCTTCGGCGGCCGTATCGAAGATGCGCACGTCGTCGCGGTACTTGCCATTGTCTTCGCCCAACATCAGCATGGCCGCGATCGACACCTTTTCCACGCCGATACGCTTGCCGGCCAGCGAAGCGACTCCGTCGAATTGCGGCACGGATTGCGCGCTGCGCACCAGGCGCACGGTTTCCACGTAGTAGGGTGCGAAGATCTCAACCTTGTCGTTATCCGCCATCAACTTCTTGTCGACCGGCACATGCAGCATCACGTCGGCGGGGCCATAACCGAGGTAATGCCCTTTCCACACCATATTGCGCAAATCGTCGTTCAGATTTTCGCCGGCGGGAAATGGCAGCAAACTCAGTTTCAGCCCCAGCTTTTTCGCCAGCGCTTCGGCAATATCGATATCGATGCCAACGCCCTTGTCGGAAAACGGCGCGAACTCGTTGTACACAGCCACTTTCAGGCTGCCCGACTGCTGCACTTTCTGCCAGTCGGCATGCGCCGGCGCGGCTGCGCAGAGCGCCAGGCAAGCGAGCGAGATCATCGCGCGCATGCCCCGGAGTTGAAATGAACGCATGGGACTCCTTCGTGATCGGTTCGACTTAATTGGATTCGCGGCGGGTTTCCAGATAGGTCTTGATGGCCCACATGGCTTCCTGGTTGAACACGCCTTCGAACGGCGGCATGTACACGGCGCCATTGCGCACTTTACCGTGACGGATGGTGGTCAGGTAGTAATTGTCCGTCTCCTTGTAGCAAGCCTGTTTCTTTGTCTCATTCTTGATACCGAAGCAATCGCGGTCCAGCTGGCGCAAGTCCGGCGCGATGCCGCCCGAAATGGCTTCGATGCCGTGGCAGCGGGCGCAATTCTGGTTGTAGGCCGAGGTGCCTACGGTCAGGGCCAGCTTGTTGCCCCGATACGGGTTTTGTTCGAGCCACTTGTCGCCCACCTTCGGCAAGCCCGTGGTGTCGACGCCTTGCGGCGTGACGTTGCCATGCGCATAGGCATGCGGCAAGGTCAGCAGGGAAGTGAGGGCGACGGCGCCGGCGGCTGCCATGCCGAGCAGGGTACGAATGGAATAGGTCATGCTGGTCTCCTTGGTTTTTTAGTGAATACCCAAGAAGAGCAAATGCCATGCCATGCGTATATGCCCCACATCCGGCTGTCCATGTATCAATTTGGAACAGCTGCAACACGTATTTGTGTCACCGCGCGCGTAATCCGACAAGCACCCACGGCATATCAAACCACCAGACGTAAAAAAACCCCAACCGGATCACCGGAAGGGGTTTTTTCGTATAACAAGCCTGACGATAACCTACTTTCACACTGGTTGCAGCACTATCATCGGCGCAAAGTTGTTTCACGGTCCTGTTCGGGATGGGAAGGGGTGGGACCAACTTGCTATG
>NZ_JAHKQW010000027.1:0-18844 GCF_019345575.1 Janthinobacterium sp. NKUCC08_JDC | reverse complement strand
GCGCTGGGCCGTCTTGCGCGACGCGCCGGCCGCCCAGGCCCGCTGGGGCGGCCACTTCCAGGCCAACGGCGCCAGCGGCAAGCTGCCCGCGCCGCTTGCCGCCTGGGTGCACGATTTCCGCGGCTTGCTGGCGCACACGTCGCGCGACCTGGGCGCAGCCGCCGGCCACTACATGCAAAGCTACGAAGCGGCCCTGGAAAGCGGCCAGCTGCGCGGCGCCATCACGGCCGCCATCAATATCGGCGACTGTTTCTCCAGCCTCAACGACAACGAATCGGCGCTCGAATGGATGCAGTGCGCGCTGGACCTGGCGCGCCCCACAGGCTGGCCGCGCAGCATCGGCGCCTGCCAGACGCATACGGCCGAAACCATGCGCAAACTGGGACGCCTGGGCGCGGCGGAAGACTTGCTGCGCGAAGCGCTGCACATCCTGACTCCCATGGCGGGCGCGCGCACCTATGCCAACGCCCTGTTCCACCTGGGCGAACTGAGCCTGGACAAAGGCGACTACGACACGGCGCTCGACGCCTTCAGCCGTCTGGCGCAGCGCGCCGAAGCGCTGGGCCAGGCCGATTTCCGCAGCATGGCGCAGCGCGGCAGCGCCCACGCGCTGTCCTACCTGGACCGTCCGGACGAAGCGCTGCAGGCAGCCGAGCGGGCTTGCCAGCTGGCCACCGCGCAGGGCGACGCCATGCACCAGGTGGCGGCGCTGCGCGTGCTGTCCATGCTGCATGCGCGCCACGACCTGCCGCCGCCCGCAGGCATGCAGGAACGCAATCCCGCCCTGCATTTCCTGCACCAGGCGCTGCAGGTGGCCGCCTCCATCGACGGCTATGTGCCGCCCGGCGAACTGCTCGATGCGCTGGCGCGCGAGTACGCGCATGCGGGCGACTATGCGCGCGCCTACGATATCGCCCTGGCGGCAGGCGTGGCGCGCGAAAAAAGCCACACCCAGCAGGCAAGCAACCGCGCCACCGCCATGCAGGTCTACCACCAGACGGAACATGCGCGCTCGGAAGGCTATCACCACCGCGAACTGGCCGCCTCGGAAGCACGGCGCGCCGAAGTGCTGCAGCAAACCAGCGACACCCTGGAACGGCTGTCGGCCATCGGCCAGGAAATCACCACCCACCTCGACGCCAGCGCCGTGTTCCAGGTGCTGGACCGCCACGTGCATGCCTTGCTACCAGTCAACACCTTCGCCGTCTACATGCTCGATGCGGCGGGCACGGCGCTGCGCCGCGCGCACGGCATGGAAGCGGGCCGCCCCTTGTCCGACAACGCCATTCCACTGAGCAACCCACGCGCCTACTCCGTGCGCTGCCTGCTGGGCCGGCGCGAAGTGTATATCGACCAGGTACCGCCGAAGCGCCACGCCTACACCGTGCCCGGCACCCTGCATAACCAGAGCGTGCTGTACGTGCCCTTGACGGTGGGCGAACGCGTGCTGGGCGTGATGACGGTGCAGGCTTGCCATGCCCATGCCTACGGCGAACGCGAACGCCTGATCTTCCGCACCCTGTGCGCGTATGGCGCCATCGCGCTCGACAATGCCAGCGCCTACCGGCAACTGCAGGATGCCCAGGCGCAACTGGCGTCGCAGGAAAAGCTGGCCGCCCTCGGCTCGCTGATGGCCGGCGTGGCGCATGAACTCAATACCCCGATCGGCAACAGTTTATTAATCGCCAGCACCATGCTGCAAAAGACGGAAGACGTGGAGCGCCTGATGAACGGCCCCGGCCTGCGCCGCTCGGACCTGGCCGCCTACATCGACGATGCAAGCAAGGCGTCGGCGCTGGTGATGCGCGGGCTGCACAGCGCGGCCGACCTCGTCAACAGCTTCAAGCAGGTAGCCGTCGACCGCACCACCGAACAGCGGCGCCAGTTCGACCTGCAACAGGTAAGCAATGAAATCATCGCCACCGTCATGAACCGCATCCGCAGTTCGGGCCACCGCATCGAGACGGACATTGCATTCGGCATCGCCATGGACAGCTATCCGGGCCCGTTCGGCCAGGTGATCACCAATCTGATCAACAATGCCCTGCTGCACGCCTTCGCACCCGCACCCAACGACGGTGCCGCCGGCACCGGTTGCATGCGCCTGTCCGCCACGCTCGACGGCGCGCGCGTGCAGGTCGTCTTCGCCGACAATGGCGGCGGCATCGCCGAACAGCATTTGTCGCGCATCTTCGACCCTTTCTTTACCACCAAGCTTGGCCAGGGCGGCAGCGGCCTCGGTTTGTCGATCAGCTACAACATCGTCACGGCGCTGCTGGGCGGCACCATCCAAGTGGCCAGCAGCCCCGCCGGCACGCGTTTCACGCTGGATTTACCGCTGGTGGCGCCCCAGCTGGACGGGGCCGCGCCCGCCAGCATCTATTAATCCGCCGCCCTTTGCCCGGGTGCAGGCTTGCCTATACAAGTACGCGCCCGGACGGTCTTTCCAATCTAAAAGCAAAACCCTTATAATTGAACGGCTGAAGTACTTGCCATTGCATTATTTTCAACATGGCAAACCGCATCGACCCGCGCGACAAGCGTCGCGCTGGCACCGATCAACACAGCAGCGCGCCGGGCGAGGCAGTCATCAGACGAGATGTTGTACGCTGATGCAACCCGGCGGGAAAGGCACGCCGCCGGCGGCCTGCGCATCTTCAAGTGGTCATTATGTCGACAAAAAAACCGATCAAGCACTACCTCCAGTTCTCCGATTTCACGTTGGAAGAGTACGAATATGTGATCGAACGCGCCCATCTGATCAAGCGCAAGTTCAAGAATTACGAAATCTACCATCCACTGATCGACCGCACCCTGGTGATGGTCTTTGAAAAGAACTCCACCCGCACGCGATTGTCGTTCGAAGCCGGCATGCACCAGCTGGGCGGCGCCGCCATCTACCTGAACACGCGCGATTCCCAATTGGGCCGCGGCGAGCCGGTGGAAGACGCGGGCCAGGTCATGTCGCGCATGTGCGACATCATCATGGTGCGTACCTTCGGCCAGGAGATCATCGAGCGTTTCGCCGCCAATTCGCGCGTGCCGGTAATCAATGGCCTGACCAATGAACACCACCCGTGCCAGGTCTTTGCCGACATCTTCACCTACATCGAACACCGCGGCTCGATCGCCGGCAAGGTCGTCGCCTGGATCGGCGACGCCAACAACATGCTGTACTCGTGGCTGCAGGCGGCCGAAGTGTTCGGCTTCCACGTCAACGTCTCGACGCCGAAGGGCTACGACATCGACCTGTCGCAAGTCAAGACGCAGCGCTATACCTTCTTCGCGAACCCGTCGGACGCGTGCGAAGGCGCGCACCTGGTCAACACGGACGTGTGGACCAGCATGGGCTACGAAGCGGAAAACGCGGCCCGTATCGCCGCCTTCGACGGCTGGATCGTCGATGGCGCGAAGATGTCCCGCGCCGCACCCGACGCGCTGTTCATGCACTGCCTGCCCGCCCACCGCGGCGAGGAAGTGGCCGCCGAAGTGATCGACGGTCCGCAATCGGTCGTGTGGGACGAGGCGGAAAACCGCTTGCACGTGCAAAAAGCGCTGATTGAATACCTGTTACTCGGTAAAATCCAATAATTCGCCCGGCACTGCATAAAACCTGGCAGCATCGCAATACATACATCGACAACGACAACTGGAAGCAATATGAGCGACATTAAAAAAGTAGTCCTGGCCTATTCCGGCGGACTCGACACCTCCGTCATCCTGAAATGGCTGCAAGATAACTACCAGTGCGAAATCGTCACCTTCACGGCCGACCTGGGCCAGGGCGAAGAGCTGGAACCGGCGCGCGCCAAGGCAATCAAGTTCGGCATCAAGCCGGAAAACATCCATATCGAAGACGTGCGCGAAGAATTCGTGCGCGATTTCGTGTTCCCGATGTTCCGCGCCAACACCGTGTATGAAGGCGAATACCTGCTGGGCACTTCGATCGCCCGTCCGCTGATCGCCAAGCGCCTGATCGAAATCGCCAACGCCACGGGCGCCGACGCCATCTCGCACGGCGCGACCGGCAAGGGCAACGACCAGGTGCGTTTCGAACTGGGAGCCTACGCGCTCAAACCAGGCGTGAAGATCATCGCCCCATGGCGCGAGTGGGATCTGCTGTCGCGCGAAAAACTGCTGAAGTACGCGGAAGACGCCGGCATCGAAATCGACATGAAGCACAAGAACGGCGGCGCGCCGTACTCGATGGATGCCAACTTGCTGCACATCAGCTTTGAAGGCCGCCACCTGGAAAACCCGAGCGCCGAAGCGGAAGAGACCATGTGGCGCTGGACCGTCAGCCCGGAAAACGCCCCGGACGAAGCGGAATACCTGGACATCGAATACGAAAAAGGCGATATCGTCGCCATCAACGGCGTGCGCATGTCGCCCGCCACCGTGCTGGCCGAACTGAACAAGGTTGGCGGCAAGCATGGCGTGGGACGCCTGGACCTGGTGGAAAACCGCTACGTCGGCATGAAATCGCGCGGCTGCTATGAAACCCCGGGCGGCACCATCATGTTGAAAGCCCACCGCGCCATCGAATCGATCACCCTGGACCGCGAAGTGGCCCACCTGAAAGATGACCTGATGCCGCGCTACGCGTCGATGATCTACAACGGCTACTGGTGGGCGCCCGAGCGCGTCGCCCTGCAAACCCTGATCGACCACACGCAGGAAACCGTGAACGGCTGGGTACGCATCAAGCTGTACAAGGGCAATGTCATCGTCGTCTCGCGCGATTCGAAAACGGATTCGCTGTTCGACATGAACATCGCCACCTTCGACGAAGACGGCGGCGCGTACAACCAGGCCGACGCCGGCGGCTTCATCAAGCTGAACGCCTTGCGCATGCGCATCGCCGCCATCGCCCGCGAAAAGCGTGGCCAAAAGTAACTAGTTGCCGGGAGGCACTACCTCCCGCGCCAAGCAAAGCCGCCCACGGGCGGCTTTTTTACATTTGAAACGCACTCGACCACGATTTACGGCCCGGCGCGCGCCCGGATCGCCCCCATTTTGCTGTCCCCGTGGCAAAATGCTACAGTGCAATTGTGCTGACCTTCCCGCTTCCGGAGCCCTCCCATGTTCAAAGACCTGAGTATCAAGAATAAACTGTACCTGGGCTTCGGCTCCATCGTGGCCATCATCCTGATCTTGCTCGGCGTGGCCTACAACAGCTTTTCGCGCCTGTCGGAAGCCAATGCATGGGACCGCCACACGATGGAGGTGCTGGGCGAGATCGACAGGATCCACAATTCCATCCTGCAAATCCAGGTGGAAGCACGCGGTTTCATCCTGACCGGCAGTGAAACGTCGCTGTCGCCGGAATCGAATGAAATGGACGTGCTGAGCCAGCACACGCAAAAAGCCATCGCCATGACGGCCGACAACAAGGTGCAGTCGGAACGCTTCCGCAAGATCGACGCGCTGACCACCACCTGGGTCAAGGAGTGGATCACCCCGCTGATCGAAAAACGCCGCGCGCTGGGCAATGCGCCCGGTGCCACGGAAACGGTGGCGCGCACCATGCCGGCCGGCGGCTACCCTGCCGTCAGGCAGGCGAACAAGCTGCTCGACGAAGTCGCGGCCGAAGAATCGCGCTTGCTGGCCGAACGCACGGCCACCACGACAAAATTGCAGGAAACCATGATGCTGACCCTGGCGCTGGGCGGCTTGCTGTGCGTGGCGCTGGCGCTGGGCATTTCCTACCTGCTGGGCCGCGCCATCCTCGGCCCGCTGAACAGCCTGACGGACGCCGTCGGGCGCATCGCCAGCGGCGACCAGCGCGCGCGCGCCACCATCCTTTCGCGCGACGAACTGGGCAAGGTGTCGGAAGAATTCAACCGCATGGCGCAAACCATCCAGGACAACCAGGCCAATGAGCTGGCCGCGACGAATAGCTTGCGGGCCAAGGTCGATTCGCTGCTGGAAGTGGTCTCGAAAGCCGCCTCGGGCGACCTGACGGGCAAGGTCGGCATCACGGGCAGCGACGCCATCGGCCAGCTGGGCAATGGCCTGGCGAAGATGTTTGAAAACCTGCGCAGCCTGCTCAACAATGTGCAAAAGGCCGGCATCCAGGTGACGACCTCCGCCACGGAAATCGCCGCCTCGGCGCGCCAGCAGGAAGCCACGGGCATCGAGCAGGCGCAAACGAGCGTGGAAATCCTCAGCACCACCAAGGAAATCTCGGCCAACACAAGCCAGTTGCTCAAAACCATGGAAGACGCCACCGCGGTGGCCGACTACACAACCAACGCGACGGCCGAAGCGCAGAACAACCTCAAGCGCATGGATTCGACCATGCAGCACATGGTCTCGGCCACCGATTCCATCAATGCCAAGCTGGCGGCCCTGTCGGAAAAAGCCAGCAATATCAATAGTGTGCTGATCACCATCACCAAGGTGGCCGACCAGACCAACATCCTGTCGCTGAACGCCGCCATCGAGGCGGAAAAAGCGGGCGAGGCGGGCCGCGGCTTCTCCGTGGTGGCGACGGAAATCCGCCGCCTGGCCGACCAGACGTCCGTCTCCACGTGGGATATCGAACAAATGCTCAAGGAAATGCAGTCGGCCGTCTCGGCCAGCGTGATGGGCATGGACAAATTCTCGGAAGAAATTCGCCGCAGCGTGGGCGAAGTGCGGCAAGTGGCCGAGCAGCTGTCGTCCGTGATGGACCAGGTGCAAAAACTCACGCCGCAATTCGACGCCGTGCTGCAAGGCATGCAGTCGCAGGCGATCGGCGCTTCACAGATTTCCGACACCATGATGCAGCTCAACGACGCCACGCAGCAGACGGTGGAGTCCTTGAAGGCCACCAGCGAAGCCGTGCACCAGTTGCAATATGCGGCGGGCGACCTGCAGTCGAGCGTGTCGACTTTCGCCGTGACCATCTGATCCCATGAAAGTGCTGCTCTTTCACATCGGACGCGACCGCTACGGCCTGCCCTTGGCCCGCATCGTGCGCGTCCTGCCGCTGCTGGAGCTGAAACAGTTGCCGCTCACGCCAGACTACGTGGCCGGCCTGATGGACTTGCATGGCACGCCCGTGCCCGTGATCGACCTGTCGCGCCTGGCCGGACTGCCGGCCGCCGCCGCGCAGTTCGACACGCGCATCGTCATCGTCGACTACCGCGCCCCTGGCGGCGAAACCACGCACGCGCTGGGCCTGCTGGCCTCGCAAGTGCGCGGCATCGCCGACATCGACACGCTCCAGCTTGAAGACAGCGGCGTGGCGACAGTGCCCTTCCTGGGCCAGGTGGCCAGCGATGCCGACGGCATCGTGCAGCTGGTGGAACTGGAACACCTGCTGCCGCCGGACGTGCGCGCGCTGCTGTTTCAAGACGCGGGCGCGGCATGACGGCGCAAACCCTGCTGCGCCGCGCGACCGGCCTGTCCGTCTCCAAATCCGTGGCCGAACGGGCCGTCGGCCAGCGCATGGAGCAAACGGGATTTGCCGATAGCGAAGCCTACCTGCAGGCGCTCACGCCGGCCGAAATGACGCAATTGATCGAACTGGTGGTGGTGCCCGAATCGTGGCTGTTCCGCGATCCGCAAGCGTTCTACGCCACCGTCGAACTGGTGCAGGAACGCTGGGCGCGGGGGCGCGCCACGCGCATCCTGTCGATCCCCTGCGCAGGCGGCGAGGAGCCGTATTCGATGGCCATGGCGCTGCGCGACAGCGGCGTGCCGAAACAGGCGTTCAGCATCGACGCCTATGACCTGAGCCCCGGCTGCATCGAGCGGGCGCAGGCGGGAATCTACGGCCGCAACGCCTTCCGCGCGCAGGACGTGGCCTTCCGCGAGCGCTATTTCACGCACGTGGCCGACGACTCCTACCG
This sequence comes from Janthinobacterium sp. NKUCC08_JDC, assembly GCF_019345575.1. NCBI lineage: Bacteria > Pseudomonadati > Pseudomonadota > Betaproteobacteria > Burkholderiales > Oxalobacteraceae > Janthinobacterium > Janthinobacterium sp. NKUCC08_JDC. Next base: position 11,006 of record NZ_JAHKQW010000027.1, on the reverse strand, counting down.
CATCATCGACTCCTTGCGCGAACAGGTGACCTTCAGGCAGGGCAACCTGCTGCAGTTCGATACGGCCACCTACAACCGCCATTACGACGTCATCTTTTGCCGCAACCTCCTGATCTACTTTGACAAGCCGACCACGCGCGCGGCCATCCACAACCTGTCGGCCCTGCTGGCCGACGACGGCATGCTGCTGGCCGGCTATGCGGAAGTGCCGTCGTTCTGCCAGAACGGCTTTACGACGCTGCAGTTCCGCCAGGCGTTCGCCCTGAAGAAGGAAACGGCGGCGCCGGCCAGTCCCGTGCCAGTGGCGCCACTACTGCCGGCCTTGCGCACCTTGCGCAGCGTGCCGCCCGCGCCAAGGCGCGCTGCCGTGACAGCCCCCTCTTCCGCCGCACCGGCGGCGCCGCGCACGCGCCCCGTGTCCGTGCCGCCGCCGTCGCCGGCCGCGCAAGCCGATTTGCTGGCCGAGGCACGCCTGCTGGCCGACCGCGGCCAGTTGCGCGAGGCCGGCGAAAAATGCCACGCCCACCTGGCGAAAGTGCCCGAGGCGGCGGAAGCGTATTTCATGCTGGGCATCATCAATGAACTGGCCGGCAAGATGGACCTGGCCGACGACTACTGGCGCCGCTGCATCTACCTGCAGCCCGACCATTACGAGGCGCTGTGCCACCTGTCCCTGCTGGCCGAACGCAATGGCAACCACACGGCCGCCACCACCCTGAAGGCGCGCGCGGCACGCATCTACGAGCGCCGCCAGGCGTCCAACTAAGGGGCAAGCATGACAAATCTCATCGCCACCGAGTCCCCCGCCACCATCGACGACTGCTGGAACCATATCGGCGTGGTCGGCGACCAGAGCTGCCCCAAGCTGCCAGCCAACGTGCATTGCCGCAACTGCGACGTGTATGCGGGCGCCGCCCAACGCAACCTGCAGCGGCCCGTGGACGAACACTACCGGCGCGACTGGGCCAGCCACTTCCGCCAGATCGATGCGGGCGGCGAAGTGCGCGACAGTTCGGCGCTGGTGTTTCGCATCGGCCGCGAATGGCTGGCGCTGCCCACGCGCGTATTCGACTCCGTGGCGCCGCAGGCCAAGCCGCACGCGCTGCCGCACCGCGGCGGGGGCGGCCTGGCGGGCATCGTCAATATCGGCGGCAAGCTGTATCCGTGCATGTCGCTGGCCAGTTTACTGGGCATCGATGAACAGGGCGCGCCGCCAGCCAAGGGCCGCCACACGTTTGCGCGCCTGCTGCTGATGCGCTGGGAAGACCAGGCCTACGCGCTGCCCGTGGCCGACCTGCACGGCATCGTGCGCTACGCGTCGGGCGCCGTGCAGGCGCCGGCGGCCACCATCAACAAGGGGCTGTCGCGCTTCCTGTCGGGCGTGATCACCGAGGGCGACATGCGCATCGGCTGCCTCGACACGGCGCTGATCGGCTTTCAACTTGCGAGACTATTACGATGAGCCAGGACCAGCACGGCGACCTCAGTGCCTTTTCCATGCTGGACCTGTTCCGCATGGAAGCGGACAGCCAGACCCAGATCCTTACAGACGGCTTGCTGGCCATGGAGCGCCATGCGGGCGACGCGGCCGCCGTCGAAGCGATGATGCGCGCGGCCCACTCGATCAAGGGCGCCGCCGCCATCGTCGGCCTGCAAGTGGTGGTGCAGCTGGCGCACGGCATGGAAGACAGCTTTGTCGCCGCCCAGCATGGGCGCTTGAAGCTCACGCCGGAGCGGGTCGACGTGCTGTTGTCGGGCGTCGACCTGATCGTGCAGCTGTCGCGCCTGGACGACGCGGGCGCCGAAGCGTGGCTGGCCGCGAATGCGGCGCAGATCGACCAGACCCTGAACGCCATCGCCGGCATCGCCGACCTGCCCGAATTGCCGGCCCTGCCCCCGGCGCCTGCGCCCATGTCTGCACTATTGCCGCCGGAAGCGGCAGAGCCGCAAGCGCCCGTGGCCAGCGGCCTGGCGGGGGATGAACCGGAAGCGGCCGCCCCGGCGCCGCGTACAGCGACCAGTACAGGTGCGCCAGCCAAGGCGCAAGCGCAAAACTTCGACAAACTGCTGTCGCTGGCCAGCGAATCACGCATCAATGCGCACCAGATGCACCCGTTCGTCGGCGCCCTGCAGCGCTTCAAGCGCAACCAGAGCAGCCTGTTTTCCGCCATCGAGCACCTGCATGAAGCCATTGCCCGTTCGGCCGACCCGGGCCTGATGGAAAAGTCCTTGCTGGCGCTGCAAAAGACGCAGCCCCTGAAGCAATTCATGCTCGAGCACATCGCCGACATCGAAACCTATGAACGGCGCCTGCTGGCCGTCTCGCAAGGCATGGTCGACGAAGTGCTGGCCCTGCGCATGCGCCCTTTCCGCGACGGCATCCACGCGTTCCCGCGCATGGTGCGCGACCTGGCGCGCAGCCTGGGCAAGGAAGTTCAGCTCGAGATCGAAGGCGAAGACACCCTGGTCGACCGCGACATCCTGGCGAAGATCGAAAGCCCGCTGAACCACATGCTGCGCAATGCCATCGACCATGGCATGGAAGGCCCGTACGAGCGCATCGACGCGGGGAAGGAAGCGCTGGGCACGATACGCATGGAAGCGCGCCACCGCGCCGGCATGCTGAGCATCGAGATCAGCGACGACGGGCGCGGCGTCGACCTGGAAAAAATTCGCCAGTCCGTCATCGAGCGCAAGATGGCCAGCCCCGCCATGGCCGCCGCACTGTCGCCGGGCGAGCTGCTGGAATTTCTGTTCCTGCCCGCCTTCAGCCTGAAGGAAAAGGCGAATCAATTGTCCGGACGCGGCGTGGGCCTCGACATCGTGCACGAGACGATACGCCAGCAAAACGGCACGGTGCGCCTGGAATCGGAGCCGGGCCGCGGTTTCCGCGCCTTGATCACTCTGCCGCTGACGCAGTCGATCGTGCGCGCGCTGGTGGTCGACGTGCATGGCGAAGCCTACGCCATCCCCATCGTCAAGGTGGAAAGCGTGGTGCGCGTGCCGCAAGCGGCCATCCATACCCTGGAAAACAAGCAGTTCTTTGAACTCAAGGGCGAGCATCTGGGCCTGGTGTCGGCGGCGCAGGTGCTCGAACTGGGCGAAGCGGCCAACCAGGCCGAGGATTTGCCCGTGGTGGTGATCGGCCGGGGCAAGCAAAGCTATGCGCTGGTGGTCGACGCCATCCGCGGCGAGCAAAGCCTGGCCGTGCAAGCCATCGATCCGATCTTCGGCAAGATGCGCGACATTTCCGCCGCCGCCCTGCTAGACGACGGCGAGCCGGTGCTGATCCTCGACGTGCCCGATTTGCTGCTGTCGATCGACAAGCTGCTGCACGAGGGCGGCTTGCACCAGCTGGCGCAGGCCGGCCACGCCGAACGCCGCAAGGCCAAGCGCATCCTCGTCGTCGACGATTCGCTGACGGTGCGCGAGATGGAGCGCAAGCTGCTGCTGGCGCGCGGCTTCGACGTTGACGTGGCCATCGACGGCATCGACGGCTGGAACGTCGTGCGCAGCGGAGAATATGACCTGGTGATCACCGACGTGGACATGCCGCGCATGGATGGCATCGAACTCGTTTCGCTGATCAAGAAGGACCTGCACCTGCACAAGCTGCCGGTGATGATCGTGTCGTACAAGGACCGTCCGGAAGACCGCGCACGCGGCCTGTCCGCCGGCGCCGACTATTATTTGACCAAAGGCAGCTTCCACGACGAGACCTTGCTCGACGCGGTGGCCGACCTGATAGGAGATGCCCGCTTATGAGCTGTCATTCATGAAAATTGCCATTGCCAACGATGTCGCCATGGCCGCCGAGGCCCTGCGCCGGGTGGTCGCCAGTACGCAGGAACACCAGGTGCTGTGGATCGCCCGCACGGGGCTCGAAGCCGTGCGCATGTGCGAGGGCAGCCGTCCCGACCTGATCCTGATGGATCTGAACATGCCGGAGATGGATGGCGTGGAAGCGACGCGCCTGATCATGGAGCAAAGCCCGTGCGCCATCCTCGTCGTCACGGGACGCCCGCAAGACAATGTCAACCAGGTCTTCCGCGCGCTGGGCGCGGGCGCGCTCGATGTCACGGCCACGCCCGTGCTGCAGGGGGAAGTGGGCGGCGACAGCGAGCTGCTGGCCAAGATCAAGACCATCGGCAAGCTGATACGCCACAGCGCCGAAGCGCCGCCGCCGCGCCAGGCACCGGCCAATGGCGGCGACCGGGGCGACGGCCAGGTCAGCACCCTGGTGGCCATCGGCGCCTCGACGGGCGGGCCGTCGGCCGTGGCCAAGGTGCTGTCCGGCTGGACGGCGCCGCCCGGCTGCGCCATCGTCGTGGTGCAGCACATCGATGAAACCTTCGCTTCGCACTTCGCCAAGTGGCTCGATGACCAGCTCAGCATGCCCGTGCGCGTGATCGCCGAGGGCGACGAACTGGTGGCAGGCAGCGTACTGATCGCCAAGACCAATGATCACCTGCTGCTAGATCAAAATTATCGTTTGGGTTACGATGCAGCACCACGCGACTATGTTTACCGCCCGTCCGTCGATGTCTTCTTCAACTGCGTGGCGCAGCACTGGCGTGGCGATGCCATCGGCGTATTGCTCACAGGCATGGGGCGCGACGGCGGCGATGGTTTGCTGGCCATGCGCCGCGCCGGCAAGACGACGATTGCGCAAGACCAGGCCAGCAGCGCCGTGTATGGCATGCCGCGCGCGGCTGCGGAACTCGATGCGGCGCAGCAAATCCTGCCATTGGATAGAATAGGCGCCAGCCTGCGCAGCCGCCTGGGCGCCAAGCTCAACAATGGGTGGGAGCCCTCCCCTAACATCTGAAAAGAATGCAATGCCAGAATTCTCCCCCAGCTTCACCCAGCATGAGCCCGCATTGACCGAATTCAAGGTCAGCGTGCTGCTGGTGGACGACCAGTTGATCATTGCCGAAGCAGTCCGGCGCATGCTCAGCGACCAGCAGGATGTCGAATTTCATTACGTGACCGATGCCACGCAGGCGCTGGACACGGCACTGCGTTTGCAACCGACCGTCATCCTGCAAGACCTCGTGATGCCTGGCATCGACGGCTTCGCCCTGATCCAGCTGTACCGCGAAAACGAGGCGCTCGCGCATGTGCCCGTCATCGTGATGTCGGCCAAGGATGACCCGAAACTGAAGGCCCACAGCTTTGCCGTCGGCGCCAACGATTATGTGGTGAAACTGCCCGACCGGCTGGAACTGCTGGCGCGCATACGCTACCATTCCAACGCGCACATCAGCCGCTTGCAGCGCGACCAGGCTTTTCGTTTCCTACGCGAAAGCCAAAAGAACCTGGCCGACGCGAATATTGAACTACAGAAACTAGCAGCCCTCGATGGCTTGACGGGTATCGCCAACCGGCGCCGCTTCGATGAAACCCTGCAATTCGAATGGCAGCGGGGCCAGCGCGACAAGACGCCGCTGAGCCTGCTGTTTTGCGATATCGACCATTTCAAAAGCTATAACGACCATTTTGGCCACCTGGCGGGCGACCTGGGCCTGAAAAAGGTCGCCGCCGTGCTGACGGAACATTTGAAACGCCCGGCCGACCTGGCCGCCCGCTATGGCGGCGAAGAATTCGCCCTGATCCTGCCGGAAACGGAAGCGGCCGGCGCGCTGCAGATCGCCGAAGCATGCCGGCGTCATCTGGAAGGCTTGCAGATCGAAAACCCGGCGGCAAGCAAGGGCATCGTCACCATCTCGATCGGCGTGGCCACCGTCGTGCCTTCTCCGGACTCGACGATCGAGCAACTGATCAACCGCGCCGACCAGGCCCTGTACGCGGCCAAGCGCGGCGGACGCAACAGCGTGCTGAGCGCCAATGACGTCCGCGACTGATTTTTAACAGCAAGGAAAGTGAAGCATGAGCACACAACTGGACAATGTCAGCGTCGTCAAGAAGTCGAATATCTACTTTGACGGCAAATGCGTCTCGCACAACGTCATCCTGGCCGATGGCACGAAGAAAAGCGTGGGCGTGATTTTCCCGTCATCGTTGCGCTTCAACACGGGAGCGCCGGAAATCATGGAAATCGTCGGCGGCTTGTGCAAGGTACGCCTGGCCGATGCAAGCGAGTGGAACAGCTATGGCGCGGGCACGCAATTCAGTATCCCGGGCAATAGCTATTTTGATATTGAAACGGTCGAGACCGTGGATTACGTCTGCCACTTCGGTTAATCAGACGAAAACAGGCTCAGGCGACAGGCGCACGCCATATTTCGCCTCTACATCATCCTGTATCGCTTCCGCCAGCCGGGTAATGTCCGCGCCACGAGCGCCGCCATTATTCACCAGAACCAGCGCCTGCTTGGGATACACTCCCGCGGGCCCCAGGTTTTTTCCCTTCCAGCCGCATTGATCGATCAGCCAGCCGGCCGCCAGCTTTTCCGTGCCATCGGGCTGCGCATGGTGCACCAAGGCAGGGAAACGTTCCAGCAAGGCCGCACACTGTTCGCGCGATACCACGGGATTCTTGAAGAAACTGCCCGCATTGCCGATCACGGCCGGGTCCGGCAATTTTCTCCGGCGGATCGCCATCACCGTGTCGGCCACCTGTTGCGGCGTCGGCTCGGCAAGATTGCGCTCAGCCACGGCCTGCGCCAGTTCCGCATAGCGCAAGTTCGGCTGCCATTCGGCCGGCAAGGCAAACGTCACTTCCAGCACGATTAGTTCGCGCCCGTCCGCCTGCTTGAAGATGCTGTCGCGGTAGGCGAAGCGGCAAGCATCGCGGTCCATGTCGAAAACGATGCCGCTGGCGCTGTGCATGACGCTCACGCTATGCAGATAATCCTTGATTTCCACGCCATACGCGCCGATATTCTGGATAGGCGCCGCGCCCACCGTGCCCGGGATCAGTGAGAGGTTTTCCAGCCCGCCCACGCCTTGCGCCAAGGTCCACTGCACGAAATCGTGCCAGTTTTCGCCGGCCGCGGCCGTGACGAGTATGGTCTCGAAGTCCGCCTGCGCCAGGCGCATGCCGCGCGTGGCCATGTGCAGCACGGCGCCGGGAAAGTCGCCGGTCAGGACGATGTTGCTGCCGCCGCCCAGTATCAGGCGCGGCATGGCGGACAAGGCGGGATCTTGCAGCGCGGCCTGCAATTGGGCCTGCGAAGTGATGCGTACATAGGCGGCCGCATTGGCCGTGATGCCGAAGGTATTCAGGCGCTGGAGGTTGTAATTGTGTTCGATGGTGAGCTCTGCAGACATGGGATAGCGATTATTTTGCTCGATTATAGAGTGAAACCGACAAAAAACCAGCGCAAGACAAGGGCGACTTGCCCGTTGTCCGTTAAAATGTCGCATCTTTAACAGGGCCGTCCCATGGCGCAGAATCAGCCGCCAAGGCCCAGCGCACCGAGCGTGCGCTCGCTTTAACAAGAAAAGGAACAGACCATGCCGTCATTTGATGTAGTCTCCGAAGCCGATATGATCGAAGTCAAGAATGCAGTCGAGCAATCGAACAAGGAAATCACGACCCGCTTCGACTTCAAGGGCAGCGACGCCCGCGTCGAACACAAGGAAAACGAATTGACCGCGTTTGCGGACTCGGAATTCCAGCTCAGCCAGGTGCGCGACGTGCTGACCAACAAATTGACCAAACGCAAGGTCGATGTGCGCTTCCTCGACGAAGGCGATATCAAGAAGATCGGCGGCGACAAGGTCAAGCAGATCATCAAGATCAAGAATGGCATCGAATCGGATGATGCCAAGAAAATCGTGCGCGTCATCAAGGACAGCAAGATGAAAGTGCAAGCGAGCATCCAGGGTGAAGCCGTGCGTGTCACGGGCGCCAAGCGCGACGACCTGCAAGCGGCCATGGCCATGCTGCGCAAGGACGTGCCCGACATGCCGCTGGAATTTAACAATTTCCGCGATTAATTTCGATGATGCGCACGCTGCGGCCTGCGCTTGCACCGGCGTGGCGGCAAGCTGCCTCGGAGCGCCTGCCCGCTTGGGGTAGAATTGAAGCTGCGCACAGCTACATGCGCCCGCCCGCCTGACCGGCGGCGGGCTTGACCGTACATCTGGCTCAGTGATAACCACGGTAGTCTAAGGATAGCAATGAAACGTGTTGATGATTTCCGCCTGCGATTTGGCAAAAAAGAATATGTGCCCATCATGATAGGCGGAATGGGTGTGGATATTTCCACGTCGGAGCTGGCGCTGGAAGCGGCCCGGCTGAACGGTATCGGGCATATCTCCGATGCCATGGTGGAAGACGTGTCGGATCGCCGTTTCGACACCACCTTCGTCAAAGACAAGACGAAACTGTACAAGTTCAACATCAATAACAGCGACAAGGCCGTGGTGCAGTTCGACCTGGGCCGTTTGGCGGAAGCGCAGCGCCTGCATATCGGCCGCACCATGGAAGCGAAAAAAGGCGATGGCCTGATTTTCGTCAATTGCATGGAAAAGCTGACCATGAACGGCCCGCGCGAAACCTTGCGCGTGCGCCTGAACGCGGCGCTGGACGCCGGCATCGACGGCATCACCCTGTCCGCCGGCTTGCACTTCGGCTCGTTCGCCCTGATGGCCGACCATCCGCGTTTCCGCGATGCCAAGCTGGGTATCATCGTCTCGTCCGTACGCGCCTTGCAGATTTTCCTGCGCAAGAACGCCAAGCTGGACCGTTTGCCTGACTTTATCATCGTCGAAGGACCATTGGCCGGCGGCCACCTGGGTTTCGGCATGGACTGGGCCAATTACGACCTGCACACGATCACGGCGGAACTGCTGGCCTATCTGAAGGCCGAACAGCTGGATATCCCGCTGATCGCTGCTGGCGGCATTTTCACGGGCAGCGATGCCGTCTCCTTCCTGGAAGCGGGCGCGGCCGGTGTGCAAGTGGCGACGCGCTTTACCGTCACGAATGAATGCGGCTTGCCAAACAAGGTCAAGCAGGAATACTACAAGGCATCGGAAGAAGATATCATCGTCAATGGCGTCTCGCCGACGGGCTACCCGATGCGCATGCTGAAGAACACGCCCGCCATCGGCGCCGGCATCCGTCCAGGCTGCGAATCGTATGGCTACCTGCTCGACGCGACCGGCAACTGCGCGTACATCAACTCGTACAACCGCGAAGTCGCCGCCCATCCCGAGCAAAAAACCGTCGTCGTGATGGACAAGACTTGCCTGTGCACGCACATGCGCAACTTCAACTGCTGGACCTGCGGCCATTACACGTATCGTCTGAAGGACACCACGCACAAGCTCGACAACGGCGAATACCAGATCCTGACGGCCGAACACGTCTTCAAGGATTACCAGTTCAGCGTCGACAACCAGATCGCCCTGCCGGAAAAAGAAATCCTGGTAGCAAGCTGAATCTTGTCAGCTTGACATAGAAATGGCGCAGCCTGCGAAGACTGCGCCATTTTTTTATACGGGTAGCATGTGCCGCACTGCCCGTGCGATCGCGTCGAACTTGGGCCGCCGCAATACCTCGTCCTGCAGGCAAGCATCCAGCATGGCCTGCAGGCCGGGCAAGGGCGTCGCACAGTGCGCGATCAACTCGCCCAGCAGCACGCCAAAGGCGCGCGTCTCTATGCCTTGCAGCACCTCCCCTTGCGGCGAGCCGGGCGCAAACATGGACGCCGCACCAAAGTCGCCCAGCAAGCAGGCGCCAGCGTCCGCATGCAGGATATTGTGCGCATACAGGTCGCCATGCACGATGCCGTGCGCATGCAGCTGGCACACGGCCGAGGCGATGCCGTGGGCAATGGCCAGCGCTTGCGGTGCCTCAAAGCATTCGCCATCGGCATACACGTCGCGCGTACACGATTCCAGGCTCGGCGGACCGGCCAGGTTGCGGTAGGCTACATCGATGAGCGGCATGACAAGCCCCAGCGCGCCATGCGGATGCGCATCGAGCGTCCCGAGGATGGGAATCAGGCCCGGATGCGCACCGGCGCCGACGCAGGCGGCCATCTCGCTGCGCGGCAAGCCGTCGCTGGTCATCGCTCCCTTGAATACTTTGACGGCCACGTCATTGACGCCATCGAGACGGGCACGGTAAATCACGCCCGATGCGCCCTCGCCCAGCTGCTGCGCCAGTTTCAGGCGCTGCCATGCCACGCCAGCCGCCCCCGTACCGGCCAGAGCGGCCAGCTCACGCGCTTCCGTAAAGGGATTGCCCGCATACGCGAGCCAACTCAGGCGTGGTAAAGACAGCAGGCAGTCGGGCAGCGCCGGGAAACGGTTGGCGGCAATGCGCACCAGCTCGAGCCGATGGCAAGCCGCCAGGGTAGCGGGCAAGTGGCTCAGGCAGTTCCCAGCCAGCATGAGTTTCTGCAATTGACTGCACTTGCCCAGCTCATCCGGCATGGATTCGATGGCATTGTCGGTCAGGGTCAGCCAGCGCAGCCTCGGCGGCAAGGCTGCGCCCGGTACGTGGCGTATCCGGTTCGCCTTGAAACCGATCATTTCCAGGGCTACACATGAACCAAGCACGGCCGGCAAGGTGGTGAACAGGTTATCCGAGCAAAAAATGATGCGCAGCTTGTGCAGGCGCGGCAAATCGTCGGGCAATGTGGACAGCGCGTTGCCTGACAGGTCGAGAATTTCCAGGCTGTCGGCCAGATCGAAGATTTCGCAGGGGAATGCCGTCAAGCCGCAGGACAGCTTCAGGCGGCGCAAGCCGGCCAGTTGGCCAGCACGTAATTGTTCCAGTGTATGCACAGCAGACAAGATATCCCTTTCAAGGTAGCACGCGATCGATGCCATGCAGAAAACCATTGGACGTAAATAACAACCGGGGTCGGACCCTCCATGCCGCTCACGCAAGCGTAGGCGCCAACGCGCAAGGGGATCTGACCGTAGGTCGGCTTAGCGCGCAGCGCGTAAGCCGACACCAGCCGCAGCGCCCCACAAAACCCCCAGACGAAAAAAAACCCGCCAATTGCTTGACGGGTTTTTCTCTTACTACTAATAACAAGCCTGACGATAACCTACTTTCACACTGGTTGCAGCACTATCAT
>NZ_JAHKQW010000026.1:0-19195 GCF_019345575.1 Janthinobacterium sp. NKUCC08_JDC | reverse complement strand
CACCCAGCAGGTCGCGGCCGTTTCCTGTTGCCAGTGAAAGCGGATGCGCACCCGGCCCAGCCTGTCGCAATAAATCTCATCGGCGCCGCTGGCCGCGTCCTGGCCATCGGCGCCCACGACGATGGCGCTCTGGCTGCCGCAGGCGGTCGGTTTCGGATGCTGGCGCAATCCGTTTTCACCGAGCACCGGGCGCCACGGCGTGGCGGCGGGAATCGCTTCCAGATGATTGGCATAGCCGCTGGCCACCGCTTGGGCGATCACCTGCTCGAAGTGTTCGATGTGGCGCGGTCCGAGGTTCAGCGTGCCCAGGCTTTCCTGCAGCAGTTCCGGAATCGGGCCGAACAGTTCAGCCAAACCTTGCCTGGCCGGCGCCGGCAAGTTGTTGACGCCCACGCTGCAGACGCGCAGCACCGTATAAGCCGGGGCCGGCGCATCGCCGCCCGCCCCCTGCAGCGGCCCCTGTGTCAGCCTGAACCGCGTACCGGCGCGCAAGGTGCGCACCGTCGAGCGCGCAACGCAGCGTTCGCTGCGCGCTTCGAGCGCCTGCATCCGCAACAGCGCGTAGCGGCTGGCCTGGGCAGCGTCGGCATAGTAATACTGGCCAGGCGTATCGTAGCTTTCCAGCAATGGCGCATGCTGGCCGCCCACCGCCGTCCGGGTCGGCACGCCGGCCGCGACCGCCTGCTTGGCCTTGTAGTCATAACTGAGCACGGTCGCCAGCGCCGTGTTCAGCGAACGCGCCGTGCTGAACGCCTGCAGCGTATCGCCCTGCTCGCCGGCGCGCGCGCCATGAAAGCGGATGCCGCCGCCGGCCGCGCTGGAAGCATCTTCCGGCACCGCGCTGTCGGCGCTGCTGTCGGCAAACAGCACCAGGCAATGGCCGCCTTCCTGCTCCTCGAAGCGCCATGCGAGTCCTTCCTCGGTCAGCAGGCGGCCGACGAAATCGAGGTCCGATTCGCGGTACTGGCAGCAATAGCTGCGCACCGCGGCGCCATCCATGAACGGACGCGTGTCATCGCTCCAGCGCCACCTCGCCGCGGGAGCATAGGACTGGAATACGGACTCGACGATCTCGATCACGCTCTTGTCTTGCCAGACTCTGCTGTTACGCACCTGGCCCAGCCGCCACAGCCACGGTGTCAGGCGCAGCCGGTAACGCGCCAGGCCGCCGAAGCTGCCCAGCATGGCCGCCTCGCTGACATGGCCGCTGAAGCTGGCGCGGCTGCCATCAAACAGGCTCACTTGCAGCGTGGCCAGCTTGCCCAGCATGGGCGCCAGCGCCAGCTGGGCGCTGGTCGACAGCACGATGACATCGCGCGCGCCGGGCGTCTGCAATTGCTCGTCACCGGCGAACGCTTCCACCAGCAAGGGGCCCGCATCCTGTGCGCCGTCGCCTTCCAGCGTGATCTCGTACAAGCGCGTGATACTCGAGAACGCTCCCAACGCGGCATCCACCTGCTCCAGCTGCGCTGCGCTCATCGCGCGCCTTTCGCAGCAGCCCTGGCCGCCTTGCATAACGGCTTGTCGGTGCGGCCGGCGCAGGTCCTCTGCCGGCAGCTATCGGCGGCCGCCGGTTTCAATTTGCTGCATTGCTGTAACTGGACTTGCAGGCTGGACGGCGCTTTTTTGGGCGGCGTGCCAGCCTGGGCATGCGATACGAGCGCGGCCAGAAGCGCCAGGTCGTTTTCCTGTTCCGGCGTGACGGCGGGCTTGGCCGGAGCAGCGGGCTTGAGCGGTTTGGCTGGCGGTTTTTTCTGCGGCGCGCGCGCCGGCTTGGACGCGCTCTTCTGCGGGCTTTCCAGCGCCTTGCTCAGCACATCCTTGGGGCCGGGCACGGACGCCGGCGCTGGGACTGGCAAGTCGGCGCCCAGCATTTCGCTCAAGCTCTGCCGTGGCAGCGCCTGCTGTTCCTCCTCGCGGATGCTGGCAGCGGCGGTGACGGGCGCGGCGGCCACGGCCGGTGTTTCCGGCGCTGGTGCCGTACTGCTCGACACGGGTTCGGCCACCGCCGCCGCCTCGTGTTGCCCCAGCCAGGCGCCGGTGGCCAGCAGCAACAAAGCGCCGGCCAGCATGCCGCCCCAGACCTGCCACCGGCTGGCGCGCCTGCCTTCATGCGGCATGGGCGCAGGCCGCCTGCCACCTTCGAGATGGTTGAGGATACGGCTGCGGTCGGCCTCGGCCTGTTGCGCGGGCGTCAATAAGCTGGGCCGTGTCGATGGCCGTGGGCTGTCGTCATTGCTTTGCAAAATCTTAACTCCTGTCAATATTTGCAATACCTTACGACAATAAAAAAAAGCGTGACGCATGTTAGGAAATCAACAGTGCGCACCCGGCGCACAATTGAAACTAAGCGTCCGTAATTAGCAAGTTAGTAAGATATACTCACAGGCAATATTAGCGCAAACGCTGGCGCAGCCGCAGTCAACTGCCCATGCATGGCGCCTTTCTCGAGCGGGGTGGACGTGTTTCTACTGGCGGTGGCACTCTATTTTTTACTGGCATGCCTGATCAGCTGGCTCGTGCTGTTTCCATCGGGCCGCGAACTGCTGCTGCGGGCGCTGGCGACGGCTGAACAAGGCATCGGCGCACGGCTCGATCGGCTTGCCCGGCGCAGGAATGCAGGCCTGGACACGCTGCGCCGTGGTGGCGCCAGCACCTTGCTCGGCAGCGCGGCGTTCGTGCGCCGCCATTACCTGCTGTTCCTGGGCGGTGCGGCGGTGATGTGTCTGCCACCGGCAATCGCCTTGCTGGCAGGCAGCAAGAGTGTCTTGGGCGGCTACGAAGTGTCGACGCGCGAAATGAATACGCAAGTATCGGCCCTGCTGCAAGGCGAACAGCTGGTGCCGCCGGTGGATCTGCCGCCGCTGGTGTTCGCCACCGAGGAAGTACAGCAAGTGCGGCCGATGCTGGTATCGGCCAGCCGCAACTGGACGCTGCTCAATACCGAGTACGCACAAAGGCTGCTGCTGGTGTTCAAGATCATGAAGGAAAAACATGGCTACGACATGGCCATCCTGGAAGGTTACCGCAGTCCGGAACGGCAAAACATGCTGGCCGGCATGGGCAGCAATGTCACCAATGCGGCCGCGTTCCAGAGCTGGCATCAGTATGGCCTGGCGGCCGATTGCGCCTTTTTGCGCAACGGCAAGCTGGTGATCTCGGAAAAAGATCCCTGGGCCATGCGCGGCTATCAGCTGTATGGCGAAGTGGCCGAATCGGTCGGCATGACCTGGGGCGGCCGCTGGAAAATGATGGATTTCGGCCACACGGAACTGCGCGTGCCTGGTGTGATGAAAAAACAACGATGACTTAAGGAGCACATATGGCTGGTCCTGTAATCAGATTGGGTGACAAGACATCGCATGGCGGCAGCGTGCTGGAAGCCTCGGCGGTGACGGACAGCGGCGGCATCGGCATCGCGCGCGTGGGCGACAAGGTTTCGTGCCCGCGGCCTGGCCATGGCACCTGCCCCATCGTCAGCGGCGACGCCAGCTGGATCGTCGATGGCAAGCCGGTGGCCCGCCAGGGCGACAAGACCAGCTGTGGCGCGGTGCTGATCGCCAGCCAGCAAGCCACCACGGATCAGCTATGACGTCCGGCCGCCACTGCAAGGGAGCGCGCTGATGCGCGCGTGGCTGCGGCGCAGCCTGCTGATATTGGCCGTGTTCGCCTTGTGCTGGGGCGGCGCGATCTGGTACTGGCGCACCAGCACGCGCATGCCGTCGACGGGCGACCTGGCCGGCAGCATGCTGGCGTTGCCGCTGGCGCTGCTCATCAGCTGGTGGCTGGGCAAGAAACTGCTGGCCAGGCTGACGGCGCCGGCGGCGGCATCTCCCGCGCTGGCTGACGCCGCCGGGGCCGACGCCGGGGCGCCCGGCAATGAACCTGCGCCGCGCGCGCCGCTGCACCTGGCCGCCGCCGCGCTGCGCATGCCGGGCGGCGCCTCGGCGCCGGAACTGGCGGCCGCGCTGCAAGACAAGCAGCAGCGCCCCGAACTCGACCCGGAACTGACCGACGCGCAAGGCTATCCGGTGATGAGCGCCCGCGTGGCCGACGTCGATGAACATGAGCAGAAGGCACTGCTGGACGACTGGCTGCGGACCCGTCCGGCCGATACGGCGCACGGTGCAACAGCGCATTTCGATGCCGAACACTTGCGCGCACTGGCGCTGGGCGCCGGCGTATTGACCGAACTGATGCAGGAAGCGGCGATGCACACGGAACTCGACGACTACAAGGCGGCGCAACCGCGATCGCGCGCCGCGCTGGCGCTGCCGACCCTGCAACTGCATCTGCTGTTGCCACCCGATTGGGAGCAGCCGCAGCGCGACACAGGCGCCGCCTGGCTGCAGGCACAGGCGGAACAGCAAGGCTGGCCTGCCGACAAGCTCGGCGTGCACTTGGCCGGCGACAGCGGGCCGCTGGCGCTGATCGAACAGCTGGCCGCGCAGGCTGCCTTGCAAGAGTTGCCTTGCCTGGCCATCGTGCTGGCCTGCGGTTCGCATATCGGCGAGCTAACCGTGCATGACTGGACCTCGCGCGGCCTGCTGTTCAATGCGGGCCAGCCGGGCGGGCAAATTCCCGGCGAAGGCGCGGCAGGCCTCTTGCTGGCCGACGCGGCCCAGGCGGCGGCGCTGCAGGTGGACACGCCGGTACTGCTGCACCATACCAGCATGGCCGTACGTGGCCAGTCGGCGGACAGCCGCGGCCACGGCGATGCCACCTTGCTGACCGAGCTGGGCGGCAAGGCGATGTCGGCGGCGTCTGTCGCCCCGGCCGCGATTACGCGGCTATACGCCGATGCCGACCAGCGCTCGAGCCGCATGATCGAACTGATGAACAATGCCGGCACGCTGCTGCCCGATATCGATCTCAGCAACGACGTACTGAGCGTGGCGGCGGCCTGCGGCCAAAGTGGCCAGGTGGCCACCTTGGCGGCGCTGGTGCTGGCGCGGCACGAGGCGGCCGACAATGCCAGCCAGGTGCTATGCCTGAGCAACCTCGACGCTTTCCGCCGGGCCGCCGTGGTGGTGGGGGCGCCTACCCTTGCCCCTGAAGCCCTCGCAGCGACATGACCCCTCCCTCCACCATGCCTATCAACCTCTCGCCCCTCATACTATGATGCAACGATTCTGGCATTCCATTACTACCCGTTTCAGCCTGTTCGCCATCGGCTTCGTGGCGCTGGCCGCACTGCTGGCCAGTTGCGCCATCATCTTCGAATGGCCGCTGGTATGGATCGTGCCGCCGCTGGCGCTGGTCCTGCTGATCGCCAGCGCGGTATGGTGGCTGCAGCGCAGGCGCCGCCAGCGCGATGCCGCACGGTTCGGCGGCATGCTGGAACAGCAGACGGCTGGCGCGGCGCCCAAGGCGGGCCCTACCCAGCGCGAGGAAACCGAAACCATCCGCAAGCGCATGCTCGAAGCGATCGGTACCATCAAGACGTCCAAGCTGGGCCAGCTGTCAGGTGACGCGGCCCTGTATGAGCTGCCCTGGTATATGGTCATCGGCAACCCGGCGGCCGGCAAGAGCACGGCGATCGCCAATTCCGGCCTGCAGTTTCCTTTTGCCGACAGCAAGATCGTGCAAGGCATCGGCGGCACCCGCAATTGCGACTGGTTCTTCACCACCGATGGAATCCTGCTCGACACGGCGGGCCGCTATTCCGTCAACGACGAAGACCGCGCCGAATGGTTCGGCTTCCTGGCGCTATTGAAAAAACACCGCAAGCGCGCGCCGATCAACGGCATCATCATCGCCGTCAGCATTGCCGAACTGACTGGCAGCCGGCCCGAATTCGCCATCAATCTGGCCAAGAACCTGCGCCAGCGGGTGCAGGAACTGACGGAAAAGCTGGAAGTGCACGCGCCCGTCTACGTGGTGTTCACCAAGGCCGACCTGATTACCGGTTTCAACGAATTCTTCCAGGACACGGAACGGGGCGAACGCGACCGGGTATGGGGCGCCACCCTGCCCTACAGCCAGACCAGTTCCAAACAGGACGTGCTGGAGCAGTTCGACCAGCGTTTCGACGAACTGTATGACGGCCTGAAAGAGCTGAGCCTGGCCAGCATGGCGCTGCAGCAGCAGGAACGCATGCCGCCGGGCGTGTTCACCTTCCCGCTCGAGTTCAGCGCGATCAAGGGTTCGCTGCGCGCCTTCATCGCCACCCTGTTCGAGGAAAACCCGTTCCAGTTCAAGCCCGTCATGCGCGGCTTCTATTTCACCAGCGCGTTGCAGGAAGGCATGTCGGTATCGGCCTCGTCGGAACGCGTGGCGCAGCGCTTCGATTTGAAATTGCAGCCGCAGCAACAGAACGCGGTGCAGGACCAGCACGGCTATTTCCTGCTCAATCTGTTCCGCAAGGTGATCTTCGCCGACAGGGAGCTGGTCGCCCAGTACGCCAGTCCAGCCAAGACCCGCCTGCGCTACGCCACTTTCTTTGCCGCCACCGCGCTGGTGGGCCTGGCGCTGGCCGGCTGGAGCTGGTCCTACATGGCCAACCGCCAGCTGGTGGCCAACGTGCAGGCTGACCTGGACCAGGCGATCAAGGTGCAGGACAAGCGGCTCGACCTGCAATCGCGTTTCGAAGCGCTGGAAATCATGCAGGACCGGATCGAACAGCTCGATGCCTACCGCAACAGCCGGCCCATCTCGCTGGGCCTGGGCCTGTATCAGGGGGAACTGCTGGAACGCAAACTGCGCGAAGAATATTTCTCGGGTGTGCGTGAAGTGATGCTGACCCCGGTCGCGCAATCGCTGGAAGCCTTCCTGGCCGAGGTCAATGCCGGCGCCAGCCGCTTGCAGCCGATGGCCAGCACGCCGCAGTCGGGCGCGGTGTCGGCCGGCGCGGCCGCTACCCTGCCCGCGCCAGCCGGCACCCTGGCCGCACCGGTGGCCGCCACGCCGACGCCAGCCCTGGCCAGCGCCCCTGCCGCCGCACCGCCAGCCACGGCGGCCGCCGTCAACCTCGGCGCACAGCAGTTCAAGGACGCCTCGCCGGCCAATGTGGAAGACGCCTACAACGCCCTGAAAACCTATCTGATGCTGAGCGACAAGTCGCGCGCCGAAGCGAGCCACCTGAATGACCAGCTGACCCGTTTCTGGCGGGTCTGGCTCGACAGCAACCGCGGCAGCATGCCGCGCGAACAGATGATACGCAGCGCCGAACGCATGATTTCGTTCTACCTCACCCAGATCAACGACCCTTCCTGGCCGCAGGTCGACAGCAAGCTGGCGCTGGTCGACCAGTCGCGCGACAGCCTGCGCCGCGTGGTGCGGGGCATGCCGGCCCGCGAGCGCGTCTACGCCGACGTCAAGGCGCGCGCCGCCACGCGCTTCGCCTCGATGACGGTGGCGCGCATTGTCGGCGAGCAGGACAAGGAACTGGTGCTGGGCAGCTACGCCATTCCCGGCACGTTTACGCGCGACGCCTGGGAACAATTCATCCAGCAAGCCTTCCAGGAAGCGGCCAACCGCGAACTACAAAGCGCCGACTGGGTGCTGAAAACGGCGTCGAAGGACGATCTGACCCTCGAAGGCAGCCCGGAGCAGATCCAGAAAGCGCTGGTCGAACTGTATAAAACGGACTACGCCAAGGAATGGCAGAAATTCATCCAGGGCGTCAGCATCCGCGAGTTGAACGGCTTCGACAACGCGGCGGCGGCCATGAACCGGCTCGGCGATCCGCAAACCTCGCCGATCAACAAGCTGATCGAAACGGTGTACAAGGAAACCTCGTGGGACAACCCCTCGCTGCTGGGCCAGGGCTTGCAGCGGGCCCAGCGCGGCATGATGGGCTGGTTCAAGGAAACCATCCTGCGCCAGAAACCGTCCGGCATCAACGTTAACATCGGCAGCGGCGCGCCCGCCGCCGGCGCCTTGCCGATGGGGCCGGTGGGCCGCGAGTTTTCCGGTGTGGCCCGCCTGGTGGTGACCAAGGACAAGGACGCTTCGCTGATGCGCGGCTACATGGATGCGCTGTCGAAGCTGCGCGCCCGCTTCAACCAGATCAAGAACCAGGGCGATACGGGCCCCGGCGCCAAACAGTTCATGCAGCAGACGCTGGACGGCACCGGTTCGGAACTGGCCGATGCGCTCAAATACGTGGATGAACAGATGCTGACCGGCATGACCGATGCGCAAAAGCAGGCCATCCGGCCGCTGCTGGTACGCCCGCTGATGCAGACGTTCGCCGTCATCATCAAGCCGACCGAGACGGAAATCAACAAGGTCTGGCTGGCGCAGGTGCTCGAACCGTTCCAGAAAACCCTGGCGCCCAAGTATCCGTTTGCGCCCGCTTCGGGTAGCGAGGCCAGCAATGCCGACATCGGCCAGGTGTTCGGGCCGGAAGGCAGCATCGCCAAGTTCTTCAATACCACCATCGGCCCGCTGGTGGTGCGCCGTGGCGATTCGCTCAGCGCCAAGACCTGGGCCAACATGGGCATCGGCCTGGCACCGTCCGTGGTGGCCAGCTTCCCCGGCTGGATCGCTCCACTCAGCGCCAACGGCGTGGCCACGGCGGCCGGCGCCGGCGAAGCGCAGACCCGTTTCGACCTGCAGGCGCTGGCCGCCACCGGCGCCACCGAGTACACGATCGAGATCGACGGCCAGGCGCTGCGCTGGCGCGGCCAGCCGCAGCCGTGGATCCATATGGTCTGGCCGAATCCGCAAGGTACGCCCGGCGCGCGCATCAGCGCCATCACGCCGGAAGGCCGCACGGTCGTGTTGCTCAACGAGCCTGGCCATTTCGGCCTGAAGAAAATGATCGATTCTGCCAAGCGCAAGCGCAAGGATGGCGGCGTATTCGAACTGAGCTGGGAAAACAGCGGCGTGAGCGTGGCGGCCAACCTGAAGATCGTCGCCACTCCGGCGCCGGTTGCGGCACCGGCCACCGCCTCGGGCGCCGCGGGCTTCCGCGGCCTGAAGCTGCCGGAAATCGTGGCCCAGAGCGTTCCGGCCGTCAACACTCCCGCGCCGGCAGGCGCCACCGCGGCCAATGCCGCCGTCGCGCCATGAACCGCACCACCGCCACCCCGATCGGCTATTTCGGCAAGCTGCCCAGCCGCGGCGACTTCGTCAAGGCCAGCGACAACCCGGCCCTGCTGAAGATCCTCGACGACTGGCTGGCGCAGGCGATGGACCTGCTCAGCGCCGACGCGCGCTGGAAGCTGACCTACGATGCGCTGCCGCCCATGCATTTCGCCTTTATCGGCCCGCGCCGTGGACGCGCCATCGCCGGCCATATCGCCGCCAGCAGCGATGCCTCGTCGCGCCGTTTTCCCTTTCTGATGATGAGCACCATGGAAGTGGACCAGCCGGCCGCGTTTGTCGCCAACAGTCCGCTGGTGCTGTCGCGCCTGTGGAACCGTTTCGAGGCGCTCAGCAACGACATGCGCGGCCCCGATGCGGGCAACGCGCTGCACGCGGCCAGCCATGCCAGCATCGACCTCGACCTGCGCGCCGCCGCCTATGAAGCCACCTTCAACGACTTCCTCGACATGCAGACCGTGGGCGAACTCGACGCGCTGCTGGCGCCCACCGGTTTCACGGGCACGGTGCGGCAGGTGCTGCTGGCGCTGGGCCTGCTGCTGCAGCC
Organism: Janthinobacterium sp. NKUCC08_JDC; assembly: GCF_019345575.1. Classification (NCBI taxonomy): domain Bacteria; kingdom Pseudomonadati; phylum Pseudomonadota; class Betaproteobacteria; order Burkholderiales; family Oxalobacteraceae; genus Janthinobacterium; species Janthinobacterium sp. NKUCC08_JDC. The sequence goes on along the minus strand of NZ_JAHKQW010000026.1, from coordinate 9,597 downwards.
GGTGATGGCCAGCAGTTCCAGCCGGCTGGAGAAAAGCCTCGAATTGCCGCTGCCGGCCGACCCTCTGTACCGCAACATGGTGGCGGCGTTCTGGATGCACCTGATCACGCCGTTCCTGGCGCGTGCCGACTTCGAGCTGGCGCTGTTCATCACCCGGCTGCGCGGCCGCCAGACGCTGGTGCTGGGATTTTCCGGCGCGTCGGCGCAAACCCTGCATGTGCTGATGAACCCGCAAGCGGCGCTCGATCACCATATCGCGTTCGACGACCTGGACTGGGTCGAGGAACAGGTCGGCAGCGACTATGCGATCAAGAAAGTGTCGACCTATCTGGCGCAAGCCAATCTCTCGCTCAAATCGGCGCACGATTCCTTGCGCGCCGCCTTTATCGGAACCTGACCATGCGCCTATCCCGTATCGTTCTCTTCCTCGGCATGGCGCTGGCCGCCATGTCCGCTTCGGCGCAAGCGCCCACAGCGATACCCACGGCCGCCACGCCGCAGCCAGGCCAGGTGCTGGCCGCCGGTACCGTGCCCGACGAAGCGAGCAAGGCCGCCGTGCTGGTGCGCCTGCGCGAGCTGTACGGCGCCGACAAGGTGGTCGACCAGATCGCCGTCGGCCAGGTGGTGCTGCCCGCCAACTGGAACGCGTATGTGCAAAAGCTGCTGTCGCCCAACCTCAAGCAGATCAGCCGCGGCCAGCTGAAAATCGACGGCAGCGTCGTCAGCGTGCGCGGCGAAGTGGCGAACGAGGCGCAGCGGCAGAAAATCGCCAGCGATATCGCCACCAGCCTCAACCCCACCTACACCGTCAACAATGGCCTGCGCGTGTCGGCCAGCGAGCAAGGCGTGCTCGACACAACCCTGGCCAACCGCACGATCGAGTTTGAAAGCGGCAAGGCCACCTTGACGCCGTCGGGCCGCGCCATCCTCGATGAAATGGCGGCAGCCATGCAAAAGCTGGCCGGCCGCAAGGTCGAGATCATCGGCCATACCGACAACCAGGGCTTGCGCGCCAGTAACCAGAGCCTGAGCCAGGCGCGGGCCGAGGCCGTCAAATTCTACCTGGCATCGAAAGGCATCCACGGCGACCTGCTGACGGCATCGGGCCAGGGCTCCGACCGGCCGATCGCCAGCAACGACACGGCGGACGGGCGCGCCCGCAACCGGCGCATTGAATTTCGCATGGCGCAATAACCATCCATCAGAGGACCACATGTTTTCAGCCGAACAGTTATTACTTCCGATCAGCAATGAACAACCGGCAGGCGTGGACCTGGCGTTTTCGCCCGAACTCGACGCGATCACGTTGGCGCGCAAGTTCGACGACCCCACGCTCGACCAGGGCGAATGGGTTGCCGACCTGAAGGAGGCCGACTGGGACTTCGTCGTGCGCAGTTGCGCCGGCCTGCTTGCCGGCAGCAGCAAGGATCTGCGCCTGGCCGTCTGGCTGACGGAAGCGGGCACCAAGCGCCACCACCTGCGCGGCATGGCCGAAGGCTTGCTGGTGCTGGCGGGGCTGTGCGAAAAATTCTGGGACCGGGGCCTGTTTCCCGAAGCCGAGGACGGTGATCAGGAGCAGCGCATCGGCAACCTGAGCTGGATACTCTCGCGCATCCCGGCGCTGCTGCGCGAAGTGCCCATCACGGGCGGCCCGGGCGGCGCTTTTTCCACCATCGATTTCGAGACCGCGCGACGCCAGGCCGCCCCGGGGGATTCCGCCAGGCAGCATGAGGGCGTCAAGCTGTCCGACATGGAAGCGGCGCGGCGCAACAACTCGGCCGCCTTTTGCGCCAGTTTCGCCGTCGACGCGCAAGATTGCCTGGAAGCGCTGCGCAAGCTTGAAAGAGTCGTCGACGCCCGCCTGGGCAACGACAGCCCGGCCTTTTCCACGGCACGCGAAGCCGTCGAAGCGATGCTGCGCGTAATGCCCTCCAGTGCCGGCGTGGCGCCCGCCGTGCCCGCCGCTGCGGCCGGTGGCGGTGTGGCCATGGCAGAAAGCGCGATGGCGCCGGCCGTGACCGCGATCCCGGCCGGCCCGCCAGGCGCTATCACCACGCGTGCACAGGCGATCGAGCAACTACGCGCCGTGGCGCAGTTTTTCCGCCGCAGTGAACCGCACAGCCCCGTCTCCTATTTTGCCGACAAGGCCGCCAATGCGGCCGACCAGGATTTGCACAGCTGGCTGCGTTCGGTGGTCAAGGATGCCGGTTCGCTGGCGCATATTGAAGAGCTGCTGGGCGTGCAACCGCCCGGCAATGGCTAATATCCATGCCTCTGGCGGCGTGTCTGCCGCCGCCAGAGGCGGCTGTACCTGACTCCTTCATTTCGTTTTTTCCCGGTCTTGCTCGAGCCAGCGCTTTTTCAGCTGCTCCAGCAACTCGGCCTCTGCATTCGCGTACTTCAAAATGACTTTTTTTTCTGCCTCATAATAAAGCCGGGCTTCCTGGCTGGCTTGCTGCATGGCATTTTTCGCGGTTTTGACTGCGTGGTTCAATTTCTTTTCCGCCTCCACCCCGGCATCGTGCACGTCGTGACCGGCGCGGGTGGCGCCATCGACGATCATCCGGCTCGTTTCCCTGTACGTTTCCACCGCCTGCCGTTCCAGCCGCTTTTCGGCCTCGGACACCGCCCGCGCGGTGGCAGCGATCTTTCTGCGCGCCACCTGGTAGGTGCTGACGGTGTAACCATACAGCTTCTGGAAGTAGGTCACGGCCGCATCGCCCGCTGCCTTGACGGCCTTCAGCGATTCATTGGCGATATTCGACATGTTCGAATAATCATCGCTTTGCACGAAAACGTGGCGGAAGCGGCCATAGCCGCCGGTCAGCCATACCGGCTCGTGCTTGCCCAGGATGCGAAAGCCGGCGCGCGAATCGTGCACATAATCCTCAAACAGCGTGACGCAGCCAGCCGGCGGCTGCGCGCCTTCCGTCATGATTTTCAAAAACCGCTCTTCCCAGTCGCTTAACGGGTCTTTTCCGTCTTCGACAAACAGCATGCCGGCCGGGCTGACGCGATTCAAGACACTCTTGGCACGTTCATTGAGCCACCCCGCCACGGTTGCGTTGGCCTTCTTTCGTTCGCGCCAGGAGCGCAGATATACCCCCAGATCGGAATCGGCCTCCAGCAAGTCTTTCTGGCCCGGCTGGTCCGACTCCTTGAAAAAGCGCCTGGTCTTCAACTGCGCTTTTCCCTGCGCGTGCAACATGCCGCGCCAGCGCAGATATTGTTTTGTATGCGCCTCGGTAAAGGTCTTCACGTCGGCGCCCTTGATGCCGTTATGCGTCAGCCAGTTGTTGTAGGAGGCGATCAGTCTTGGGTCGGTGGCAAAGGATGCCAGCATCGCCTCGCGCTTTACCACTTTCATCTCATTCAAGGTGCGTAAGGGAACACCAGCTTTCAGGGCGGCAAAATGCATGTCGATCAACGGTATCTGCGACAAGTGAGGTGAGGGCCCCCAGGCCGGCATGGATCTGCCCTGCTCGCCTGGGTAGTATCCTCCCCCCACGTCGGAGTGCATGCCCGGGTAGCCGACATTGCCCCGTCCGGTCGCCGATTCCAGCGGAAAGCTGGCGCGCTGTTCATGCAAGGCGATGAAATGCGTGCACTCTTCTACTACAGGGTGGATGCTCTGTGTTCCATTTCCCCAAGCCATATGCCCGAAGGTGACCGGCGTTACGTCACCGACGCCAACGGCGGCAACGGTATCGAAAATTCCCAGGAAGCCTATGCGTATGGGTACGCCTGCCAACTCAAATGCGCCAGTTTCCCGTTCGAATACCTGATGCAGCCAGTGCGCACTGGCGCGCGCTTCGGCTGCGCCACGGGAAAAACCGAAGATGGAAACATTGATTTGTTTGAGCTTGCGCTGATGAGTTCTGACAACACGCGCCAGTTTTTCTTCAAGCGACGTCAGCATTGTCCAACGCTGCACGCCTTCCAACCCAAGCAGCATTTGTGCACTCATCAAATTGACCAACAGCCTTTGCTCGCCCGGATCGAGCAAAGGAAAACCTGTCAAATAACGGTGCACTGAATTAAGTAAGGAGGTTATCCCCCAATTAATACGATCGGCACCCATGTAACCGAAGCCGCCACCCGCATTATCGGTCAGAGCCTCGACGGTATCGCCAATTTCATTGAACGGCGTGCCGACACCAGGCATATATGAACGAAAGAATCCATTTTTTTGTTCATCAAGATGTGCATCCCAAAGCCTGGCAACATTGCTATGCTTGTTTCTCTCCCGCTGAGTCAGATTCTTGGGATTTGCTATCGGGTCTTTCTGTTTCCAATCATGATTATTCCCGCTCCCATCATAAAACAAGCCTATATAAATCTGCCCCTGGCATTCTGTTTTATGAGGCGACCTGACGCAAGCCATCGCCTTTGCACGCTGTAACGATTCTTTGGGAGTAAGGCTGCGTCGCCCATCGAGAGGAGCTTTTCTTCCTGTATAAATAATAGACATTTTTACAAAACTCCTGAATTATTTTATAATTTCTATTCCCATATTATTTCTAGTGGAACGCCAGGCTCCAGTTCTGCTTCCTTACCAGAAAGCGGATATTTTCGATGTCCCAACGAGTATTTTGTTACAAAAACCTTATAGCTTCCATCATGAAGAAAATGCACGACAAACATGCTAGCATCGGCACGAGAATACTGCGGCACCGACACCATTTTTTCAACGCGAATAGCCTTCCCATTTTTTACCGTATTCATGACTATCGATGCCTTCATGTCCGGTTTCCAAACTGATGGTATAGAAAGACAACAAGTTTGACCGCCCCCTCCTTCTCCGGGGTCGAGGTAGCCAGCCTCTGCTGACGAGCCATCTTGAAGTGTCACAATATAGCTTCCGACTCCATGTTCGGTATGGTTATACGCAGTAAGACTTACACTGATTTTCATTGATTCCTTGCTACAGGCCACATTTGAAAACAATAGAAAAACACATAAGAATAGGCAAGCAAATCGCTTTCCCAATAAATTCATCATAGTCTTCCCTGAATTGAAAATAGATTATTATAAAGAAAAGTCACGTAAAAAATTTTACTCCCATATTATTTCCAGTGGAATGCCCGGCGCCAGTTCCGCCTCCTTGCCACCAAGTGGATACTTTCGATGCCCTAGCAAATATTTTGTTACAAATACCTTATAACTCCCATCATGAAGAAAATGAACGACAAACCTGCCAGCATCGGAAGGATTGTAACGAGGTATAGAAACTGTTTTCTCCACTCTGATCGGCTTACCATTTTTTAATATATGCATGGCAATAGTCGCATTCATGCCGGGTTTCCAAGTCGCTGGTATCGAGAGACAACAAGTTTTCCCGCCGCCTCCTTCCCCTGGCGCCAAATAACCGGCCTCGGCTGAAGAGTCATCATCAAGTGTCACGATATAGCTTCCAACACCATTTTCGGTATGGTTATACGCAGTCAGATTCACGAGAATCTTCATTGGTTCCTTGCTACAAGCAATATTTGAAAATAATAGAAAATTACATAAAAAAACGCAAGCAAATCTCTTTCCCAATAAATTCATTATAGTTTTCCATGAATTGAAAATAAAATATAATAGAAAACATTTAAATAAAAAAAATTTACTCCCATATTATTTCCAGCGGCACTCCCGGCTCCAGTTCCGCTTCCTTACCAGAAAGTGGATATTTTCGATGTCCCAACGAGTATTTAGTTACAAAAACCTTCAAGCTTCCATCGTGAAGAAAATGAACGACAAACCTGCCAGCATCGGACGAATTGTAACGAGGTACGGAGACTATCTTCTCCACTCGAATCGGCTTACCATTCTTTAATATATGCATAGATATCGTCGCTTTCATGCCAGGGTTCCATACCGAAGGAATTGAAAGGCAGCAAGTTTCCCCTCCCCCCCCTTCGCCAGGAGCCAAGTAGCCAGCCTCTACTGAAGTTCCATCTGTCAGTGTCACAATATAACTTCCGACGCCGTTCTCAGTATGGTTATATGCCGTCAAACTCACGCCAGTTTTCATTGATTCCTTGCCACAAGAAATATTTGAAAATAATAGAAAAATACATAAAAAAACACAACCCAATTTCTTTCCAAATAAATTAATCATGACCTTTCAGACATTAAAAATAAATTATCGCACAGAAAATTCACATCAGAAATATTACTCCCATATTATTTCGAGCGGTTCACCAGGCCGCAATTCAGCCTCTTTTCCAGAAAGCGGATACTTTCGATGCCCAAGCAAGTATTTTGTTACAAATACCTTATAACTTCCATCATGAAGAAAATGAACAAAAAACATGCTGGCGTCGGTGCGAGAATACTGCGGCACCAACACTGTTTTTTCTACACGGATAGCCTTCCCATTTTTTACCGTATCCATGACTATGGTTGCCTTCATACCCGGCTTCCATATTGACGGTATTGAAAGGCAGCAAGTTTGCCCGCCGCCGCCTTGTCCTGGGTCGAGGTAGCCAGCCTGTGCTGACGAGCCATCTTCAAGTGTCACGATATAGCTTCCAACACCATGTTCGGTATGGTTATATGCAGTCAGACTCACAACGGTTTTCATTGAATCTTTATTACAAGCCACAGTTGAAAATAAAATAAAGATAGAAAAAATGGCACAACTTAATCGTTTTTCAAATGGACTCATATAAGTTATTTCGAATAAAGAAACAAAAACAAATCCAATCGACTGCATTCACAAAAACCTACTTCCATATTATTTCAAGCGGCACCCCAGGTTGCAATTCAGCGTCTTTTCCAGAGAGTGGATATTTCTGATGCCCAAGTGAATATTTAGTTACGAATACTTTATATCGTCCATCATGCAGGAAATGAACGACAAATCTCCCAGCGTCAGAGGCCACATAGGGCGGTACCGGCACCACTTTCTCCACTCTGATATCTTTTCCATCTTTTATAGTATTCATAATAACAGTGACTTCCATCCCTTTCTTCCATACAGTTGGGATCGAAAGGCAACAAGTTTTACCTCCCCCACCTTGACCTGGAGCAAGAAATCCCGCCTCAGTCCAGGAACCGTCCGCCAGTTTTACAATATAGCTGCCAACGCCATGTTCGGTATGATTGTAGGCGGTGAGATTCACGCTAATTTTCATGTCTTCCTTGCCACATGCCGTATTTGAAAATGCAATGAAAATACATAAAAATACATTGATTAAATTTCTTGGAAATAGTCTTTTTATCATCTGAGTTCCTGAAATTCATTGACCAAATACATCCAGAGATTGAAATGAAAATTACATCAACTTTAGATGTAACTTATCCCTTTGGCGCATACGCCTCCCACAGCGGCGGCCCCGCTTCCCAAACGGATTTCGGCAACGCTTGCAACGCGTCGTAAAAGGCGTCCAGCGATGCGGGTGGATTTTTCATGAATTCAACAAACAATGGCTGTTCCATTGCCTTGCCAGAGGTGTACAGCGCCAGCAAGACATATTGCGTTTGCCGGTCGAGGTCATCGATCCCGGCATCGAGCGCGCGCTGCTGGTATTTCGCGACAAAGGCGTTCAGGACGCGCGGCAGCGTGTCATTGGTTTCATCGGTGATCACGCGCCGCAAATGGCTGACCAGGTTGGCGGTGTCGGCCGGTTTCAGCTTGGCGTGCTTGACGGCGCTTGACGCCTGCGGCGCGGCTTTTACCGCTGTCTGCGCCGCGACGTTGCCGCTGGCAAACACCAAAGCCAGACTCAGGCACAGTGCAAGCGCCGGGAGCCGGTCAAGCTTCAAGTTGAATGCCCCACAAGGGCGGACCGGCTTCCCATACGTCGTCGGACAAGGCTTGCATGGCTTCATAGAAACTTTCGATAGAGGTGGGTGGGTCTTGCATGAGGGCGATGAAATCGGGGTGTTCGATGCCGGCGCCGGAGGTGTACAGGGCCAGCAGCAGGTATTGCGTCTGGCGGTCCAGGTCGTCGATGCCGGCGGCCAGGGCGCGCTGCTGGTAGCGGGCAACGAATTCGTACAGCAGCCGGGGCGGGGTATCGTTGGTTTCGTCCGTGATCACCCGCCGTAAATGACTGATCAGCGTATCGGCGTCACCGGCATCGACCAGCATGCCGTATTGCGCATCGTCCAGGTGGATGAGCGGCGAGCCCATCAGCGCAACGTCCGGCGCAGCACCGGCGGTGTCGACATCGAGCAGGACGGCAACGTCGCCAAAACGGTTGATGTACTGCAAACTCAACAGTCCCGCCACAAATTGCTCGCGCTGTAGCGGCTCCAGACAGGCCAGCCAGACGGGCAGGATGCGCGTGTCGTACCAGCGCAGCATCATCTGCTGCTCGTCGCTCAGGCCGACGGCATGAAACTGGCGCAAATGCCGCGCCAGTTCGGGCAAGGGCCATGGACTTTCCATCCAGCTCAGGCAAGGCGCGCCATAACCGAGTTTTTCGGCCCAGTCGCAGACTTTCTCCAGCATGGCAGGCGCAAGGCCGGACAGCGATATCAGCAGCGGCGCGATCTCGGGCAGGCTTGCTTCATGGGTTTCCTCGAACAGCGAGGCATACGGCACTTTCCAGCGCTGCAGCGTCAGGTGGCTGTTTTCGGCCTGCGCACTGTCGAGCAGCAAATAAGGCAGGCGTTGCCGCCCAAGACTGGCCCGGACCCAGCCGTGCAATGCCGAAACGCTGCCGGGCGTCACCGCAGTACTCCCGCTGCGCCCTGTTGCATGGCGCTCAAAATGCAGCTTTTACACGTGCTCGATGGCAGCGGCGGCATCACATACGGCGCGCGCGTGGGGCCGATAAAACTCTTCTTGCCTGCAAACACGGTGATCTTGCCCGGACACTGGATCGTGATGTTGCCGCCTTCGATCGTGATGTTGGCACCGCCCGCCGTCGACAAACGGATGCTTTTCAGCGCTGCCCAGTCGACATGCGCGTTGGCGCTGATGACGTTGACCTCGTCGCGCGCCTGGAGCCGCAAGGTATCGCCTTGCGCCTGCACGTCGATGGTGCCCTGGGCGGCGATCAGCTGCACCCCGGCATCACCCTCCCCGGCCTTCATCGCGCCGCCCAGCATGCCGATGGCCTGGCCCGTGTGCAAACGCCACTGGCCACCGCTGCTCCATTGCGTGTCCTGCCCGCTCATCAGGATGACGCTCTCGCCATTGGCCAGCTGCAGGTCTTGGCCGGCGATCAGGCCCAGGTCAGCCTTGGCGGCAATGGCGATCAGCGAGTCCTTGGTGTGCGGCAGTTGTTCATGCATGCCCGCCACGCTGGCCTGCATGGCTTTCAGGGGCGCCGCCTGCTCGTCGAGTTCGCTGGCATTGGGGGCGCTGGCGCCGACATGGCTGGCGTAGGCCACCGTTTGATGCGTTTGTGCGGCCTGGCTGAAGGTGTCGCCCAGCAGTACAGCCTGCTTCAACAATGCCATGCCACCGGCATTGTCGCCGGCCGGCTCGCGTTGCGCGGCCTCGTGCCTGAGCACATAGCTGCTCACCAGCAAGCCCGCCTTGGACCGCACCGCGCCATACGCATCGGTGCGCAGCTCGGCGCCCGCGCCGCGCAGGCTGCCCCGGTAATTGTCGGCCCCATGGATCAGGTGGCCAAGAGTGAGTTCGCTGGCCGC
>NZ_JAHKQW010000025.1:0-20290 GCF_019345575.1 Janthinobacterium sp. NKUCC08_JDC | reverse complement strand
GCGGCGGCCACCCCCTCCTCACAACGGAGGGGCTGGCCGCTGCGCAACACCGCCCTTACCCAGTTCCGCACCTGCACGCCTGCGGCACGCTGATCTAATCAGGCTATGGGGACAAGCATGGGCACAGCTACAATAAGCGCGGATGTGGGCAAACTGATTGCCGCCTTGTACGAGACGGCTTGCGGCACGGACGACTGGCCGCAGCTCGACAGCGCCGCCCTGAACAGCCGGCAATGGCAGGAACTTTTGCCGCATCTGCAGCGGGCCCTGTGCTTGCAGCAGCGCCTGCGCGAGGCGCAACTGGCCAGCCGCTGCGCGCTGGCGGCGCTCGACGCCATGGGTGCCGCCGTGCTGGTACTCGACGCGGGCCTCGGGCTGCGCTTCGCCACGCCCGCCGGCCACGCTCTGCATACGGCGCAGCTGGCACACGGCGTACCGCCGGCCCTCGTGCGTGCCGTGCACCTCGTCATCGCCAGCGCCGGCAGCGCGCCGCAATGCCAGTCGCTGCGCCTGGCGCGCAAGCAGCAAACGCCGCTGGCCCTGACCGTCACCCTGCTCGCCGCCTGCCAACCGCCATGCGCACTGCTGATTGCACGCGATCCCACACAGGCGAGCACCTCCGTCCCCGCCTTGCGCCAGCTGTTCGACTTGACGCAAGCCGAAGCACTGGTGGGCAAGGAACTGGCGCAAGGGGCCACCATTGAGGAAATTGCCGCGCGCAGCGGCATCAGCGTCAACACCGTCAAGACGCATCTGCACCACACCTATTTAAAGACGGACACGCGGCGCCAGGGCGAGCTGATCGCGCTGATCCATGGCGCAACGGCGCACCTGGCCGTGCTCGACGCATGAGGCTGTCTCATCCGATCGGATGATGTACAGGACAACTTGCCTGCCTACACTGGCAAGACCGGTCACCCGCTCCTTGCCAGTGTCACCACGGCGCGTGCGGACAACCGCTTCGGTTTCCCTGGTATCGACAACAATATCGCCGCGCCGGCAGCGGACGGCACCAAAGTTCAAGGATGGGTAGGAAAATGAAAACATGGATCTTGGCCGGCACTCTGGGCGTCTGCGCCCTGCTGGCAAATGCACAGTCGCTTCCTGACAGCCAGACCGTCGTCATTCCAGGCGGACGCCTGCAGACGATCGAACTGCCGGCACAAAGACATTTCATGACCGCGGAAAGGTTTGCCCCGTTCCGCGGCGGCTATGAGCTGGCGAACGGGCAAGTGCTCTACCTGCGCAATGCAAGCAGCATCGGCGCCATCATGTATGCGCGCATCGACAACCAGGAAGAACACCGTATCGTCGCCACCGACAACAACAGCTTCGTGGCGCTGGACCGGCAGCTGGCCATGCGCATCGACTTGCGCGACGATGGCAGCGTGGGCGGCGAAGTGCTGATGCTGGTGCCGGCCGAAAAACTGGCCAGCGGCGACATCGTGCCGGCCCACGTGCAAAGCATGGGCCTGGCATCGCGCTAAGGCAGCAAGTCCCCTTCAGCATGGGTGGCAGCCATGAGCAGACAGTATTCTGTCCAACAACAAAACGCGCAGACCCTGGCCGCCATCAAACAGACGGCGGCCTGGTGGCGCGCCCGCCCCCTGCCCGACGCCCTGTGCCAGTACGCGGCCAGCCATGGCGTGGCGCTGAGCGCGGCCCTTATGCTCGACCTGCGGCTGGCCTACCCCGGCATGCCCGCCGTGTACGGCAAGCTGCTGAGTGCCGACGGCCACTTCATCCACTTCGAAATGGATCTCGACGATGCCTTGTGCCCGCTGCCCGGCAGCGTGGCCTGGGACGACATCAGCGCCAGATATGACTTGGCCGCACACAAACACGGCACTGGCGTGGGATACGGCGAGCTATGCAAGAAGGTGCTGCAAGAAATGAATCACGCTGCGCGCTAGTGCATAAACCACCGCCATGCGATGGCCTACCACGCAAAATATCAAGGCCGTCTCCACCGAATGAACGATGCGCAGCGCCAAACCTGTGCCTAGACTGGTTCCTGCCCCATCCCCACCCGCATCACGCGCCAGAGGCCATCAACCAACGAGGACAACAACATGAAAACCATCATCCTGGGCACGCTGCTGTGCCTCGCTACCGCCAGCACGGCAGCCATCGCGCAAACCCTGCCGCCCGAGCACACTGTCACCGTGCCGGGCAACATGCTGCGCATCGATGTGCCCGAACACCCGCGCTACATGATGCGCCGGGATTTCAAGAAATTCGTCGGCGTCTATGATCTGTCGAATGGCGACACCCTGGAACTGCGCCTCGCCGGCGCTGAAAAGTATGCGCGTATCGGCAAACAGGAAGAACACCGCATCGTCGCCACCGACCGCAACGCCTTCGTCGCGCTGGACCGCCAGATGAAGGTGCGCATCAACCATAACGATGACGGCAGCGTCGATGGCGAACTGGTCATGGTGGTACCGTCGCAGAAGGTATCGAGCGGCGGCATCGTGCCTCCCCACGTGCAAAACATCGGCCTGGCGTCGCGTTGAGGCGGCGCACGGGCGCGGCAGGCACAGGCGCTGCCATCGCGTGCTATCATCGCCGCCAAATTCCTTAAACGAATGGCAACGGCCCATGGAGCGCAATGCAGACACCTCGCAGTAATCCGATATTCACCGTGCTGCGCGGCGGCCTGCGCCTGCTCGCTTGGCCCTTGCTGGCCCTGGTCAGCGCCGCGTGCACCAGCACCACGCGCCATCCGGCCAGCGAGCCCACGCAAGTCGTCCTGCGCTTTACCTATGACGACGGCAAGCCGATGCGGCATGACGATTACCTGGCTAATGCGCGCCAGCAAACGTATATCAAGCACTGCAGCAAAATAGGCAGCACCACTGTCTGCGACGTCGGCTCGGATCCCCTCTTCATGGGTGGCGACGTCCCGCTGGACGCCAACGGCGAAGTGCGCGTCACCCTGCACTCGACCGGCCCCATTGGCAACAATCCGAACCAACACTGCATCAAGGGCAAAAGCTACGTCTTTGATTCCGGCGACTGGAGACGCGGTCCGTTTCACCATGGGCAAGTGATCGAGATCCGCTACAGGATCAGCGAAGTGCAAACGGCGTGCCCCTGGTCGTCGGGCACGCCGCCGTGGTGGGACAAGAGTTAAATCTGGCCAGCCGTGGCCGGCTGGCTTAAAAGTTACTGCAGTTCGAACTCGCCTGGATTCAAGCCCAGTTCGCGCGCGATCTTGCTGGCCACGCGCTGCTCATTGGCGTCGAAATTACCATCCGATGAAGCGACAGCGATAATCATGCGCACCAGCAAGCGCGACGCGTCCACATTCGACTTCATCTTGCCCAGCGCCTGATACGCCTTGGCCTCGCCGATATCCTTGTCGAACTCCAGCTGGCCGACATAGTCCTGGAAAGCCTTGATCACGTCCGTGGTAGTAAACACGGACAGCGCATCATTGCTTTCAATAAACTTCACCATCTTCTGCTTCTCTTCCGCACTGACGCTGCCGTCCGCCATGGCGATCAGGGCCGATCCCGCCATCGCGGCGTTCAGGAAATCCTTGTTCTTGTACTTCAGTGCTTCGGTTTTCAGTTCGCTGGCTTTGGTCTTCAGTTTGGACAGAAAGGAATCGAAACTCATATTGGTTCTCCTGGTTGGTTCGAATGAGGCAGCGCTACAGGCTACCACTCTCACCTAGCTGAGGGCGCGGGGCTGGAATGCAAGCGGTGGGGGACGCTTTGCCTCCGACGACAGCATGGCCAAACCCCAGTTTCTACTTTTGGGGAAGTACAGTCCGCTTCTCGCCAACATACAAAAATACCACAAAAAAAACAGATCAAATAAAATTAACTTATTTGCAGTTGAAAAATAAGTAACTCCATGGCAGCATGAAATTACTTTTTCCCGCACAGCAAGGTAGTGATGGGCAAGCGACTGCTAATGATTTGCACATTGACGTTCATCATTCATATCAGGGGCGAGCCAGCTTCCAATGCACATGGCTATCATTAGTAGCGACCTATCGCCTTGGCCCTGAACCTATAAACGGACATCACCCCTTATGCTGCTATGCATCTTTAACTCTTGGCTAGAACCATTTGTCAACAATCTATCAAAAAATTCTAAATTCCTAAATTCTTCACGCTCATCACTTGCAATTTTAACAAACTTAGGTGGACACCCCCTAGTCCTATTCAAAGGTTAATAATCTGAAATTTTTAAAAAAATTACAAAAACCAACATCATAACCATAAGACATATTAAGAAAAAATGACAAAGGAAATTAGGATGACATCAGGCATGCATTTACCAGCAGTTCCAACGCTTAGCAAAATACTTGCAGCGGGAAGTGAGGGAGGAAAAGAATTTGGTCGCATTGTTGGGCTACTTTTATTTAATGACGCAAAGCAAAATAATATTCAATTTAATTTATTCAATGACTCAGCAGGAGATTATGAGGGGCTTGATAGTTACTCTAGAAAGCAAAAAAGCAAAGATGTAACAGGCTATCAGTATAAGTTTTTCAGCTCTCCTTTTAGTGACAAACACCGTCAAGAAATAAAATCATCTTTAGAGAATGCAACAACAAGGTCAAAAAAATTAAAGTTAGAAAAATGGGTTCTTGTAACTCCAGATGACTTAATAAATTCAGGTAGAAAAAGTGGCGGTGGTGATGTTGAGTGGTTTGAAAATCTGAGCGAAGAGTATAAAAACAGATTTGAAATTGAACATTTTGGACATAGCAAACTACAGTCGCTATTTCTACAAAATCAACATCTCTGTCTTTTCTACTATCCTTCTCTAGTTCCCTCAGGAATAATTAGAAAGAAAAGCATTGACGAAATTAGATTTCAATATGATGAAAACATGAGAAAAAGGTACGGGAAAATCGAATTTGTAGGAATGTCAGTATACAAAGAAGAAGCATCGCAAAGAATTCCGTTAGAAAATATTTACATTCCACTTTCAGTAGTTCCTGAACGATCAGTTGACGAAAATGATGAAACTCCAAGAATTAATCCAACAAAATTCTTAGCCGCTGGATCAAAAACCGTCATTCTCGGAGATCCAGGCTCGGGGAAGTCAACCATGCTAGCTTTTTTAGCATTAGTTGGAACAAATAAAGTATTACAAAGCAGATGTGAATTCTCTATTGACAATCGGCTACCCATATTTATAACTCTGCGCAGATATGCTGATGAACTTAAAGTCAGAAAAAATCTTCCTCTTCTAGACTATATTTTAGAGGTGGCAAAAGCAGACTTCAGCATGAGTTCATTAGATAAATATTTTTATGAATATTATATAGAAAGTGGTCAATCAATAATATTATTTGACGGATTAGATGAGCTTCCAAGTGGCGACTACAAATCAATAGCCCGCCAAAGAATTGAGTCATTCACTGACAACTATCCAGAAAATACTATTATTATCACGTCTCGATTAGTAGGCTATGAAGCAGAAATAAGATTTGACTCTAAATACGATCACTTTAGGATGGCAAAACTACGTGAAAGTGAAATTGAAAAATTCATACAAGACTGGTATTCAATAAGAATAATTGATGAAATAGAAAGAAATAGAAATTCCTCAGATTTGATAAGAGTTATAAAACATGCAGATAATGAATCTATTCGAACCCTTGCTGGGAATCCACTCCTCCTAACAATTGTTACGCTAGTTCATAGAATTGATGCTGTGCTGCCAGATCAGAGAGTTGTTCTATACCAAAAATGTACTGAAACCTTATTAAATACTTGGTACAAAGCAAAACGAAGAGATGATGACATAGTTAAAGGACGAATTGAGCGAAGGAATCGGCTAAGAGTTGAAGCTATCGCATACTGGATGCATAAGAAGAGCTTGGCCGACCAAGGAAGAGCTATTGCAGCAAAGAAGGAAATGATCGAATTCCTAACAAAATACATCAACGATAATGAAAAGATTCGAGAAAATGATCAAGCGGCCGAAGATCAAGCAGAAGTATTTTTAGATTTTATTAAAAATTCAGCCGGCCTTATAATTGAAGCAGGCGATGAATTGTACAGTTTTATTCACCTTACTTTTCAAGAGTATCTTTGTGCCACTCACTTATCTACATTTGGGGAAACGGGTGGCACACAAACGATCTGGGATGAACTTGAAGGTGATTTGCAAAATCCAAGATGGAGGGAGGTGGTTCGACTATTGGTTGCGAGTTTGAAATCAACTAGCGCTCAAGTTTTCTTCATTGAAAAAATACTATCGAAGCAAAAATCTGAAAATAGTAGAGATGCTATATTATTATTAATAGGATTATTGAGAGATGCAATTGAGCCCGCAGAAGACAAAGCAGTTGACATAATAAAACAAACATTAGTCACCCTTCTATCTTTAAAAGATACTAATGATATTCGATTAATTGAACGTACGCTATCCAATTGGATGACAAAAGATAAATTAAACGCAAATATTGTATTGTCAATATTTGATGAAATATTTATAAACTCTTCAGAGCAACAAAAAATAGCTCTGTCACTTATTCGAGCGGCAATTAGATTGCCTCAATTGTCAGCCGCACAGAAATCTAGCATTATAGAATCAAAAAATAACGCAAAGGAAATCGAACTACTGCAATCTTTAATATTTTCCCCATCAAAAAAATTAAACTCAAGAAAAAATTGCGATAAATTCAATGCGATACATACAAAGTGGGCTCTTATTCGTTCGGAGTCAAACGCAGCATCAGTTATTGGGTTATGTCTCTCCGGAATTCTTGATGATACTAGCATGGCAAAAAAACTTCTCATCAGAGAAATAACTCTTTTATCTACGCCAGGAAGTGGCCCTCACCATGATCATGGACAAAACCTAACAGCTATCGCCATATCATGTTCATCAATCCATGATGATCTTAAAAAATCGTTAATTAATTCACTAAGCCAGAATAGAGGAATACATAAAGACTTTGAAAAAGAAAAAACAATAAAAAAACATTTTCAGAGTGCTGCAAAAAAGGGCTACTTCCTTAAAGAGAAAACTAGTTCATCTCTTGATTTTTCGATGATCGTAAAGCTGGAATTGGATCACAAAGCAGAAAGCCTTGGAATAAATGAAGTTATTTTTGATATTCCGCATCAAAAAAGGGAAAATGAGGAAGATTTTGAACTTAAAATAATAAAAAATTCCTTTCCAAATAAAATTAATAATGCACCTGAATCATATTGGAGAATGCTGCAATCATCCTCTATTTTCTCATCATTATTTATTGGATCTATTGAAGATTGTTTCGAAATTACAGAGTTCCCTCACTGGCGAGAGGCATTAATAAATACATTAAATGAAAATTTACCACCAATAATTAGCAAGTATCTTGACAAGGCTGAGTGGGAAAGACTTTCGATCAGAATGGATTCAGTTGAAATTGACATTGATGACATATATTTTTGCGCTTGGCTTATTTTATTTGATATTTGGATATGGAACAGAGATGGCTATAACGAGCCGCAAAAATCTCCCCTAGCACCACTGATTGAAAAATCAAAGAAAATTGAAAATTCTTTGATTAATTTTGCACTTTACACACGAAATATTCATCTTGGAATTAAAAATTCAGAAAATGAAATGGCAGATCTTATCTCAAGAAAAGATTCGCAACTTCAAGAAATATTAATTGCTGCCGGCTGGCCCCGTCATGATAAGATTTTTCATTATGAAATAAGCGCAAGAAAAAATAAAAATAAATAACCCAAACAATATAATAATACCAATCAAAAAAGCCGCTGTCTCCCGACAGCGGCTTTCTCATTCCCACCCCAGCAGCAGCGCCCTGAACCAAGGCGCCGCGCCGAAAATAGCTGAATTACCCCACAAACTTCCGTGCATTCCTGAACATGCGCATCCACGGCGAATCCTCGCCCCACGCTTCAGGGTGGTAGGACTGCTGCACGCTGCGGAACACGCGCTCAGCATGCGGCATCAGCACCGTGAAGCGGCCGTCTGGCGTGGTCACGGAGGTGATGCCTTCCGGCGAGCCGTTCGGGTTGTATGGATACGCTTCGGTGGCGGCGCCCTTGTTGTCGACAAAGCGCATGGCTTTGGTGACTTGGGTGATGTCGCCCGTTTGCGAGAAGTCGGCGTAGCCTTCGCCGTGGGCGATGGCGATGCCGGCTTGGGTGCCGGCCATGCCGTTGAAGAAGATCGATGGGGAATCCATCACTTCGACCATGGCAAAGCGGCCTTCGAATTTCTCCGACTTGTTGCGCGTGAACTTGGGCCAGGCGTGGGCGCCAGGGATGATGGATTTCAAATTGCTCATCATCTGGCAGCCGTTGCAGATACCCAGGCCGAAGCTGTCCGTGCGGTTGAAGAAGCGCGCGAACTGTTCCGCCAGGCTGGCATTGAACAGAATCGTTTTCGCCCAGCCTTCGCCGGCGCCCAGCACGTCGCCGTACGAGAAGCCGCCCACGGCGATGACGCCCTGGAAGTCGTCCAGTTTCACGCGGCCCGCAATCAGGTCGCTCATGTGCACGTCGACGGCCGTGAAGCCTGCCTGGTGCATCACGTAGGCCGTCTCGATATGCGAGTTGACGCCCTGCTCGCGCAGGATGGCGACACGCGGGCGCACGCCGGTGGCGATGAATGGCGCGGCGATGTTGTCGTTCTGATCGAAGGTGACGATCGGCGACATGCCCGGGTCTTGCACGTCCAGCAGGCGGTCGTATTCGGCGTCCGCGCAGGCAGGATTGTCGCGCAGGCGGGCGATGCGCCAGCTCGTTTCGCTCCACAGGCGGTGCAGTTCGGCGCGTGGCTGGGTGTAAATCAGCTTGGCATCGCGCGTGAATTCGATCACGTCGCGGTCGTTCAATTTGCCGATGATATGGCTGCAGGCGCCCAGGTTGAAGGTGCGCAGCACGTCCATGACGAGCGATTTTTCTTCCGCGCGCACCTGGATCACGGCGCCCAGCTCTTCGCTGAACAAGGCGCGCAGGGTCAGTTCGTTGCGGCGTTCCGCTACCTGGCCGGCCCAGTTCTTGGCGTCGCCCCAGTCGCTCGAATGCTCGCCTTCCATCGTCAGCATGTCCAGGTTGACGGACATGCCCGTGTGGCCGGCGAAGGCCATTTCCGTCAGCGTGGCGTACAGGCCGCCGTCCGAACGGTCATGGTAGGCCAGCAGCTTGTCGTCGCTGTTCAATTTCTGGATGGCGGCGAAGAAGCCTTTCAGGTCTTCCGCGCTGTCGACATCCGGCGTGGCGTTGCCCAGCTGGCCCATGACTTGCGCCAGCGCCGAGGCGCCCAGGCGGTTCTTGCCGCGGCCCAGGTCGATCAGGATCAAAGACGTGTCGCCCTTGTCCGTTTTCAGCTGCGGCGTGAGCGACTTGCGCACGTCCGTCACTGGCGCGAACGAGGAGACGATCAGGGACACCGGCGACGTGACGGATTTCGCCGCGCCCGTGCTGTCGTCTTTCCACGTCGTGCGCATCGACAGCGAATCCTTGCCGACCGGGATGCTGATGCCCAGCGCTGGGCACAGTTCCATGCCCACGGCTTTTACCGTGTCGTACAGGGCCGCGTCCTGGCCAGGCTGGCCGCAGGCGGCCATCCAGTTGGCGGACAATTTGATGTCGGAGATATCGCTGATTGCTGCGGCGGCGATGTTGGTGACGGCTTCGCCCACGGCCATGCGGCCCGAGGCGGCGGCGTCGATGACGGCCAGCGGCGTGCGTTCTCCCATGGCCATCGCTTCGCCCAGGTAGCCTTCGAAGCTCATGGTGGTGACGGCGCAATCGGCCACCGGCACTTGCCACGGTCCCACCATCTGGTCGCGCACGGTCATGCCGCCCACGCTGCGGTCGCCGATGGTGATCAGGAACGATTTGTCGGCCACGGTCGGCAGCAGCAGCACTTTTTGCGCTACGTCCTTCAAATCCATGCCCGTCAGGTCGATGGCAGGGAAATCGTTGGCCACGTGGACCACGTCGCGCTGCATCTTCGGCGGCTTGCCCAGCAAGACGTCCATCGGCATGTCCACCGGTTCGTTACCGAGTTCCGTGTCGATCAGTTTCAGTTGACGCTCTTCGGTGGCCACACCCACGGCGGCGAACAGGCAGCGTTCGCGTTCGCACATGGCTTTGAACAGTGGCAGGCTTTCCGGCGCGATGGCGAGAACGTAGCGTTCCTGCGACTCATTGCTCCAGATTTCCTTCGGCGCCATGCCCGATTCTTCCAGCGGCACCTTGCGCAGGTCGAAAATCGCGCCGCGCTTGGCGTCGTTGGTGATTTCCGGGAACGCGTTCGACAAGCCGCCCGCCCCCACGTCGTGGATAGAGATGATCGGATTGTCAAGCCCCATTTGCCAGCAGGCGTTGATGACTTCCTGGGCACGGCGTTCCATTTCAGGGTTGCCGCGCTGGACGGAATCGAAGTCCAGGTCGGCCGTGTTGCTGCCGGTGGTCATCGACGAGGCGGCGCTGCCACCCATGCCGATGCGCATGCCCGGGCCACCGAGCTGCACCAGCAGGCTGCCGACGGGGATGTCGTTCTTGTGCGTGTGCTGTGCCGAGATATTGCCGATGCCGCCAGCGATCATGATCGGCTTGTGGTAGCCGAACACGGCGTCTTTATCTGTACCGACGTTCTGTTCATACGTGCGGAAGTAGCCGCCCAATACGGGACGGCCGAATTCGTTCGAGAACGCGGCGCCGCCCAATGGGCCTTCGATCATGATTTGCAGCGGCGAAGCGATGCGTTCGGGTTTGCCATATTGATTGCCGTATTGGTCCGCATCCGCGCGGCCAGCCAGCGGCGCCGTCACGGAAGCGGCCGTTTCCCAGCTGCGCACGGCGTCCGGCAGCGACAAATTCGAGACGGTGAAGCCGGTCAGGCCAGCTTTTGGCTTGGCGCCGCGCCCCGTCGCGCCTTCGTCGCGGATCTCGCCGCCCGCGCCCGTGGAGGCGCCAGGGAATGGAGAAATCGCCGTCGGGTGGTTATGCGTTTCCACCTTCATCAGGGTGTGCGTCAGTTCCGTCGACGCCGCGTATTCGTGCTTGTCACCGCGCGGGTAGAAGCGCGATACGGTCGCACCTTCCATGATCGAGGAATTGTCGCTGTAGGCGACGACGGTGCCCTTCGGCTGCAGTTCGTGCGTGTTTTTGATCATGCCGAACAGCGACTTCGGTTGCGCCACGCCGTCGATGGTCCAGTCGGCGTTGAATATCTTGTGGCGGCAATGCTCGCTGTTCGCCTGCGCGAACATCATCAGCTCCACGTCCGTCGGGTTGCGGCCGGCCTTGGTGAAGGCCGCGTCCAGGTAGTCGATTTCGTCTTCCGACATCGCCAGGCCCAGTTCCGTGTTCGCCGTTTCCAGCGCGGCCTTGCCCTGCCCCAGCAAATCGATCGATTCGAGCGGGCGCGCTTCCAGGGTGCGGAACAGGTCCTTGGCGTCGTCGGCGCTGCGCAGCACGGATTCCGTCATGCGGTCGTGCAGCAGGTCGGCCACGGCTTGTACCTGCTCGTCCGTCAATTTGCCGGCGCCGATGGCGCTGCCCAGGATGCCCGATTTCAGGTTGATGCGGAAAGCGATGCCGCGTTCGACGCGCTTGATGTGCGCCATGCCGCAGTTGTGCGCGATGTCGGTGGCTTTCGAGGCCCACGGCGAGATCGTGCCGAAACGGGGGATGACAAAGAATTCTTCGGCAGCGCCTTCCGTATTGTCAGCCTGGGCCGGCTCGCCATACGTCAGCAAGGCGCCAAGGCGCGTGCTGTCGTCGTTGGTGAGAGGCGCGCTGGCATCGATGAAATGGACATAGCGTGCTTGTACGGCAACAATCGCAGGCGAGACGGCTTGCAGTTGGCTTAACAGACGGTGGCTACGGAAATGGGACAGGGCATTGGAACCCGGCAGTATCAACATGATTGGAAGGTGGTTGATGCAGCGTGGCTGCGGGTTAAAGGTAGGTATGACAATATCTTTCGTACGGCAAATTTCCTTTGCGCGCATTATACCCGTTTTACCCCTGCCTTATGACCGGAACTTGGCCCTTTGCCACCGTTTTGCCCAGCACAGCGGCAGTTTTTGACACTGCAACAACACCCTCAGCCGGTCATCAGGCGATCACATAGCGGTTCTTGCCTTGCCGCTTGGCCAGGTACAGGGCCTCGTCGGCCAGCCGGTAGCTGTGGCCCAGGTCCTTGTTCCGGTCCAGCTCGGCCACGCCCACGCTGATCGACACGAACTGGGCTGCCAGGAAAGCCTGGCTGACAGCCTCGACCAGGGCGCCGGCAAAGGCGCGCGCGTCATCCCGGTCGCCCGCGTAGACGATGCCGAATTCCTCGCCGCCCAGGCGGCCGCACAGATGGCCTTGCGCCTTGTCCGCGATGACGGCGGCCGTGCGCACGAGCACCGCGTCGCCCGCATCGTGGCCCTGCTGGTCGTTGATGATCTTGAAATTGTCGATGTCGATCATCAGGAAATGCAGCATGCCGCCATGGCTTGCGCCATGCATCTGCTGGGCGCGCTGCGTGAACATGCGGCGGTTGTTCAAACCCGTCAGGCTGTCCTGGAAGGCCAGCCGCGTCAACTCCACCTTGGAGTGATAGTTACGCAAGCGCAATAAACTGAAGCTGACATTCAGTGCCAGCCCGAACAGCACGCTGACGGCGATCATCAAGGGCGCCCAGGATTGGTCGGGCAAGCCCGCGTTGACGGGATACAGGCCGTGGCCCACGTTCCACCACACGCCGGCCACGACGGCCAGGTAGCTGAGGCCGCCATTGAAGATGGAGGCGATGGCCAGGGTCATGAAGACGCCCACCGGCAAGACCCAGAAGCTGGCGTGATGCACGGCGTCGGCCATGGTGCGCAAGCCAAAAGTCAGCGCCAGCACGGCGCAGGCGCCGGTAATCGTCAGCACGGGCAAGGTGGTACAGCGGTAGCGCACGACCAGGCTGATCAGCATGCCCAGCAGCGCCAGCACGGCATGCGTGAGGTTCGGATGGTAGGCGGGCGGCATCAGCAGCCACGTCAAGCTGAAGGCGATGATGCCCAGCACTTGCGTGACCATGCCGACCCGGTGCAATTCCGCAAAATAGGTATGCTGCTGTTCGCTGTTGCCGCCAAATGCGAGGGGAACGGCAACGCGGCGCAGGGAAGAAAGATCAGGAACACGCATACGGGTATCGACACCAGAAAGAAGAAAAGCGCCCGGTACAGCCTTGCGCATGCCTGGCCGCAAGATTGTGCGGCATCCAACATTAGTTGTAATTAGGATACTATCATGCTAGTCAACTATGTGCTGGAATTTGCGGCGCCGGCACTGGCGCGCAGCACAACGGCGCCATGAAATACAACGCTGCGCGCCACCGGATGCGCCTTGCACCCTGCCCTACGCCCGATTGCACGCATTTTGCTGGCAGTGCCGGGCAGCTTTGCAGTATGCTGATAAAAAACAATACTGCCAGGCCGAGACATATAAGAAGAGTTCCCGCAAATGACCGAACAGATGAACGAGAGCTGAACAATGCCAGAAACTAGCGACTTATCTGTCCTGATCGTCGACCCGAACCCCAGCATGCGGGGCAATCTGCACAATATGCTGAATCAGGCTGCCATCACCAAGGTGGAATATGCCGTCAATGCCGGCACGGCCATCCGCTTGCTGACGAAGAAACCGTTCGACATCATCCTGTGCGAATACGATCTTGGCAGCGGCACGGACGGCCAGGATGGCCAGCAATTGCTGGAAGACTTGCGCCACCATAAGCTGATCGGCCTGTGGACGATCTTCATCATGCTGACCTCGGAAGCCATCCACAGCAAAGTGATCAGCGCGGCCGAACTGACTCCGTCCGACTACATATTGAAACCGTTCACCGTCGACGTGCTGAGCGGACGCATCGCGCGCGCCATCGAGCGGCGCGCCATTTTCCTGCCGACCTATCAGCTGATCGACAAGGGCGACTTGCGCGAAGCCGTGAAAAGCTGCCGCGCGGCCGAACTGCAGCACCCGCGCCTGGCGGCCGATTTCGCCCGCCTGCGCGCCGAGCTGCACATCGCCCTGGACGAGTGGAAGGAAGCGGAACAGCTGTACGCCGACATGCTGGCCACGCGCCCCATGGCCTGGGCCCACCTGGGATTGGCGCGCACCCTGTTCGAACAGCAGCGCCATGAGGAAGCGCAGGACGCGCTGCTGGAACTGGTGGAGGTCTACCCCCGCTTCATGGCCGCCTACGACCTGCTGGCGCAAAACCATGAAGCCATGGGCCAGCAGCTGCAGGCGAAGAAAATCCTCGAGGACGCGGTGGCCATCTCGCCGCACATGGTGCGCCGCTTGCGCCACCTGGGCGGCATCGCCTTTGACACGGGCGACATCGGCGCGGCCGAACGAGCCTACAAGCAGGTGGTGACGAAAGCCAAATACTCGGAATTCCGCGATCCCGAAGATCATGTGAATCTGGTCAAAACGCTGGTCAAGAAAGGCGATGCACCGCAGGCGAGCGGCGTGCTGCGCGACATGGAGCGCTCCTTGCGCGGCGGCGCCAACGTGGAAGCGTGCCGCGCCATCTCGGCCGCCATGCTGCATGAATTGTCGGGCAACGACATCGCCGCCGCCACCGAACTGCAACTGGCCGCCGCCGCGCTGGATACGGCGCGCGGCCTGTCGACGCAGCTGAAGGTGGGCCTCGTGCAAAGCTGCCTGAAAAACAACCTGGAACAGGCGGCGTCCGACGTCATGATGAAACTCGTCAACGAAGCCGATAGCGACGTGACGATGGAAGCGGCCGTCGACGTCTTTGAAAAAGCGGGCCGCCACGACCTGGCGCAAGGCATGGGCCAGCAGATCACGAACCAGGTGCAGGAACTGATGCAGGATGCGGCCAGCAAGTCGGAAAGCGGAGAGCTCAAGGGAGCCGTCTTCGTGCTGCGCCAGGCCCTGCGCAAAACCCCAGGCAACCTGCCCGTGCTGTTCGCCTCCGTCGACGCCATCCTGCGCCAGCTCAACATGCTGGGCTGGGAAGCCCCGCTGGCCGAACAGGCGCAGCACCAGATGCAGGTGATCCGCAAGATCGACCCCAAGCATCCGAAGCTGGAGTCGCTCAAGCAGCAGTACGAGGCGACGCAGCACAAGTATGGTATTGCTACCTGAGCTGAGGGACGCACTGCAAACCTGCTGCGCAGCCCACTCTCGGGTCGGCGTTGCTCGCCGTACTAAAGTACGGCTCCGCTACTCAACCCGACATTGGGCTTGCTCGCGACGGTTTTCAGAGGCGTCGTGGCGTGCGTTGACGTCAAAAACGCACAGCCCATTTCCGATCATTCAAGTAGGTCGGACACGTAGGTCGGATTAGCGTAGCGTAATCCGACGCCATTGTTGGCTCAGTAGTGTCGGATTACGCGGCGTGCCGCCGCTAATCCGACCTACGCACTATCCTTGGATATCAACGCTCGCCCCTGAGCGTGTAGACCGGCTTATCGGACTCCCCCTTCTCCGCCATCGCCAGCACGCGCTGCAGTTCCTTGCGCTCGTTGCCCTCCTTGGCCGATGACACCAGGTTGCGCAGGATGGCGACATGCGCCGTCTGCAGCGCCTGTGCCGCCGGCACGGCGATGTCCGGTTTCACGCCGACGTGCTCCCAGTTGGTTTTGGTGACGGCATTGGTCGTGCGCGCGGTCGGAATCGCGACAATGATGTCCTGCCCTACGTTGTACCAGCTCACGGGATTGGAGCCGCCGCCGGTGGTTTCTCCGACCACCGTCCCCCGTTTCTGCGCCTGGATGCCATAGGAGAAATCCTCCCCGCCGGAAAACGTACGGGCCGAGGTCAGCACGTACACGGGCTTGTCGTAACGCTGTGCGACCGTCTTCACGGTCCAGAACTGCCGCGTCGTACCGGTCGGGCGATCGTACATGTCGATCAGGTGACGCTCGTCGCCGAACGGGAAGAAATGACTCATCAGGTAGGCCACGCTGGCCGGGCTGCCGCCGCCGTTGCGGCGCAGGTCGAGGATCAGCGCATCCGTCCCCGCCATGAGCGACATCGCCGCCGTGTACGCCGCAGCGACGAATTCCGGTCCGCCGAAGCCGCGCAGCTCGATGTAGCCGACGTTGCCGGGAAGGCGTTCGATCTTCTCGATGTCATAGCCGCGCCGCGCGGTCTGGTCGCGCCATTCGTCAATCTTGGCGCGGCTAGGCAGTTCATCGGCACCGCTGCGCTCACGAAGACCTTCGTAAAACGCGGCGCCGAAATGCAAGTCACCGCTCAATTCCCGCAAGTCCTTCGCCAGCGCCGCACTGAAGGCCTTCACGTTGGCGGCGGTCGCATAGCCTCCTTCGGCATTTTTCCTGGTAATCGCAATGCCGACCCGTTCGGCCACCGCTGGCTCGATGTAATTCGCGTTCATTTTCACTGCCAGTGTCTGCACGATCGCCGTGCGATCGGCCGCGTTCAACGCGGTGTCCTCCGCCGCAAAGGCGTGCAACGACAACAACGTGCCCAATACGATTGCTGCGGCAAGCTTCTTTCTACCTGACATACATTCCTCCAAGTTGGACTGCGAAACGTTTGATCGTTGTGTGAAAAAGTGTGCGTGGCGGCATCATTCAGGTTTCTCGCCAGGTGTTGTCGTCGCTGCGTCAGAGCGGGCATCCAGGCGCAGCCTGCCATCGTGGATGCGCGCGCCGAAGGAGCGCGTCTCGAGTACGGCGATCGCCTGTGCGAGGCAGTCGGACAAGGGAAACGCCAGCTCTGCATCGAGGCTGTCGGCCGCGGATTTGGTCGCCTGCCAGCACAACCGCAGGCGCGGCAGCAGCGCTGCGCCAGCGGCGCTGAGGCGCACCACGCGCTGCCTGCCGTCTTCGCCGCCGGCGGCCACCGTCAACAGGCCTTTCTTCACCATCAAAGCCACTGTCTGGGTCGCGGCGGGCTGCGTGAGGCCGCCCAGGGCCGCCAGCTCCCCAATGGTCGCGCTCGGCTGCTCGGCCAGCACCCGCATCACCGGCGTGTAGCGCGGCCGGTAATCGAGCCCCGCTTCCACGTAGGCCTGCTCAACCGCGCCGTCGAGCAGTTCGATGAGATGTCTTAATTGCGTGCCCAGTCCTGGTTTCATGTAACCATCGTAGCACTATTTATATAAGAGCTTATATAAATATTTGAAAACTAGTGAAGCGGGCCACCATCCAACCAAGGTGGCCTCAGCGAAGCGCCTGCTTGTGCACGTTATAAGTTAGCGACGATTGGTACTTGGCAATGAGTTCGCTGCTACTGCAGCGCCTGCATCAGCGCGGGAGTTTATACCGCACCAGCAGCGTAGCTCCCTTGCCGCCAGGTGGCGTCAGCAGTATCTCGTCACCCGGCTGCATTTCTTCATACATCACCGTGCAACAGGTCGGCATCGAGTGGCCGCGCGCCGGATAAACGCCAACCTCGGTGTGCAGGTTCGCAGCGCGTACGTCCACGCTGGACTTGCCGGCCTTTGCTTCGTCTTGCAGCAGCTTGCGCAGTACGGTGACAAAGTCCCCTTTGCTGAGCCTGACAGGTGCCTGGTTTGCTTGCGGGCGAGTGGTTGCATCGTTTTTCATGGCAGTTTCTTTCAGTAAATAAATTTTCGCCACTATAACATTCGCTCCTGGCGCAACACGACCAGGGGGCACAGCGAGGCCATCACATCCGACCGAGGCAACCGCGGCAGAGCGCCTGCGATGGAGCTGCCATCATGATCGGCGCGACATGGCATCTGGCGTCTGGTCAAAGCAGAAGCTACGCTGGCCGCTTACATGCTCCAAGTGATGAGGCGACCAGCCATTTGGGGTAAAGTGCTGCATCCAGCGGATTGACCCGCCGGTTTGAATTGCCAACGGCAGTAGCCAACAGCAGGCATTGCAAACGTTAACGTCTTGTGGGGTTCAAGCACCTAGAGGAAAATCATGGCAGGAAAATTTTTGAGCCGAGGCGCGCTAGTCCACCTTATCAAGAGTCAGGAACGAACTAATGCTATTCAGAAGCGCGATGGATTAACCCAGCACCCGGTGCGAACAACTGTGTGTGGCTGCCCTGACCCTGATTGTGGTGGCTGGCATACCATACTGATTGAGAAAAACGTGCCAACCGAAGACGAATGCAGGTCGATTTTGCAACGTGAAAAGACCAAAAGAAAGGGCTAGTTGCGTATGCCGAATCTGGCCAAGAGCGGATGTTGAATAAGTTTGCGATGGGCAAGAACACAAGTTGTTTAATTCAGGGGCGTGCAGTCGCCCATTTCTAAATATGGAATCAATGACAGTGATGGCAATAAAGTGGAGGAACCAGGAGGTGCGAAGCCACAATGGCCTCGTGTGCAGCAACGGTGACATCTACGAAGTGCACGAAACCTGGATGGCCAGAGTACATGAAAAACAGGAGCTTGGCGGTTGGCTCAATGTCGCGATTCTGGCGCAAGAAGATCTGTATGGTGGTCAGTACATAGTCAAGTGCGGAGAGGCTGCGGAACACGGCTCAATCGGCGTAGTCGTTTTGGAATCGCTGCAAAATCATGAACCTGTTTGGACGTTTGTTTCGGATCAATCCAATCCATTTGATCAAATAACAATCAAGGGCGGCTGGGTTGTGGTGCTGTCAACGTCAGGCGCCGTGTTACGGTTTGGTGCGCCAATGAGGGAGGCAAGGCTTCTGCTTCCGAGTACGTCGATCCATGATACTAACGACGGGCGCTTGTAAAGTGAGAGGCTGCGCGTCCGCTATGCTTAGGTGATGCCTTTTAGGCAGCCTCCGGCCAAGAGCAGCCGTTCAATGATCGGTTCAATTATGAAATTTATGCAATACGATGTAGTTAAGATTGTGGCATTCAACGTGCAACAGGCCACATTTTCTGATGCATTCAATCTTCGGCGGCCTGCAATCGCTGACGTCGCAACCATCATTGAAATTTACTCATCACCTCCGGGTTACGAGTTGGAATGCAGTGATGCACACGGTATTACACAATGGCTAGTTGCGTTTCGACCTGAAGATGTAGTGCTCGAGTTGCATCGCTAATTCGACCGAGATCGGCCAGAAGCCGCCGTTCGCCGATGCAAAAACTGAAACATCCTTCTTCCTGGAGCATCGATTTGGACAAGATGATTGTTTTGCGAATTTCCGATAATAGTGGCGTAGACTTGAATGGCGTCAAACTACATTCAACAACTGAGGTCGCGGAAGCTCTTGAGAAAATCTCCGCCGAGAACCCGGACATGGCAGTTTCTGTCGAGGCCACCGATTCCAAATGGTATGAATCTATCGGGAAGGCCATTTACGGTAGCCACCGGGCGGGGTTTTCAGGTGAACGGTTTCGCGTACTTATCGATGGCAAGCCTCTGGAAGCCTGACATGAACCTCGGTTACTCCACCGCCTGCTACCGGCCTATCGTGTTGAAAAACGCGGTAGGTTGACGTTTAGCTAGAAATTCTGACAGCCTAGACTGGCCAGAACCGCCGCTATTGAACGATCTCCGACTGTTTGGAGGTCTGAGACCTCCCGAAATTGTTGCCGATCGACTTCTTCAACACAATAGACCAAAAGCGGACGGTCAGTCGCCGCGGTTTTGCTTGAGCATGTCCTCGATCAGGACGGCAGGATATTGGTCAGACCTGCCGCTTTATCCCCGGTATTGCAGCGTAGACGTGCAGCACATCTCCATCAATATGTATCACCTGCGCCGGTGTTCCTTCGAACACGGGCGCAAGCAGCAAGGGGCGCAGGTCGCCACTTGCCACTGCCGCATCAAGAAATACCAGCAGCTCAGTGACGCTGGCCTGCGCCACACGGCCCTGGAAGATAACGCGCTTGCCGGCATGTGCGACCAGCTTGTGGGCCACGTAATATGCTGGCGCCGTCAACTGCATCCGCAAGTCGGTCATCGAATCGTATGCGACCAGCGGGCCGCCGCGCAGGACCGGCGCCAGCATGCTGAAAAACAGCGCATCGGCATCCGGTCCCGGCGCGACTTCCTGCTTTGCCAGCGCCGCAAAAGTGTACTCGTTCTTCATGCAGCCCTGGCCTGGTATGGGATGTGCCGACGAACGTCGATGTGTGCGGTTTTCATGGGCAAAGCATAGCACGGCGAGCAAGCATTCATTTGAATGCCGGTTGTGGCAGCCTTCAAGCATACGTGAGATCAAATGCTTCAATCCCACGCCAATTTCAACAGACCGCAAACGAACTTTGAAGGTCCGCTTCGGGGCCAGGCTGTGTGAAAACCCGAGTTTTTGTATCGGGAGCGGCCGCTCCGTGCAAGCCCCCGATTTTCCCCGACGTGCGAGTCGAAGTTAAAAAGGGCTCACGCCCCCAACAA
>NZ_JAHKQW010000024.1:0-25359 GCF_019345575.1 Janthinobacterium sp. NKUCC08_JDC | reverse complement strand
AACAACTTTGCGCCGATGATAGTGCTGCAACCAGTGTGAAAGTAGGTTATCGTCAGGCTTGTTATTCGAAAAAACCCCTTCCGGTGATCCGGTTGGGGTTTTTTTACGTCTAGTGGTTTGTTGGGTGCCGCAGGTGCTTGTCGGCTTACGCGCTGCGCGCTAAGCCGACCTACGTTGATTGGATGGCGGGTAGGTCGGATTAGCGTAGCGTAATCCGACAACATTGTTGACATTCGCGTGGTGATTGCCTGCTACGCGCTTGTGCGTCAAGCCGACCTGGGGTATAATTCGCCTCCTCAGATCAGACGACTTGCTGCCCCGCTGGGAGCAGGTTGTTGAAAAAGTTATGCCTGATGACCATAGCAAGTTGGTACCACCCCTTCCCATCCCGAACAGGACCGTGAAACAACTTTGCGCCGATGATAGTGCTGCAACCAGTGTGAAAGTAGGTTATCGTCAGGCTTGTTATATAAAAAACCCCGCTAGGTGCGGGGTTTTTTTCGTTTGCAGCATTCATCGGATCAGATGCCCCAGGTGATGCTTTCATTTTCCGCCTTGGCCGATCGCAGCATTTCCATCAGGGGATAGGCGCGCTGCGAAAAATGCACTTTTTGCGCGCGCGCATGGGCGCCCGTTTCACCATCTTCCAGGGTTTCCGGAGTATGCACATCGTGTTCGATGTCGTTTTCCGGATGCAACTTGCTTTCCGCGACTTCTTTTTCCAGCAAGGCCAGGGCATCGCCCGCTTCGGCTGGCGTGATGACGCCACGCGTGGGGTTCTTGTGCAGAATGTCGAGGATACGCTGGGCATGTTCCTGATACATCAGCACTTCAGGGGAAGATTTGGATTTGAATGAGATCAACATAAGCGCTTTCTGAAACTTGTTGTTAGTGTCGAAACAATATCACGACTTGAAATGTCGCACAGGCCGTCCGTTTGTCCCGGATTGCATATTTGCAAGCCGGATAGGGCCATCTGTTGGACAACGCACGTATTTACAAGAGCTCGCTTATCGTGAAAACACCGGTTTAAGCGATCGTTAAGTCTTAATCCAGTTTCACCGAGTCCATGAAGGTGTCGATGGTGTCACGCGACAGCTTGCTTTCTTCGCCGAGAATGATGATCTGGAAGATGCGTTTATCCTGCGCCACAAAACGGCCGACCAGCAAGACAGGCTTGCCTTGCTGCGTGCCTTTGGCCTCAATGCTGAGCGAACTGCGCTGCTGCGTTCCGGCAGCCGTGCTGCTGGCCGCCGATGCGGATTTTTCGCTGCGCACGGTGCCGTTGATATTTTTCAACAGGGCCGTCTGCATGGCGGGCAGGGCTGCTTGCGCCTGTTCTGCGCTGTCGAGCACGGCGCTGCCGATGGCGAAGGTATTGCCATCGACTTCGCTGGCCGTCATGGTCAGGCTGACTTTCTTGCCATCGAGATCGACCTCCCGCGTCAGCACGGCGGGCTTGCCTGGAAACAAGGCCGTGAACTGGGCGTCGGGGCTGCGATAGTCGCGCCAGTCGAACTTCGGGCTGCAGGCGGACAGGACGCTGGCGGCCGCGAGCGTAGCCAGAAAGAGGGCAATTGATGGTTTTTTCATCAGCAGATGGTAGCAGCGCCGCCCATCACGCGCAATCGCGCACGCGTGGCGTTCGCGCTGGCTGCCTTATATTTCACGCAGCACGCGCCGGTACTGGATCGCTTCGGCGACATGCGCCTGCGTGATGCCGGGGCTGTCCGCCAGGTCCGCGATGCTGCGCGCCACGCGCAATACCCGGTGATAGGTGCGCGCCGACCAGTGCAGGCGCGCTATGGCGCCATGCAGCAGCTGCTCGCCATGCGTTTCCAGGCGACAATGCTGTTCGATTTCCGTGCTGCTCAGGCGCTGGTTCGCTTTGCCCTGGCGTGCCAGCTGCAGGGCAAAGGCTGCCGCGACCCGCGTGGCGATGGCTTGCGTGCTTTCGCCTGCGCCTGCGTGCCGCCCCAGCGCCGCCGGCGGCATGGCGGCCACTTCAATCTGCAGGTCGATACGGTCGAGTAGCGGACCGGACAGGCGGCTGTGATAACGGAGTACGGCGTCCGGCGTGCAGCGGCAGCGTCCCGAAGCATGGCCCAGATAACCGCAGGGGCAGGGATTCATGGCGGCGATCAACTGGAAGCGAGCAGGAAACTCGGCCTGGCGGGCCGCGCGTGAAATGCTGATCACGCCCGATTCCATGGGCTGGCGCAGCACATCGAGCACCCGGCGCTGGAATTCGGCGATTTCATCGAGAAACAGCACGCCGCAGTGGGCCAGCGAGATTTCTCCCGGGCGCGGCACGTTGCCGCCGCCCACCAGGGCCACGCCGGATGCCGTCTGGTGCGGGGCACGGTAGGGGCGTCGTTTCCAGTGTTCCACCTTGAAGAGGCCGCCCAGCGAATGCACGGCGGCCGATTCCAGCGCCTCTTCGTCGCTCATGGGCGGCAGCACGCCGGGGAAGCGGCTGGCCAGCATGGTCTTGCCCGCGCCCGGCGGCCCCACCATCAGGACGTTATGGCCACCCGCGGCCGCCACTTCCAGTGCGCGGCGCGCCTGCTGCTGTCCTTGCACGTCGGCAAAGTCCGGATACGCAAAATCGGGTACGGCCAGCATGGGCTGGTGGCGTTGCAGGACGGTCCGGCTGGCGTGCGCGGCAAAATGCGCGCAGACCTCGAGCAGGCTGTGGGCAGGATAGATGCAGGCATCGCTGACGAGAGCCGCTTCGTCCGCGTTCGCCTGCGGCAGGATGAAGGCGCGTGGCGCGCCTGGCTGGCTGCGTTGCATGGCAAAGGTCATGGCCAGCGCGCCGCGGATGGGGCGCAACTGGCCAGACAGCGACAGTTCGCCCGCGAATTCGTAGTGGTGTAATTGGTCGCCCGGCAACTGGCCGGACGCGGCCAGGATGCCCAGCGCGATGGGCAGGTCGAAGCGTCCCGATTCCTTGGGCAGGTCCGCCGGCGCCAGATTGGCCGTGATGCGCCGCGCCGGCATGTCAAAGCCGCAGTTTTGCAGCGCGGCACGGACGCGGTCGCGCGATTCCTTCACTTCCGTATCCGGCAGGCCGACAATCGTAAACGAAGGCAAGCCATTGGCAAGGTGGACTTCGACACTTACCTCGGGCGCTTCCATGCCGGCCAGGGCGCGGCTTTTCAGGACGGCCAGACTCATCAGACTCCCCTGTGGCGCGGGCGCGGGCAGGACCAGTCTAGCGTATGCAACGCCGTCAAGCTTGAGCTATGCCAGCAAGGCCGTCAATAACGGAGCCTTGCTGGCCGCATCTTACGCCTTGGTGTCGTTCAGGCGCGTTTCCAGTTCGATCAGGCGCAGTTCCAGTGCGTCCAGCTTGGCGCGGGTCTTGGCCAGCACTTGCGCCTGGATATCGAATTCCTCGCGCGTGACGAGGTCGAGGCGGGCGAAGCCCTGGGTCATCATCGATTTCACGTTTTTCTCGATATCCTTGGCAGGCGAGTTTTCGATGGCTTGATGGATCTTGCCTTGCAAGTCGTTAAAGAAGGTATTCATGTCCATGGTCAGTCCTTTTATGGTGCGGCCTGTGCATCGCACCATTGCGGTGCACAGCGGCGTTAATCTGGTGCGAAACTGGGCAAATTCACAATGCTTCAGCAGCCCGTACCCGCATGCCCAGAGGCTTGCAGGGTATGTATGGCCGGAAACGCACCTGTCAAGGTGGCAATAGAGCTGGCACGTATTCTGCTAAAGAAGGTATGAACGCTTTGTGATCTCCAGCCAAGATTTTAAACCTCAACCGCTTTAAAAGTTCAATAAAAGGGAATCGCCATGAAGAATCTGTCCAAGAACATGACTTTAGCTGCAGCGTTGACGCTGGCCATGGCCGCCTTGTGCGGTAGCGCCATGGCCCAGGATGCAGTGGCGGCGCCTGCTGCAGCCGAAGCCGTACCTGATAACGTGGTGAGCTACAACGTGGCGCTGACCAGCGACTACCGTTACCGCGGCATCTCGCAAAGCCGCTTGAAACCGGCCATCAGCGGCGGTGCCGACTATACCCACAACCCGACGGGTTTGTACGTCGGCACCTGGCTGTCGAGCATCAAATGGATCAAGGACGGCGGCGGCGATACCAATCTGGAATGGGACATCTACGGCGGCAAACGGGGCGAGATCAGCAAGGATTTTACCTATGACGTAGGCGGCCTGTACTACTTCTATCCCTCGAATGGGCTGAGCACCAATGCCAACACCTTCGAGCTGTATGGCCAGCTCGGCTATGGCCCGGCCTACATCAAGTACTCGCACTCGACCACCAATCTGTTCGGCGTGGCCGACAGCAAGAACAGCGGCTACCTCGACGTGGGCGCGAATATCGATGTGCACGAAGGCTATCTGCTGAACCTGCATGTGGGCCGCCAGAAAGTTGAGCACAACGATTCCCTCAGCTACACCGACTACAAGCTGGGCGTCACCAAGGATTTTGGCATGGCAACAGTCGCCCTGGCCTACGTCAAAGCCAACATCACGTCGCTGGCACCGAATGGCAAGAATCTGGCGAAATCCGGTCTCGTGCTGACCGTATCCAAAACCTTTTAAGCGAGACTGCCATGAAAATGATTACTGCAATCATTAAACCGTTCAAACTGGACGAAGTACGCGAAGCCTTGTCGGCTATCAATGTGCAAGGCATTACCGTTACCGAAGTCAAAGGTTTCGGCCGCCAGAAAGGTCACACGGAACTCTACCGTGGCGCCGAGTATGTCGTCGACTTCTTGCCAAAAACCAAAATCGAAGCGGCTGTCGATGACGCCATTGTCGACCAGGCCATCGAAGCGATCGAAGGTGCCGCGCGTACCGGTAAAATCGGCGATGGCAAGATTTTCGTCTACAACCTGGAACAAGTCATCCGCATCCGTACCGGTGAAACCGGCAACGAAGCGCTCTAAGGGGAATATTGATGCGTAAAAATATAACAAAATTGCTAGCTGGGTTTGCCTGTCTGTGTGCGTTTGGCGTCGCCGCGCCGAGCTTTGCCGATGCCCCCGCCAAGACGGAGGCGGCCACGACTTCGGCCGTCGCCGCTCCCGCCGTCACGCCGGTGCCTGACGCAGCAGCTCCGGCCGCCGCTCCGGCCCCGGCCGCCGCCGCGCCAGCCGCCGCGCCCGTTGCCAACAAGGGCGATACCAGCTTCATGATGATCAGCACCCTGCTGGTGATCCTGATGACCATCCCCGGCCTGGCCCTGTTCTACGGCGGCCTGGTGCGCTCGAAGAACATGCTGTCGGTGCTGATGCAAGTGTTCATGGTGTTCGCGCTGGTCATCGTGCTGTGGTGTATCTACGGCTACTCGATCGCCTTCACGGAAAAAACCGCCTTCTTCGGTGGCTTCGACCGCCTGTTCCTGAACGGTATCTGGGATCCGGCCAAGGGCACGTTTGCCGCCGCCGCCACCTTCAGCAAGGGCGTCGTCATTCCCGAGTTCGTCTTTGTCGCCTTCCAGGGCACGTTTGCCGCCATCACCTGCGCGCTGATCGTCGGCGCCTTTGCCGAGCGCGCCAAGTTTTCCGCCGTGCTGGCCTTCGTCGTGCTGTGGTTCACGTTCGCCTACCTGCCAGCGGCCCACATGGTGTGGTTCTGGACCGGTCCTGACCTGATCACCAACGCCGCCACTTCGGCCAGCGAAGCCCTGAAGGCTGGCTGGATCTGGCAAAAAGGCGCGCTGGACTTCGCCGGCGGCACCGTGGTGCACATCAACGCCGCCGTTGCCGGCCTGGTGGGCGCGATCATGATCGGCAAGCGCGTCGGCTACGGCCGCGAATCGATGGCGCCGCACTCGCTGACGATGACCATGATCGGTGCGTCGCTGCTGTGGGTGGGTTGGTTCGGTTTCAATGCCGGCTCCTCGCTGGAAGCGGGCGACGTGGCTGCCCTGGCCTTCGTCAACACCTTGCTGGCCACTGCCGCCGCTACCCTGTCGTGGGTATTTGGCGAGTGGATCAGCAAAGGCAAGCCATCGATGCTCGGTGGCGCATCGGGTGCCGTGGCCGGCCTGGTGGCGATCACCCCTGCGGCCGGCTTTGTCGGCCCGATGGGCGGCCTGGTCATCGGCTTGCTGGCCGGTGTCGTCTGCCTGTGGGGCGTGAATGGCTTGAAACGCCTGATCGGCGCCGACGATTCGCTCGACGTGTTCGGCGTGCATGGCGTAGGCGGCATCCTCGGTGCCTTGCTGACGGGCGTGTTTGCTGCACCACAATTGGGCGGCCAGGGCATCTTCGACTATGTCACCAACAAGATGTCGGCGGATCCGTACTCGATCGGCCACCAAGTGTGGGTGCAAGCGCAAGCGGTCGGCACCACCATCCTCTGGTCTGCCATCATTTCCGTCATCGCCTATAAACTGGTCGACATCGTCATCGGCCTGCGCGTACCGGAAGAAGAAGAGCGCGAAGGCCTCGATATCACCAGCCACGGCGAGCAAGCGTATCATGGCTAAATAATCACTATCTGGCATGCCAGCGTCCCGGCGCGGCATGTCTGGTGGAAAAGGCGCCTCATTGAGGTGCCTTTTTTTCGTTGTGGGAATGTAAAAGGTCTTTAAAACAAGGCTTTTGCCCCGATTTGGGGTACTTACACGGTAATATAGTCGGCAGTTCTGTGTGCTTTTTTGAATACTGCACATAATTTAAGGATGTAACTATGGTTCCCCATCTCGTCACGGCCCTGACCGGACCGCTGCTCGACCTCGAAAAAAAGATTCTGGCCGCGACGCCGGCCATTGAGCGCTGGTTTCGCATGGAGTGGCAAGAGCACACGCCGCCCTTCTATTGCTCGGTAGACTTGCGTAACGCCGGCTACAAGCTGGCGCCCGTCGATACCAATCTGTTCCCTGGCGGTTTTCACAACCTGGCCACGGAAATGCTGCCCCTGTCCGTGCAAGCGGCCATGGCCGCCATTGACAAGTATTGCCCGGACGCCCGCAACCTGCTGATTGTGCCGGAATTGCACAACACCACGCCGCAGTATCTGCAGAACGTGGCGCGATTGATGCAGATCTTCCGCCAGACGGGGCTGCACGTGCGCTTCGGCTCGTGGTCGCCCGAGATCACCCAGCCGACACCGCTGGCGTTGCCGGATGGCAACATGCTCGTCATCGAACCGCTCGTGCGCCTGA
This sequence comes from Janthinobacterium sp. NKUCC08_JDC, assembly GCF_019345575.1. Classification (NCBI taxonomy): domain Bacteria; kingdom Pseudomonadati; phylum Pseudomonadota; class Betaproteobacteria; order Burkholderiales; family Oxalobacteraceae; genus Janthinobacterium; species Janthinobacterium sp. NKUCC08_JDC. The sequence goes on along the minus strand of NZ_JAHKQW010000024.1, from coordinate 18,206 downwards.
ACAATGGCCGCCGCCTGGGCTTGAAGGATTTCGACCCTTGCACGATTCTGCTGAATAACGACTTGTCGGACGGTATCCCCGATATCTTGCAAAATATTCATGAGCAAAGTCTGCTGCCGCCCTTGCACGCGGGCTGGGCCTTGCGCCGCAAGAGCAACCACTACACGGCCTACGATGAAGTGGTGAAAAAATTCGGCAAGATGATCGATGTCGACCCGTGGATGCTCAACCCCTTCCACGCCAAGTGCAGCGATGTGAATTTTCAGGAAGGCGAGGGCGAAGATGCGCTGGCCGCCAGCGTCGACGTGCTGCTGGCCAAGATCCGCAAGAAATACAAGGAATACGGCATCAAGGAAAAGCCGTTCGTCATCGTCAAGCCCGATGCGGGCACGTATGGCACGGGCATCATGACGGTGCGCGACGCCAGCGAAGTGCGCGACCTGTCGCGCAAGCAGCGCGAAAAAATGTCCATCGTCAAGGATGGCCAGCTGGTGACCGACGTCATCATCCAGGAAGGCGTGCCGACCTTTGAAAGCATCAAGGATGCCGTGGCCGAGCCCGTCGTCTATATGATCGACCGCTACGTGGTGGGCGGCTTCTACCGCGTGCATGCTGAAAAAGGCGTGGACCAGAACCTGAACGCGCCCGGCTCGCAGTACGTGCCGCTGGCGTTTGCCCAGCAGCATGCCGTGCCGGATTTGAAGGCCAAGCCGGGCACGGCCGCGCCGAACCGCTTTTATGTGTATGGCGTGGTGGCGCGCCTGGCCTTGCTGGCAGCGTCGCTGGAAATGGAGCGCACGGACCCGAATCCCGAGGTGTATTGATCCGTCAACGAGACTTGCCGGGCGCGGCGACTACCGCGCCTGGCGATCTCGGCTAGAATCAAGCATTCCTTATCCAGGCTCCCCGATTGGACGCACCATGAAAATTGCATTCCTTGCCGACCCGCTGGCAGGCTTCAAGACTTACAAAGACTCCACCTTCGCCATGATGCGCGAGGCGGCCAAACGCGGCCATGCCGTGTATGCCTTCGAACAGAAGGATATGGCGCTGGAAGAGGGCATCGTCACGGCACGGGTCAAACACATCGAGCTGACCGGCGACGAGCACGACTGGTACAAGGTGGTCTCCACCGAAGAAGTGCGCCTGTCTACCTTGGACGCCATCATCGAGCGCAAGGACCCGCCGTTCGACATGGAATACGTGTACGGCACATATCTGCTGGAACTGGCGGAAAAGCAGGGCGCTTGCGTCTTCAACAAGCCGTCCGCCATCCGCGACAACAATGAAAAGCTGGCCATTGCGCAGTTTTCTGAATTCACGTCGCCGACCCTGGTGACGTCGGACGAAGCGCGCCTGCGCGCCTTCCACGCCAAGCACCAGGATGTCATCTTCAAGCCGCTCGACGGCATGGGCGGCACGGGCATCTTCCGCGTCAAGGCCGATGGCCTGAATTTGGGCGCCATCATCGAGACGCTGACGGACAACGGCGCGCAGACCATCATGGCGCAGCGTTTCATCGCCGACATCGTCAAGGGCGACAAGCGCATCCTCGTCATCGGCGGCAAGCCGGTGCCGTTTTCGCTGGCGCGCATCCCGCAGGCGGGCGAAGTGCGGGGCAACCTGGCCGCCGGCGGCACGGGCGTGGCGCAGCCATTGACGGCGCGCGACCTGGAAATCGCAGAAAAGCTGGGCCCGATCCTGGCCGCGCGCGGCCTGATGCTGGTAGGATTGGACGTGATCGGCGACTATCTGACGGAAGTCAATGTCACCAGCCCGACCTGCTTCCAGGAAATCATGCAGCAAACGGGTTTTGACGTGGCGGCCATGTTTGTCGACGCCGTCGAGCATGGCGTTGCGCAAGCGCGGTAGCGCTAGAAGGTGAAATGACTATGGTAGGGATTTTGCTCATGACACATGCACCGCTGGGACAGGCGTTCATCGCCGCCTGCGCGCATGTGTTCCGGGGGCCAACGGAACGGTTTGAAGCCATCGACGTCGTCGCCGACCAGGACCTGATGGAAGTGCAGAAACTGGCGTCGGACGCCATCTGCCGCCTCGACGACGGTTCCGGCGTGCTGGTGATTACCGACGTGAAGGGCGGCACGCCGTCGAACTGCTGCAACAAGCTGGCCGATGCGGGCAGGGTGGAAGTCATCGCCGGCATCAGCCTGCCGATGCTGCTGCGCGCCATCACGTATCGCCGCGACACGCTCGACGTGGTGGTGGAGATGGCGCTGGCCGGTGCGCAAAGCGGCGCCGTGCGCGTCGATAACCGTATTCGCGTGGGCGAGTAGAGAGTGACATGGCCGCCGCCCTGAAGGCGGCGGGTTTTATAGCAGGGCTGGCAACAATGCAGTGCATTCAGGGATAGAGACCATACAAAAATGATTCAAAGAGAACTCGAAATCATCAACAAGCTGGGACTGCACGCACGCGCCTCCGCCAAATTTACCCAGCTCGCCGCCAAGTTCAAGAGCGACGTCTGGCTGACCCGCAACGCGCGCCGCATCAACGCCAAGTCCATCATGGGCGTGATGATGCTGGCCGCCGGCAAGGGCGCGAAAGTGACCCTGGAAGCAGAGGGCGATGATGAGCAGGCATGTGTCGATGCGTTGACCGCCCTGATTAATGACAGGTTTGGCGAAGGCGAGTAATGCCCGCCGAACGCAGCCGCAGCCGCATTCCGACAGGTCAACCCATGGCATCTTTCACGCTCCACGGCATCCCGGTTTCCCGCGGCATCGCCATTGGCCGCGCGCATCTGCTGGCGCCGGCCGCCCTTGACGTCAAACATTACCTGGTCGCCCAGGAGCAGATCGAAGCCGAAGTGCAGCGCCTGCAAAGCGCCATCGCCACCGTCCACAAGGAACTGCAAACCCTGTGGAACGAGCTGCCCAAGGATGCGCCCACGGAGCTGGGCGCCTTCATCGACGTGCATGCGCTCATCTTGTCCGATCCGATGATTTCCGAAGCGCCGCTCGACATCATCCGCAAGCGCCACTACAACGCCGAATGGGCGCTGCTGACGCAGATCGATGAATTGTCGGCCCAGTTCGACGAAATCGAAGACCCGTACCTGCGCGAACGCAAGGCGGACATCCAGCAGGTGGCCGAACGCGTCTTGAAAGTCTTGCTGGGCACGGAGCAGCTGCTGCCCAAGGCCGCGGCCGAAGACGAATTGATGGCGCAGATGATCGTCGTCGCCCACGACATCTCGCCGGCCGACATGCTGCAGTTCCGCGACCGCTCCTTCATCGGTTTCATTACCGACGTGGGCGGACAGAACTCGCACACGGCCATCGTCGCGCGCAGCCTCGATATTCCCGCCGCCGTCGGCATGTCGCAGGCATCGATGCTGATCGACCAGGACGACTGGCTGATCATCGACGGCGACGCCGGCGTGGTCATCGCCAACCCCAGCGCGCTGGTGCTGGAACAGTACCGCGAGCGCCAGGTGGCCATGCAGCGCGCGCGCAAGAAGCTGGGCAAGCTGAAAAAGACGCCGGCCGTGACCAAATGCGGCACGCCCGTCACCCTGCTGGCGAATATCGAATTGCCCGAGGATTGCCCGTTTGCGCTGGAATCGGGCGCCAGCGGCGTGGGCCTGTTCCGTTCCGAATTCCTGTTCATGGGCCGCGCCCACAAGATTCCCACCGAGGACGAGCAGTTCGAGGCCTACCGCAACACGGTGCAGTCGATGAAGGGCCGCGTGGTGACCATCCGCACGCTCGATATCGGCGCCGACAAGCCGCTCGACCAGGCCGACCATACGGCCTTGAATCCCGCGCTGGGCCTGCGCGCCATCCGTTACTGCCTGGCCGAGCCGCAATTGTTCCTGACTCAGCTGCGCGCCATTTTGCGCGCCTCCGCCTTCGGCAAGGTGCGCATCCTGATCCCGATGCTCGCGCATGCGTTCGAGATCGACCAGTCGCTGGCCATGATCGCGCAAGCGAAGGCCAGCCTGCGCGAGGAGGGCATCAAGTTCGACGACGAAGTCGAAGTGGGCGCCATGATCGAGATTCCCGCCGCCGCGCTGGCCTTGCCCATGTTCGTCAAGCGCATGGATTTCCTGTCGATCGGCACGAATGATCTGATCCAGTACACTTTGGCCATCGACCGGGTCGACTACGAAGTGGCGCATTTGTACAATCCGCTGCACCCGGCCGTGCTGCAACTGATCTCCATGACGATCGCCGCCGGCCACAAGGCGGGTATCGACGTGGCCGTCTGCGGCGAAATGGCGGGCGACGTGAAGCTCACGCGCCTGTTGCTGGGCATGGGGCTGCGCGAGTTTTCCATGCATCCGGCCCAGCTGTTGGCGGTCAAGCAAGAGATCCTCAACAGCGACCTGGGCCTGATTGCGCCACAAATGCGCAAAATTATGCGTTCCATGGAACCAAATGTGATCGCGGAAGCCGTCCAGCAGCTGCAGCTCATGTAAACTGTCACCTATCAGCATCAGGATACGTCGCGCGCGGCAAGAGGTGTCCTGATGCTAAAGTTGCAGCACCTATCATCGCGGTGCTGCATCGACCATGGCCCGTGGGGCCGCCCCCCTTTTATAAACCGACACACATGTCATCCATTGGAATCGTTTCGCCGCAAACCATGTATTTTGCGCAACCCCTGCAGCTGCAAAGCGGAGCATCGCTGCGGGACTATATGTTGATGTATGAAACCTACGGCACCCTGAACGCCGACAAATCGAACGCGGTGCTGGTCTGCCACGCCCTGAACGCCTCGCACCACGTGGCAGGCGTGTACGCGGACCAGCCGAAGAGCGCAGGCTGGTGGGACAATATGGTCGGTCCCGGCAAGCCGCTCGACACGGACAAATTCTTCGTCATCGGCGTCAACAACCTCGGCTCCTGCTTCGGTTCGACGGGCCCCATGCATACCAATCCCGCCACCGGCAAGCCGTATGGCGCCGCCTTCCCCGTCGTCACGGTGGAAGACTGGGTCAGCGCGCAGGCGCGGCTGGCCGATGAACTGGGCATCACCGAGTTCGCCGCCGTGATGGGCGGCTCGCTGGGCGGCATGCAGGCGCTGGCGTGGAGCATCATGTTCCCCGAACGCCTGCGCCACTGTGTGGTGATCGCCTCGACGGCCAAGCTGTCGGCGCAAAACATCGCCTTCAATGACGTGGCGCGCCAGGCCATCCTGTCGGACCCCGATTACCATGGCGGCGACTTCTATGCGCACGGCGTGGTGCCGAAGAACGGCTTGCGCGTGGCGCGCATGGTGGGCCATATCACCTATCTGTCGAATGACGACATGGCGGAAAAATTCGGCCGCAAGCTGCGCGATGCGGCGCAGACGGGCGACTACAAGTTCGGCTTCGGCATCGACTTCGAGATCGAATCGTATCTGCGCTACCAGGGCGACAAGTTTTCCGAATACTTCGACGCCAACACGTATTTATTGATCACCAAGGCACTCGATTATTTCGATCCGGCGCGCGCGCATGGCGGCGACCTGGCCAAGGCCCTGTCGGGCACGAAGGCCAAGTTCTTCCTCGCCTCGTTTTCCACCGACTGGCGTTTTTCGCCCGAGCGCAGCCGCGAAATCGTCGAGGCGCTCGTCTGCAACCGCCGCCAGGTCACGTATGCCGAGATCGACGCGCCGCACGGCCACGACGCCTTTTTGCTGGAAGACGCGCGCTACATGAACATGGTGCGCGCCTATTATGGCCAGGTTTGGAACGACATCGGGGCGGGCGCGCCTGCCGCCGTACAGAACACCGCCGTCCGCCAGGGCGCGAAGGAGACCGCATGACTTTTGACGAATTGAGCGCGCTGCGCCCCGACCTGGCATTCATCGCCCACTGGGTGCCGAACAACGCGCACGTGCTGGACGTGGGCTGCGGCGAAGGCGTGATGCTGCAGTACCTGCAAAGCGACAAGGAATGCAGCGGCTACGGCATCGAGATCGCCGACGACAAGGTGCTGGCCAGCACCCGCCGTGGCGTGAACGTGATCCAGCAGGACATGGAAAAGGGCCTGTCGATTTTTGGCGACAACAGCTTCGACACGGTGCTGTGCCTGTCGTCGCTGCAGATGATGAAGCAGGTCGAGCCGCTGCTGCGCGACATCGTGCGCGTGGGCGCCGAGGCCATCGTCTCCTTCCCCAACTTCGCCTACTGGCCGCACCGCGTGGCGCTGCTCAAAGGCCGCATGCCCGTGTCGAAATCGCTGCCGTACCAGTGGTACGACACGCCGAACGTGCGCTGCGCCACCATCAACGACTTCCGCGAACTGGCCGAGGAATGCGGCCTGGAAGTGATCGAATGCGTGGCCCTGGCCGAAGGCAAGATGGTCTCCGTGCTGCCGAACCTGCGCGGCGACCTGGCCGTCTTCCGCCTGCGTAAAAAAGCGGTGCATTGATGAGCAAAAGCCCGGCGCCTGGCTGGCGTTCCTATGCCAACGGCCGCATGCTGGCCGTGCTGGTGCTGGGCTTCAGTTCCGGCCTGCCCCTGTTCATCCTGCTGTACCTGCTGCAGGCATGGCTGGCCAAGTCGGGCTTGAACGTCAAGGCGCTGGGGCTGTTTGCGCTGGTGCAGTTCCCGTACATCTGGAAATTCCTGTGGGCGCCCCTGATGGACCGCTACCGCATCCTGGGACTGGGACGGCGGCGCGGCTGGATGGCGCTGACGCAAGTGGCGCTGTTCTTTGCCATCGGCGGCATGGGCATGCTGGACCCGCTCACGCAGATCGGCCTGATCGCGGCGGCTGCCGGCGGCGTGGCCTTCCTGTCTGCCAGCCAGGACATCGTCATCGACGCCTACCGGCGTGAAATCCTCAGTGACAACGAGCAGGGCCTGGGCGCCGCCGTCATCGTCAACGCGTATAAAGTGGCGGGCATGGTGCCGGGCGCGCTGTCGCTGATCCTGGCCGACCGCATGCCGTGGCAACCCGTCTTCTGGATCACGGCCGCCTTCATGCTGCCGGGGTTTGTCTGCACCCTGCTGATCAAGGAGCCGACCGTGTACGGCTCGCCGCCGAAGACCATGCGCGAAGCGATCATTCTGCCGTTCCAGGAATTCATCGCGCGCGATGGCTGGCGTAACGCAATGTGGATCCTTGCCTTCGTACTACTCTACAAAATCGGCGACAGCATGGCCACGGCGCTGGCGACGAAGTTCTATCTGGACCTGGGTTTTTCCATGACGCAGATCGGCCTGGCCGCCAACACCACGGGTTTCTGGGCCAGCCTGGCCGGTGGCGTGGTCGGCGGCATATGGATGCTCAAGCTGGGCATCAACCGGGGCCTGTGGGTGTTTGGCGCGCTGCAGGCGGTCGCCATTCTCGGATTCGCCTGGCTGGCGCAGGTGGGGCCGAATACCATGCTGCTCAGCGCCGTGATCGGTTTTGAAGCCTTTGCCAGCCTGGGCCTGGGCGCGGCTGCCTTTGTCGCGTTCCTGTCGCGCAGCACGGACCCGCGCTACACTGCCACGCAATATGCCTTGTTTTCCAGCCTCAGCGCCGTGCCGCGCACCCTGATCAATGCCTCGGTGGGCTTTCTGGTCGCCGAGCTGGGCTGGTTCTCGTTTTTCATCGTGTGCTTCTTCCTGGCCTTCCCGGCCATGATGATGCTGCCTAAAATCGCTCCATGGAGGTCTGCCAATGGCACCAATATCCCTTAAACGTTACGCCGTCCTGGCCAGCCTGTGCGCGGCCACCGCGCTGTCGTCCCTGTCCGCCCACGCCCAGCAGGCGACGGTCCAGGATGGCATCAAGGTACGCCCCCTGTCGACTTCGCGCATCTTTGCCGGCGGCGCCGACTTCAATGAACAATCGAAGCAGCAATATACGCAGCTGGTCAACGAGGCGAAGGAAAAAAATGCGCTGGTGCCCGACAGCGATCCGCAAGTGAAACGCCTGCGTGCCATCGCCCAGCGCATTATCCCGTTCGCCACGCGCTGGAACGAGGCGTCGGCCAACTGGAACTGGCAGGTCAACCTGCTCAATTCCGACCAGGTCAATGCCTTTTGCATGCCGGGCGGGCAGATCGCTTTTTACAGCGGCATCATCACCAAGCTGAATCTGACCGACGACGAAGTGGCCATCGTCATGGGCCATGAGATTTCCCACGCCTTGCGCGAGCACTCGCAGGCGCAGGCCGGCAAGGGCAACCTGGCCGCCGTCGGTGCCAAGCTGGCCGGTGCCGGCCTGTCGGCCTGGCTCGGCGTCGATCCGAGCATCACCAGTACCGCCACGAATATGGCGGCGCAGGGCGTGATGCTGAAGTTTTCGCGCGACGATGAACGCGAGGCGGACCTGATCGGTATGGACCTGGCCGCGCGCGCCGGCTTCGACCCGCGCGCCGGCGTCATCCTGTGGCAGAAGATGGCCGCCGTGAGCAAGGGCGCGCCGCCGGAATTCCTCTCGACGCACCCGTCTGGCAAGGACCGCATCTCGCAGATGAACAGCCACATGGCGCAAGTGCTGCCGCTGTACGCGCGCAGCAAGGGCGTCAGCATCGACGCTTTGCCGCCTTACCGCAGCAACGCCATCGCGCAGCGCTAGGATGCCGGCCCGTCACGCCGCCGCACCCTTGCCCATGCGCGACGGCGTGGCGCCCAGCTATCTGTGGCTGCCCGAAGGGCAGTGGCCGGACATGCTGTCCTTCCTGCTCGAGCGCTATCCGCAGATCAGCGCCGCGCAATGGCTGGACCGCATGGCGCGCGGCGAAGTGGTCAACGGGGACGGCGCCGTGCTGGCGCCCGATAGCGCATACCGGCGCGGCATGCGCATTTTTTACTACCGCGAGCTGGAACGGGAAACACCGATCCCCTTCCAGGAAGAGATACTGTTTCAGGATGAACACCTGGTGGTGGTCGACAAGCCGCACTTCCTGCCCATGACGCCGGCCGGGCGCTTCGTGCAGGAGACCTTGCTGACGCGCCTGAAGAAAAAGCTGGACTGCGCCGAGCTGACGCCGATCCACCGCCTGGACCGGGAGACGGCCGGCGTGGTGATTTTTTCGCGCCAGGTAGCCAGCCGCGGCGCCTATCAGTCGCTGTTCCAGCGCCGCGAAGTGCGCAAGACCTACGAGGCGCTGGCGCCCGTGCTGGCGGGGCGCGATTTTCCATTTACCTACCGCAGCCGCATGGTCGAGGGCGCGCAGTTTTTCCTCATGCGCGAGGAAGCGGGCGAGCCGAATTCGGAAACCATCATCGAGCTGATCGAAGAGCGCGGCATTGTCGCCCTGTACCGGCTGCAGCCGCACACGGGCCGCAAGCACCAGCTGCGTGTGCACCTGGCCGCGCTGGGCATCCCCATCGTCAACGATGCGTTTTATCCCGTGGCCCTGCCGTGCAAGGAAGACGACATGTCGCAGCCCTTGCAACTGCTGGCGCGGGCCATCGATTTTACTGACCCGCTAACGGGCGAGATGCGCCATTTTGAAAGCCGGCGCATGCTCGGGTAATCCGACGCCACCACTGGCGACGCCAACAATGTTGTCGGATTACGGCCCTGCGGTCCTAATCCGACCTACGGCAGATTCGGTGCAGGCCGACGCACGTCGGCGTAGGTCGGCTTAGCGCGCAGCGCGTAAGCCGACACCACCCACGACGTGTCAAATATCAGCCCTTGATCGTGTAATCGATGATCAACGGTGCATGGTCGGAAAAACGCTCATCCTTGTAGACGCTGACCGTATGCGCCTGGGCCGCGATGCCGGGGGTGGCGACGTGGTAATCGATGCGCCAGCCCACGTTTTTCGCGTAGGCTTGTCCGCGGTTGCTCCACCACGTGTACTGGTCTTCGCGCTTGTCCAGGCCGCGGTGCACGTCGACAAAGCCCACTTCGTCGAAGACGCGCGTCAGCCATGCCCGTTCCTCGGGCAGGAAGCCGGAGTTCTTCTTGTTGCCCTTCCAGTTCTTCAAGTCGATTTCATGGTGGGCGATGTTCCAGTCGCCGCAGATGACCACTTCGCGGCCCAGCGCCTTCAATTCGAGCAAATGCGGCAGGAACAGTTCCATGAAGCGGAACTTGGCTTCCTGGCGTTCGGGGCCGGACGAGCCGGACGGGCAGTACACGGAAATGACGGAGAGGTTGCCAAAATCGCAGCGTACGTAACGGCCTTCGGCATCGAATTCAGGGCTGCCGAAACCGATGTGCACGGCGTCCGGTTCGACCTTGCTATACACGCCCGTGCCCGAATAGCCTTTTTTCTCGGCATAGTGGAAATGGCCATGGTAGCCGTGCGGGTTGAGGAATTCCGGCGTCATGTCGGGCAGCTGCGCCTTCAATTCCTGCACGCAGATGAAATCGGCCGTCTGCGTGCCCATCCAGTTGAAGAAGCCTTTTTTGGCGGCGGAACGGATACCGTTCAGATTGGCGGAAATAATTTTTGGCATAGGTCGAGAGTGAAAAGGGCGTTGTACGGGGCCGGCGGGCGCGGCATGGCGATTGTCTCGCCGGTGCGTGCGGATTAAAATACAGGCACTTTTAAAAAATGAGGCTAATGTGAATAATTTACGCCAGCAGTTTATCGCGTTTTCAGTATCCAAGGGAGTCTTGCGGTTCGGCGAGTTCACCACCAAGGCCGGACGTCAGTCGCCGTACTTCTTCAATGCGGGCCTGTTCCATGACGGCGCCACCCTGGCCGAACTGGCGCAGTTCTACGCGCAGACCCTGCTCGACTCGGGCGTGGAATTCGACATGCTGTTCGGCCCCGCCTACAAGGGCATCACCCTGGCGTCGGCCACCGCCGTGGCGCTGGCCGGCAAGGGCCGCAACACCTCGTTCGCCTTCAACCGCAAGGAAGCCAAGGACCATGGCGAAGGCGGCACCATCGTCGGCGCCAAGCTGCATGGCAAGGTTGTCATCATTGACGATGTGATCTCGGCCGGTACCTCGGTGCGCGAATCGGTGGACATGATACGTGCCGCCGGCGCCGAACCGTGCGCCGTGCTGATCGCCCTGGACCGCATGGAGCGTTCCGGCCCGGACGGCCAGCTGTCGCCAAGTTCGGCGGTGCAGGAAGTGTCGAAACAGTATGGCATTCCCGTCATCTCGATCGGCAACCTGGACGATCTGTTCGGCTACCTGAATGGCGCGGGCGCCGATCCGGAATTGCTGAAATATAAAGAAGCCGTCTCCGCATACCGCAATCGGTATGGTATTTAAGTAGTTCTCTCCAGCAGCGCCCGCAGCCGCGGGTCGCTGCAGGCGGTGGCAGCTTGCGGGTGGCATTGCAACAGCCGCCGCAACAGTGCGCCGCCGATGCCGCGCCGGCGGAATGGCGGTTTCACGAACAGCATGTTCACCGTCACTTTATCGGCGTGTCGGCTGATGTCGAGCATGGCCACCTGCTGGCCGTCGATCCACGCGCACAGCGCGCTGTCTCCTTGCCAGTCGATCTGCATCACGCCAGCCATGGTTTCAACGCCGCATGCAAGCCCAGGGCGAACAGCCCGGCAAAAAAGCACCGCTTGAATACCTGCTGCGCGATGCGCCCGCGCAGCCATTGACCGGCCAGCATGCCGGCCAGCGCCGGCAGCAGCGCATATGCGGAAGCGCCGGCCGCACCGAGGCTGAAGTCGCCGTGCAGGGCCAGGCTGGCCGCCAGCGCCACGGTCGATGCCGTAAACGCCAGGCCGAGCGCCTGCACCAGCGCATCGCGCGCCAGCCCCAGCCCCTGCAGATACGGTACGGCGGGGATGACGAAGACGCCCGTGGCGGCCGTCACCAGTCCCGTCACTGCGCCCGCCACGGGCCCCAGCCACGCTTCGTGCCGCGCCGGCACGCGCAGCTGCAGCGATAACAATCCCGCCAGCGCATACAGCATCAGCGCCACGCCCAGCGCGACGACGGCCCAGGCGCCGCTGTCTTGCGGCAGCAACGCGCCGCCCGCCAGAGTGCCGGCCATGACGGCCGCCAGCATGGGCCATAGACGGCGCAGCAGGGCGCGCAGGCCGGGGCCGGCCGCCAGCTGCCACACGTTCGTCACCATCGATGGCACGATCAGCAGGGCGGCCGCCTGCACGGGCGGCATGACAAGGCTGAGCGTGCCCATGGCCACCGTCGGCAAGCCCAATCCGACTACGCCCTTGACGAAGCCAGCGACGAGGAAGCTGGCGCTGACGGCCAGCAGGAATGAGGTCTCCATCTTTTTTATCCACAGTGAACTGCGTGGATTCTGCGCTTGCCAGACACTTTCGCCAAGGCGGATTATTTTGAGTCAGCCTTAGTCAAATGCGAAGGCTGCTAAGATGGCGAAAAGGAGAGCCGCCATGCGCTTTGATCTCGTCGATTTGCAGCTGTTTGTCAACGTGGTGGAGGCGGGCAGCCTGACGGCGGGCGCCGCGCGCAGCCACCTGGCATTGGCGTCGAGCAGTGCGCGCGTGCGCGGCATGGAAGAGATGCTGGGCATGCCCTTGCTGCTGCGCGGGCGGCGCGGTGTGGAGCCGACACCCGTGGGCCAGACCTTGCTCCATCACGCGCGCCTGGTGCTGCTGCAAATGGAGAAAATGCGCGGCGAACTCGGTGAATTTGCGCGCGGCTTGAAAGGGCAGTTGCGCCTGTTGTGCAATACGGCCGCGCTCAGCGAATTTTTGCCCGAGGCGCTGGGCGCTTTTCTCGACCGCCATCCGAACCTGACCATCGACCTGGAAGAGCGCCTCAGTTACGATATCGTCAAGGCCGTCTCGGAAGGGCTGGCCGACATGGGCATCGTTTCCGACTCGGTCGACATGCGCGGCTTGCAGACGTTTTTGTTCCGCCCCGACCGGCTGGTGGTCATCGCGGCGGCCGACGGCGTGCACCACCGCGCGCTGGGCCAGGATGGCGTGGTCGACTTTGCCAGCGTGCTGGATCACGATTTCATCGGTCTGGCCGACGACAGCGCGATGCAGCAATACCTGGGCATGCATGCGGCGCGCCTGGGGCGTCCGTTAAAGGTACGCGTGCGCCTGCGCAGCTTCGATGCCGTGTGCCGCATGGTGGCCAGCGGCGTGGGCATCAGCGTGGTGCCGCTGGCGGCGGCCAGCCGCTGCCAGCAGACGATGGCGCTGCGCTGCCTGGAATTATCCGATCCCTGGTCGGTACGCAATCTCACGATCTGCGTGCGCCAGTTCAGTGAATTACCCCTGTATGCGCGCCAGTTGATCGATCATCTGAAGGCGTGACAGGGCATGACAGGAGCAGCGATGCGTTTTTCAGAAGACAAGATGGCCAGCCTGCTGTGCAGCGACCAGGTCGAGCGGCCGATCCACATCTGGCAGCCCGAGCATCCACGTGCCGTGATCCTGGCGATCCACGGCGGCATGGCGCATGCGGGCGATTACGTCACGCCGGCGCTCTACTTCCGCCAGCACGGTATCGCCACCGTCAGCTTCGACATGGTGGGCCACGATGGCAAGCGCAAGGTGGACATTCCCTCGTTTGACGCCTTCCTCGACGACGAGGAACTGTTCCTCGCCTGGGTCAAACAGACGTATCCGGGCTTGCCCGTGTTCGTCATGGGCCACTCGATGGGCGGCCTGATCGCCACGCACCTGGGGTTGCGGCGTTTCGCGGGCGATGCGGCCATCAAGGGGTTTGTGATTTCATCGCCGTATTACGTGAATGCGATACCCGTGCCGAAGGGGCTGCAGATGCTGTCGGGTTGGCTGGCGCGGCGCTTCCCCACGATGAAGGTGCCGCTGGGGAACCTGACCATGCTGCTCACGCACGATCAAACCATCACCGCGCGCCATTTCCAGGATGAGCGCGACGGCATCCGTGCCAGTGCCGCATCGGTGCGCTTTGCCCATGCCTTGACGTCGGCGCAAAAGGAACTGGCGGGCGGCTTGTCCGCGTGGCGTTTCCCCCTGTTCGCCGTGGTGGCGGGCGACGACAAGCTGGCCGACAGCCGCGCCACGGAAAGCCTGCTGCGCAGCGTGCCCGATGGCTTGCTCGACTATCACTACTATCCGGCCAATTATCACGAGAACTTCAATGAAGTGAACCGCGATGTCATCTTCGCCGCCATCCTGGCCTGGATGGAAAAACTGCTGGCACCCGTGCCGGCGTGAGACGCCAGTATCGTTATAATCGGCTAGACTGAATTTACCGTCGGCGCATGCCGGCCCGGTCCCCGCGGCACAGGGGAATACTCAAGGAACGAACGATGCGCTTGCTGATTGCCCTGTTACTCCCGTGGCTGACCTTTTTCACGATCGGCCGTCCGATCGCCGGCATCATTTGCCTGATCCTGCAAATCACCCTGATCGGCTGGCTGCCAGCGACGATCTGGGCCGTATATGCGCTGAGCCAGTACAAGACGGACCAGAAGATCGCCGAGGCCATGCGCCGGCGCTAAGCTAAGACTGGCCTAAGCTGCGCTTCCTATCTTGATTCAACCGACATGAGGAGAGTGAGATGGCATCAAACAGACGCAGACGCGGTACCCTGGGCCTGGCGGCGGCAATGCTGGCCGCCGGGCTGTTGCTGGGAAGTGCGGCGCAGGCCCAAGCCGACAGCGCGCTGCCGCCCGTGCAGAAGAGCGGGGCGGTGGAATACCTGAGCGGCGGCATCGGCCTCGACGAGTCGACGGCCATCAAGAGCGCCAGCCGGCATTGGCCCTTGAGTCTCGTGTTTTCCGTGCAGGCGGCGGGCAAGGCGGAATTTGCCTCCGACGTGAAGCTGGAAATACGCGACGCCAAGGGCGCGCCGGTGCTGGAAACGACGGCCAGCGGACCGTTCCTGCTGGCGAAACTGGCCCCGGGCAGCTACAGCCTGCGCGCCACCCTGGCCGGCAAGACGTTGGAGCGCAAGGTGCAAATCAAGGCTGGCAGTTCCGCGCGGGTGGAACTGATCTGGCCGGCCGGAACGAATCAAGGTAAATCCTGATGGCTGGCGACGGCAAGGCGCCTGAACAGGGCTTGTCGGCGCGGGGCTTGTCGGCACATATACTGCCCACGTCGGCGACCATGGTCGGCGTATGCATGACGGTGCTGTCGATCGGGCACCTGGCGCCGCGCGGCGAGGTGCGCGTGGCCATCGACAAGCTGCTTGCTGTCGATGCCATCGTCTTTCTCGTCAGCGCCGTGCTGTCGTTCATGTCGCTGCGCCCCGGCCAGTCGCGCTTGCGCTACGAATGGTGGGGTGAGCTGCTGTTCATCTGCGGCCTGGCCCTGCTGGCGCTGGGCGCCGTGGTGCTGGCCTTTGTCATCAACTGAACCCGATCAACTGACCTTGAGCACGCGCCCTTCGGCGGCGCTTTGCAGCGCCAGTTCGATCAGGCGTATCGTCGCCGCCGCATCTTCGGCTGGCACGGGCGCCGCTGCGCCGTGGCGGATGGCGTCGGCCATGCCCTGGTAAAAGTCCTGGTAGCGGCCCGCCTGCATGTCCAGGTGTTCACAATGTCCGTCCGGCTGCGTGCCCAGGTGCAGCGCGCCGCGCACGGGATCCATGCCCCAGCCGGGCTGGCCCGGCCTGCCGCCCGCCTTCAGGGCGTCTTCCTGCGGGTCGAGGCCAAACTTCACGAAACTGCCCTTGTCGCCATGCACGGCGAAGCGCGCCGTCGGCGCCTTCACCAGGCAGCCCGCTTGCAATACCACGCGCAGCCGGTCGTAGTACAAAACGATGTGCATGTAGTCGACGGCTTGCGCGCCATCTCGCTGCAGGGCTATATCGGCGTACAGCTTTTCCGGCTGGCCGAACAGCTGCATGGCCTGGTCCAGCATGTGCGGACCCAGGTCGTACAGCAAGCCGCCGCCCGGTGCGCCGGACTCGCGCCAGCGCTGGCGGATCTCGGGGCGGAAACGGTCGAAGTGCGATTCGACGCTGGCGATGCGGCCCAGGGTGCCCTGTGCCAGCAGCGATTTCAGGGTCAGGAAGTCGCCATCCCAACGCCGGTTGTGGTACACGCTGAGCACCAGCTTGCGTTCTTTCGCCAGCGCGATCAGGCTCTGCGCCTCGGCACTGGAAATGGTGAATGGCTTGTCGACCACCACGTGCTTGCCGGCCTGCAGGGCCGCCTGCGCCAGGCTGAAATGCGCTTCGTTGGGTGCGGCGATGACGACCAGTTCGATGGATGGATCGGCAAACAGCTGCGCGGGCTGCGCATACACGGTGGCGTGCGGCCAATCCTTGTGCACGAGCTCCGGTTTGCTCGAGGCGACGGCCGTCAGTTCCAGGGCATCGATGGTGGACAGGACGGGAGCGTGGAAGGTGGAGCCGGCAAAGCCGTAGCCGACGAGGCCGGTTTTGATCTTGTTCATGGCGTGTTCACAGGTGCGTGGAAGAATCCATGATCATACCCGCAAGCGGGCGGCGGCAGCGCTGCTGCGATGTTGCCGCGCTGCCGCCGCCCAGGGTTTACTTCAGACTCCAGACGTATTGCGCCTTGACGCTGGCGCTGACAGGCTTGCCGCCAGCGAGGGCCGGCTTGAACGTGCACTTGGCGATGCCGCTGCGCGCCGCTTCGTCGAGGGCCGGATGGCCGCTACTCTTGACGACGCTCGAGCCTGTTACCTTGCCGGCGGCATTCACGTCGAAGGACATGGTGACCTTGCCCTCTTCCTTCGCCTGCAGTGATGCGGCTGGCCAGACGGGTTTGCCGCAGACGCCAAAGTCGATGATGGGGCGGCGCTCGAGCACGGGCGCGCTATCGGCGGCGACGGCCTGGCCGTAGATGCCGAGGCAGGCGCCGGCCAGAGCCAGCAGCGGCACGGCCGCCTTCCAGTTCAGGGTGTGTGGTGCGGGGCGCAGCAATCGTTTGATACGTGACATAAGATCTCCTCCGTTGGCCGCCTGGGCCAGGTGGTGGGTTGAGAACTGGAGGCGTTCCAGTTCCGAGAGTGCAAGAGCCAGACGCCGCGGTTCGCCCAGTTGTCTTGCTGCGAAATCATCTGCAATGTGTTCGCGCTCGAGGCGCACGCCGCGTGAAATCCACCAGACGGCAGGGTGGAAGAACAGCAGCGCCTCGATGGCGTTTTGCAGCAGGTTGATCAGATAATCGTGGCGCCGGATGTGCGCCAGTTCGTGCGCCAGCAGCGCGTCGAGCAGGTGCGGCGGCATGCCGGTCAACAGCGCGGCGGGCACCAGCACCACGGGTCGCCAGATGCCGGCCGTGAGCGGGCTGGCGATGTTGTCGAGCACGCGCAGCCGCACGGGCCGCGTCACGCCCGCATCGTGCGCCATGCGCGACAGCCTGGTCTGCAGTTGGCCATGCGTGGCGCCCATGTTCCTTGCGCTGCGCTCTATCCACAGCATGCCCAGCGCCATGCGCACGGCCAGCACGGCGGCGCACAGCGCCCACACGCCGACGACGGCGCGCAGCAGCAGGTCCAGGTCGGGCAGGCTGTCGGGCGCCAGCAGGGCGGCGGGCAGCAAGGCGCTGGAGTACAAGGCGCCCGTGACATCGCCACCGGCCAGGCGCAGATACAAGCCCGCCGCCGGCCATGCCAGGCAGGCCAGCAGGGCGCCGCAACCGACGGCGTAGCGCGCCTCCGGACGCGCATTGCGCAGGGCCGCCCGCGCCAGCGCCGTGGCGCAACCGATCAGCAAGCCTTGCCACAGGAAGTGCAGCAGGGTCCAGCCCAGTGCTGGCACGAAGCCGCTCATGACTGATCGTCCTTGAGCATTTTTTCGATTTCCTCGCGTTCGGCACGCGACACGCCCGTGCGCAGCGCCGCCAGCACCAGCGCCTTGGCCGAACCGGCAAAGGCCTTCTGCATCAATTCCTTGAGCAGATTCGTCTGCAGGCTGTCCTGCGCCTGCGCCGGCGCATACACGTGTGAGCGCTGGCTTTCGTCGCGGATCAGCAAACCCTTGCCGTGCATGATCTGCATCAGGCGCAGTACGGTGCCATACGTGATGGCCGGTTTGGCCACTGCCATCGTCTCGTGCACCTGCTTGGCCGTGGCGGCGCCCAGCGGCCACAGTGCCTGCAGCAGATCGAGTTCGGCTGCCGTCGGTTTCGGGATGTCGTGCGTCTTGGCCATGCGGTTTCCTCTTGCCTGAAATTCAATAGGGCTAGATTAAACCTTGTAGACAAAAATGTATACTTTAATTTTAATGGGCCTTCAAACGCCTTTCAGCGCGGAGGAAAAGTCTAGACAAGGCTGTTTATACGCCATGTGTGCAGGCGAAAAAAAAGGCTATGTCACCGTCAGATGTGGGAATCCTCCCAGCGTTGCTCTCAATAACGTTTCTGGCGAGCGGATGCGCCTGGCATCGAGTATCCAGCGCCACCCCAGATAATTTGGC
>NZ_JAHKQW010000023.1:0-43257 GCF_019345575.1 Janthinobacterium sp. NKUCC08_JDC | reverse complement strand
GATCCATTCGGCTGGCTGCATGATCTGCTCCCTGCGTGGTGAGTATGCAGAGTCAGACAACACAAGCAAGGGAAGATTCCGGCATTTCCCCTATTTGCCGATGACAGAGCCTTTTTTGCCCCGGCGTTTGTCAGTGTTCCCCATTACCGGTAAACCGCCGCACGGCCACCTCCCACTGCTGCATCAGGCTGGCCGCTTGGTCGCGTCCGATGGTGGGCAAGAACGTCCGGTCGGCGCGCCAGTGCGACGCCAGTTCGTCGGTGCCTTGATACAGGCCGATGGCCAGGCCCGCCAGGTAGGCCGCGCCCAATGCCGTCGTTTCGATCACTTGCGGGCGCACGACGGGGATGCCCAGCAAGTCGGCCTGGAATTGCAGCAGCAGGTTGTTGGCGCAGGCGCCGCCGTCCACGCGCAGTTCCGTGATCGGCGCTTGCGCGTCGCGCGTCATGGCGCCCAGCAGGGCGGCGCTCTGGAAGGCGATCGCTTCCAATGCCGCGCGGGCGATGTGGCCCACCGTGCTGCCGCGGCTCAGGCCCAGGATGGCGCCTTTCGCCGACGGCACCCAGTACGGCGCACCGAGTCCCGTAAACGATGGTACGAAGACGACGCCGCCCGAATCGGGCACGGAGGCGGCCAAGCCTTCCGCTTCGCCCGCGTGGCCGATGGCACCGAGGCCGTCGCGCAGCCATTGCACCACGGCGCCGCCGATGAAGACGCTGCCTTCGAGCGCATATGTCGGCTGCGCGCCCACCTGGCAGGCGGCTGTGCTGATCAGGCCATGCTGCGATTGCGCGCACTGTTCGCCGGTATTCAGCAACAGGAAGCAGCCCGTGCCATAGGTATTCTTGGCCATGCCCGGCTTGAAACAGGTCTGGCCGAACAGCGCCGCCTGCTGGTCGCCGGCGATGCCGCCGATGATGACGGGGCTGCCCAGTACGTCCGCATCCGTTTCGCCATATACGTGGCTCGATGGGTGGACGGATGGCAGCAGGCTGGCGGGAATGCCCAGCCAGTCGAGCAGCTGGGCATCCCAGCAGCCTTCATGCAGGTTCCACAGCATGGTGCGCGAAGCGTTGCTGACGTCGCTCACGTGCAGGCGGCCGCCCGTCATTTTCCACGCCAGCCACGTATCGATGGTGCCGAAGGCCAGTTCGCCGCGCATGGCCCGCGCGCGCACGCCGGGTACGGCGTCGAGTATCCAGCGCAGCTTGGTGCCGGAAAAATACGGGTCGAGCACCAGGCCCGTTTTCGCGTGGATGGCGCCGGCCAGGCCGCGCGCGCGCAAATCCTCGCACAGCGCTTCCGTGCGGCGGTCTTGCCAGACGATGGCGTTGTACACGGGTTCGCCCGTGGCGCGGTCCCATACCACCGTCGTTTCGCGCTGGTTGGTGATGCCCAGCGCACCCAGGGCATCGGCCTGCAAGCCTGTCTTGGCCAGCACTTCACGGCAGGTCGCCAACTGGCTATGCCAGATTTCCATCGGGTCGTGTTCGATCCAGCCCGGCTGCGGGAATAACTGGCGAAACTCGCGCTGTGCCACGGCGACGATGGCGCCTGCTTCATCGAACACCATGCTGCGCGAGCTGGAAGTGCCCTGGTCGAGGGCCAGCAAATACGTCATGCCGCCACCTCCTGCGCCAGATGCACCGCCAGCCACTGCTGCAGGCGCGCCACGTCGGCCGGCGTGCAGCGCAATCCCAGCTTGCTGCGCCGCCACAGGATGTCGTCGCTGCTCCTGGCCCATTCCACCTCGATCAGATAGCACGCTTCGGCTTCGTACAGGCCGGGCGCCAGCTGCGCGCCCAGGTCGGCCATCGAGGCGGCGCCCGTCAGCAGGCGCGTGGCGCGGCTGCCGTAGGCGCGCGCATAGCGGCGCGCCAGCGCGGGCGGCAGCCAGGCGTGGTCGCGCTGGAAGCGGGCGAGGAAACCGTCGAAATCATGGCTGTCCACCAGCCGGTTCGGCTGCTCCAGGTCGCCGCCGGGCAGCGGTGCCTCGGCCGTCCATGCCGCGGCGGTATTGTCCAGCAGGGGCGCCAGCAAGCCCAATGCTTCCTCGGCCAGCTTGCGGTAGGTGGTGATCTTGCCGCCCCATATATTGAGCAGCGGCGCGCCCGTCGCGGCCTCGCCGCGCGCCACTTCCAGCAGGTAGTCGCGCGTGACGGCCGACGCGTTCTGCGCGCTGTCGTCGAGCAGCGGGCGCACGCCCGAATACGTCCACACGACATCGGCGGGAGAAATCTCGCGCTTGAAATAGCGGTTCGCGGCCTGGCACAGATAATCGATCTCCGCCTGGCTGATCTTGACCTGGCTGACCTCTCCCTTGTATTCCTCGTCCGTGGTGCCGATCAGGGTGAAGTCATCCTGGTAGGGAATGGCGAAGATGATGCGCTGGTCCGGGTTCTGGAAGATGTAGGCATGCGGATGCTCGAACAGGCGCGGCACGATGATGTGGCTGCCCTTGATCAGCCGCAGCCCCTGCGTCTTGCCGCCGCCGGCCGCACCGGCAAATTGCGCCGTCCACGGTCCCGCCGCGTTGACGATGGCACGCGCGCGCAGGGTCTTGCGCTGGCCATCCTCGGCTTGCAAGGTGGCTTGCCAGTCGCCGCCATCGCGGCGCGCGTCGACGCAAGCCGTGCACGTGAGGATATGCGCGCCGTGTTCCTGCGCATCGAGCGCATTGAGCACCACCAGGCGCGCATCGTCGACCCAGCCGTCGGAGTACACGAAGCCCTTGCGGTAGCCAGCCTTCAGCGGCGCGCCCGCCGCGTGCTTGTCCAGCGCGATGCCTTGCGAGGCGGGCAAAAAGGCCCGTTTGGCCAGGTGGTCGTACAGGAACAGGCCCGCACGTATCATCCAGGCGGGGCGCTGGGCGGCGTCGTGCGGCATGACGAAGCGCATCGGCCACATGATGTGGGGCGCGGCGCGCAGCAGCACTTCGCGTTCCTGCAGCGCCTTGCGCACCAGCTTGAATTCATAGTATTCGAGGTAGCGCAGGCCGCCGTGTATCAGCTTGGTGGAGGCGGACGAGGTGTGCTGCGCCAGGTCGTGCTGTTCGCACAGCACCACGCGCAAGCCGCGGCCGGCCGCGTCACGCGCGATGCCGGCGCCATTGATGCCGCCGCCGACGACCAGCAGGTCGCAGTCGGCGGGCAGGGAGGAAAAGCGGGAAGCGGACATGGAAGACTCGTCTGGTAAAAGTAAAAGAAAATTAAATGCCGTATCAGGCGAGCAGCGACAGCACGGGCGGCAGCACGAGGGCCAGGCCGGCGATCAGCAGCAGCACGAAGACGGCGCGGCGCACGTGTTCGATGGGCAGGCGTGAAGGGTGGCGGCGCGCCAGCCACGTCAAGCCCATCACCAGGGGCAAGGCCTCGAGCGTCAGCCACAGGGCCGTCATGCTGAACTGGCCATGCGTCAGCACGAGGACCAGGCGCAGCACGGCATTCGCGGCGAACAGCACGATCAGCGAATGGCGGATCATGTCGGCCGGCCATGGCTGGCGGTACAGGTGGTACACCATGGGCGGGCCGGCGCTGGCGAACAGGCCGCCCATCACGCCGGACACGCCGCTGAAGAACAGAAACGCGGGCAGGCTTGACTGGCGCGCCCGCGCGCTGGCGCGCAGCACCAGCGTGCACGCGCAGATGACGATGGCGCAGCCGAGCAGGAAGCGCAGCACGCTCACTTGCTGCGCGCTGAACCAGCCCAGCAGGGCCACGCCCGCGCCCACGCCCAGCTGGCTGACGGCCAGCGAGGGGCCGAACACGGGCCAGGCCAGCCGCGGGCGCGTGCGGCCAAACGTGATGGCGGCATTGACCAGCACCAGCACGCTGACCACGTTGGCGACGTCGCCCAGGCTGGCCAGGTGCAGCACGGCCGTCAGGCCCAGCAGGATCAGGCCAAACGCAAAACCCGTCAGGTTCTGCGCGACGCTGGCCAGCGCCACGCAGGCCAGGAACAGCAAGTGCGACGCCACGCTCATGCCAGACTCATTTCGCCAGCGACAGGAAGAAGTCCTGCTGCGCGCAGCCGCGCCGCACGAAGACGGGCGGCTGGCCCAAAGGCGCATCGACTTCCACGCGCTGGCCGCCGTCGAACGCGGCGCCGCTCCACAGGTGGATCCAGGCGTCGCCCTGCGGCAGGTAGGCGCTCCAGCGCGCGGCACCGGCCGCGTGCACGGGCGCCACCAGCAGGTCGGGGCCGAACAGGTACTGGTCCTGGATGGCGTAGGTGGCGCGGTCGTGTTCATAGTGCAGGAACAGCGGGCGTTGCAGCGGCAGGCCGCGCGCCACAGCCTCTTCGGCCAGGGTGCGGATGGTGGGCGCCAGCGCCACGTGCAGCCGCGTCATGCGGGCAAAGTGGCGGAACACGTCTTCATCCTGGTAGAACTGGAAATTCTCGTCCGGGCGGTTGCCTTCGTGCGTGCGCATCATCGACGTGAACACGGCCATCTCGGTCCAGCGCTGGAACAGTTCGGCCGTGCGCAGATTGCCGAACAAGCTTGTATAGCCGCCGATGTCGCTGTGGTGGTAGGCATTTCCCAGGAGGCCCGAGGACAGGGCGCCGCAGATCACCGTCTGCAAACCGTCGTGGCGGCTGAAGTCGACCGACTGGTCGCCCGCCCACAGCAGCGGGCAGTGCGCCTGCACGCCCGTGTAGCCGGCGCGCATGAAGAAGGTGGCGTCGCCCGTCTTGCCGGCCCGTTCGATGGCGCGTGCATTGACTTCGGCCCACAGGGTCGGCCACGCGTTGTGCATCAGGCGCGCGTCGGCGCCATTGTGCAGGCGCAGGTCGATCGGCAGGTATTCGCCGAAATCGGCCATCCAGCCGGACAGGCCGAAATCGAGCATTTCCTGGCGCAGGATGCGTTCCTCGAACCACAGCGCGGCGGCCGGATTGGTGAAGTCGACGACGCCGCAATCGAATTCGCCGAAGTCCACCAGGTAGGCGCCGCCATCGATGGCGGTCGCCAAAAAGCCCTGCTGCAGCGCTTCCTGGTACAAGGTGCCGTCGTTGCACAGGTAGGGATTGACGTAGCCGAGGAAGCGGATGTCCTGCGTGGCCAGGTCGGCGATCCAGTTCTTCAGGTCGGGGTAGCGTTGCGGCTGCCAGCGCCAGTCCCAGAACAAACGCTTGCCGAACGAGGTCTGGCGCAAGCCCACCCAGTCCTCGCACCACAGGGCGCTGACGGGCAAGCCGTGTTCCTGCGCCTGCGCCAGGATGGTGCGTGCGTGCTCTTCGCCGCCTTTCAGGCCCAGCATCGCGCCATTCTGCAGCCAGGCTGGCAGCTGCGGCTGGCGGCCGAAGCGCTGCGAGACGACGCCGATCAGGTCGACGAAGGTGTCGGCCAGCATGAATTCCAGGCGCTCTGGCATGGCCCAGAACTGCAGTTCATGGAAGTCGGGCTGGCGGAAATCGAAGTCCGCATACGCCGTCGTTTCCGCATGCAGGCAATAGCGCTGCGAAGAGATGAAGCTCGGTTGCGGATAATTCGTGTGGTAGTAGTCGCCGCCCGACTTGGACGTCACGTCCGCCTGCCACGTCAAGTGCGTCGACTTGTCGCGGCCCACGCCCGGCTCCGACGTCCACAGGGGGAAGTGGCGTCCGCGCAGGTCGAAGTACGACATCTGCTCGCCGCAGCCCCATACATGCTCGTCCTGTTCCGCGGGCAGGCGCAGCCACAGCCGGTTCCAGCCCGGCGCCGCGTACTGCACCACCAGGTGCACGCCATGCGGCGTCGCTTGCACGGCCAGCACCAGTTGCGGTGCGTCGCCCGCATGGCGCGCAAAGCTCAGCGTGGCGGCGTCGCCATCCTGCGTGACGGCCAGCGCGCGCAGGGCATTGCGCTCCTCGACGTAATCCTCGATCTCGAAGTTACCACGGTACATTTCCATGCTTTCGCGGCCCTGGCCGACGAACACGCATGGCGCATCGGCACTGTGGCGCAGCAGCAAGCGGCCGGCGCAGCGCAGGGCGACGCTGTCATTTTCCTGGTGTAGTGTGTACTGCATGACGATCAACTCCTGTGAAAACCGGCCGCCGCATGGCGGGGCATGCGGGCGGGCCGGCGGTGCATCAACAATTAAGTACTAATTAAAAAACGAGGAACATGCCGGCGGTCAGCTCGACGGGACTGTAGCCGAAGTAGTTATTGTCCCCCCGGAACTGCAATACGCCCAGCTTGGCGTGGCTGTTGTTGGCGATGCGCGTGGCATACGCGTAGAACGACAGGGTAGGCTGGAAGTTGTACAGGTAGCCCAGCGAGTACGCGGTCGACTTCGGCTTGCCCACGCCATCGCCCGTGTTCGCGCCGAACGCGCCCCTGGCGTTGGCGCCGTCATAGCTGATGTGTGCCAGGCTGCCTTCGATGCGGTGCTTGCCAAGGTCATACGCGCCCGACACGCCGAAGGCGTCGGCCGCATAGCCGCCTGCGTTCGACACGCGGTAGGACGTGTAGGAGCCGCCCAAGGTAAAGTCGTTCCACTTGTAGCGCGCGCCGACGATGTCCGTGACTTGGTTGCGCTTGATGAAGTTCGGCGTGCCGGCCGTGCTGATGTCGTTGCTCTGCTGGTAATCCATGTGCGCATAGCCGAGGAACAGATCGCCCTTTTTGTACAGCACGTTGGCGGCCCAGCTGCGGCCATCGTTTTCCAGGTCGGTGGCGGAAGACGCCTGCTGGCCTGCCGAATACGACACCTCGGCCGAGATATTGTTCCAGGTGGGGCTGCGGTAGCGCAGCGCATTGCCGTAGAACAGGGCCGTGCCCGAATTGTTGCCGGCCAAACTCGTCGTCTTGCTGGCGTTGCCCGTCACGGGGTCTTTCAGGTAGCGGCCCAGCGATTCGGGGCGCGTGAGCGAGAACAGGGCGCTGAAGTCATTGGCGCCATAGTTGTGCGCCGAGGCCAGGTCGGCGCCCAGCGAGACCCAGAACGGCGCCATGTACATGGTGCCGCCTTCGATCGAGCCCCAGGTGGTTGAGGCAAAGCCGACGGTGGAACCGCGGTTGAACAGCACGGACGAGGTGGTGTTGTTTTGCGTCCCGCCGCCCGCATTGCCGTTGAACAGGTTCAGACCCGTCTCGACGCCGAAGATGGCCTTGTATTCATCGCTGAAGACCCAGGCGCCCGTGAGGCCCAGGCGGCTGGCCATCTCGCCCTGGTTCAGGCGGTGGTTCGTCAGCTGGCGCCCGCTGGCATCCTTGCCGCGCGAGACCGTGTAGCCGATGTCGCCACGGCCGTACAGCTTCCAGTTGAAGCCGGTGACGGGTTTTATCGGGGCCGCCGCCGATGATGCCGGTGCGGCCGCCATCGCTGCTGCTGGCGCTGCTGGCTGGGCCGCCTTCGCTTCCATCTGCGCTACCCGGTCCTGCAATTGGGCCAGCATGGCTTTCATGTCGCTCAGTTCGTCGGCGCGCGCGTTAGCGCTAACAAATGACGCCGAGAAAAGGGCTCCCGTGATGGCCGCGGCCAATGTGGTCTTGCGTAATGTCGTTTGCATGATCCTGTCTCCTGTGTTTTTATAGGTGTATTGTTGCTGATCCCTGCCTTGCCTACATTAAATAATCAAATCCCTCCCATGCACAAATATTTGATATCGAGGAAGTCGTCCATGCCGTAGTGCGAGCCTTCGCGGCCCATGCCCGAATGCTTGACGCCGCCGAATGGCGCCATTTCATTGGCGATCATGCCCGTGTTGATGCCGACCATGCCCACTTCCAGTTCTTCCGCCACGCGCCAGACTCTGCCCAGGTCGCGGCTGTAGAAATAGCCGGCCAGGCCGAATTGCGTGGCATTGGCCATGGAGACGACTTCGTCTTCGCTGCCGAAGCGGAACAGGGGAGCCAGCGGGGCGAAGGTTTCCTCGGTGGCGACCAGCATGTCGCTGTTCGCTTCCAATACCACGCTGGGCTCGAAAAAGCTGCCGCCCAGCGCGTGGCGCTTGCCGCCGATGGCCAGCTTGCCGCCCTTGGCCAGCGCGTCGGCGATGTGCTGCTCGATCTTGCGCACGGCGTTTTCATCGATCAGCGGACCTTGTGTGACGCCAGCGTCCAGGCCATTGCCCAGTTTCAGCTCGGCTACCTTGGCCACCAGGCGGGCGGCGAAATCGTCGTAGATGCTGTCCTGTACGTAGATGCGGTTGGCGCACACGCAGGTCTGGCCGCTGTTGCGGTATTTCGACATCAGCACGCCTTCGACGGCCGCGTCGATGTCGGCATCGTCGAAGACGATGAAGGGCGCGTTGCCGCCCAGTTCCAGCGACAGCTTCTTGATCGTGCCGGACGCTTCGCGCGACAGCCAGGCGCCCACTTCCGTCGATCCCGTAAACGTGATCTTGCGTACCAGGTCGTTGTGGCACAGTTCCGTGCCGATCGCTTGCGCCGCGCCCGTCACCACATTGAAGACGCCGGGTGGCACGCCGGCGCGCAGCGCCAGTTCGCCCAGGGCCAGGGCCGACAGCGGCGTTTGCGACGCCGGTTTCAAGACCATGGCGCAGCCGGCCGCCAGGGCGGGGCCGGCCTTGCGCGTGATCATGCCGTTCGGGAAATTCCACGGCGTGATGGCCGCGCACACGCCGATCGGCTGCTTGATGACGACGATGCGCTTGTCGTTCGACGGCGGCGCGATGACGTCGCCATACGCGCGCTTGCCTTCCTCGGCAAACCATTCCAGGTAGGCCGCGTTCGAGACGATCTCGCCCTTGGCTTCCGCCAGCGACTTGCCTTGCTCGCTGGTGAGGATCAGCGCCAAGTCGTCCGCGTGCTGCAAAATCAGCGCATGCCAGGCGCGCAGCACCGTGGCGCGCGCCTTCACCGTCTGCTTGCGCCACAACCGGAAGGCCGCATGCGAGGCGGCGATGGCGCGCCGCGTCTCGGCCGCGCCCATGCGCGGCACGGTGGCGATGACTGCGCCCGTGGCCGGGTTGGTCACGGCGATGGTGGCGCCGTCATCGGCGTCGCACCAGACGCCATCGATCAGGCATTGCTGTTTCAATAGGCTTGCGTCTTGCAGGTTCAACATGAGGGTTCTCCTTGGATGGGTGATGCGGCTTAACCCGCTACAGATACTTGCGCGAGGCCGGCGTCGACGATGATGTTCTGGCCCGTGATGCCGTCCGAATCGTCGGCCGCCAGGAACAGGGCCGTGCGCGCCACGTGGCCCGCGTCGAGCCGGTATTTCAGGCATTGCAGTTCGATGAAACGCCGGTCTTCTTCCGGATCGCGCCACAGGGCGGCCTGGCGGTCCGTGGCGATGGCGCCCGGCGCGATGGCGTTGACGCGGATATTCTGTTCGCCCAGTTCGCGCGCCAGGGTGCGCGACAGGCCCGCGATGCCGGCCTTGGAGGTGGTGTAGCCGACCAGGTTGGGGCGCCCGCGCATCCATGAAATGGAGCCGAGGTTGATGATGGAGCCGCCGCCGGCGGCCGCCATGCCGGGCGCCACCTGCTGGATGGCGAACACATGATGCTTGAGGTTCAGGGCGAGGCAGTTGTCCCAGTACTCGGGCGTCAGTTCGGCCAGGCTGTGGCGGTCGTCGCGGCCCGCGTTATTGAGCAGCACGCGGATGGCGCCGAAACGCGCCTCGACGTCGGCCAGGCTGGCCTGGTAGGCGGCGATGTCGCGGATGTCGCTGTACACAAAATAGGGCGCATGGCGCGACAAAGGCGCCAGGCGCGCGGCCAGGGCGGCGCTGGCGTCGCGGTCGATGTCGCAAAAAGCCACTTGCGCGCCTTGCACGGCGAAGTGTTCGACGAGCGCAGCGCCGATGCCGGAGCCGCCGCCGGAGACGAAGACCACGCGGTCCTGCAGGCTGGGGTAGAGAGTGATGTTGGCGTTCATGCTGTCCTCGGGGTGAGATCGGGGTATCAATCCCGGTAAAGGGGTTCGGGCTGGCCGGCCACGTCCAGGCGCACGGCAAAGAGGCCGCCGGCCTGAGGCTGGCGCGCCAGTTCGTCGTCCGCCGCGCCTTCGCGCGCGCTGGTGATGTACAGGGTGCGCAGGTCGGCGCCGCCAAAGGCGATCATGGTGGGGCGCGTGACGGGCACGTGCACGACGCCGATGATTTCGCCCTGCGGCGAAAAGCGCAGCACCCGGCCACCTTCGTATTGCGCGCTCCAGTAGCAGCCTTCGGCGTCCAATGCCGCGCCATCGGGACGGCCGCCATACACGGCTTCTTCTCCTTTGACGGGCAGGCGCGCGAACACCTGGCGCTCGCCGACCTGGCCGCTGGCCGCATCGAACTCAAAACGGTAGATCACGTGATTCGGCGTGTCGGACTGGAACAGGGATTTTGCATCTTCCGCGAAGGCCAGGCCGTTGCTGACCTTGACGCCAAGATCCTGTTGCGGTCCCCAGCCCAGGCGCGTGGCGCCCCGTTCCAGGCAAAACATGGCGGCCAGTTCCGCCGTGCGCGGTTCGTACATGGCGCCGGCCCAGAAACGCCCGGCGCTGTCGCAGCGGCCGTCGTTGAAGCGCATGTCGCGGCTGTCGTACGGTGCATCGGCCAGCTTGTCGAGCAAGCCTTCCTGCGGATAGAAACGGTAGAAACCGTCGCGCAGGGCCGCCACCAGGCCGCCTTTTTCAGCCAGGGCGATGCAGCCCGGCTCGCACGGCACCCACCAGACGCGGTCGAGGTTTGTCGCCGGATCGTAGCGGTGCACACGGCGTCCGGCGATGTCGATCCAATATAAACACTGCTCGGCCACGCTCCACAGCGGGCATTCGCCCAGCTGGGCGCGCGCGTCGAGCACGAGTTCGGCTTGCCATTCACGCATGCTGTTTCTCCTCGATTGCCAGGCGCATGGCGATGTGCAGGCTTTCGCCGGGCGCCAGCAAGCGCATGCCCGTGCCCTGCGCGCCGCGCGCGGCCAGCGCAAACGCGTTATTCGCGTGCGTGACGGGTTCCAGCGCAATGAAGCTGCGCTCGTCGTCGGGCGCGAAGCAGACGAGGTGGCCGCAATTGTCGCTGGCCGACAGGTGCACGGCATAGTCTCCGTAATCGAGGCTGGCGCGGCCCGTCCAGCCGCTGTAGCAATTGTCCGCCTGCCAGCCGGCCACGGGCTGCGGCGTGGCGAATGGCGATGCTTGCGCCACGGGCGCCAGACCGGCCGGCAAGTGGTCGTCGCCCATGCTCCACACGTCATCCCACTGCGTCTGCAGGCGCAGGCCAGGGGCCAGCGGGAAGTAGGGGTGAAAACCCAGGCCGGCGGGCATGGTGCGCGCGTCGTCATTACGCACCGATAATGTCAGGCGCAGGCCGGCTTCGTCGAGCAGCACGGTTTGCTGCACCGTGCAGGCAAATGGCCAGTCCGCGTCGCCGCCATGCACGAGCAGCAGTTCGGCGCTGTGGGCCGTGCGCGCCGCCACATGCCAGACGCGCTGCCAGCCGAAGCCGTGGATGCTGTGCGGCTCGGGCGGGAAGTTGGCGCGCAGCGCATGCGTCTGTTCCGGCGCCTGCAGTACGGCGTTGCCGATGCGGTTCGAATACGGCGCCAGCGGATAGCAGGCCATCTGCCGCACACCGGCGCTGGCCGGCGCGGCGCGCAGGATGTCGCGCCCGCGCCAGCGCAGCGCCGCCAGCGCGCCACCCGTGGCCGGGTGGACGTCGGCGCGGCAGTCGCCATGCGTCAGGGTGAAGGGAGGCTGGTGGTTCATTTTCAGCCTCAGCCCTTCAAGCCGCCCGAGGTCAGGCCGCTGACGACCTTTTCCTGGAAGATCACGATCAGCACGACGATGGGCACGATGGCCACCACCAGCGCCGCCGAAATGATCGGCCACGGGAAGGCGAACTCGCCCTGGTACAGCTGGATGCCGACGGGCAGGGTGCGGTATGCCACGGCCGAATTCATCGACAGCGCCAGCAGGAACTCGTCCCAGGAATTGACGAACGCGAGGATGGCGGCCGTCGCCACGCCAGGCGCGGCCAGCGGCAGCACGATGCGCCACAGGGCGCTCAGGCGGGTGCAGCCGTCGAGCATGGCCGCGTTCTCGATGTCGCGCGGGATATCCTGGAAAAAGCTCACCATCATCAGCGTGCAGATGGGCAGGTTCAGCACCGTGTACGGCAGCACGAGCGCCCAGTAGGAGTTCAGCAAGCCCAGGCTGCGCATGATTTCGAACAGCGGCACCATCAGGGTCACCAGCGGGAACATCGACACGCCGATGATGGCGGTCAGGATCAAGCCACGGAAACGCAGGCGCAAGCGGGCAATCGCATACGCGGCCAGCGCGCTGATGAACAGGCTGAGCAGGGTCGACAGGCCGGCCACGATCAGGCTGTTGGTCAGGAACGTCAGCAGCGGCTGGTCCTGGAAGGCCGAGATGAAATTGCCGATGGTCGGTTCGTGCGGCCAGTAGGTGATCGGCTTTTGCGTCAGTTCGCTCTCGGTCTTCAATGAGGTGAATAAAATCCACAGGGCGGGGAAGACGCCGTTGAGGATGACGATCGCGGCGGCGAACCAGCGCAGGCGCTTCGATGAAAACAGGCCGCTCATTCTTTGTCTCCTCTTACATATTTCAGATACACAAACGTGGTGGCCATCGACAGCAGGAACATGAACACGGCCAGGGTCGAGCCGTAGCCCACGTCCAGGTAGTCGACCGTATTGGACTGGATATACATGGCCAGGGTCTTGGTTTCGTCGCCAGGGCCAGGCATGTTGTACGGAATATCGAAGGACTGGATGGCCGTCAAGGTGCGGAAGATCAGCGCCACCAGCATCGATGGCACCAAGAGCGGCAGGGTCACTTCCGTAAATTGCTTCCACTTGCTGGCGCCGTCCACTTCGGCCGCTTCATACAGCGAGGCGGGGATCGTTTGCAGGCCGGCCAGCAAAATCAGGGCCATGAACGACGAGGTTTTCCAGATGGTCGTGATGCAGATGGCGGCCATCGTCAGCGCGGGCGAGTTGAACCAGATTTGCGGTTCCCAGCCCAGGCCGGGGATCAGCAGGTCGATGCGGCGGATGATGTCGTTCACCAGGCCGTATTCGCTGTGAAAGAACCACGCGAAGATCAGGCCGACGAAGGCCAGCGGCAGCGCCCACGGCAGCAGCAGCGCCAGGCGCACGGGCCAGCGGTATTTGAACGGCATGTTGGCCAGCATGGCCAGGCCCAGGCCCGCCACCAGCGCGCCCGGCACGGTGACGACGGTGATGATGACGGTGTTTTTCAGCGACTTCCAGAACAGGCTGTCTTCCAGCGCCATCTTGTAGTTATCCAGGCCCACGAAACTGGGCAGGCTGCCGCCGGACAGGCGGATGTCGAAAAAGCTGTTGTAGATCAGTTTGCTGACCGGGTAGGCCACGATCAGCAGTAAAAACAGAATCGCCGGCGTCAGCAGGACCCAGGCCAGCGTCGTTTCGCTGGGGTCCGTGATGCGGCTTTTCAGGGTGCGTTGCCTCATGATTTCCTCGTCTGTTGCGGTGTGCGTATGCGTGTGCCGCCCGGGCCGCCGTCGTGGCGGCCCGGGCGCATGCCGGTTAGCGCAGGATGCGCTTGACCCGGTTTTCGATCTCGGCCACGCCGGCCGCCGGCGTTTTCACGCCCGCCATCACGGCATTCGTGTTCACGCGCACGGCTTCGGACACTTCGCTGTAGCGCGGCGTGACGGGGCGCGACCGGGCGCTTTGCACGACCGGCAGCGCATCGGCGAACCAGCCATTGACGGCCAGCACTTCCTTGTCCTGGTAGACGGATGGGTAGACGGGCAGGTTGGAGGCCTTGATGGCCAGCTGCTTCGACACTTCCGGGCTCGACAGCCAACGCACCAGCTTGGCCGACGCTTCCTTGTTCTTCGAGAACGAGGACACGGCCCACTGCCAGCCGCCGATGCACGACGCAGGTTTGCCGCCCGCCATGGCCGGCAGGCTGACGACGCCGACTTTATCCTTCACGCTGCTGTCGGCGCCATCCTGGAAGTGATTCCAGGCATAACCCCAGTTGACGGCAAACAAGACGTTGCCGGCCTGGAATTCCTTTCGCGTATCGTCGGTGGCCACTTCGGCGATGTTCTTTTTTGCCACGCCCTGGTCGACCAGCTTGCGCCACATGGCCAGGCCCGCTTCCGCCTTGGGCTTGTCCAGGGTCAGCTTGCCGTTGGTGACCAGTTCGCCGCCCTGGCTCCAGTACGGCAGCAAGAAGGTGCAAACGGCGCCTTCGATGGCCTTGCCCTGGAAGCTGATGCCTTGCAATTCCGGATTCTTTTCGCCGGCCTGGATGGTGCGCGCCACGGTGGCCAGCTCATCCCAGGTTTTCGGCGCCGCCAGCTTGTACTTGGCCAGCAAGTCCTTGCGGTAGTAGAGGAACATGGCGTCGGCAAAGGCGGGCAGGGCCACGACCTTGTTGTCGACCATATTCGCCTGCTTGTAGGCCGGCAAGTACTGGCCCATGATCTTGTCGCGGTCGGCGCCCAGGTATTTGTCCAGGCTTTCGATCCAGCCGGCCGACGCGTACTGGGCCGGACGGATGATGTCGATCAGGAACACGTCCAGGGTGGTGTCGCCGGCCGACAGCACGGTGTTCAGGTATTTCTGCTGCAATTCCGAGGTGGCGCCGCCCGTTTCCAGGTCGATCTTGACGCCGGGATTGGCGGCCATGAACTTGGCGAACAGTTCGCGCATGACTTCGGGGCGCTCCTGGCCGCCGACAAAGACCTTGACCGTCTGCGCGTGCGCGCCGGTGGCAAGGACGAAGGTGGCGCCGAGCGCCAGGACGAGGGATTTGATACGCATGATGCTTGTCTCCTGTTTTTTGGAATGGGTATGCCGCTTGTGCGCGGCTTATCGGGATGGCAGTACCGCGCCGCCCTGCGGATCGAACAGATGGAATTTCTCCATGTCCAGCTGTACCGTGACTTGCTGCCCTGGCGCCAGCGCAAACGTGGGCGGCAGGCGCGCTGTCAATTCGCCGCCTTCGCACTGGAAGATGACGAGGGTTTCCGCGCCCAGCGGTTCGACCACCACGACGGTGGCGGCCAGGGCGGCGCTGGCGTTGCCGGCCGCTTCCAGGGTGATGTCTTCCGGGCGGATGCCGAATTCCACGGCGCGGCCATCGAGCTTGCCGCAGGCCGTCTGGCGCTCAAGCGGCAGGGCAAGGCGGGCCGCGCCCAGGACAATCTCGGTCTGGCCGGCGCCGTTGCGCGCCACCTTGGCGCCAAGGAAGTTCATCGGCGGCGAGCCCGTGAAGCCCGCGACAAATTTCGACACGGGTTCGTTGTAGATCTGGTCCGGCGTGCCGACCTGCATGATGTTGCCGCCGGACAGCACGACGATGCGTTCGGCCAGGGTCATCGCTTCGACCTGGTCATGCGTGACGTAAATGGTGGTGGCACCGATGCGCTGGTGCAGCTTCTTGATTTCCGTGCGCATTTCCGAGCGCAGCAGGGCGTCCAGGTTCGACAGCGGTTCATCGAACAGGAACAGCTTGGCCTGGCGCACGATGGCGCGGCCCATGGCCACGCGCTGGCGCTGGCCGCCGGACAGGGCGCGCGGCTTGCGGTCGAGCAAGTGGTCGATTTTCAGGATGGTGGCGGCGGCGCGCACGCGCTGTTCGATTTCCGCCTTCGGAAACTTGCGCAGCTTCAAGCCAAAGCCCAGGTTGTCGAACACGGACTTGTGCGGATACAGCGCATAGTCCTGGAACACCATGGCGATGTCGCGCTCGCGCGGCGGCAAGTCGTTGACGACCTGCCCCTCGATGGAGATGGTGCCGCCCGTGATGGATTCGAGCCCAGCGACCATGCGCATCAGGGTGGACTTGCCGCAGCCCGATGGGCCGACGAAGACGACGAACTCGCCTTGCTTGATTTCCAGGTCGATGCCATGAATGACTTCGACGCCGTTGTCGTACTTCTTGACGACCTTTTCCAGTTTTACACCTGACATGCTTGTCTCCAAAAGATGCGAATGACGCGTCTGAGCGCGCTACGTGCGTTGCAACAGAAATAGATTAGTAGGCGCCCGTGTCGAGGGCTTTCGCCAGCGACGGTTTCAGGGCCGTGATAAAGGCGTTGGCCTGGCGCATCATCATGCCCATGTCCGAGGCGATGGCCACATAGTCATAGCCGTAACTAATGAAAGTGTGCACCATTTCCGGCGAGGGGCCGACAATGCCGATCGGTTTGCCGATGGCGCGGGCGCGGCGGGCCGCGTCGGCAATCGCCGCCTGTACTTCGGGGTGGCCGATATTGCCGATGTGGCCCATCGCTGCCGACAGGTCGCCGGGGCCCACGAACAGGGCGTCGACGCCATCGACGGCGGCGATCTCTTCCAGCTGCGCCAGGGCGGCCGGCGTTTCCAGCTGGATGATCGAGAAGACGGCGCCGTTGGCGCGCGTGGCGTAGTCTGGCACGGTGCCGTAGCGGCTGGCGCGGTGCATGGCGGCAAAGCCGCGCGTGCCGGGAATAGCCTGGCCCGGCTGGGGATAACGGGTGGCGGCCACGGCACTGCGTGCTTCAGCGGCGTTTTCCACGAACGGGAACATCAGGGTCTGCGCGCCGATGTCGAGCGCGCGCTTGATTTGCACGAGGTCGTTCCAGGCCAGGCGCACGACGGGGCAGGCCGGTGTGCCGCCCACTGCCTGCAGGATCTGGTAGGCGTCCTGGTAGTCGATGGGCACGTGTTCCATGTCCAGCACCAGCCAGTCGAAGCCGGCGCAGCCCATGGCTTCGGCCGTCACGGGCGTGCCGGCCATCAGCCAGCTGCCCAGCGGTACTGCTTTGTCCGCCAGCAAGGCGCGGAAGCGGTTGTCCAGGATATCCATAGTTGTGCTCTCTCTATATGTGTAGGGAAGACGGCGGCGTCAGAAGATTGGCGGCTCGGGCGTGGCGGCGTTGCCCAGCAAAAAGTCCAGGTCGCAGCCTTGGTCGGCCTGCGTCACGTGCTCCATGTACAGCTTGGTGTAGCCGCGCGCATATTTTTGCGCCGGCACCTGCCATTCGGCGCGGCGGCGCGCCAGTTCCTCGTCCGTCACGTCCATGTTCAGGCTGCGCGCGGCGATGTCGAGTTCGATCATGTCGCCGTTGCGCACCAAAGCCAGCGGGCCGCCGACGGCCGCTTCCGGTGTCACGTGCAATACGCAGGTGCCGTAGTGGGTGCCGCTCATGCGCGCGTCGGAGATGCGCACCATGTCGCGAATGCCTTGCTGCAGCAGCTTTTTCGGCACGGGCAGATTGCCCCATTCCGGCATGCCGGGCGCGCCGATGGGGCCGCCGTTGCGCAGGATCAGGACCGTGTTTTCATCGATGTCCAGGTCGGGCGCGTGGATCTGCGCCAGCATCTCCGCGTTCGAGTCGAACACGAGGGCGCGTCCCCGGTGTTTGGCGAACTTCGGATTGGCGGCCGACGGCTTGATGACGGCGCCGCCAGGACACAGGTTGCCGCGCAGCACGGCCAGCGCCGCGCCGTCGGCCACCGGCTGCGACACCTTGCGGATCACGCTGTCGTCGAGGCAGACGGCGTCGGCGATGTTCTCGCCCAGGCTGCGGCCCGTGACCGTCAAGGCCGTCAAATCCAGCTGCTGCGCGATTTCCTTGAGCAGGGCCGGCATGCCGCCCGCATAGAAGAAATCTTCCATCAGCTTGTCGCCGGACGGGAACAGGTTGGCGATGACCGGCACTTTTTGCGCCATCGCATCCATTTCATCGAGCGACAGGGCCAGGCCGGCGCGCCCGGCGATGGCGACCAGGTGGATGGCCGCATTGGTCGAGCCGCCGAGCGCCATGTAGGCGGCCACGCCATTCGACAGCGCGGCGCGGGTGAAGAAGCGCGACGGCTTCAAGTCTTCCCACACCATGCCGACGATGCGCTCGCCGCATTGCGAGGCCATG
This sequence comes from Janthinobacterium sp. NKUCC08_JDC, assembly GCF_019345575.1. Lineage (NCBI taxonomy): Bacteria > Pseudomonadati > Pseudomonadota > Betaproteobacteria > Burkholderiales > Oxalobacteraceae > Janthinobacterium > Janthinobacterium sp. NKUCC08_JDC. Next base: position 25,435 of record NZ_JAHKQW010000023.1, on the reverse strand, counting down.
CGCACGTGGTTGGCGTCCATGGCGGGAATGCTGGTGGCGCCGGGCAAGGTAAAGCCCATCGCTTCGACGATGGACGTCATGGTGGAAGCCGTGCCCATGGTGTTGCAGGTGCCGGGCGAGCGCGTCATCTTCGCTTCGAGCTTGATCCATTCGGGCTTGGCGATGTCGCCGGCCACGTAATCGTCCCAGAATTTCTTGGTGTGCGTGCCCGCGCCCACGCTCTGGCCGCGGTAGCGGTCGTTGAGCATGGGGCCGGCAGGGCAGAAGATGGCGGGGATATCCATGCTGATGGCGCCCATCAGCATGCCGGGCGTCGTCTTGTCGCAGCCGCCGAGCAGCACGGCGCCGTCGATCGGCAGCGAGCGCAGCAGTTCTTCCGTTTCCATGGCGAGGAAGTTGCGGTAGATCATGGTGGTGGGCTTGACCATCACTTCGCCCAAGGACAGGGCAGGCAGCTCGACGGGGAAGCCGCCGGCCAGCAGGATGCCGCGCTTGACGGCTTCGGCCCGTTCGCGCAGGTGCGAGTGGCACGGCGACAGGTCGCTCCAGGTATTGATGATGGCGATGACGGGGCGGTCGAGGAATTCCTCGCGGCGCAAGCCCATCTGCTGCAGGCGCTGGCGGTGGGCGAACGAGCGCATGTCGTCTGGGGCCAGCCAGCGCTGGCTGCGCAGGGATTCCAGCGTGCGGCGGGAAGTAGCGGAGCTCAATGTGTGTCCTTTTCGGTTGCCTGGCCCGCTGCGGATGGCGTTCCAGTGCTGCTGTCTCGGGTCTTGCTTGCCGCCTTTGTTAGCGCTAACATTGCAAGTACAGCGAAATATAATTTGAATCGCACGGGGCTGTCAACAGATTTAATGCAGGGTGCAGGCGCAAAGCCCTTACACTATCGGCATGATTTCATTGACGCCAATTTCCAGGGTGGAATTTCTGCAGCCCAGCCGGTGAACCGTAGCGCAGCGGCGTTACGCCGGCATCCCCGTGCGGCCGGCCATGGCATGATGCGTGGTGATTACCGATTTTTGAGAAGGCAGTACCCATGAACGACCCAGTACGCAAGCGGCGTGGCCTCGGCCGCAGCACCGTGTTCGATGTGGCCAAATTGGCACAGACCTCGGCCATTTCCGTATCGCGCTATTTCAAGGAACCGGACCGCGTGTCGCAGGAAACGCGCGAGCGCATCAAGCGCGCTATCGACCAGCTCGGCTATATCCGCAACGAGGCGGCCGGTGGCCTGGCCTCGACCCAGGGGCGCATCGTGGGCGCCATCGTGCCCAGCGTGTCGAATTCCATCTTTGCGGAAACCATTCAGGGCTTGTCGACCACCTTGTCGCAGCACAATTACCAGTTGCTGCTGGCCACCCACGATTACTCGATCGAGACGGAAGAGAAGGTCGTGCGCGCGTTTCTCGGCTGGTCGCCGCGCGCGCTCGTGCTGACGGGCGCCGACCATAGCGCCGCCACGGAAACCTTGCTGGCGGGCTTGCAGATTCCCGTCATCGAAACGTGGGATATCCGCCCCGAGCGGCCGTATCCGCAGATCGGTTTTTCGCATATCGCCACGGGGCGCGACATGACCTTGTATTTGCACGGGCAAGGCTACCGGCGCATCGTCTACGTCGACAGCGGCATCGGCAGCGATTTCCGCGCGCGCAAGCGGGCACAGGGGTATGAGGAAACCATGCGGCAGCTGGGCTTGCGTGCGGACATCGTGCAAGCGTCGGTGACGTCGCCGCTCGATGCGGGCGGGCAAGTGTTCAGCGAGCAAATGGCGCGCGCCGAGCGTCCCGACGCCCTGTTTTTTGCCAACGACAACATGGCGGCCGGCGCCATCTATGAAGCGGCGCGCCTCGGCATCCGTATTCCCGAGCAATGCGCGGTGGCGGGCTTCGGCGACTTCCCGTTCTCGGAAAAACTCATGCCGGCGCTGACGACGATACGCGTGCCGCGCTATGACATCGGCCGCCTGGCCGCGCAAGCGATCCTGCAGCGCCTGGGTGAAGTGGACGAGGGCGCCGCGCCGCCGGCATTGGCGCCGCTGGCGTACGAACTGATCGCGCGGGCCAGCGCTTGAGATACCGTGCTTGCCGCAGATATTGATGAATCATATTTCTATCATCACAACATGCAATTGGATAGATATGCTGCGATGCGGCATCATGCACCTGTCTCCTCTACTTCCTCACAGGAATTAGATTCAGCCCGCTCCCGCAGCGGGCTTTTTTTTGCCTGTTTTCATAGCCTTATCTCTTAAGATAAGCTTGTTTAAACATAAACATGCAAGAAGACAAGTTGATGATGCCTTTGTTTCGCGCCGCCGGCACGCTGGCGCTGATGGCGCTCGGCGCCTGTTCGGCGGAGAAGCACCCGTTTGACCGCCATTTGGCCCAATTGCGTCCGGTCACGGTCGCAGCGCTGCCCGATATGGGCTGGCCGCCCGGCACGATGCTGTGCCCGATGGGAATTTATCAGAGCGAACTGAGCGACTCGGCGCCGCATGCAGACCGCGTTAACGCATTCCTGAAGCAAAAGAAATTTCTGGGTGATGAAGGTCTTTGGTCGCTGATCGTCGTCACACCGATGTCCGAAGGGGACGCAGCTATCGAGCAATTGCTTTTCAAGCGCGGCGATTATGACGTGATCAATGATCCGCAACTCATCGCGCGCGATGCGGAAACGGTGCCAGCGGGGTTTGCGCCGCACGCTTGCGTGACCGTAGAGCAAGCCCGCGTGCTGGTGACGCGCGCACAAAGATCACGTCGAAAACTCGTCATTTTGGGAACGAGCTAGGCCCGCTTCCGTCGCGGTTTTTGCCTGCGCCATGCATGATGTGCTACAGCACATTCGCCGCCACGGCCGAACTGTAGTTGCGCGCCAGGGCCGCGATGATGGCGGCCATCGCCTGCGGGTTGTCCGTGCCGCCGAAATGCGCGGCATACAGGCGCTTGGCCGCCTCGACTTGCGCATTCGTCAGTTTCACGGCATAGGCCATGCGCACGGTTTCAGGATTGTTCAGCGTCATTTTTCACCTCGAAGACAGATTTCGCTTGGCTTGCGTCACTTGTACGCGCAAAGGATTGCAACTACAATCGTTGCATTTGCAATCGTATAGGCAATGTCTGCCTTGCGCAAGCATTGTTGCGACAGGAGCTTTCATGCATTCTTCCCCTTTATTCCCTCCACAGCCATTGGACGCTGCGCGCCACGCCGCCCAAGCCTGCTTGGCTGCCTTGGCGGCACCGCCGGCGTTGCCGTTGCGGCAGGTGTCGCCGCGCCGGGCGCTAGGCGCCATGGCGGGCAGCTTGCAGACGGACCCGGGCGCGGAGAATGCCATCCGCGTCGTGCGCGCGGAAGTGACGCAGCGGCCTGACGATGCCTGGAATGTGACGGCGTCCGCGAGTGCCTGGCCGCTGCGCTATGGCGCCGACAAACCGCTGCTGTATCTGTGCCGCCCCACCTCGCTCCAGGCATTGAATGGCGTGCTGGTCGATGCGCGCGAGCGTGGCATCGTTTGCAGCGATGCGGAAACGCAATCTTCTCGCTGGCCGAAAGGCGTGCAGCCCGCGCTGCCCGCCTGGCTGTCCGCGCAGCACAATTGCACGCCGTTCGACCCGGCTACGGGCGAGGAAGTGCGCGCCATCCTGCGCTCGGCACTGGAAACGCTGTATCTGGAACAGCAGACAGGCTATTACTACCTGGCCATACATGATGAAGAGGCGGACGAAGGTGCGGATGAAAATGCGGACGAAGGTGCGGTGGCCACGCCCTTGTCGGACGCCGATGCGGCAGCGGCCAGCCTGGGCATGTACCGCGTGTCGCCGCCGGATCCGGCGCCATGCCGGGTGCGCCTGTGCGGTGCGGGAACGATGCTGGCCGTCGTTGCCGATGCGGCCCGCTTGCTGAAGGACGACTGGGATATCGCCGCGCAAGTGTGGAGTTGCCCCAGCTACACGCGCCTGGCGCGCGATGCGCAGGCGGCGGAGCAGTGGAACCTGCGTCATCCGCGCGCCGTCCCAAGGTTGGCCCATGTGCGGCGCTGCCTCGATGACAGTGCCGCGCCCGTCATTGCCGTCACCGGCTATGGACAGCACATCGCGGGCCAGATCGGCGGCTACGTGCGCGGGCGTTTCATCGCCGTCGGCGCTGACGCCATGATGGAGGTCAGCGCGCCATGGCTGGCCGTCACGGCCTTGAAAGCCCTGGCCGACGACGGCGCGCTGCCCCTGCAGTTCGTCGATTACGCGCTGCGGCGCTACGCCTTGCTCTGAGCTGCGTTGCGTGCCGCCTCGGCGGCGCGCGCGAGGGCGGCGCTGAAGTACTGCTGCTCGCCGCCGTCAAATTGCGTCAGGAACAGGTCGGCCACCGTGGCCTGGTAGACGGCCCACATCTTCTTGCGCAAGACCTTGCCATCTTCCGTGATGGAAACGAAGGCGGCGCGCCCGTCTTCCATCGAGCGTGTGCGCGTCACCAGCCGGTCCGTTTCCAGCTTGTCCACCAGGCGCGTCAGGTTGTAGCGCTCGATGGCCAGAGCGTCGGCCAGTTCATGCATGCGGCGCGAACCGTCCTGTCCGCTTTCGAGTCCCCACAGCACGTCATACCACGCATACACGGGCAGGCCGGCGGCGGCGAGGCGGCGCTCGATTTCGCGGATCATCAAACGGTGCGTGCGCACGAACGAGAACCACAGGTCGGGCACAGTGGCCAGGCCAATTTCAGGCGCAATTTCAGACATCGTATTCCTCCAGATCGATCACAGTTGCAAATGCAATTATAGCGCTATACAATGGCCGCCGTAACGATTGCAAATGCAATGATTGCATCAGCAATTATTCGCATATTGAATTTCCAACTCAGGAGACTGCCATGACCACATCCCTCGCTGTGCCCGATATCGACCCGCAGGAAACCAAAGAATGGCTGGAGGCGATGCAGGCCGTCGTCGCGGTGGAAGGACGCCCGCGCGCCCATTATTTGCTTGACCAACTCGTCGATTCCGATTCCGCGCAGCACGGCGGCATGCATGGCCGCGTCACCACCGCGTATACCAACAGCATCGCCACCGAGCGCCAGGGTGGATATCCGGGCGACCTGGCCATCGAGCGCCGCCTGAACGCGTATATCCGCTGGAATGCGATGGTGATGGTCTTGCGCGCGGCCAAGCATTCGAACGTGGGCGGCCACATCGCCACCTACCAGTCGGCGGCCGTGTTGTACGACGTGGGTTTCGACCACTTTTTCCGTGGCCGCACGGACCAGTTCGCCGGCGACCTGGTCTACATCCAGGGCCATTCCGCGCCCGGCATCTATGGCCGCGCCTATCTGGAAGGGCGCATCACGGAAGCGCAGCTGGACAATTACCGCCGCGAAGCGGGGCGCGAGGGCTTGTCATCGTATCCGCATCCCCGGCTGATGCCCGACTTCTGGCAATTTCCCACCGTCTCCATGGGCCTGGGCCCGCTGACGGCCGCCTACCAGGCCCGTTTCATGCGCTACCTCGAGTACCGCGGCTTGAAGGAACACCAGGGCCGCAAGGTATGGGCCTTCCTCGGCGATGGCGAGATGGACCAGCCCGAATCCCTGGCCGCCATTTCATTGGGCGGACGCGAGCGCCTCGATAACCTGATCTTTGTCGTCAACTGCAACTTGCAGCGCCTCGACGGCCCGGTGCGCGGCAACAGCAAGGTCATCCAGGAGCTGGAGGGCACGTTCCGCGCGGCGGGCTGGCATGTGATCAAGGTCATCTGGGGCAGCGGCTGGGATGCCTTGCTGGCGCGCGATACGAGCGGCTTGTTGCGCCAGCGCATGATGGAATGCGTGGACGGCGATTACCAGACCTTCAAGTCGCAGAATGGCGCCTACGTGCGCGAGCATTTCTTTGGCAAGTATCCGGAACTGCTGGCGCTGGTGGCGCACATGTCGGACGATGACATCTGGAAGCTGACGCGCGGCGGCCACGACCCGGAAAAAGTGCACGCCGCGTATGCCGAGGCCATGCGCACGCCGGGCCGTCCCACCGTGATCCTGGCCAAGACCGTCAAGGGCTTCGGCATGGGCGAGGCGGGCGAAGGGCAGAACATCAACCATCAGCTGAAAAAGATGAGCGCCGACGCCGTGCGCGCGTTTCGCGACCGCTTCGCGCTGCCCGTCAGCGATGCCCAGCTGGAAGAGATGCCGTATCTGAAACCGGCGCCGGACAGCGAGGAAGGCCGCTACTTCGCCGCGCGCCGGGCGCAGCTGGGCGGCTACATTCCCGCCCGCATCAGCAAGGTGGCGCCCTTGCCAATCCCGCCACTGTCCACGTTCGCCACCCAGCTCAAGGATAGCGGCGAGCGGGGCGCGTCCACCACCATGGCCTTCGTGCGCATCCTCGGCACTCTGCTGAAAGATCCCGCTTTGAGCAAGATCATCGTGCCCATCGTGCCGGACGAATCGCGCACGTTTGGCATGGAAGGCCTGTTCCGCCAGATCGGCATCCATTCCTACCTGGGCCAGCTGTACACGCCGCAGGATGCGGGCCAGCTCAGCTATTACAAGGAAGCCAAGGATGGGCAGATATTGCAGGAAGGGATCAACGAATCGGGCGCCATTTCTTCCTGGCTCGCCGCCGGCACGTCGTACAGCAACCATGGCCTGGCTACCATTCCGTTCTACATCTTCTATTCGATGTTCGGCTTGCAGCGTGTGGGCGACCTGGCGTGGGCGGCGGCCGATGCCCGCACGCGCGGCTTTTTGCTGGGCGCCACGTCGGGACGCACGACACTGATGGGGGAAGGCCTTCAGCACGACGATGGCCACAGCCACGTGCTGTCGTCCGTGATTCCCAACTGCATCTCGTACGACCCCACGTTCGCGTATGAGCTGGCCGTGATCATCCATGACGGCATGCGCCGCATGTTTGCCGAGCAAGAGGATATTTTCTATTACATCACCTTGCTCAACGAAAACTATCCGCACCCGGCCATGCCGGCAGGAGCAGAGGCGGGCATCTTGCAGGGCCTGTATCTGCTGCAGGAAAGCCCTGAAGCCCTCACGGCAACCACGCCGCGCGTGCAGCTGATGGGCAGCGGTTCCATCCTGCGCGAGGTGCTGGCCGCCAGCGTGCTGTTGCAGCAGGATTTCTGCGTGGCGGCCGACGTGTGGAGCGCCACCAGCTTGACGCAAGTGCGGCGCGACGGCCTGGCCGTGCAGCGCTGGAACATGCTGCACCCGGACAGCGAACCGCGCGTGCCGTATATCGAGCAATGCCTGGCTGGCCGGCAAGGCCCCGTGGTGGTAGCCACCGACTACATGAAAATCGTCGGCGACCAGGTGCGCCCGTTTGTGCACGACCGGCGCTTCATCACCCTGGGCACGGATGGCTTCGGCCGCTCCGATACGCGCGAATCCTTGCGCACTTTCTTTGAAGTGGACCGCCATTTTATCGTGCTGGCCGCGCTGACGGCGCTGGCCGATGGGGGCCAGCTGCCGCGCAGCAAGATTGGCGTAGCCATCGCCAAATACGGCATCGACGTGGAAAAACTGGATCCCGCGTCCGTGTAACTTTTTTCAAGGAGGGCATCATGAAACTGTATTACGCAACGGGAACGTGTTCTTTGTCGCCGCACATCGTGGCCATCGAGGCGGGCATTGCGCTGGAACTGGAACGTGTCGATATCCGGAAGATCCCGCGCATCACGGAAACTGGCGCCGACTATGCGCGCATCAATCCGAATCTGTACGTGCCGGCGCTGGCGCTGGACGATGGTGCGATCTTGCTGGAAGGCACGGCCATCGTGCAATACCTGGCCGACCTGACACCGGCCAGCGGTCTGGCGCCGCCGGCAGGCACCATGGCGCGCGTACAGCTGCAGTCGTGGCTGGGTTTTATTGCCACCGAGCTGCACAAGGTGTTCAGCCCCTGGCTGTTCCATCCGGAATACGGTGCGCAGGCACAGGACGTGGCCCGCTCGCGCCTGGCCGCACGCCTCGATTATGTGGAGCGGCAACTGGGCGATGGTCGGCAGTACTTGTTGGGGAACACGTTTACGGTGGCCGATGCGTATTTGTATACCGTCCTCAGCTGGTCGGAGGTCGCCAAAGTCGACCTCGGTGCTTTCCCGCAGGTGAGGGCGCTGCTGGCCAGCATAGGCGATAGGCCAGCCGTGCGCGAAGCGATTCGTTGCGAGGCGCAGCGGCAGTCCCAATGAGATATTGATAAATCGAATTTCTATCATCACAACATAGAATTGGATGAATATGCTGCGATGCGGCATCATGCACCTGTCTCCTCTACTTCCTCACAGGAATTAGATTCAGCCCGCTCCCGCAGCGGGCTTTTTTTTGCCCGTTTTTATGGCATAAAGCTGCGCACGCTTGCTTGTCATCATCGCCATCGTGTTGCTTTTGTGCATGCTAAACTGGGCCATCCCCAGACCAAGGTTCCTGATGCTTCAATTATTTCGCCACACGCTGGAGTCCACGCCGATCCTTGCCCTGTTCCTCGTCATCGGCGCCGGTTATGCGCTGGGGCGCATCAGCGTGTTCGGTTTTTCGCTGGGCGTGGGCGGCGTGCTGTTCGCGGGGCTGGCGCTGGGCGCCTTTGCTCCCGGTTCCGTGCCGCCGCCGATGGTCGGCTCCATCGGCTTGCTGCTGTTCCTGTATGGCATTGGCGTGCAGTACGGCGTGCAGTTTTTCGCCGGCTTGCGCGGCGCAGGGCAGAAACATAACCTGATCGCGTTTGCCGCCGTCATGGGCGGCCTGGCCGTGTCCATCTGGGGCGGGCAGTGGATCGATATCTCGCTGCGCATGGCCAGCGGTGTGTTTGCCGGCGCCATGACCAGCACGGCCGCCTTGCAGGCGGCGCTGGAAGCGTCGCACGGCAATGGCGATGCGGCCGTCGGCTATGCCGTCGCGTATCCGTTCGGCGTCGTCGGCCCCATGCTGGGCCTGTACCTGGCCGGGCGCATCTTGAAACCCGTGCTGACGCCGCCGCCGGCGCCCATCGTCGTATCCGAAATCACCATCGATGCAGCCAAACTGGCGGGCGCGGCCCTGTCCGAATTGGCCGATGGCCCGCTGGCTGGCGTGCAAGTGATCGGTGTGCGCCAGGGCCACCAGAATCGCTTGCCTGATCCTGGCCTCGTGCTTGGCGTGGGCGACGCGCTGATGGTGTCGGGCACGGTGGCGGGTGTGGAAGCGGCGCGCACGGCGCTGGGCCATTTGGACCCGGGCCGCTTGATGAAGGACCGCAGCGATTTCGACGGTACGGAAGTGTTCGTGTCGGATGCGGAAATCGTCGGCGTGCCCTTGGGCGAACTGAATCTGGCGAAGGATTTTCCGCTGCAGATCGCCTTCATCCGCCGCGGCGACGCCATGATTTTGCCGCACCCCTTCCTGACCCTGGAATTTGGCGACAGGGTGATGGCCATCGCGCCGGCCAAACATGCGGCCGACGTGCGCAAGCTGTTCGGCAACTCCATCACGGCCACGGCCGAGTTCAGCTATGTCTCGCTGGGCATGGGCATGGTGCTGGGCGTGCTGCTGGGTCTGGTGCCGATTCCGTTGCCGTGGATAGGCTCGTTCAGCCTGGGCCTGGCCGGCGGGCCGCTGGTGATGGCGCTGATTTTGGGGCGCCTGGGCCGAGTCGGCAAGATCAGCTGGCGCTTGCCGCTGTCGGCCAACCTGGTGATGCGCAACTATGGCTTGACGATTTTCCTCGCTTCCGTCGGCATGGCCTCCGGCTTGCCCTTCGTGCAGCAAGTGGGCGCCGACGGCTTGCCCATGCTGGCGCTCGGCGCCGTGACGGTGCTGGTGGTGGTGGCGCTCGTCGTGATCCTGGGCAAGGTCTTCCTGCGCCTGCCGTTTCCTGAACTGCTGGGCATCGCGGCCGGCGCCACGGGCAACCCGGCCGTGCTGGTGTTTGCCAACCGCCTGGCCAAGTCGGACCGCCCGAACCTCGGCTACGCGATGATTTTCCCCAGCATGACCATCGTCAAGATCGTGGCCGTGCAGGTGTTGCTGCACTTGTATGGCTGATGGCGGACACCGTCAATCCCTTGCAGCGCCAGACTGCTTGTTTGCATCAATAAAGCTGATGCCAAACGACAGCAGCAAGGCGGCAGCGGCAAAGCCTGCGGCAAGCCACAGGTTGGCGGAGAGGCCCAGCCTGTCGACGGCTTGGCCACCGGTCCACGCCCCGAGCGCAATGCCGATATTGAAGACGCCCACGTACAGCGCGGCAACGATCTCCACGGCCCCGGGCGCCGCCTTCATCATCAAGGTCATCAGGCCGACCGATACGCCACCGTAGGCCAGTCCCCAGGCCAGCAATACCACGCCGCCGCCGATGCCGGAGCCGCCGACAGCCAGGAACAGCAGCGGCGTGAGCAGCAGGCCGCCCGAGATGGCGATGATGGTGGTCGCCGTGCGCCGCGCCGCAGCGACACCGGCCAGGAAGTTTCCAATGATGCCCGCGAAGCCATAGCAAAACAGCAGTGCGCCCAGCCATTGCGCATCGAACCCCGACACGGACAGCAGTAGCGGGCGCACGAAGGTAAAGGCCATGAAATGGCTGGTCACCAGCAGCAGGGTCAGAAGCAGTCCCGCTTGCAACTGCCTGTTGCGCAGCTGTTTGCCGAATTGGCGCAAGGTCGTCGAAGCGGCAGCGGGCAGGGCGGGAATGACGGCCAGGTGCAGCGCCAGTACCAGGCCGCTGAACAGCGCCATGACGCCGAAGGCCCAGCGCCATCCTGCAAGGTCGCCGATGTGTGCGCCAAGCGGCACGCCCAGCACGGAAGCGGCCGCCACGCCGCCGAAGATGAGCGACGTTGCCAGGCCAACCGAACGGGCAGGAACCAGCCGGGAAGCGAGGCCTCCGGCGATGGCCCAGATGCCGCCCATGCAGAAACCGACGAGAATACGCGCCGCCAGCATCCACGCCATGTTCTGCGCCAGGGCCGAGGCAATGTTCGCGATCACCAGGAGCGTCAGCAAACCACAGAGAATGTTGCGCCTGTCCAGGCTTCCCGATGCGAGCACGACCAGCGGCGCGAACAAGGCCGCCAGCAATGCGGGCAGCGAGATCATCAGGCCGGCCGTTCCCGTGGAGGTACCCAGGGTGTCGGCAATCGGCGTCAACAGGCCGACCGGCAGCATTTCCGTCGTCACGACCGAAAAGGTGGCCATGCCGACAGCGGTGACCGCCAGCCATGGGTGGCGGGCAGAAGTTTCTGCGGCAGCGCAGTAAGACGTACTCATGGTGCATATCCTTATGTGATCAGGCGATAAACGGGTATGCCCCGCTTGCAACGGAAACACGCCGCAGCGATAATACATACATCGCGTATGAATAAGTATATATACATACGCACTGTATGTAAACAATCATGCGCCACGTATGTAAGGAGAAAGTCATGGTTCGCCGCACCCGTGTGGAAATGGAAGAAACCCGCGCCTCGTTGCTGGCCACGGCCCGCAAAGTGTTTAGCGAGCGCGGTTATGCCGACACGTCGATGGACGACCTCACCGCCCAGGCAGGGCTGACGCGGGGTGCGCTGTACCATCACTTCGGCGACAAGAAGGGCTTGCTGCTGGCGGTGGTCGAGCAGATCGACGCGGAAATGGATGGCCGCCTGCAAGCCATCTCCGACGGCGCCGCAGACTTGTGGGAAGGCTTTCGCAGCCGCTGCCGTGCCTATCTGGAGATGGCCCTGGAACCGGAAATTCAGCGCATCGTCTTGCGCGACGCGAGGGCGGTCCTGGGTGGCGCTTCGCCGGATTCGCAGCGCCATTGCCTCGAGTCGATGCAAGGGCTGATCCAGCAGCTGATTCAGCAGGGCATCGTGGCCGATGCTTGCCCACAGGCACTGGCTGCGCTGATCTACGGTAGCCTGGCGGAAGCGGCGTTCTGGATCGCAGACGGCGACGAAGGCAATGCGCGCCTGATAAAAGCTGTGGCGGCATTGGAATTGCTGTTGCGGGGGCTATTAGTTCAAAGGTAATGGCGAAAAGTGGCATGGCTTCGCGATGAACCTTGAGCCTGTGTAAAACCGCTGGTGCCGCTCCCAATCTGTTGTACAATCCTTGAGAACGGTCGTGCTTTTTTGTGCGCTGAGCTTCCTTGCGTGCAGTCATCACGGCAACCGACAAGAACAAGGAGACAGACATGGACCTGCATTACACGGCCGAGGAGATGGCCTTCCGCGACACGGTGCGCGCCTTCCTCGACACCCATTTGCCGGCGGATTTGCAGCGCAAGGTGCGCCAGCATTTGCGCTTGAACCGCGACGATTACGTGCGCTGGCACAAGATTGTCGCGCAGCAGGGCTGGGCCGCGCCAGCCTGGCCCGTCGAATATGGCGGCACGGGCTGGACGTCCGTACAGCGCCACATCTGGGAAGACGAGTGCGCGCGCGCCGCCACGCCGCCGATACTGCCATTCGGCGTGAACATGGTGGCGCCCGTCATCATGGCTTTCGCCAACGCCGAGCAAAAAGCATACTACTTGCCGCGCATTCTGAACTGTGACGACTGGTGGTGCCAGGGCTATTCCGAGCCGGGCGCCGGTTCCGACCTGGCCTCGCTGAAAACCACGGCCGAGCGCGACGGCGACCATTACATCGTCAATGGCCAGAAAACCTGGACGACCCTGGGCCAGCACGCGGACATGATCTTTTGCCTAGTGCGCACGGACAGCACGGTGCGCAAGCAGGAAGGCATCAGTTTCTTGCTGATCGACATGAAAACGCCGGGCATCACCGTGCGCCCCATCATCATGCTCGATGAAGAACATGAAGTGAACGAAGTCTTCTTCGACAATGTGCGCGTACCGGTCAGCAATCTGGTTGGCCAGGAAAACAAGGGCTGGACGTACGCCAAATACCTGTTGGGCCATGAGCGCACGGGCATCGCCGCCGTCGGCCGCTCGAAGCGCGAGCTGACTTTCCTCAAGCAGCTGGCCATGCAGCAAACCAAGCGCGGCGCGCCGCTGCTGCACGATCCCGCTTTTGCCGCCAAGGTGGCCACCCTGGAAATCGAATTGATGGCGCTGGAAATGACGGTCTTGCGCGTCATCAGCGAAGAAGGCAAGGGGCCGGGGCCGCAGGCGTCGATGCTGAAGGTGCGCGGCTCGGAACTGCAGCAGCAGCTGACGGAACTGATGCTTGAAGCCATCGGCCCGCAAGCCTTGCCGTTCGATCCTGACTTCCTCGACGGCAGCGCGCAACACAGTGCTGGCGGCGACGACCTGGCCGCGCCGCTGGCCGCGTACTACTTCAATTACCGCAAGACATCGATCTATGGCGGCTCGAATGAAATCCAGAAAAACATCATCACGCAGATGATCCTGGGCCTGTAAGCCAGAAGGAGACGACATGGACTTCCAATTTAATCAGGAACAGCAACAATTCGCCGACGCACTCAGGCGCTGGGTGGACAAAGATTACCCGTTTGAAACGCGCAAGCAGATCGTCCACTCGGCAACGGGTACGTCTGACGCGGCCTGGGCCACCCTGGCCGAGCTGGGCATGACGGCCTTGCCGCTGCCGGCCGGCGCGGGGGGCTTCGACGGCACGGCCGTCGACATGCTGCTGGTGATGCAGGAACTGGGCCGCGGCCTGGTGGTCGAGCCCTACCTGGCTACCGTGCTGGGCGCGCGCTTCCTGAGCCTGGCCGGCGGCCACGATGCTGTGCTGGAACAGGTCGCCAGCGGCAGCCTGAAGCTCGCTTGCGCGCTGGGCGAGCGGCAGTCGCGCCACGATATGCACGATATCGCCACCACGGCCACCGCCAGCGGCGACGGCTTTGTGCTCGATGGCGAGAAAACCGTCGTCATCCATGGCGCGCAGGCGGGTGCGCTGATCGTCTCGGCGCGCAGCAGCGGCGGCCAGAGCGATACGGACGGCATTTCGCTATTCCTCGTGCCTGTCGACGCGCCCGGCGTCACCGTGCGCGACTACCGCACCATCGACGGCCAGCGCGCTGCCACCGTGACTCTCGTGCAAGTGGTGCTGGGCCATGAGGCCCTGATCGGCCAGGCGGGGCAGGGCTGGCCCGTGCTCGACGCGGCCGTGGATTACGGCGCCGCCTTGCTGTGCGCGGAAGCCGTGGGCGCCATGGACGCCATCTTTGCCGCCACCCTCGAGTACCTGAAGACGCGCCAGCAGTTCGGCGCGCCGATCGGCAAATTCCAGGCCTTGCAGCACCGCATGGCCGACATGTTCATCCACCTGGAGCAGGCGCGTTCGATGGCCATGCTGGCCGCCGCCAAGGCCGACAGCGACGATGCGGTTGAACGGCGCCGTACCGTCTCGGCCGCCAAGGCGAGGGTGGGACTGGCCGCCACTTTTGTCGGCCAGCAAGCCGTGCAATTGCATGGCGGCATGGGAGTCACGGACGAATTGCCTGCCGCCCACCATTTCAAGCGCCTCTCCATGATCGCCCTGACCTTGGGCGACGTGGACCATCATATCGAGCGCTTTATCGCCCAGCCGGGCTTCTTGCCGACGGAGACCGCATGACCGCATCGCCTGCCACCACCCCGAAACACTGGTATTTCGAAGACTTTACGCAAGGCCTGGAAATCGACCTGGGCCAGCGCCATGTGACGGAAAAGGAAATCATCGCCTTCGCCACGGATTTCGATCCGCAGCCATTCCACGTCGACCATGACGCCGCCGAAAAGACCATTTTCAAGGGCGTCATCGCCAGCGGCTGGCATACCTGCGGCATGATGATGCGCCTGGTGGTCGATAACCTGCTCAAGCATTCGTCCAGCATGGGTTCGCCCGGCCTGGACAGCATCCGCTGGCTCAAACCCGTGCGCGCGGGCGACACCTTGCAGCTGACCTACAAGGTCAAGGAAGTGCGCCCGTCCACGTCGAAACCGGACCGCGGCATCGTCATTTCCGTGTGGAGCGTGCGAAACCAGCATGGCGAAGTGGTGACCACCGTCGAAGGCATGGGCATGTTCGGCCGCCGTCCTGCCGGAGAGCAGCATGCGTGATATCGCCGGCATCGCCGGTTTTCAGGCCTTGGCGGGACAGCACGTGGCCGTCTCCGACTGGCTGACCATCACCCAGCAGCGCATCGACACCTTTGCCGACGCCACGGACGACCATCAGTGGATCCACGTCGATACGGAGCGCTGCGCGCGCGAGTCGCCCTATGGCTGCACCGTGGCGCACGGCTTTTTGACGTTATCCCTGCTGCCCGCCATGTTGCAGGGCGCATTGCACATGGCCGGCATCCGCATGGCCATCAACTACGGTTTAAACAAGGTGCGCTTTCCCGCGCCCGTGCCCGTCGGCAGCCGCCTGCGCGCGCGGCTCGACATCCTTTCCGTCGACGACTTGCCGGAAGGCGCGCAAGTGAACTGGGCCGTCACCATGGAGCGCGAAGGCGACACGAAACCCGTGTGCGTGGCGGAATTCCTGATGCGCTGCTATCCCTGAGCGGCAAGCTGAGCCCACATTGTAGGTCGGCGTAGGTCGGCTTAGCCCGCAGGGCGTAAGCCGACGCAGGCAGGCAGGCATGCAGCAGGCGCGCGCCTCCTCCTCACTCCCCCTCCGACGCACAATACCTGTCCCGCCCCGTATGCTTGGCGCGGTACAGCAGGGCGTCGGCGGCGCGGATCAGGGCGCTCGGGTCCATGCCTTCGGTGGGCATGACGCTGGCCATGCCCAGGCTGACGGTGACGTGCGAGCCGACGCTCGATTTGGCGTGGGGAATCTGCAGCGCGCGCACTTCGTCGAGGATGCGCTGGGCCACCACTTCGGCGCCGTCGCGCGTTTCCTGTGGCAGCAGGATGATGAATTCCTCGCCGCCGTAGCGCGCCAGCAGGTCGGGCGGGCGCACGGCGCAGCGGCGCAGGGCGGCGCTCACCTGTTGCAGGCACAGGTCGCCCGCCTGGTGGCCATACGTGTCGTTGTAATCCTTGAAGTGGTCGATATCGGCCATGATGAGGGCCATCGGCACGCCGTCGCGCGCGCAGCGCCGCCATTCGCTGTCCATCGTGTCGTTGAAGCTGCGCCGGTTGGCCACGCCCGTCAGCGAATCCGTCAGCGACAGTTCGCGCATGGCATCGGCTTGCCGCTTGATGGTCAGCTGGCTGCGCACGCGGGCGCGCACGACGGCCGCGTTGAACGGCTTCGTGATGAAATCGACGGCGCCCGCTTCCAGTGCCCGCGTTTCGTCTTCGGGCTGGTTCAGGGCCGTGACGAAGATGACGGGAATGGCGCTGAGGATGGCCGACTCGCGCAACGCATTGCAGACGGCATAGCCATCCATGCCGGGCATGACGGCGTCGAGCAGGATCAGGTCAGGCAGTTGATTGTGCGCAATTTCCAGCGCCTTCTCGCCGCTCAGGGCGAACAGCACGTCGTGTTCCTCGCGCAGCAGCTGGTGCAGGATCTGGATGTTTTCCATGGCGTCATCGACGATGAGGATGCGCCCGTTCATGGCAAGGTTGGTCCAGCTCACTTGTTTTCCTCTCGTTTCAGCTGATCGAGCACGAGTTTTTCCGCAGCGGAAAAATTCAGGGTCTCGATCGCGTTGGCCAGCGCCAGGGCCGCTTCCCGGTCTGATTGTTGTAGGGCGGGGTGCAGGACGTGGAACTGGGCCAGCGCCTTCAGGTTATTGTTGCGGATCAAGACCAGCAGCTCGGCCAGGCCGGCGTGCAGGTCGACCGGTGCGCTGCCGGACGCGGCCTGTGCCGGCTGCCCGCGCCGCAGGGGCGAGGGCAGGGTGCGCGCCGCATCGATGACTTCGGCCATCGCCAATGCCAGCTGTTCCAGCAAGGCGGCCGTGGTGTGCGATTGCCCTGTCTTCAGCGCTTTTTCAGTCTCGGCGGCCAGGCTGGCGACATGGGCTGCGCCCAGGTTGGCGGCCACGCCGCACACGCGGTGCAGCAGCTGCGCCGCCTGCGGCGTCTGGCCGGCGGCCAGCAGGCGCCGTGCTTCCTCGACGGCGTCGCCCTGCGAATTTTCAAAGCGCTTGAGCAGCGCCAGGAAAGCGCCATAGTCGCCGCCGAAGCGGTGCAGGGCCGCCGCCAGGTCGATGCCGGGTATCGAGGCCGGCATTTCCAGCACCTCCGTGGCGGCGCCGCCTGGCTGCGCGGCGCTGCTGCCGCCAGCCTGGTGCGCCGGCACCAGCCGCGTCAGGGTCTCGATCATGTCGTCGACATCGATGGGCTTGGCCACGTGCGCATTCATGCCGCTGGCAATGGCGCGCAGGCGGTCTTCGTCCATGGCATTGGCCGTCATGGCGACGATGGGCAAGTCCGGCAAGCCCAGCGCGCGGATCGCCAGGGTGGCGTCGTAGCCGTTCATGACGGGCATCTGCAAATCCATCAGCACCACGTCCCACGCTTGCGGGCTGTGCGCCAGCATGTCGACGGCCAGCCTGCCGTTGGTGGCCACGGCCACGCGCGCGCCCGAGTGCAGCAGGATGTACTGCGCCACTTCCTGGTTGATTTCATTGTCTTCCACCAGCAGCACGCGCATGCCTTCCAGCAAGCCCGACAGGGGCGAGGACACGGGCAGCATGGATGGCGCGCTGCGGGCATTGCGTCCATCCCGCACGGCGGTGACGGCCGCCAGCAGGCGCGCTGGCGTCGCCGGTTTCGAGACGATGCCGGCCAGCATCAGGCTGTCGGCCAGCCGTTCGAGGTTTTCGCTGTCCTGGTCGGCCACCAGCATGATCAAGGGCGGCAGCGCCAGGTGTTCGTCGGTGCGCGCCTCGGTGAGCATGGAAATGCCATCCATGCCCGGCATGGCCGCGTCCAGCAGCACAAGATCGGCCGCCGCTTCGCCGCTGGCCTGGGCGCGCAGCAGGGCCAGGCCGGCCGCGCCGCTGTCGGCGCTGCGGCTGCGCCAGCCCTGCGCCGCGCACCAGTCTTCCAGCATGGCGCGCACGCTGGCGTTGTCGTCGATGATCAGCAGCGACAGCGCCCTGGACGCGCCCTTGCCGTGCGGCTCGGGCGGCGGCGCCACCTTGTCGAAGCGGCAGCGGAAGCGGAAGTCGGAACCCTGGCCCAGCGTGCTTTTCACGCTGAGTTGGCCGCCCATCAATTCCACCATGCGCCGGCAGATGGCCAGCCCCAGCCCCGTGCCGCCGTATTTGCGGCTGGTGCCGCTGTCGCCCTGGGAAAACGCGTCGAAGATGTGTTCCTGCTCGGCCGCGCCGATGCCGATGCCCGTGTCGCGCACGGAAAACTCGAGGGTGGCGCTGGCCGCATCCTCGGCCACCATGGCGATGGCCAGCACCACTTCGCCATGCGAGGTGAACTTGACGGCGTTGCCCATCAGGTTGATCAGGATCTGTTCCACGCGCAGGGCGTCGCCGATCAGTTCGTCCGGCACGCCCGGATCGAGCACGAACACGGGCTCCACGCCGCGCGCCCAGGCGCTGCTGGCCAGCAGTACGCCGACGCTGCCCAGCATGCGTTCGAGCTGGAAGCGGCGCTGTTCCAGCACCATTTGTCCCGCCTCGATCTTGGAAAAATCGAGCACGTCGTTGACGATATGGAGCAGCGACTGCGTGGCCATCTGGATCTTGCCGACATAGCTGCGCTCGCGCCGCTCCAGCGGCGACTCTTCCAGCAGGCGCGCCAGGCCGATGATGGCGTTCATCGGCGTGCGGATTTCATGGCTCATGTTGGCGACGAATTCGCTCTTCGCCGTGCTGGCCGCCTCGGCCTTGTCGCGCGCGCGTACCATTTGCTCGTTGAGTTCGTGCAGGCGCAATTCCGTGCGCTTGAGTTCGGATACGTCCGAGGCCAGCACGAAGAAGCCGCGCACGCCGCCGCCGTCGTCGAGGTCGGGAATGTAATTGGTCCACGTATGGCACACCTGGCCCGTGGGGTCGAGCAGGTCGCGCTCGAAGCTTTGCGGCCGGCCCGCCAGCACGCCCTCGACGTGGGGCGCGTACACGTCGAACAGTTCCTGCCCCAGCAGTTCGCTCATGTGGATGCCGGCCATCTCGGCGCTGCTGCGGCCAAACCATTCATTATAGAAATTATTGGCGAAGCGGCAGCGCAGATCGGCGCCCCAGTACGACACCATGCCGGGCAGGTTGTCCGTGACGGTGCGGATGAAGCGCTCGCTCTGTTCCAGGCGCAAGGTGGTGGCGTGCAGCACCTCGGTGGCGCGCTTGCGTTCAGTGATATCGATCGACACCCCCAGCACATGGCTGGCGCGCCCCGCATCGTCGCGCAACACCACCTTGCGCGTGGTGAAGTGGCGCGTCGTGCCGTCGGCCGTGTTGATCGCTTCCTGTTCGATTTCCACCATCTGCCCCGTGGCCAGCAGCTTGCGGTCGGCGCTGACGAAGGCGGACGCCTGCTGCGGCGGGAAGAAATCGTGGTCGGTCTTGCCCAGCAATTGCTCGCGCGAGCGTCCCAGGGTCAGTTCCGCGTGGCGGTTGATCATTTCAAAGCTCAGCTTGTCGGCGCGCTTGACGAAGACCATGGCCGGGATGTTTTCGATGATGGTGCCGAACAGGTGTTTCGAACGGCGAAACTCCGCTTCGCTGCGCTTGCGCTCGCTAATGTCCAGCCACAGGCCCGATACGCCCAGCAATTGCTGCTCTGGGCCGAAGATCGGGTGATACGAGACGATCCAGTGACTGAGCTGTTCGCGCTGCCGCCCGCCATGGCCTTGCAATTCGAGGTCGACGATGGGCGTTCCTGTTTCAATCACCTGGCGCACGCAGCGCTCCACCTCCATGCGCACGGCGTCGTCGAACTGCATGGCGCCCACGGGCTGGCCCAGATGCTGCGCCACGCTGGCTCCGCTGATGGCGGCCAGATAGTGGTTGATCATGACGATGCGCAAGTCCAGGCCCACGAACAGCATGCCGATGGGCGCCGTCGCGTACACGGTTTCCAGCAGGCGCGTGGATTTTTCCAGGGCCAGCGTGCGTTCGGCCACCAGGCTTTCGAGCTGCGTGCGGTGGCGCCGCAAGTCGCGTTCCAGCGCGCCCAGGGCGCCTGCCATGTCGGCCGATTCGCGGTCCGCATGGCGGTTCGAGAGCAGGGGCTTGCCCTGCGCCAGCGCGTGGATCTGCTGTGTCAGTTCCTGCAGGGTGCGGGCCAGGCGGCCGCCCACGCGCCAGGCCAGGGCAAAGCCGGCACCGAGCAGCAGGGCCAGGATGAGGGAACCAGTGACCACGGAACCCAGCAGGGCTTCGGCCACCGTGCTCGTGCGCATGGTAACGGCCACCGTCCAGGCGTCGTCGGGCGCGCGGCGAAAGCCCGTATACACGTCGAGGCCTTCCAGGGTGGTATGGCGCAGCACGCCTTCGCGCGCCTGGCGTATCTGCTCGAGCAGGGACGCCGAGCTGCGCTGGCCCACATAGCGCTGCGGCGCCAGGGTGCGCGCCACGTTGATGCCGTCGGCATTGACGATCGCCGCGCCCAAGTAGGCGGGCAGGTGCAGCTCGCGCAGCAGCAAGGGCAGGTAGTCGGGCGGGTATAGGGCCGTCAGCACATAGGCGGGCCCCTTGTCACGCGGCAAGGGCAGGTTCAGGGCCAGACGCGGCACCTCGTCCGGCGCCATCAGCAAATTGGTCAGCCGGGGCTTGCCGGAGTCGCGCGTGCGCTCCATGCTGGCGGCCCATTTCTGCGGCAAGGGGGGCGGCACCTGGCTGGCGGGCAAGGCTGTATTGACCAGCTGGCGCCCCTTGGTGTCGGAGACGATGAAGGCGCTGACGGCCAGGCCCGGCTGAAGCAGGCTGCCGGCCAGGGCGCGCAGGGCGCCGATGTCGTCGTTTTGCAGGGCGGGCGAGGCGGCCAAAATGCGCGCGGCTATCTGCGCGCCGCTCAAGTCGCGTTCGACGGCGGCCGTGACGGCGCGCGCCGCCTGCGCCGTTTCGCTGACGACATGGTCGCGTTCGCGCGTGTAGCTTTGCGCCACGAGCAGGAGAAACACGAGGGCCGTCGGAATGACCCAGGCAAGCACCAGCCATGAAATTCTTGAGCGTATCGAAGGCAAATCTTGCACCCGGAAAGCTCCCAGAATGGATGAGTCGACAGGCAGGCTCACGCTGGCGCTGGCTGACCTTGAATGAAAAGATGCTAGACGAAATTGATTGTTCTGACAAGCCTAGTTTCCGGAATGGAAAAAAGGTTGCGCAAGGCATACAGAGGAGGGTGACGCCCATCCCGCCGTGGCGGCGGGATGGCAAGGAAACTTACGGGACGACGGTCAGCACGTCGACGTCGATTTCCGGGCTTTCCATGAAATCTTTTTCCACTTCGCCACGGATTTCCACGCGGGTCCTGGCGTCGATCTTGCGGTTCATGAAGACCTTGTCGTCGATGTCCACGCGGATTTCCGCCGTGCCGTCGGAGAAGGTATATTTCTCGTTGCCCACTTTGCGCAGCAGATTGCCGCGCAGTACGACGGCCTGGTCGTCGACGGGATTTTTCAGGATGGCGGCCACACTGGCGGGCGCGGCCGGGCCGGCCGTCGGTCCCACGTATTGGGCTTGCGCGCTGCCTGCCAGCGCGGCGCAGGCGGCCAGGGAGACGATGAGTGTGCGGTGCAGTGGCATGGTATTCCTTTGATAGTGACTGGTGGCTCAGAAAAATACGGCGGTGCGGGGAATGATAGCACCGGCATTGCCATAGGGCATGTTCGCCCGGACGCTGCCCGTGCTGGCCACGCCATCGTCGAGTTTGCTGTCGATCTGCTCCGCGTAGCTCTCGGGCAGGTTGTCGAAACGGATGCCGTTGCCGGCCCGGCCGCCCACTTCGTCGTTGTACAGGTAGACGGCGCCGCCCTGGGCGCTGGTCATGAATTGCGAGGTGCCGTTGAACGAGCCGGTGATGAAGCCGCCCAGCGCCAGGTGCTGCGGCGCCAGGGTGAATTCGCGCGGCTGGCCGTCGCCGATCTGGCCATCGCCATTGCCGTTGCCGGCCGAATTGGGCACATGCACGGTGCCCTGGATATCGTCGCCGGGCAGGGCGCGGAACTTGTCCTGATAGGCGTTGACGGCGGCCGTCAGCGCATTCGACTGCTGGATGATGTTTTTCACCTTGGCGCTGTCGATCAAGCCTTGTCCCTTGAGCACGCCACCGAGCAGCAAGCCGATGATGACCAGGACGATGGCGATTTCTACGAGCGTAAAGCCGTGCTGGCGGCGTGGGAGCATGGGATTTCCTTGGAAAAAAGTGCTGGTGCCTGGTGTGGCGTCTTCAGAATGGCAGTTTACTGCAAATGGCGCCGCGCGCGCATGGCCTGGCTTTCTTTTTGGCCAGTTCATCGAGCTTGCGCGCAAGGAAAGCGAGCTCGTGCGGGTCGCTGATCTGGCCGCTGGCGATCAGCCCGCCGATCACGAGGCGGGCGCTGTCGAGCTGGTCCATGTCTTCCAGGATGAACGCTTCCATTTCGCGCACCCACGGCGGCACGTGCGGCCCCGTTGCCAGCTGGCGCAGCGCACGCGCATAGCCGAGCGCCAGCGGCAGGTCGTGCAGCTGGTGCTTCGCCACCAGCACCGCCTGCGCCATCGCGGGCCAGCGCTGCTGCGGGTCGGCCGCGAAGCTGGCGGCGACAAAGGCCAGCATGCGCCGCGCGCGCTGCGGATCGGCCACGCCCGCGTAGACTTCGCTGGCGGCCACCAGCGCGTAGCGGCTGCGCGGGTCGAGCGTTTGCGCCGTTTCCAGCCAGCCGGCCAGGCGGTCATAGTCGAGCGCGCGCCACGGCAGGCTGACGCCGGGCTGGTCCTCGAACGACTGCAGGTACAGCAGCATGGCCTTCGACATGGCCAGCGGTTCGCCCAGGCTGGCCAGGCGCGCCACGCCAGGTGGCGGCGCGGCGGGCAGGGGCCGCGCCTGTGCGGGGGCGTGCTGCTGCGCCAGGCGCCAGCCCAGCTGCAGCAGCAGGCAGGCCGCCAGCAGCCAGCACAGGGGGCGCGGCACGCTGCTCCAGGGACGCTGGGCGGCGGCCATCAGATGTTCCTGCGGTAAAAGTCGCACAGCGCGCAACTGGCCAGCAAGGCCACATAGATGGCCGTTTGCGCCGCCACGCCGGCCAGGGCTTGCCAGTCGCCGGTCGCGTACAGCAGCCACTCCGTGCGCGTAAAGGCGTCGAGGCGGGGCAGCAGCAAGGCCAGCATGTCGATGGCGCCGGCGGTGGCCCGCTGCGGCCAGGAGTCGCCCGCCTGCGGGCCGTGCGCCAGCAGTTGCAGGCTGCCCAGCATGCGCGCCAGCACATAGAAGCCGCCCGTGGCGGCCAGCGCCGGCAGGGCCTGCTGCAGGCTGGCCGCGCACAGCAGGCTGAAGGCGGCGACGATCCACAGTTCGCCCAGCAGGGACAGCGCCCACAGCGCGCTTTGCGCGGGCGCGGCGAACAGCGCCATCAACAGGCCGAACAGCACGGCGGGCACGGCCGCCAGCGCCCCGTAGCCCAGCAGTTTGCCCAGCAGGTAGGCCGCGCGCGGCATGGGTAGCGCCAGCAGCAACTCGAGACCCCGGTCGGCCGCTTCACGCGCCATGCTGGTGATGATGAACGTGGCCAGCAGGAAGACGCTGGCCAGGCGCAGGGCGGCCGCCAGCAGGGACGTTTGCACGGCGCCGCTTTCCGTCAGCGCCAGTTGCTGCAGGAAGCCGGCCAGGCCGGCGCAAGCGCAGGCCACCAGCACGAACAGCCACGGCAGGCGGCTGCGCAGCGCTTCGAGCAGCGTATAGCGGGCGATGGTGAACGAGGGCAAGAGCATGCGCATCAGCGGGGCAGCCTTTGCGCCGCCACCATGCGGTTGAACAGGATGTTGGGCGACAGCCAGACGATGATATCGTCGAACTCGCCGCCCGGCTGCTGCGGGCCGCTGGCGGCGCGGCTGATGAAGGTGGTGGCGTTCGATGCATTGTTGCGCTCGTCGACATTGTTGCCGAAAGGCACAGCCTGGCGCTGGCCCTGCACGCCCGTGGCGCCAAAGCCGTTTTTCCCGTGCGACATGATCATGGCGGGGATGTCCCTCAAGGCCGTCGCCTGCAGCAGCGCGCCGCCGTTGCGCGTGACGATGCTGATGTCGCGCGGCGTGCCCAGGTTGAACTGCTGTTCGCTGTCGCTGAAGGCCGGTGTGACGCTGTAGCGGAACAGATTGTTCCAGCTGTCGCCTTGGCGCAGCCCCAGGGTGGCCCATGGCAGGAAGCCGGCGCGTTTTTCGCCCGTGCAGCGCGTGCCGCGCCGGTCTTCCAGGCCATTGCCGGCGGAAATGGCGGGACACGGCAGGTAGCCGTAGCGCAGCGCGTAGCCCGTCAGCGCTTCCTTCGCTTCATTGAGCGCCTGTTGCGTCTCGGCCACCTTGCGCTGTTCCAGCTGCACCGTCAACGGCGTGACCAGGCCGCCTATCATCAAGCCGACGATGACGAGCACGATGGCGATCTCGATCAGGGAAAAGCCTCGCTGGCGGCGCGGATGGCGGGCGCTCATGGCAGGTTGCGCGCGGCGCGCATGCGTTGATACAGGGTAGGCAAGGTAATCCAGGTGAGCATGTCGTCAAAGGCGCCGCCGGGCAGCGCGGCAAGGTCGGTGGCGGGGCGGGTGATGAAGCTGCGGCTGGCGCTGTCGTTGGCCGCTTCGTCGATATTGCCGCGCGCCGTATTGATCTGCGGCACGCCGCTGGCGGCCGTGCCATAGTGATCCTTGCCTTGCGAGAACAGCACGACGGGCAGGCATTGGGCGCTGACGTCGCACTGCTCCTGTCCCGCCACGAAGGCGAAGGTGCCGCGGCCGTCGCGCGTGAGCACGACTCTGTTGGCGACGGCGGAAAACGAGACGATGGGCGCGCGCGCCATTTCCGGTGTGACGCTGTAGCGCAGCAGCTTGCCCCAGGCATCCACGCCGTCCACGCCCAGCGCGACCCACGGCAAAAAGCCGCTGCACTCGGTATCGTTGGCGCAGTCGGCGGCCCGTTCGCGCCCGTCGAGAGCGGACGCGGCCGGACGGGGCAGGCGGCCATTGGTCGCCGCAAAGCCCAGCAAGGCGTCGCGCGCCTGCGCCAGGGTGGCCAGGGTGCGCTGCTGGCGTTCGGCTTCGCCCGTGTTGCGCCCGAAGGCGCTGATCAGCAGGCTGGCCGTGCCCAGGCCCAGCACGGCCACCAGCAGCAACAGGGCGGCGCCGCGCTGGCGACGAAGTTGACGATGCGCTTGGCGCGGCGTCATGGCGGCGCCTCGGTGACCGTGCCGCTGGCCGGATCGTAGCGCTGGCCGGGTTTGAGCAGCAGCACCTGGCCGTTCGACAGGCGCAAGGTCAGCGTGCCTGGCTGGCCACGCGCGAGATGGTTGTGCGGCTCGTTCTGCGCTTCCTGGTTCAGCCAGACGGTGGTGCGGCCGCTGCTGCGCTGTACCACGCCATTCAATTCCACGGGCGGTGCGGGCGGCGGTGGCGGCGGCGGGGACGGCGGTGCCGCCAGGGCCGGATCGGGCGCCGGCGGGCCGTAGCGCTGCGCGTCGAGCTGGGCG
>NZ_JAHKQW010000022.1:0-56113 GCF_019345575.1 Janthinobacterium sp. NKUCC08_JDC | reverse complement strand
GGTGTTAACGAACATCAATGGCAAGCTGGAACATGCTGGTGCCGGCATCCTGGCTATCAACGCGGGCCAGTTCAACAACCAGTTCGGCAAGATCACGGGCAATGGCAAGCTCGACATCACTGCTGCGACGCTGGATCATCGCAATGCGACGACGGTGGCAAATCAGCTGACCATCAACGCAGCCAGCCTGGACAACCGCAGCGGTAGCCTGGCCCAGACGGGTACCGGACTGATGACGGTGAGCGCTACCGGCCAGCTGGACAACACGGGCGGCAAGATCGAAGGCAATGGCAATGCGCTGATAAAAGCTAACTCCTTGCTGAACAACACGGGACGCATCGTGGCGGCGCAGGATGCCGCCTTGAACGTCGGCAGCCTGGACAACACGGAAGGTACGGTGGCGGCGGGCCGTCACCTGAACCTTTCCGGTGGCGATATCGACAATACCAAGGGCCAGCTGCAAGCCGTGGCGGGCAACGCCACCTTGAATGTGGCGAATCTGAACAATGCGGCGGGCAGTGTGTTTGCCGGAGCAAACCTGAACGCGACACTGGCCAGCCTGACCAACACGGGCAGCCTGTATGCTGCCGGCAACCAGACCTTAACCGCCAGTGGCGCCATCGTCAACACGGGCGTGATCGCCGCACAGGGCAACAACAGCATCACGGCAAAGATGCTCGACAGCAGCGCGAGCAGCCTGATCGGCGCCGGCATGCAAGCTGATGGCAAGCTGGGCACAATTGGCGACCTGACGATCAGCACAACACAAACGTTGGCCGCGCATGGCCAAAATCTGGCGGCGGGCAGCGCCAATCTGACAGGTGCAAGCATCGATATCGGCGGTAGCCAGACCAGCGCGGCCAACATCGGCCTGACGGCAACCCAGGGTGACGTCGGCACGAACAAGGCGGTGGTGACGACGCCAGGCACATTGAATGTGACGAGCAGCGCCGCGTTGCACAACACGGACGGTACCTTGCAGGCAGGCCAGCTCGACTTGCATGTGGCCAATCTGGACAACGCAAAAGGTACCATCTTGCAGACGGGCACGGGTGACACGAACATTGTCACCGGCAATATGGACAATACGGCTGGGCGCATCGCCGTCAACAGCAAAGACTTGAACATCGATGCGGCCACGCTGACGAATCGCGATGGCAAGATCGAACATGCGGGTAAGGGCATTTTGTCGGTGCAGGCTGGCGTGGTGGACAACAGCAAGGGCCGTATCACCTCGGCGGCAGCTGCTTCTGTCGTCAGCAAAGATGCGCTGAATAATACCGATGGCGTGATTGCCGCGACTACTGGCCTGCAGGTGGGTAGTACTGCGCTGGACAACACGCGCGGCGTGTTGCAGGCGGACATGTTGCGCATTGATGCGGCAACTTTGCTGAACCAGCAGGGCACGGTCAGTGCGGGCATGGACCTGACGGCGAAAGTGAGCGGCGAACTGACCAATGCCGGCCTGCTGTACGCGGGCCGCAACCAGCAACTGACGGTGCGCGGCTTGCTGAACAACACAGGTTCCATCGCGTCCGTCAATAACACCAATATATCCGCTGGCAAGATCACCAGCAGCGGTCTGCTGGGCGCCGGCGTGAAAGCGGACGGCAGCCTGGGCACGGCGGGCGATCTGACCATCAATGCCGATGGCGTATTGCAGGCCAGTGGCCAGAATCTGGCGGCGGGCACAGCCACGCTGACGGGGGCCAATGTGGACCTGTCGGGCAGCCAGACGGGCTCGGCGAACATCACCATCACGGCGCACAGCGGCGATGTGCTGACGAACAAAGCCGTCATCTCGGCCAGCAACGTGCTGGCCATCACGGCCAATGCGGCCAACGCCCAGTCACTGGTGAACAACCAAGGTCAACTGGTGGCAGGTCAGTTGCAACTGAACGTGGCCAGCCTGAACAACGCCAGCGGCGACATCGTGCAGACGGGTGCCGGCGATACCGTCATTACCACAGGCAAGCTCGACAACACGGCCGGCCGCATCGCCGCCAACAGCGCTAACCTGGCCCTAAACGCGACGGTCTTGGCGAACATCAATGGCAAGCTGGAGCACGCGGGCAGCGGCCTGCTGGCCATCAATGCGGGCCAGTTCAACAACCAGTTCGGCAAGATCACGGGCAATGGCAAGGTCGACATCACTGCGACCACTCTCGATCACCGCAATGCGACCACGGTGGCTAATCAACTGACCATCAATGCTAGCAGCCTGGACAACCGCAGCGGCAGCTTGGCGCAGACGGGCACTGGCCTCATGACGGTCGCTGCCACGGGTCAGCTGGACAACACGGGCGGCAAGATCGAAGGCAACGGCGATGCACTGGTAAAAGCCGCAATCTTGCTGAACAACACCGGCCGCATCGTGGCGGCGCAGGATGCCGTATTGAACGTGGGCAGCCTGGACAATACGGAAGGGACAGTGGCGGCAGGGCGTCATCTGCAACTGTCCGGTGGCGATATCGATAATACCAAGGGCCAATTGCAGGCCGTGGCCGGTAATGCCACCCTAAATGTGGCGAACTTGAACAACACCGCAGGCAACGTGTTTGCCGGTGCCAACCTGAACGCGACACTGTCCAGTCTGGACAATACGGGCAGCCTGTATGCGGCAGGGAATCAATCCTTGACCGCAACAGGTGCCATCACGAACACGGGCGTCATCGCGGCGCAGGGCAATATCAGCATCACGGCAAAGACCCTCGACAGCAGCGCAAGCAGCTTGATCGGCGCCGGTATCCAGGCCGATGGCAAGCTGGGCACGTCGGGTGACTTGACGATCAGCACTGCGCAGAACCTCGCCGTGCATGGCCAGATTCTGGCGGCAGGCAATGCCAATCTGACCGGCGCTACGCTCGATATCAGCGGCAGCCAGACTGGCGCCGCCAACATCGGGCTGACGGCGACACAGGGCGATGTCAACGCTAGCAAGGCGGCAGTCACGACACCCGGCACATTGAACATCACGAGCAACGCCACCTTGCACAACACGGAAGGCACCTTGCAGGCAGGTCAACTTGACCTGCACGTGGCAAACCTGGACAACGCCAAAGGCGTCGTGTTGCAAACGGGTACGGGCGACACGACTATCGTTACCGGCAATCTGGACAACACCGCCGGACGTATCGCCGTCAACAGCAAGGACCTGAACATCGATGCCGTCACCGTTACCAATAAAGACGGCAAGATTGAACATGCGGGTACGGGCATCCTGAATCTGCAATCGAGAGTACTGGACAACAGCAAGGGCCATATCACGTCGGCCGCGGCGGCCGATATCGTCAGCAAAAGTACACTGAATAATACCGATGGCGTGATGGTAGCGACTACCGACTTGCACGTGGGCGGTGTGAATATTGACAACACGCGCGGCGTGTTGCAGGCGGACATGTTGCGTATTGATGCGGGAACTTTGCTGAACCAGCAGGGCACGCTCAGCGCCGGCACGGACCTGACGGCGCGCATCAGTGATACGTTGAACAATGCTGGCCTGTTGTATGCGGGCCGCAACCAGCAACTGACGGTGGGTGGCTTGCTCAACAACACAGGTTCTATCGCTTCCGTCAACAACACTAATATATCCGCTGGCAAGATCACCAGCAGCGGTCTGCTGGGCGCTGGCGTGAAAGCGGACGGTAGCCTGGGGACGGTGGGCGATCTGACCATCAATGCCGATGGTGTGTTGCAGGCCAGTGGCCAGAATCTGGCAGCAGGTACAGCCACACTGATGGGTGCCAGTGTGGACCTGTCTGGCAGCCAGACGGGGGCAAGCAACCTCGCCATCACCGCGCGCAGCGGCGATGTGCTGACGAACAAAGCCGTCGTCTCGGCCAGCAATGTGCTGGCCATCACGGCCAATGCAAATAACGCCCAGTCACTGGTGAATACCCAGGGGCAACTGGTGGCAGGACAGCTGCAGCTGAACGTCGCCAACCTGAACAACGCCAGCGGCGACATCGTGCATACGGGTGCCGGCGACACCGTCATCACGACAGGTAAGCTGGACAACACGGCGGGCCGCATCGCCGCCAACAGCGCTAACCTGGCCCTGAACGCGACGGTCTTGGCGAACATCAATGGCAAGCTGGAGCACGCAGGCAGCGGCCTGCTGGCCATCAACGCGGGCCAGTTCAACAACCAGTACGGCAAGATCACGGGCAATGGCAAGCTCGACATCACTGCTGCGACGCTGGATCATCGCAATGCGACGACGGTGGCGAATCAGCTGACCATCAACGCCGGCAGCCTGGACAACCGTGCCGGTAGCCTGGCACAGACGGGCACGGGCCTCATGACGGTGAGCACCACGGGCCAGCTCGACAACACGGGCGGCAAGATCGAAGGCAATGGCGATGCGCTGATAAAAGCTAACTCCTTGCTGAACAACACGGGCCGCGTCGTGGCGGCGCAGGATGCGGTATTGAACGTGGGCAGCCTGGACAACACGGAAGGCACGGTAGCGGCAGGCCGCAATCTGGCATTGACCGGCGGCGACCTCGACAATACCAAGGGCCAGTTGCAAGCTGTGGCGGGCAACGCCATCTTGAATGTAGCGAATTTGAACAATGCGGCCGGCAGCGTGTTTGCTGGCGCCAACCTGAACACCACGCTCGATACCTTGAATAACACGGGCAGCCTGTATGCGGCGGGCAACCAGACCCTGAAGGCCAGTGGTGCCATCACCAATACAGGCGTGATCGCGGCACAGGGCAACAACAACCTTACGGCAAAGACGCTCGACAGCAGCGCTAGCAGCTTGATCGGCGCCGGTATCCAAGCCGATGGCAAGCTGGGCACGGCTGGCGACCTGACGATTAATACCGCACAAGCGCTGAATGCACACGGCCAGATTCTGGCGGCAGGCAATGCTGATTTGACCGGCGCCACGCTCGATATCAGCGGCAGCCAGACCAGCGCCAGCAACATCGGCCTGACGGCAACGCAGGGTGATGTCATGACTAGCAAGGCGATCGTCGCGACAACGGGTACATTGAACATCACGACCAACGCCACTTTGCACAACACAGAAGGTAGCTTGCAGGCGGGCCAGCTCGACCTTCACGTAGGCAATCTGGACAACGCAAAAGGCACGGTGTTACAGACCGGTGTGGGCGATACCGTCATTCAAACGGGGAATCTGGACAATACTGGCGGCCGCATTGCCGTCAATAGCAGCAATCTGACCTTTGCAGCGAACGCACTCACGAATGCCGCTGGCAAGATCGAGCACGCGGGCACGGGGAAATTGGCGATCACGACGCCAGCCTTCAACGGTGCCGGTGGCACGATTACGGGCAATGGCCTGGTTGACATCGTTGCCGGCACGTTCAACCACAGCATGGCGACCACCTCGGCCCAGCAATTGCGTATCGCGGCCGATGCGATGAGCAATCAGGGCGGCAAATTGCAGTCGACAACGGCGCTCACGGCGCAGGTGGCGCAGGAGCTGGACAATCGCAGCGGTTCGATCGCAGCAAACGGTGTGCTGCAAGTTAACACGGGTAGTCTGGACAATGCCAAGGGTAATATTACCGCGCAAGGCGATGTCACGGTATCGTCGCAGGGCGCGTTGAACAACAAGGAAGGCACGATTGTTGGCAAGGAAAATGTGCAGGTGCATGCCTTGGCCCTGGATAATACGCACGGAGTGGTGCAAGCCGTGGATGGTGCCCTGGATGTGAAGGCTGCGAGTCTGATCAACGCCGCTGGCGAACTCAGTGCCGCTACCGACCTGACTACGGCAGTCACTGGCGACATGCTGAACAGCGGTCTGCTGTATGCCGGCGTCAAGCAGTCTCTGGACGTAGGCGGCAGCCTGACCAATACCGGATCCATCGCCGCGCTGGGCAATACCAGCGTGACGGCTGGCAGCTTGTCCGGCAACGGCTTGCTGGCGGCTGGCTTGACGACGAGCGGCGCGCTTGGACAGGCGGGCGACTTGACTGTTCGCAGCAATGGCGTCCTGCAGGCAGGCGGCAAGAATCTCGCGGCCGGCACAGTTGCGCTCAGTGGGGCATCGCTGGACCTGGCAGGTAGCCAGACCAGTGGCAGCAATATTACCTTGAATGCTGGCAGCGGCAACATCACGACCGCCAAGGCTGTGCTCGCTACGGCTGGTTTGCTGAGTATTACGGCCAGCGCGCAGAATAGCCAGGCGCTGCTCAATCAAGGTGGCCAGTTAAGCGCCGGGCAGCTTGATGTCAAGGTGGCTAACCTCAATAATACCGGCGGCAGCATCATCCAGACAGGAAGTGGCGATAGCGCCATCAACCTCGCTGGAGCGGGCCAGCTGGACAATACGACCGGGCGTATCGCGGTCAACAGCCGCAATCTCCAGTTGACTGCAGGAACCTTGACCAACGTGGACGGCAAGATCGAGCATGCAGGCAATGGCACCCTGGGTATCAGCGTGGCGAACCTGTATGGGCAGCGCGGCCAGATAACGGGTAACGGCGCGCTCGACGTGCGCGCCACCTATGTCGACCATCGCAACGCCAGTACGGTGGCGCAGCAACTGAGTTTTATCACCTCCACGCTGGATAATCGCCAGGGCGAACTGTTGCAGTTGGGCAAGGACAACACATCGCTTACGGCTAGCGCCAGTCTTGACAACGCCGGCGGCCGGATTGAAAGCAATGGCGGTCTGGTGCTGCAAACGGCAGACTTGCGCAATCAGAGCGGACGCGTGCTGTCTGGCGGCGTGCTGGATGTAACCGCCAGTGCGGGACTCGACAACAGCGGAGGCACATTGGCTGGCGCTACCGGGCTGGTCTTGACCGCAGGCGATGTTAGCAACACCCGAGGTACCCTGCAGGCAGTTACCGGCGATGCCCGGCTGCAAGTGAAAGACCTGGACAATGACGGCGGCAGCGTCCTTGCCGCCGGGCAATTGGTCACACAGGCAGACAATGTCAGCAATAGCGGCAGCATGTACGGCGCGTCGCAGATGCTGAATGTCAGCGGAGTGGTGCGCAACAGCGGCACGATTGCCGCGCTTGCCAATACCACCATTACGGCCGCCAGCCTCGACAGCGGGGCGGGAGGCCTGCTCGCGGCAGGCATGCAGGCGGATGGCAAGCTGGCAGGCACCGGGAATCTGCTGGTCACGACGACGCAGCAATTACGCGCGGCAGGGCAGAACTTGGCCGCAGGCAATATGAGCATGACGGGTAGCGGTGTCGATCTTGCCGGCAGCGTGAACAGCGCGGCGAACATCGCGCTGACGGCGACGCAGGGCAATGTCAGCACGGCCGGCGCGAACGTCGGCACGGCCGGTACGCTGAATGTGAACGCGCAAGCCGGCAATGGCCAGACGTGGGATAACAGCCGTGGCGATATCGTGGCTGGCCAACTGGTGGTGCAGACGGCGAACCTCAACAATAACAAGGGTAGCATCGTGCAGAGCGGCAGCGGCGATACGAGCATCGTCATGCGCGCGCCAAATGGCGTACTCGACAATACCGATGGCCGGATTGCGGTCAATAGCGCCAATCTCACCCTGGGGGCCGCCACGCTCAGCAATGCCGGTGGGCGGATCGAGCACGCTGGCCTGGGCCAGCTGGCCATCAATGCCGGCGCCTTGAACGGTCAGGGCGGCCAGATCACCGCCAATGGCAGTCTGAAGATCACCGCTACCAGCATCGATCTTCGCAAGGCCAGTACGCAGGCGGGGCAGTTGACTATCGATAGCGGTAGCCTTGATAACCGCCAGGGCGAGCTGGTGCAACTGGGGCAAGGCGCCAGCAATATCCACATCGCGCAAGTTCTGGACAATCAAGGTGGCCTGATCGCCAGCAATGGCAATACCACCGTCAGCGCGCAGGTCATCAACAATCAGGGCGGCACGGTGCAGGCGGCGGGCAGCGCCACCTTGGACCTGAGCGCCGGTACTTCATTAAATAATGACAACGGCGGCAAGATCGCAGCGGGAGGCGACGCGACGCTCCAGGCCGGCAGTATGTCGAACCGCGGCGGCAGCCTGACGATGGGCGGAAGCCTTGCGCTGACGCTGAACCAGGCGCTCGACAATAAGGACGGCCTGGTGGCCGCCAATGGCAATCTCGGCATCCAGGCTGCCAGTATCGATAATACGGGCGGCAAACTGGCCAGCATCACGGGCAATCTGCGCGCGACCACGGGCCAGCTGCGCAACGACAGCGGGCAAATTCAGGCCGGTGCGGACATTGTTTTGCAGAGCACAAGCCTTGGCAATACGCAGGCTTCCGGCTATGCCGCCGCAGGCAGCATCGTGGGCCGCAACGTCAGCATCGATACGGCGGGACAAGCCTTGAATAATGTCCAGGGAACCATCGCCGCCACGCAAGTGCTGAATCTGCAAACGGGGGAGCTGAGCAATCGTGGCGGTTTGCTGCAAGCAGGCAATGCGATCGTCGTCAACACCCATGGCCAGACGCTCGACAACAGCGATGCCGCGGCGTATGCGGCAAGTCACGCCGGCAGCAATGGCGGTATCAGCAGCGGCGGTACGCTGGCGCTGGCGACAGGCGCCTGGAATAACGCGGCTGGCTTCCTGGGCGCGGCGGGGCAGGTAAGTGGCAGCAGCGGCTACATCAATAACCTGGGCGGAAAAATTGTCTCCAGCGGCGGCCTGGAGCTGGCCATTGCCGGACTGGCGAATCAGGGCGGCCAGGTGCAAGTGGTCGGCAACCTGGGCTTACAGGCGGGTGCGGGCACGATCGACAACACGTCCGGACTGATCCGTAGTGGCGCCGCCGTTACGTTGGGGGCTGGCGCCATCGTCAACCAGGCAACGCAGGGGGCCGGGAACGGAATCGAAGGCCGTGACGTCAGCCTGTCGGCCGGCACGATCAATAACAGCCAGGGTGGTTTGCGTGCAGACAATAATCTGAACATCAGCAGCAACGGCAGCTTGAACAATACATTCGGGTTGATCAGCGCCAACAATACCGTCAGCGTCAAGGACGAGGGAGGCAGCCGCAGCCTGGGCATCAGCAATGGCGGCGGCACCATCATCGGTGGCGAATTGACGGCGATCAAGGCGGCGGGCTTGAGCGGTAGTGGAAACGTGATGTC
Source organism: Janthinobacterium sp. NKUCC08_JDC (assembly GCF_019345575.1). NCBI lineage: Bacteria > Pseudomonadati > Pseudomonadota > Betaproteobacteria > Burkholderiales > Oxalobacteraceae > Janthinobacterium > Janthinobacterium sp. NKUCC08_JDC. The sequence goes on along the minus strand of NZ_JAHKQW010000022.1, from coordinate 47,050 downwards.
CAGGGGCGATCTGAGCCTGGATCTGAGCGGCAATTACATTGTCGAGGCCGGCGCGCAGGTGATCGCCAACCGTAACGCCAGTCTCAGCGTGGGTGGCAGTCTTGTCAACGCGGGCAAGGTGCAGGCAGGCCAGATGCTTACCCTCAATGCCTACGATCTCGACAACACCAGCAGCGGCGACATCAATGCCGGCACCACCAAGGTAAATATCGGAGCGACCCTGACTAACCGCGGCGTGATCGATGGCGTGAATACGCAGATTGATGCGGGCACGCTCAACAATACCGGCAGCGGGCGTATCTACGGCACTACGCTCAGCATCGGGGCGGGCACGCTGAACAACAATGTCGAGGGTGGCGTGGCGGCTACGATAGCGTCGCGCGGCAGCCTCGATATCGGCGCCACCACCATCACCAACCGGGAGCATGCGCTGATCTTCAGCTCAGGCGACATGGCGATCGGCGGCAGCCTTGATGGTAACCGCTACGCCGCAGGCGCCGTAGCCAGCCTGACCAATGCCAGCGCCACCATCCAGGCCATGGGCAATTTGGCGCTGAGGGCAGGTGAAATTACCTTGTTGAACAATCACTTTGCTGTTGAGTTTACCTCCACAGGTAAGTCGGAAAATGTCCGAGAGTATCGTACGAGTGATGGCAAAAGCTATGCCGACAATGCACCGGGGGTCTCAACGACGTTAGGCTCCGATGGAAACCGCAGGCTGGATACACCCGATAACAACGGTGGATATGACTTCAGTGAATACAGTGTTCGGCGCACGACGAGCACCAGTCGAGTGACGGAGACTGATCCTGCTGTCATTAGCGCAGGTGGTAACCTGACAGTGGATGCGTACAAAATTCGCAATGAAAACAGCCGCTTTGTCGCGGGGCAGGCGCTGAAGGTCAAGGGTGTCATTGAGGAAAATATTTCTACGGGTAACCAGACCCTGATTACCGAAAAAGGAACGCAAACTATATACATGTACCTGGACATGGAAGTGCCGGAGAAGGTTCGGGACTTTGAGGTCCAGCACCTTGTATTTGAGATCGATGGTACGAGAACTGTTAACGGACCGGACACGCCGTCCTCGGGCGGCGCGCCCTCCAACGGCGTCGGGGCACGCGCGAATGTCTCCTCTGCCGGCGCAAGCAGCGGTGCTGGCGCCGCCAATGTCAGCGTCTGGCTCAATACGGTAGGTAACACGGCAGGTTCCGTTGCCGGCGTGGCCGCCAGTACAGGCCAGGGTGCGGTAAGCGCCGGCGCGGCCACTGCGCCAGGCGATAGCCAACTGGGCAATATCGGCGGCACGGGCGGGGTCGCTTCGGTGGCGGGCCAGACGGTGTCCGCAGCCAACGGCAGCAGCGCCGATATCCATATGTCTTCTATCCTGCGCTCCAACGTCGGCACCGGCACCGATGTGGCCAGTGCAGGCGTGGCCAGTGGTAGCGGCGCCTTGCAAGGCAGCGAACGCGCGGGCCAGGCTGGCCAGGCCGGCAGCATTTCTGCCGTGGCAGCGGCAGGTGTGGGCGCGGCGGTCGGCGAGGAGGTTGCCAGTGGTATTCGCGATCCGCATCAGTTGGCAATCGGCTCGCAGAGCGGACCACGCAGCGTAACTGGCGGCGCAGGCTTGCACGGCAGTGATCGTACTGGCACTGCTGGTCAGGCGGATAGTATTGGTGTCATTGCGGGGCAGAATGCAATGCTCAATTCCGGCCCCGGCCCCGGCGCCATCGCCGGCACCGGAAGTCTGCGGGTGGATGCCCAGGGTGGACCGGCAGGCGTTCAGGGCGCCAGCGGACCTGGCGGCAGCGACCGCACAGGCAGCGCGGGCCAGGCTGGCAGCGTAGGAACAGTAGCTGGCAGCGGTGTGACCGTGACGGGTGCGCCAGCCCTGGGTGGGGTCGATACGGCGGGCCTGGCTGTGGGCGCCGTCGCTGGCCCGGCCGGCGTTGCTGGCGCTAAAGGAATTAATGGCAGCGATCGGACCGGCAATGCGGGTGTGGCGGCGCAGCCTGGCGCCGTGGCGGGGAGTGCCTTGTCCAGCGTCGACGGCGCGGCAGCAGCCAAACAGGCGGCCGTGGGGACGGGCAAGCAAGCGGCCATTGGCACGGTCGCCGGCGCTGCTGGCAAGGTCGCGGCAGGGCCTGGCGCGGGCCAGGCACGTTCGCCGCTGATCCGGCAAGTGGCGCTGGCCAATCCGGACGGCAAGGCGGAAGTTGTCAGGACCGGAGCCAAAGCCTTGCAACTGCCGAATGCCAGCCTGTTCAAGATCAGCCCTTCAGCGTCGGCCCAATATCTGGTTGAAACGGATCCTCGCTTTGCGGAGTACCGCACCTGGACGGGTTCGGACTACATGAGCAGCAAAACGCAACTGGATCCCGCCGTCACGCAAAAGCGACTGGGCGATGGATTCTACGAGCAGCAACTGGTACGCGAGCAGATCGCCGACCTGACGGGCCACCGTTTTACAGGCGACTATCGCAACGACGAGGAGCAATTTCGCGGCCTGATGGATGCTGGCGTCAGCTATGCCCAGCAGTATGGCTTGCGCCCCGGCGTGGCATTGACGCCGGAGCAGATGGCGGCATTGACCAGCGACATCGTCTGGCTGGTCGAGCGTGAAGTCACGCTGGCCGATGGCAGTACGCAGAAGGCGCTGGTGCCGCAAGTGTATGTGCGCCTGCGCGCCGGTGACATCGATGGCACCGGTGCCTTGTTGGCTGGTAAAAATGTCGATATCAACATCAGCGGCGACCTGACCAACAGTGGCACCATTGCCGGGCGCGACGTGGTATTGCTCAATGCGGAGAACGTGAACAACCTCGGTGGCCGCATCGATGGCGATGCGGTTGCCATCGCCGCCCGTAATGACCTCAACAACATCAGCGGAACTATTTCCGCGAACAGTACGCTGCAGGCCAGCGCCGGACGGGACATCAATATTGCCACTGGCACGCTCGATGGTGGACACGTTATCGACCGCGTGGCGGGCCTCTATGTCAGTGGCGGCGCAACGGGTAGCGGCAACATGATCGTTTCTGCAGGGCGCGATGTCAGCATCACGGGCGCAATCGTCAGCAATACCGCGCCTGGTGGAGCGACGAGCATTTCCGCAGGGCGGGACTTGAGTGTCGGTTCGGTCGTCGCGAAAGCCACGAACGCCGTGGGGTCGGATTTTGCCAAGGAGATGGTCAGCGACGTGCAAAGCGACAAATTGGCATTGGTTGCAGGAAACGATATCAATATCCGTGCGAGTGGCGTCGTTGCTGAAACACAGCTGCTGGCCAGCGCAGGCCGCGATATCAATCTGGTGACAACGACTGCCAGCGATTCCAGCGTACGTTTGCGTGACAGAAAAACCATCAGTGACAGCAGCACCGTAGTCGACAAGGTGGCGGGATTGTACGTTACCGGCACTGGCGAAGGTAATGTCTTGATTGCCCAGGCGGGAAGGGACATGACACTCACTGCGGGCGTCATCGCCAATGCCGGCGCCAACGGCCAGACCAGCCTGATTGCAGGCAATAATCTGACCCTCAATACCGTCACCGTGGCCTCGACCCACGACGAAGTGCGCAATAAGGACAATTACAGCAAGCAGAGCAAGACCAGCGAAGTAGGCAGCCAGATCATAGGCGCAGGCAATGTCAATCTGCAGGCGGGCCATGACCTGCTGGCGCGCGCGGCCGATGTGCAGGCGGGCGGGGCGCTGGGCTTGGTGGCGGGCAATGACATCAGCCTAGTCAATGGCGTAGCCACCGACAGTCTGGATGTGGCAAGCAAGGTCAAGAAGAGCGGTACTTTCTCCAGCAAAACCACGACCACGCGCGATCTCGTGCAAACCAGCACGGCGCTGGGGACTTCATTGACGGGCAATACCGTCGGTATCGTCGCTGGGCATGATTTGAAGGTGGCGGGTTCATCGGTACTTGCGCACGAAGCAGCCAATTTAATGGCGAAAAACGATATCAGCATCGAGTCCGTCGGACTGGACGGCAAGGAGATTCACTCCAAGCAAGTCAAGAAGAGCGGCACCTTTGGCCTGAGCAAGTCGCTGACCAGCCAGGCCGACGATGGCCGCACCGTTACCCAAGCGGGAAGTGCCGTCAGTGGCGGCAGTGTGACGATGGTGGGTGGACGCGATGTCGCCATCAAGGGCAGTACGGTGGTGGCCGATGGCAATATTGACTTGACCGCCTTGCGCAACCTGAGCATTGTCAGTGCCGAGAATGACAAAGACACGACGTCGAGCAGCTTTAGCAAGAAATCTGGCTTTATCGGCAGCATCAACCAGCCAGCTTTTGGTACGGTAAAGACCACCAGCGATGGCAAGAACACGGGCGTGGCGCAAGTGGGCAGCCAGATTGCCAGCCTGGGCGGCAATGTGTCGCTGCGCGCGGGCGAGACGTATACGCAGACGGCCAGCGAAGTGCTGGCGACCGGCGCGGGTACAAATGGCGGCCTGCCTGGCGATATCAGCATCGTCGGCAAGAATGTGTTGATCAAGGAGGCCTACAACAGCAATACCAGCGAGCAGCACACGACTTTCAGCAAGGTGGCCCTTGGCGGCACGGTCAACGTACCGATTGTCGATGCCGTAAAAAGCATCGGCAGCCTGGCGAAGGCCGCCGAACAGACGAAGGACTCGCGCATGCAGGCTCTGGCGGCAGTGACTTTGGCATCGAAGGCCACAGATCTGGCTGGCTTGGCTTCGAAGGGATTGACCAGCAATGGCATCAAGATCAGCGTCAGCCTGGGCAGCAGCAAGAGCGAAAGCGAGATGCACCAGAGTAGCAGCACGGTGGTTGGCAGCGCGGTCAATGCAGCCGGTAATGTCAGCATCGTTGCGACTGGGGCAGGGGCGGGCAGTGATTTGACAGTGGCTGGCAGCAAGATCGGGGCTGGCGGCAATCTCACTTTGTTTGCCGACGACAAGATCAACTTGCTTGCGGCGCAAAACACGGCGACGCAAACGAGCAAGAACAGCAGCAGCGGTTCCAGCATCGGCGTCGGCTATACCTTTGGCGGCACGCAAAACGGTTTCAGCCTCGATATTGCCGCAAACAAGGCACGCGGCAAGGCCGATGGCACGGACAGTTACTACACCAACACCTATGTGACGGCAGGCAAGACGGCGACCATCATCAGTGGTGGCGACACGACCTTGCAAGGCGCGATTTTGGCGGCAGACACGGTCAAGGGCGCCATCGGCGGCAACCTGAACATTGTCAGCTTGCAGGATACAAGCACCTACGCCAGCAAGAGCAGCAGCGCGGGCTTCAACATGAGCTTGTGTATTCCTCCGTTCTGCTATGGCGCCAGCAGTGTCGGCGGCAGTGTCTCGAAGAGCAAGGCCAAAGGTGACTTTGCCAGCGTTACGGAACAAAGCGGCATCAAGGCGGGCGACGGTGGCTTCCAGATCAACGTTACTGGCAACACCGATCTGCAGGCTGGCGTGATTGCCAGCAGCGGCAAAGCGGTCACAGATGGCAAGAACTCGCTGATCACGGGCACCTTGACGACGAGCGAACTGCAAAACAAGGATGAGCATTCGGCTAGCGGGTTCAGCTTGAGCGGATCCGTTAGCGGCAAGATGGGCGATCAGAGCACAGCCAAAACGACCGAAAGCAAGGACGCAGCGAAGATGAAGTCCAATCCGGGAGGCTCGGCCGGTATCGGTAGCGTATCGGGCAGCCAGAGCAGCACGACGGGTTCGGGCATCAGCGGCGGCACTATCTTGATCACGGACGCAGAGAAGCAACAAGCGCTGACGGGCAAGACGGCGACGGAAATGCTTGCTGAACTGAACCGCGATGTCAGCAGCGAGAAAGATAGCAGCGGTGCCTTGAACAAGGCGTGGGACGGCAAGAAGCTGGAGAAGGAAACACAGGCGCAGATGGCGATCACAGCGGCGTTCGGTTCAATGGCCGCGAAGGAGATCGGGGATTACGCAGACAAGAAAATGAAAGATGCCAGGGATGTGGGCGATCTGGCGGAGGCTGCAAAATGGGAGGAAGGCGGGGTGTATCGTGTTGCCGCGCATACGGCCGCTGGTGCGCTTGCGGGTGGCGTGGGTGGTGCGCTTGGTGCTGGTGCCAGCGCTGCGGCCATGCCCAAGATTGGTGAGATGATCGACGGTATGGATCTGCCTGAACCCGTCAAGCAGGCCTTGGGTGCGGCGGCAGCCACGTCGATTGGCGTTGCTGCCGGAGGAGGGGCTGGTGCGGCGACAGCATTTAATACCGATGTCAATAACCGTATGTTGCATCCGGGTGATCGCAAGGCGGCAAAGACTTTAGCCGAGTTAAGTAAAGGAAAATATACCGAAGAAGAAATATTGGCAGCCATGCGCTACGCGGGTCTACTTGACAAGGCCGGAAATATTATTGTGGCCGAAGATACACGGGAAACCTTCGTTAAAAATGTTGATATTAAGACAGGAAAGACGATACAAGAGACATTAGCGGCTGACAATACTATGTCTTTGGTATCTGTTCCCGGGGATCAAGTCACCTTACTTGAAAAAGCACCGACTCGGCCGAGTAATGACTTGATGGCCTACATTACTGCCAATACTGGTGGCAACGCTAGCCCCTATATATTGACGCCCGGCCGGACCTATGTAACGGGTTCATCCCTGCCCGCAGCTCCTGAGGGCACAAAGCGCGTAACCATGACCGTCGAAGGTGCGGTTTACTTTCCACTGGCTGTACCATGTCCGGCGGTTAGCTGCACCAATGGCGACCCTATTGCTAATGCCATACCGGATGTGGGCACCAAAGCTTACAATGAAGCTGTGGCGCGTAAGACCGCGAAAGAAGTCGAAATTTTTACGGCGGCACTTGGGTTAGCTGGTGCAGCTGTTCGTGGAGGGGCCATTGCAATTAATTTAACAAAAGCAAGTTCGGCATTGCGCGCTGCTGAAGTTGCGGAAGCATACACTGCAGCCCTCGGATCTCAATTGGCTGACTCGGTCGCTGCACGTGCAGAAGCACTGGCGACAAAAGGGGGAATCGAATATCTTTCCAGATCTCAACGGGGCCCAGTCCTTAGCGGAGTTTTAGATCCACAAACTGGAGAAATCTTCTATGGCCTGAACCAGCGGAGTATTCCGACGAACTTGCATCCGGTTATGCAGCAGCGCCTTGATGCATACCTTGAAATGACCGCCGGCGTAACACCACCACGTGCAGGCATTCCAGGGGCGCACTCTGAGATTAGTGCCCTTGATCAAGCAATTAAATCGCGAGAAGCTGTAAAAGGTCTGCCTGTTATCGAGGCTGATATTTCAAGTTTTCTCTTGCATAATCGTGCATTGATTGGTGAGCGGACGATAATAGGTATACCACCTCGGTGTATTAACTGTGCAGCTATTACTAACGGTGTAAAAGTGATTGGAGGTAAATAATGTTTAGAATTGACTATGAAGAACTGAATCCATCAGATGATTTTCTTGTGATGCACTATGATGGAAAACCGTTTACCGGTATTGCATTTGAAAATGATGAGAATGGAGTTTTAGTCACAGAAACTGGTTTTATCGAAGGGCAAAAAAATGGTGTGTCACGGGAGTGGTCAAATTCCGGAGATCTCATTCGTGAGGAATGGTTTGCATTAAACTCTCTCCACGGTCCCTCTCGTGAATGGCATGACAATGGATCGATTAAAATTGACAGCCTCTATGAACTCGGAATATGTATTAACAAAAAGGAATGGGATAAGAACGGAAATATTATAAAGAACTACCAGATAGATGAGGGTGGCCCACAATTTTCCACATTAAAAAAATTGCGATCTAGCAATATTGGATTGATTGTTAGTAACTCGAATTTCCCTGAATAGCTTACTCGTGAAGGCGCTTCATTCCCGGTTCTGTCGTATTGGCGACGCGTTCGCTGCCTCGCGGAGGCCGGGGTCAGGTTGAGCTAGTCCGGCATTCGTACACGATCTCAGCCTTAGTCGTCTCGATCTGCAGCAGGTTGCGTCTTACTAAATGTCGATACGGCCCGACTGACTGTCTTGCTCGAGATGTGAAAAGCGGGGGCGATGTGGGACATGGTAAAAGCGGTTGAGAGATAGGCGCGTGCCATTGCCTCGTCTCTGTTGCTATAGAGGTCTTTGTATTGCGCTAGTGATAGCGCGACAGCGCGGCGCTGCTGCCTTGGCGTATCTTTGAATGCATCGGAATGCTGCGCTTGCTGATGTGCCGAAACGAAGGCGTCATCGCCTAGAAGCATCTAGTGGCAAGTATGGACGAGCGGACTAGTTTCACCCATCCCGGCCGCGACAAACCGGCAATGACAGATTTTGCCTGCGAGGGTATTTTTGAGGGTATCGGTACCTGAATGGTTTGGAAAGCACTGAAAAATCAAGCGCTTAGCTAGCTCGTTGACCATCGAGTGGGAATAATCTCCCGTCCAGAACCGTAGGCTAATGCCGGGTCAATGAAACAGCTAAGCTCTGGCTATTAGGTTTTTTTGCCTAGTAGCCGTCGCAAACTACTGGCGATATCTGCATCGGCTATGCCATCTGCCCCAAGCTGATCAGCCGAGCCAGCGTCTCTTGCGCATTCATGCTCTTGGCCAGCTTGACGGCGGTCATGCCCCGGCTGTCCACGGTATCGATGCGGGCGCCGTGTTGCAGTAGCAGGTCGAGGATGGCGAGGCGGTTGAACATGGCGGCCATCATCAATGGTGTCTTGCCGTCCGGGCTGGCACCTTCCACATTCGCGCCGTGCTTGAGCAGCAGCCCGGCGATGTCCAGGTAGCCTTTGTAGGCCACGCCGGCCAGCGGTGTCTGGCCCTGGTCGTTGGGCACGTTGGCGTCGGCGCCCGCTTCCAGCAGCAGGCGCGACGTTTCCAGGTGACCATGGTAGCTGGCCAGCATGATCAGGCTGTCGCCTTTTTCGTTGCGGAAGTTGACCGGCACGCCTTGGGCAAGCATGGCGCCCAGTTGTTGCGTGTCGCCTTCGCGCACCAGGGCAAACAGGCCCTGGATGAATTCCAGGGTTTCGGCATCCATCGTTGGGGGGAGTTTTCGTGCATCGGTGTTCATCGTGTTCTTTCTGCGAAGGTTAAATGGATATTGAAGTAGTGGCCGGGAAGTGTCAATTGTACGAGTCCGGCTTCTCACTTGAGGTAAATGCAACAAGGTGCTCCGCTTGTAAATTTCCATTATTAAACTATATTGGAAAATGATATGATTTTTATATTATGTCAGTTATTTCGATTCGGAAATTTAATACTTCCAGAAAATCCAAAGGGGGGGGACGAGTCATGAGTGCAATGTTAGAAAAGAAGTCCATCGACAAACCGGACGAAGTGCGTCCATTCAAGGACGGAGCCGGCCGGATGGCTGTCTTTACGCTAGGCGAACAGACCATGGGGCGCGGCGAATTTGAGCCTGGCTGGCGCTGGAGCCTGCATGTCAAACCGATTGCGGGAACCGATTCGTGCCAGGCAGCGCATACCGGCATGGTCCTTGAGGGGCGGATGGTGGTACGGATGAATGATGGCGCCGAGATGGAATATGGGCCGGGTGACGTCTTCTATATGCCACCGGGACATGATGCCTGGGTGGTTGGAAACCAGCGTTGTGTCCTGTTCGATGTCACTGGCGTCGCAAGGTACGCCAAACCGCAATAAGGGCGGCAACTGAAGACAGCCGCTCACGCGCCCGCCGCCAGCGCCTTTTGCCGTGATGCCAATACGGCGCCGATGAAGAGGGCGATGGCCGAGGCGATCAAGCCCCGCTCCAGTCCGGCGGGGCCGTCGGCGATCCAGCCGACGACGATGGGGCCAACGATCTGGCCCAGCGCGAATACCGTCGTGTAGGCACTGATGCCGGCCGTCCAGGATTGCGGTGGCAGGTTATGCCGCACGAGGGCCGTGGTTGACGCCACCACTGACAGAAACACGGCGCCGAAGACGAGGCCTGAAATGAACACGAAGGGCGCAAAGCTCGTCAGTGCGGGCAGGATCGTAACTGCGCCCAGCACGCCGTTCAATATCGCCAGCGATTCGCCGCCCTTGTAGCGGTCGAGCATGCGCGCCCAGATGCGCGATGACGCCACCACCGCCAGCCCCAACAAGGTGTAGAACACGGTGATCAGGGTGGCGCTCATGCCTTGCTGCTTGAGCAGGGCGATGACGAAGGTCATGTAGCCGATGTAGCCGACGCCAAACATGAAGTAGCCGGCCAGGCTGGGGGCAAAGTCGCGCCAGGCGAAGCGCCGCGGCGTGTCGAGGGCGCGCGGCGCTTCGCCGATCGCTTTCGCCGGCATGGCCATGATGGCGGTGGCGGCCAGGCAGGCGATGCCCAGGGCCAGCCATGGCCATTGCCAGGCATGCGCGGCGCCGTGGTCTTGCGCGGCGGCCAATGCGGCCGGCACCAGCAGGGCCGACAGCGCAATACCAAAACCCGTGCCGCCGTAATACAGGCCGATGTAGAAGCCGGCGCGCTGGCTGTGCATGGAGCCGAGCCGCGCCGCCAGCACGCCGCCGGCGATGAAAATGAAGGCGCTGGCCACGCCCGCGCACACGCGTTGCAGGAACAGGGCGGTCGTGTCGCTGACGAGGCCCGACATCAGCATGAAGATGCTGGCCAGCACGGAACCAATGATGAGCAAGCGCCACACGCCCAGGCGGCGCATCAGCGCCGGCGTGGCCAGGGCGCCGAGAAAATAGCCGAGCGCATTGAAGGTGTTCATGGCCCCGGCCAGCAGGTAGGACCAGCCCAGGTCGTCACGCATGGGCGGCAGCAGCAAACCATAGGAAAAGCGCGACAGGCCCAGGGCCACGGCGGCGCCCAGCGACAGGGCCAGCGCCGTGGCCAGCGGATGGGACGGGGAATGATCGTGTGTCGGCATGGCCAGAATACCCGTCTATGTGAAAAGCGTGGAGTTGGCGCCGGGGCAGGCCGGCGGGCAAGGTCTGTGCGGGACAGTGGCATAGGGCGCTGACGGCACGCTTTTTTACTGCCAAGTTAGCGAATCGTGCCTGGGAAGTCAAGCAGGGACGCGCCTGGACATGGCGGGAGGCAATGCGATTTTTCTATTATTGCTTGGGGAGATTCGACTTTCGCGCCAGCTAGAGCGCCGGGACGCGCCGGCTCCAGAACGGTGCCATGGGCCAGCGCGTTTCCTGGCCGTAGCAGTACGCCAGGTGGCATTCGTACGCCGCGCCGATGGCGGCCAGTTCCCCATTGTAGTGCCGGTAGGCTTGCAGCTCTCCGTGCAGCGTACGGTCGGCTGCCTCGGCGGCGGCCATGCCCGTGTACAAGGCGTTGAAGATGCCTTGCGACGACAGCGGGTCGAAGCTCAGGGCCGCGTCGCCGACGGCGAACCAGCCTGGGCCGGCACCGGCGTCCAGGGTGGCCGTATGCGCGGGCGTGGCCATGGCTTGTGTATCGGCCGCGTAGCCTTGCTGCGCCAGCAATTCCCCCGTGGCCGGCAGCTTGCGCGCCGCCGCTTCCAGCCAGCCGGCGTCGCGCAAGGCGTTGTTGGCGAGCAAGTCCGCATCCGTATGCAGGGCCAGCACGCGGCGCTGGCCGGGCAGGGGGGCGCTGTACCACCAGCCGTGTTCGCAAGCCTCGATGTGGGCAAAGCCCCGCGCGGAAGGCGTGCGGTCGTGTCCGTATTGCCATACCGAGACCAGCCGGTCGCCGCGCTGGCGCCGCGCCCCGACTTTGCGGGCCAGCCGAGCGCTGCGTCCCGTGGCGTCGATGACGATGCGCGCGGCCGCGTCGCAGGGGCCATGCCGCGTTTGCAGCCGTACTTTCCAGCCGCCATTTTCCGGCGCGATGCCCGCGACTGTGGCCGAGGCCAGCAGGGCGGCGCCGCGCCGGCGCGCCTCGTCGCGCAGCCACAGGTCGAAGGTGCCACGCGCCAGGTGCCAGCCGTGGCCATCGGGATCGCTGAGGAAATGGTGTTCCGTCCAGGCGCCGTTCCACCAGGCGCGGTTGCCGTGGTAGGGTGCATGGCCCTGCCGCAGGAAGGCGTCAAGCAAGCCCATGTCCTGCAGCAGGCGCGCGGCGGCCGGCGGCAGCGATTCGCCGATGCGCGCCAGCGGGGCGGCCAGCCGGTCGACCAGCAACACACGGTGCCGCCCCGCCAGGTTCAGGGCGGCCGTGGCGCCGGCAGGACCGGCGCCGACGATGAGCACGTCAGCCTGCAGCACGGTCACAAGCGGTGTCGCTGCAGATGGCGCGCTTTTTCCGTGCCTTCCAGGTCGACGTCGACGAACTCGTCCGGTATGGCCGCTGCCGCGCGCAGCTGGTGCTTGCCGGCTATCGGCGGTGGCAGGTTTTCCACCTGCAAGAATGAGGGGAAGCCGGTCACGTCCGTGGGGCCGGGGCGCACCTCGACCACGCCCACCTGCGCCAGGTCGGCGATCATGTTGTTGATCTGCTCTTCATAGCTGATGTTGCCCAGCGGACGTATCCACGCGGCGCGCCGGGCGAACGCGGCCAGGCGGTCGTCGACGGGCACTTCGCGGTTCATTACCGTGTCGTAGGCCAGTTTGCTCATCACCTGGTTCGGCACGCGCGCGGGCCAGAACGTGGGCACATAGGGATCGTAATCGGACTGGTAGCCGGAGCGGCAGCTGGCCGTGTCCGTCTGCCATGGCACGGCCATCCAGCGCGTCACGCCGCCGGCGATCTGCGCCGAGCAGGGGCTGCCGATATTGTCCGGCGTCAGGACGGCGCCGTAATCGGGCTCGACCCAGCCGGGCGGCCGGTGCGCCAGGCGGAACGGCGCGCTGTACATGCTGGCCTGGCGCATGGGCCAGGTCATTTCGCAGCCGGGGTGGAAGGCGTCGGCCAGGCAGAATTCCATGGCCGCGCGCAGCAGGGTGTCCGGTTGCTGGGCCACATCCACCTCGGCCAGGCTTTGCGGCGGCACCTTGCCGGGAGCGTAGTCGTCCGTGAACTTGCCGTCGGCCCATTGCTTGAGGAAGCGCAATTGCAGATTGCTCAGCGCACAGTTCTGGCGCGGCGTGTCTGCCGGCGGGATGGCCATCGCATCGCCATACAGCCACGGCCACGGCGATGGCGCCCAGGCGTCGCGCTCGAACTGGCGGAACTGGTTATAGATGACGTTGCGCCACTCCCTGCGGTTTTCGGACGGGCTGGACAGGCGCGCCATCCATTCGTCACGGCTGAACGGCGTGCTGCCGTCCCAGCCGAAGGCGGCCGCGAAGCCGGCGTTGACCCATTGCAGGTTCGACAGGCGCTCGAATATGGGGCGGATATCGTCCTGGAACGAGGGAACGGCCGGTGCGGTAATTTTGCCTTCGGAAACAAACAAGTCGCGCATCAAGTCCCACATCGTGCGCACGGACTTTTGCTGCGGCGCGTAGTCGGGCGGCGCGACGACCACCCAGGCCATGTCGACGGGCAAGGCCTGACCCTGATAGTGGACGGTGGCGCAGACGGGGCCGTCGGACGTGTCGTCATGCCAGCCTTCATTGTTGGCGAAGGTGATGGCGCGCGCGCCATTCCACGAGGCCGACTTGCCATGGCCGCCCAGCACGATCAGCCGTCCCATGGCGTCCGTGCGCAATTCGCCCAGGTAGACGGGCGTGCCCAGGAAGCTGCCGCTGTCGAAGGCGACGGCCGGCTGTTCGCTGCCGCTGATCTTGCGCTCGCCCGGCGTGATGGACAATTGCGCGCGGTCGGTGACGGCCATGTTGCGCAGGAAAGAGGGCTGAGTGACATGCGCCTCGGGAATGTCGAGCGCGATCTGGAACTGGTACCACGCCGCCTTGGTGTTGGCCAGGGTGACGGCCCATTCGATGTCGGCATTGCTTGCGTTCAATTCGGCAACCGCCACGCCGGCGGCATTCAGGCCGTAGATACGAAAGCTTGCCGCCTGACGCTTGATGGCACCGGACGCATCGCGGTAGTACCCGGCCGGGCGCGCCGCCGGTTCCGGCACTTCCGGTCCCAGAAAATATTCGCTGGGGCTGTTGCCCACGCGGGCAATGCCGATGGGCGGATAAATCGCCGCCTTGACGATGACGGTATCTTGGGTGGAACTGGACATGGCGAGCCTTTCCAGATGCGTGGAGGGAAGGAAAATATACCGCATAAAAAACGCGCCAAATGCGCACATAGTCACCGCATCGTGAATTCGTGCGAGGGCCGCCGGACACATGCTGCGGCGGCTGCCAGGCCCGCTTTTTCCAGCCACGTTAAGATAGCGGTATTTTCAAGATTATCAGGGGCCCAGGTGCGCGTATTGCTGGTGGAAGACGATCCGATGATCGGGGAAAGCCTGGTCGAGGGCTTGCGCGGCGAGTGCTATGCCGTGGACTGGGTGCGCGACGGCCACGATGCGGAGCTGGCGCTGGCCGGTTTCGCCTACGATTTGATGCTGCTGGACCTGGGCTTGCCCGGCAAGCAAGGCATGGACGTGCTGCGCAGCATGCGTGCGCGGGGCGCCGAGTTGCCCGTGCTGATCATCACGGCGCGCGACGGCACGCCGGCCCGCGTCGACGGGCTCGACAGCGGCGCCGACGATTACCTGGTCAAGCCCTTCGACCTCGACGAGTTGCTGGCGCGCATCCGCGCCTTGCTGCGGCGCCGGGTCAGCCGTTCGCGCTCCGTCATCGAGCATGGCGCGCTGATACTCGACCTGGCCAGCCACGACGTCACGTTCGAGGGAGAACTGATCAAATTGCCGCCGCGCGAGTTTTCCGTGCTGCGCGCCTTGCTCGACCATCCGGGCAAGGTGGTGTCGAAGCGCCAGCTGAGCGAGAAACTGTATGGATGGGATTGCGAAGTGGAAAGCAATACCGTCGACGTGTACGTGTACCAGCTGCGCAAGAAATTCGGCGCGGACTGCATCCAGACCGTGCGCGGCGTGGGCTACAAGATGCGGGTGGCGGCATGCTGACCATCCGCCGCCAGTTGCTGCTCGGTTTGCTGGCCGCCACCTTGCTGTGCGTGCTCGGCGCCGGCATTTCGCTGTTCCGCTCGCTGTTGGAGGAAACCAATGAACTGGCCGATTTGCAGCTGCGCCAGCTGGCCGTGGCCTTGCCCGACGAGTTCGAGCCGCAGGCGGGCCTGGTCGCCGCGCAGGATCCGGAAGAAGCGTTCGTGCTGCAGGCGTGGGACGAGGACGGCCAGCCATTGCCCGTCCTGCAGGGCCAGCCGGCATTGCCGCGCTATGCGCTGGCCGGCTTTGCCGATGTCGTGCTGCACGGCGAGGACTGGCGCCTGTACGGCGAAACGCGGCGCGGCCGCTACGTGCAGGTGGCGCAGGCGCAGGCCGTGCGCGACCAGTTGGCCTGGCAGATGACCATGCGCGCCGGCGCACCGCTGCTGGTGTTCGCGCTGATCCTGGCGCTGCTGATCGTCGTCGTCGTGGGGCGCGCGCTGGCGCCGCTGCACCGGCTGGCCGAATCCGTGGCGGGCCGCTCTCCGGACGCCTTGACGCCGCTGGCGGCAGACGACATGCCGCCCGAACTGCGGCCCGTGGCGCTGGCGTTGAATAGTTTGATGGGGCAGTTCGAGGCGGCGCTGACGGCGCAGCGCACCTTTGTTGCCGATGCCGCGCATGAATTGCGCTCGCCGCTGACGGCGTTGAAACTGCAGCTCCAGGTGGCCGAGCGGGCCAGCAGCGAGGAAGAACGCCGCGTGGCGCTGGCGCGCCTGCACGAACGGCTGGACCGCAGCACGCACCTCGTGCGGCAACTGCTCAGCCTGGCGCGCCATGAAACGGCGCTCACGGCCAGCCAGCTGCACACGGTGGACCTGGGGCAATTGCTGGAAGCGGCCGTGGCCGACCACAGCGCGCTGGCCGATAGCCGCGACATCGACCTGGGCGTGGTGGAAGCCCCGCCGGCCAGAGTACTAGTGCAAGCCGATCCCGACGGCCTGCAAGTGTTGCTGAATAACCTGATCGACAACGCCTTGCGCTACACGCAGCAGGGTGGCAGGGTCGACTTGCAGGCGGCGCTGGAAGAGGGGCGGCCCCTGCTGCGCGTGTCCGACAACGGCCCCGGCGTGCCGCAGCAGCACCATGCGCGCCTGTTCGACCGCTTCTTCCGCCCCGACGGCAATGACGCCTGGGGCTGCGGCCTGGGCCTGTCCATCGTGCGCCACATCGCCGAGCACCACCAGGCCGATATCGCGCTGGCCGAAGGGGAGGCGGGACGGGGATTGCAGGTGACGGTGCGTTTTCCGCAGGCGGCCTGAATGAAAAAAGCGGATGCCGGTGAAGGCATCCGCTTTTCAATTACGGGCGAAGCGCTTAGGCCAGCTCGGTGATGAATTGCTCGCGCGCAGGGCGCACTTTTTTCAGGTCCACCAGCCAGTCGCCTTCGTCGGCGCGGTAGCCGAGCGGTAGCATGACGACGGAACGCAGGCCTTTTTCGCGCAAGCCCAGGATCTCGTCGACCTTGGCCGGATCAAAACCTTCCATCGGCGTCGAATCGACTTTTTCCTGCGCCGCGGCGATCAGGGCCGTGCCCACGCCGATGTAGGCCTGGCGCGCCGCGTGCTGGTAGTTGGTTTCCGCATCGCGCTGCGGGTAGGTGGCGAGGATTTGCTGGCGGTACGCTTCCCAGCCTTCATTCTTGAAGCCGCGCACGGTATTGACCAGGTCAAACATCTTGTTGATGCGTTCGACCGTGTAATTGTCCCAGGCAGCAAACACCAGCAGATGCGAGGCGTCCGTCACTTGCGACTGGTTCCACGCATGCGGCTTGATCTGCTCGCGCAGGGCCGGATTCGTCACGACGAAGACTTCGTAAGGATGCAGTCCGCTGGAACTGGCCGTCAGGCGCACGGCTTCCAGAATGCGCTCGACCTTGTCTTGCGGCACCGTTTTTGTCGGGTCCATTTTCTTGGTGGCGTAGCGCCATTGCAGTGTTTCGAGCAAATCGGACATGTAAATCCCTTTCATAATGAATAGTTCAGATTGGAAATGATAGCGGATTCGGGCATTTCAAGTGCAAAGGGGCAAAGAATTGCTTACCGTACTCAAGTTAGCGCACTCCAGCATGGTTGTCTACAGGCCAACCATGGCAAGCTCCACGTCCGGGTAGCGCGCACCCAGCACGCTGGCGGGCGCGATGGCGGCGCCGATGGCGGCCAGCTCGCTTTCGCTCAATGTGATTTGGCCGGCGGCCACATTCTCTTCCAGGTGCGCCAGGCTGCGGGCGCCCGGTATCGGTACGATGCCAGTACCTTGCGCCAGCAGCCAGGCCAGCGCCAGTTGCGCCGCCGTGGCGCCGCGCGCGGCTGCCAGGCGCTGCAGTTCAGCCACCGCTTTCGCATTGGCCGCCATCGCGGACGGCTGGAAACGGGGCAGGCTGTGGCGGTAGTCGTCTGGCGCCAGCGCGGCGCTGGAGTTCAGCTGGCCCGTCAGGAAGCCCCGGCCCAGCGGGCTGTAGGGTACGAAGCCGATGCCCAGCTCCCGGCAGGCGGGCAGCACCTCGGCTTCCACGTCGCGGCTCCACAGCGAATATTCGGACTGGACGGCGGCGATCGGGTGCACGGCATGGGCGCGGCGCAGGGTGGCTGCCGACACTTCCGACAGCCCCAGGTGGCGCACCTTGCCTGCCAGCACCAGACCGGCCATGGCGCCCACCACGTCTTCGATGGGCACGGCGGGGTCCACGCGGTGCTGGTACAGCAAGTCGATGCACTCGATGCCGAGCCTCGACAGCGACGCTTCCACGGCCTGGACGATGTGCTCGGGGCGGCTGTCGACACCCGCCATGCGTTCCACGCCCTGGCCGTGGGGCAAGATCTTGAAGCCGAACTTGGTGGCGATGCTGACCTTGCCGCGCAGTTCCTTCAGGGCGCGGCCTACCAAGTCCTCGTTGGCGTAGGGGCCGTAGACTTCCGCCGTGTCGATCAGGGTCACGCCCAGTTCCACGGCGCGGTGCAGCACGCGCAGCGAGGTGGCCTCGTCCGCGCCGCCGTAGGCAAAGCTCATGCCCATGCAGCCCAGGCCGATGGGGGCGACGCGCAAGCCGGAGTTGCCCAGTGTTCTGTGATTGTCCATTGCATTCCTCGTTAATAGTTGGAACACAGAGTATGGGCGGGCGCACAGCATGCGATAAGATAGCTTATCCTGCACGTATTACTGAATGAAACTCATGAATGATGGCTGACCTGAACGAATTGACGGCCTTTGCCGCCGTCGCCCGCCTGCGCAGTTTTCGCAAGGCGGCCCTTGAACGGGGCGTGTCCGCCTCCGCCCTCAGCCATGCGCTGCGCGCGCTGGAAGAGCGGCTGGGCGTGCGCCTGCTGAACCGCACGACGCGCAGCGTCACGCCGACGGAGGCGGGACAGATGCTGCTGGCGCGGCTGGCGCCGGCCATGCGCGAAATCGATGATGCTTTGCTGGACCTGAGCACCTTGCAGGATGTGCCGGCAGGCAAGCTGCGCCTGAACGTGCCCCGTCCCGCCGCCCGGCTGCTGCTCGCGCCCATGCTGGCCAGTTTTGTCGCCCGTAATCCGCGCGTGCAGGTGGAAGTGGTGACCGACGACGGCATGATCGATATCGTGCGCGATGGTTTTGACGCGGGCATCCGCTTCGGCGAGCAGGTGGCGGCCGACATGATCGCCGTGCCTGTCGGCGCGCCGCAGCCGTTCGTGGTGGTGGCGTCGCCCGCCTACCTGGCCGTGCATGGCGCACCAAGCACGCCGCGCGCGCTGCTGAGCCACGCCTGCATAGGCCGGCGCTTTCCCAGCGGGCGCCAGTATGCGTGGGAGTTCGAGCAGGCAGGCGAGGGCTTCAGCATCGCCGTCGGCGGCCCGCTGGTGTTCGATGACGATGAACTGATGCTGCGCGCGGCCCGCGATGGCGCGGGACTGGCCTATGTGTACGAGGCCGATGCGCGCGCCGATATCGCGGCGGGGCGCCTGGCGTGCGTGCTGGAGAGTTGCATGCCGCCGCCGCCCCGTTACTTCCTGTATTACCCGAGCCGGCGCCAGATGCCGGCCGTCCTGCGCGCCTTTGTCGACATGCTGCGCGCACCGGCGTAGTTAGCCGGCGGGCGGCGGCGCGGCATGCTCGACCGGCCACTTGATGGTGAACAGACTGCCGCCAGCCTTGCCGCGCGTGCAGACGGCGCTGCCGCCGTGCGCGCGCGCGATGGCTTCGACCACGGCCAGGCCCAGGCCGCTGCCCGCGTTCAGGTCGACCCTGGCGCTGTCGCCGCGGCGAAACGCTTCGAACACGTGCGGCGCCAATTCGTCGGCAATGCCGGGACCCGCGTCCTCGACGCTCAGGTAGTACTGGCCGGCCAGCACGCGGGTGCGCACGCGCAGCAGGCCCGGATGCGCATAGCGGCGCGCATTGTCGAGCAGGGCCAGCACGATTTGCCGGATGCGCGCCGCGTCGCAGCAGACGGGATGGTCGGACAGGTGCAGCTGCAAGGTAAAACCGGCCGCTTCCATTTCCTGCGCCAGCAACCGGCCCACTTCCTCGATTTCCAGGGTCAGGTCCGTCCACGCCATGCGCAGTTGCATGTGGCCGCTGTCGGCCAGGCTCAGGGTGCGCAAGTCCTCGATCAGCCGGCCCAGGTCTTCCACTTGCGCCAGCAGGCTGGAAAACGGCACTTCCTCGGGCTTGAACACGCCATCGACGACGCCTTGCAAGGTGCCGCGCAGGATGGTCACTGGCGTGCGCAGTTCGTGCGCGATGGCCGCATTCCACGTTTCGCTTTCCTGCGCGCCCCGCTGCAGGCGCTCGGCCATGCTGTTGAAATCGTCGACCAGCATTGCCGTCTCGCCCAGGCTGCGGTCGCCGGCAAACGCGCGCGCGGACAGGTCGCCATGGGCCACGCGGCGCACGCTGTCCATCACGGAATTGATCGGTTTGAGGATGCGCGAAGCCAGCTTGATGGCGAAAAACGCGGCCAGGCACAGGCCGAAGATGGTGATGGCAAAGATCCACAGCCACTCGACGGTGCTGGGCGACCAGTCGTCCGGCTCGGACAGCATGCCGGGATCGATCTTGAAGGCGATGGCGAAGAAGGTCCAGGAACCGATCCAGATGATCAGGATGCTGCACACCATCAGCACGGACATCGACAGGATGATCTGCCGGTTCAAGCCTGTGAAGCGCATCAGAGATCGCTTTCCAGGCGGTAGCCCACGCCGCGCAGGCTGGCCGGCATGTTCATCACGCCCGCTTCTTCCAGCTTCTTGCGCAGCTTGCTGACGTGGCTGTCCACCGTGCGTTCCATCGAATTGCTCTCGGGCATGCACGACTCGAGCAATTCCAGGCGGCTGCAGACGCGCCGCGGCGTGCGCGCCAGGTGCGCCAGCAGGCGAAATTCCGTCAACGTCAGGCTGAGCATGAGAGGCTGGGCCATGCCATCCTGCAGCACGCTGGCCACATACGTTTCCTGGTCGATTTCGATGGGGCCGCAGCGCAGGCGCTGGCCGCCCACCGGGTGGTGGCGCACGCGCGAGCGGCGCAGCACGGCCGCCACGCGGGCCACCACTTCGGCCGGATTGAAGGGCTTGATGATGTAGTCGTCGGCGCCCACGCGCAGGGCGGCCAGTTTATCGGCATCCTGGTCGCGCGCCGTCAGCATGATGACGGGCGTTTCGCCGCGCCGGCGTACTTCGGCCAGCACGCCCCAGCCATCGACCCTGGGCATTTGCACGTCGAGCAGCAGCAGGTCCGGCGCCAATGCCAGGTGCTGGTTCAGCGCTTCTTGGCCATCGTGCGCGAAGGCCGTGCGGTAGCCGTCGCGCTCGAGGTAACCGGCGAGGATGCGGGCGATTTGCGGTTCATCTTCGGCGATCAGGACGAGGGCGGAAGGTGGCGTGGTGGCAAGGAAGGAGGGCTGGCTGGCGCTGTGATGATAGTTCATGTAATTAGTCTAGCATTCTTCGCTGTCTCCATCGAATCTCCACATTTCTTTGACGGAACATCCATGTAGGCCTTCTATGCTCTTGTTATCTATCGACCGGACCGCCGGTTGGGATCTGCCATAGAGAAAGACCATGCATCCGAGCCACCTCACCAAGAAAAACATGTTGATCGCCGCGGCACTGTTCAGCCTTGCCGCCTGTTCTAAACCCGCGCCGGAAGAAGGCGCGGCGCCGCCCGCCGCCGTCACTGTGCTCAAGCTGCAAGCGGCGCCCGTCGTCCTCAGCGATGAATTACCGGGCAGGGTGGCCGCCTTCCGCACGGCCGATATCCGCCCGCAGGTAGGCGGCATCGTGCTGCACCGCCAGTTCGAGCAGGGCGCCGAAGTGAAAGCGGGGCAGAAGCTGTTCCAGCTGAACCCGGCGCCATTCCAGGCGGACGTCGATTCGGCCGCCGCCTCCTTGCAGCATGCGGTGGCCACGGCCAAGCGCGCCAGCAGCCAGGCCGACAGGTTAAAACCGCTGGTGGAGGCGGACGCCATCAGCCGCCAGGCGTATGACGACGCCGTGGCCCAGCGCGAGCAAGCCGTGGCCACCGTGGCGCAGGCGCATGCCGCCCTGGCACGCCGCCGCCTGGACCTGGCCTTTGCCAGCATCGAGGCGCCGATTGCCGGGCGCATCGGCTCCGAACTGGTGACGGAAGGCGCGCTCGTGGGCCTGGCCGACGCGACGCCGATGGCGCGCATTCAGCAGATCGACAAGGTGTACGTCGACGTGCGCCAGCCGGCCGCCGCGCTGGCCGCCCTGCAAGCGTCGGGCAACGGGGGAGCGGACAAGCTGCCCGTGACCATTTTAGGCGCCGATGGCCAGCCGCATCCCGTCACGGGCCGCATCCTGTTCTCGGGCATCAGCGTCGATGCGGGCACGGGCGACGCCGTCGTCCGCGTGCTGGTCGACAATCCGCAGCGCCAGCTGCTGCCGGGGATGTTCGTGCGCGCCCGCATCGCCCGCGCCGTGCAGGCAAATGGCGTGCTGCTGCCGCAGCAAGCCGTCTTGCGCAGCAGCGGCGGCCAGGCGCAGGCCTGGGTCCTCGATGGCACGAACAAAGCGAGCCTGAAGACGATCGCCGTGGGCGACGTCGTCGACCACCAGTACGTGGTCAACGGCGGCCTGAAAGCGGGAGAAACCGTCGTCATCGAAGGCCAGGAACGCTTGCAGCCGGGCGCCACCGCCGCGCCGCAACCGTGGAAGCCGGCTGTCGTGGCAACGGCCGCCGCCGCCAAGGCGCATTGATGCGCTATTTGAATACCATGAAAGCCTAACGACATGCCTCAATTTTTCATCAACCGCCCCGTCTTTGCGTGGGTGGTGGCGGTCTTCATCGTCCTGTTCGGACTGATCGCCATACCGCAATTGCCGATTGCGCGCTTCCCCTCGGTGGCGCCGCCCAGCGTCAGCATCAGCGCCAACTACCCTGGCGCCACGCCGCAAACCATGAACGATTCCGTGGTCGGCCTGATCGAACGCGAACTGTCGGGCGTCAAGCACCTGCTGTATTTCGAATCGTCCACCGATACGTCGGGCTCGGCCTCGATCACCGTCACCTTCCAGCCGGGAACGGATCCGGAAATGGCCCAGGTGGACGTGCAGAACCGCCTGAAAGCCATCGAACCGCGCCTGCCGCAAGCCGTGCGGCAAAACGGCTTGACGGTGGAATCGGCGTCGTCCGGCTTCCTGATGATCGTCAGCCTGATTTCCGACAACGGCCAGCACGATGAAGTGGCGCTGGGCGACTACCTGGCGCGCAACGTGACGGAAGAACTGCGCCGCATTCCCGGCGTGGGCAAGGTGCAGCTGTTCGGCTCCGAGCGGGCCATGCGCATCTGGGTCGATCCGGCCAAGCTGGTGTCGTACAACATCGCCATGGGCGAACTGACGGCCGCCATCGCGCAGCAAAATGCGCAGATCGCCCCGGGCCGCCTCGGCGACTCGCCCGCCGTGCACGGCCAGCGCGTCACCATCCCGCTGACGGTGCAGGGCCAGCTGCAGACGCCGGCCGAATTTGCGGCCATCGTCCTGCGCGCGAATGCGGACGGCTCGAAAGTGACGATCGGCGACGTGGCGAAAGTGTCGCTGGGCGCGCAAAGCTTCAACTTCAGCATCCGCGAAAACGGGCAAGCCGCGTCGGGCGCCGCCATCATGCTGTCGCCCGGCGCCAACGCCGTGCAGACGGCCAGCGCCGTGCGCGCGCGCATGGCCGAACTGGCGCACACCATGCCGGCCGGGATCAAGTATTCGGTACCGTTCGATACGGCGCCGTTCGTGAAGATATCGATCGAGAAGGTCGTCATCACCTTGCTGGAAGCGATGGTGCTGGTCTTCCTCGTCATGTATCTGTTCCTGCAAAAGATACGCTACACGCTGATTCCCGCCATCGTCGCGCCAATCGCGCTGATGGGCACCTTCACGGTCATGCTGATGGCCGGCTATTCCGTCAACGTGCTGACCATGTTCGGCATGGTGCTGGCCATCGGCATTATCGTCGATGACGCCATCGTCGTGGTGGAAGCCGTCGAGCGCCTGATGGCGACCGAAGGCTTGTCGCCGAAGGAAGCGACGTCGAAGGCGATGCGTGAAATCACGGGGGCGGTAGTGGGCATCACCCTGGTGCTGACGGCCGTGTTCATCCCGATGGCCCTGGCCAGCGGCTCCGTCGGCGCGATCTATCGCCAGTTCACCCTGGCCATGGCCGTGTCGATTTTGTTCTCGGCATTCCTGGCGCTGACCCTGACGCCGGCCCTGTGCGCCACCATGTTGAAACCGATAGGCCCGCACGACCATGACAAGAAAGGCTTCTTCCTGTGGTTCGACCGCGGTTTTGAGCGCATGACGGCGCGCTATGAAAAGGGCGTGGTGGCGATGGTGAAACGCGCGGGCCGCTCGATGGTGCTGTATGGCGCCATCGTCGCGGCGCTGGGCGTGGCCTTCATGCAGCTGCCGTCGGCCTTCTTGCCCGAGGAAGACCAGGGATACTTCATCACCTCGATCCAGCTGCCGTCCGACGCGACGATGGAGCGCACGCTCGACGTCGTCAAGCTGTACGAGCAGCACGTGGCCACGCGGCCCGGCATCGAAGTGAACCAGTCTATTCTCGGTTTCAGCTTTTCCGGCGCGGGGCCGAATGCGGGCCTGGCGTTCACCATGCTGAAGGACTGGAAAGAGCGCAACGGCGCTACGGCGCAGGAAGAAGTGGCGCTGGCGCAGGCGGCCATGTCGCAGGCGAAGGAGGGCATGATCATGAGCCTGATGCCGCCCGCCATCGATGAACTGGGTAACTCGTCCGGCTTTTCCATGCGCCTGCAAGACCGCGCCAACCAGGGTGTCGCTGCCTTGCAGGCGGCGCAGAACCAGTTGTTGGGCCTGGCCGCGCAAAGCGGCAAGGTGGCGGGCGTGTATCCGGACGGCTTGCCGCCCGGCGCCAGCGTGCGCCTCGACATCGACCGCACCAAGGCCGAAGCGCTGGGCGTGTCGTTTACGGCGATTGCCGACATGCTGACGGCGGCCATGGGCTCGACCTATGTCAACGATTTCCCCAACGCCGGCCGCATGCAGCAGGTGATCATCCAGGCCGATGCGCCGTCGCGCATGCAGTTGAACGACGTGCTGGCCCTGCGCATCCGCAATAACGCGGGCGGCATGGTGGCGCTGGGCGAGCTGGTGCGCCCCGTATGGAGCGAATCGCCGCTGCAGCTGGTGCGCTACCAGGGTTACCCTGCGGCGCGCATTTCGGGCAGCGCGGCACCGGGTGTGTCGAGCGGCGACGCCATGCTGGAAATGGAGCGGCTCGTGAAACAGCTGCCACCGGGCTTCGCGCTGGCGTGGACGGGCCAGTCGCTGCAAGAGAAGGAATCGGCCTCGCAGGCGCCCATGCTGATGGCGCTGTCGATGCTGGTGGTCTTCCTCGTGCTGGCGGCCCTGTATGAAAGCTGGAGCATTCCCGTGTCCGTGATGCTGGTCGTGCCTTTGGGCTTGCTGGGCGCCGTGCTGGCCGTGATGTTGCGCGGCATGCCGAACGATGTGTTCTTCAAGGTGGGCATGATCACGATCATCGGCCTGTCGGCGAAGAACGCCATTTTGATCGTCGAATATGCGCGCCAGCTGCAGGCGCAAGGCAAGGGCTTGGTCGAGGCGACGGTGGAAGCGGCCCGCTTGCGCTTGCGTCCGATTTTGATGACGTCGCTGGCGTTCGCGCTGGGCGTCGTGCCGCTGATGCTGGCCACGGGCGCCAGCGCCGAGACGCAGCACGCGATCGGCACGGGCGTCTTCGGCGGCATGATCACCGCCACCGTGCTGGCCGTGTTTTTCGTGCCCGTGTTCTTTGTCGTGGTGCTGGGCGCCGTCGACAAGATGAGCAGCTATTTCAACAAACGCAGTCATCGCATCGCCGTCAAGACGGTGGAAGGAGAGTTGTAATGCGTTTATTCTTTATGACGCCCCTGGCCGCGCTGGCCTTGTCGGCGTGTTCCTTGACGCCGCCGCTGGTCAAGCCGGCGGCGCCGATACCGGCAGCGTATGCCGAGGTCTCCGCACCGGGCAGTGTGGACACTGCGGCGGACCTGGGCTGGCGCCAGATGCTGCTCGATGCGCGCCTGCAGCGTCTGGTCGACATCGCGCTGGAAAACAACCGCGATTTGCGCGTGGCGGCCCTCAACGTCGAAGCCGTGCGGGCCCAGTACCAGATCCAGGATGCGGGCCGCTATCCTGCCATCGGCGCCAATGCTGGCGGCGTGCGCCAGCGCGGCGCCGATGCGGTGACGCAAAACCAATTCACGGCCGGCATCGCCATGAGCGCGTTCGAGATCGACCTGTTTGGCCGCCTGCGTTCCCTGTCGGACGCCGCGTTTGCCCGCTACCTGGCCACGCAGCAGGGCCAGCGCGCCGCGCGCATGGCCCTGATCGGCGCCGTGGCCGACGCGTATCTGGAACAGCGGCTGGCCGAGGAACAGCTGGCGCTGGCCCAGCAAACCCTGCTCGACTGGCGCCAGGCGCTGGTGCTGACGCAGCGCTTGCATGGCGCGCAGCAGGGCAGCGGCCTGGATGTGGCGCAGGCGGAAGGGCAGGCCGCGACGGCGGAAGCGGACGTGCAGGCGCGCGAACGGGCCAGTGCCCTGGCGCGCAACAACCTGAAATTGCTGCTCGGCGCGCCGCTGCCCGCCGATTTGCCGGCTGGCCGCGCACTTGATGGCCAGCCCGTGCTGACGCAGCTGCCGCCCGGCCTGCCGTCGGACTTGCTGGCGCGCCGTCCCGACATCCTGCAGGCGGAATATGCGCTGGTGGCGGCGAATGCGGAAATCGGCGCCGCCCGCGCCGCCTTCTTCCCGCGCCTGTCCCTGACGGCGTCGCTGGGTTTTGCCAGCCCGGAGCTCGGTGACTTGTTCCGCGGCAGCGCGCGCAGCTGGTCGTTCGCGCCGCAAGTGACGCAGCCGCTGTTCCAGGGCGGCCAGCTGCGCGCGGAACTGCAGCTGTCGCGGCTGCGCAAGGACGTGGCCGTGCTGCAGTACGAGCAGGCGATCCAGGCGGCGTTCCGCGACGTGCGCGACGGCCTGGCCGGCAGCGTCACGTATGCGCAGCAGATCGATGCCCAGCAGCGCGTGGTGGTGGCGGCGCAGCAGCGCCAGCGCCTGTCGCAGCTGCGCTACGACGCGGGCCAGGACAGCCGCCTGGAGTTGCTCGATGCGCAGCGCCAGTCGTATGCGGCCCAGCAAGCCTTGCTCGACGCACGGCGCGACCAGTTCAAGTCGGCCGTGGCCTTGTACAAGGCGCTGGGGGGAGGGCTGGAGGAGTAGGCGCCTTGCTTAGCCCGTGAAGGCGCCTATGGGCCGGTTGCGCGCCAGGCTCCAGCCTGTCGTGTGTTGGGGGCCGGGCTTGCCGTCGGCCTGCTGCACGCTGTGGCTCCAGAGGATTTCCGTGAAATTCAGCTTGAACTGCTCGGTCGGCATGTCATCGGGATGGGTTTGCAGCTGGATTTCGCTGATGATGGCGTCGCGCAGCCAAATGGTCATGATGTTGGCCGTCTTGTCGCCCGAGTTGCGGGCGATGTAGAGCTTGGTTGGCTGGTCCGCGCCGGTGCCCAGCGGCTTGGCGCGCAGGCACAGGTCGTACAAGTTGACCGAGGTCCGGTCGACATATTTGACACAGGTAAATTCCGTGATCACGGGCCGCCCCGACGTGCGCGCAGAATTGCTGACGTCCGTCGTTATTTGCTGCTTCATGCCCTGGTGCAGCGAGACCAGCTCGATGCATGGTCCCATGCCCTGCAGCGCAGCGGCGTCGCGCCAGATCGCGTCGATGCCGGCATTGCCACCGTCCGGCGTCTTGCCGAACACGAGTTCCCCGTTGCCGGGTTCCAGCAAAATCAAATCCATGATGAGCTCCTCCGCTTGATGTCAGCTGCCGCCGTGCGACAGGCAGCCCTTGAGCCGATGTGGCCGGGTCCAACCCGCTTCGCTGGCGTGGTCGACAAAACAGATGGCTAGCTGCGCAAAGCCTGGCGAGGTGAAATACATGCCGGCCGTGGCGCTTTGCCGCTCGCGGGTGATGAACCACAGGGCGTCGCCATGCGCCAGGCCAAAACTGGCCACGCGGTGCACCAGCAAGTCGGCGCTGCCGCGCTGCACGATGGCCACCCGCACGTCGGCTTCGCCCATGTTGTTGGTCTGATAGATGCGCGCCACTTTCCTGACCCCAGTTTCAATCGTGCCTGCGACTATACACCGATTAAGTTGCCTAAACACAAGCATAAATTGCACCGAAATAAATATTTTTGCATCACTGCATCCAAACGCGGGCACGGCGAGTAGTACATGGGTGCGCTCGCCGCAACGGCGGCATGAGCGGCACCTCCACTCACTCTATCGGGACCACGACCATGTCACCACTGCCAACCTTGCCATACGCCAAGCTGCTGCTTGTTTCCGCCGTCGCCATGACCTTGTCCGCTTGCGGCGGCGGCAGCGACCACGAAGATGTTGTCGTCACGCCACCGCCGCCCGTGGTGGTGGCTGGCGACGTCTTCGTGCTGACCGCCAGCAACAAGTTGCTGTCATTCGACCGCGCCGCGCCGGCCACCATCCGCACCACGGCCACCGTCACGGGCTTGCAGGCCGGCGAAAACCTGCTGGGCATCGATTTCCGTCCCGCCGATGGCCAGCTGTATGGCGTCGGCAGCACGGGCCGCATCTACACCCTGAATGGCGTGACGGGCGCCGCCACCGTCAAAGCCACCCTGGCGGTCGATGCGGGTGATGCGACGGCGCCTTACACGGCGCTGGCCGGTACGGAGTTCGGCGTCGACTTCAACCCCGTCGCCGACCGCCTGCGCATCGTCAGCAACACGGGCCAGAGCCTGCGCATCAATGTCGATACGGGCGCCACCACGACAGATGGCAATATCAATGGCGGCGCAGCGAATACGACCATCACGGCCGCCGCCTATACCAACAGCTTTGCCGGCACGGCCAGCACCACTTTATTTGTCATCGATGGGGCCAACGCCACCCTGTACACGCAAAATCCGCCCAACAATGGCACCCTGGCCAGCGCCGTGCCGCTGGGCGTGGCGGCCACCGGCGTGGCCGGCTTCGACATCGATGCGCGCACGAATACGGGCTACGCCGTCATGACGGTGGCTGGCGCGCGCAATCTGTACACCTTGAACCTGGCTGCGGCCACGGCGCCGGCGACCCTGGTGGCGGCCATCGGCGCGGCGGAAGAACTGCGCGGCATCGCCCTGAAAGCGCCGGCCACGCCTATCGCCTACGGCTTGACGGACGACGCCCGCATCGTCACCTTCAAGACGGCCACGCCGAACACGCTCGACGCCAACGTGGCCGTGACGGGCCTGGCGGCGGGCGAGCGCCTGCTGGGCTTTGACATCCGTCCCAAGGATGGCTTGCTGTACGGGATATCGTCGACGGGGCGCATCGTCACCATCGACCCGGCGACGGGTGCCGCCACCGTCAAGGCGACGCTGGCCGCCGATGCCTTGGACGTCACCGCGCCGTACACGGCCATCGCGGGCACGGCCTTTGGCGTCGATTTCAATCCCGTCGCCGACCGCCTGCGCGTGATCGGCAACGCGGGGCAAAGCCTGCGCATCAATGTCGACACGGGCGCCACCACCACCGACGGTACCGTCAACCGCGCGGGCGCCGCGCCTAGCGTGACGGCCGCCGCGTATACCAACAGCTTTGCCGGCACCACGGCGACCATGCTGTTCGATATCGACACGGCCAGCGCGGCGCTCGCCCTGCAAAATCCGCCAAACGACGGCACTTTGGTGAATGTCGGCGCGCTTGGCGTGGCGGTGGCGGGCGACGTGGGCTTCGATATCGCGGGCGGCGCCAACGGCCTGGCCCTGGCGGCCCTGCGCACCTCGGCCACGGGACCGAGCTCGCTGTACCGCATCGACCTGGCGACGGGTGGGGCCGTGCTGAGCGGCGGTGCGGCCACGCCGGCCGCTTCCGCCATCGGCAATGGGGCGGTGGGGCTGGTCGATATTGCCATCGCGCTCAAGTAAGGAAGTACGCCGCAGCTTTGCTTTGATTCAATAATTCCAGTATTATAGAATTGTTGATGATATTCAATGGCTGCGGCGCATGGTGCCCGCGATGCCGCATACCCGGAATCTCGCCCCATGCTCATCGCTTTCCTCATCTTTCTCGCCACCTTAATCCTCGTCATCTGGCAGCCGCGTGGCCTGGGCATCGGCTGGAGCGCCGTCATCGGCGCCTGTGTCGCCTTGCTGGCCGGCGTGATCCACTGGGGCGACATTCCCGTCGTCTGGCATATCGTGTGGAACGCCACCGGTACGTTTGTTGCCGTGATCATCATCAGCCTGCTTTTGGATGCGGCCGGCTTCTTCGAGTGGGCAGCGCTGCACGTGGCGCGCTGGGGCGGGGGCAGCGGCAGAAAACTGTTCGTGCTGCTGGTCTTGCTGGGCGCGCTCGTCTCGGCCGTGTTCGCCAATGATGGCGCCGCGCTGATCCTGACACCCATCGTCATCGCCATGCTGCGAGCGCTGAAATTTTCCGCCAGGGCCACCCTGGCCTACGTGATGGCAGCCGGCTTCATCGCCGACACGGCCAGCTTGCCGCTCGTGGTGTCGAACCTGGTCAATATTGTTTCGGCCGATTTCTTCAAGATCGGCTTTGCCGAGTACGCTGCCGTGATGGTGCCCGTCAACGTCGTCGCCGTACTGGCCACCCTGGCCGCCTTGCTGCTCTTTTTCCGCAAGGATATTCCCCGCGACTACGAAGTCGCGCAGCTGAAACGCCCTGACGCCGCCATCCGCGACCTGGGTACCTTCCGCGCCGGCTGGCTGGTGCTGGCGCTGCTGCTGGTGGGCTTTTTCTCGCAGGAGCGCCTGGGCGTGCCCATCAGCCTGATCGCCGCCGTGGGCGCCGCGCTGCTGCTGGTGGTGGCCGGCAGGGGCCATGTTATTTCCACGCGCCACGTGCTGCGCCATGCGCCGTGGCAGATCGTCGTCTTTTCGCTGGGCATGTACCTGGTCGTGTACGGCTTGCGCAATGCGGGCTTGACGGTGTACCTGACGGGCATGCTGAACCACTTTGCGCAGTACGGCGTGTGGGGCGCGGCCATGGGCACGGGCGTGCTGACGGCCTTGCTGTCGTCCGTGATGAACAACCTGCCGACGGTGCTGGTGGGCGCGCTGGCCATCGACCCGACGACGGCGCAAGGGGCCGTGCGCGAAGCGATGATCTACGCGAACGTCATCGGCAGCGACCTGGGGCCGAAGATCACGCCCATCGGCAGCCTGGCCACCTTGCTGTGGCTGCACGTACTCGACAGCAAGAATATCCACATTTCCTGGGGCTACTATTTCCGCGTCGGCATCGTGCTGACCGTGCCTGTGCTGCTGGTGACCCTGGCCGCGCTGGCGCTGCGCCTGGGGTGATGGCGGAGCAGGGGATAGTTTACTAGACGACCGGTCAGATTTTTTGCTATACTGGCCGCATGAGCAAAAAATCCTCCGCTGACATGCGCCAGCACCTGATCGACATCGCCAAGGCCCTGATGGCCGAGAAGGGCTATACGGCCGTGGGCCTGGCCGAACTGGTGGCGGCGGCCGGCGTGCCGAAAGGCTCGTTCTACTATTACTTCAAGTCGAAGGAAGAGTTTGGCCAAGCCTTGCTCGACGATTATTTCACCACTTATCTGCAGACAGTCGACGCCTTGCTGGACGGCCCGGGCACCGCCCGCGAGCGCCTGCTCGCGTATTTTGACTACTGGAGCGCGACGCAGGCCGGCAGCGCCCCGGAAGGCAAATGCCTGGTGGTCAAGCTGGGCGCCGAAGTGTGCGACCTGTCCGTGGACATGGGCGCCGTGCTGCAGCGCGGTACGGGCGCCATCCTGGACCGCCTGACGCAGTGCGTGGAAGCGGGCCACCTCGACGGTTCCGTGGCGGCGACGACGCCGGCCCGCGTGCTGGCCGACTCGCTGTACCAGCTGTGGCTGGGCGCTTCCCTGATGGTCAAGGTGGCCAGGAACGGCGGGCCGTTCGACGCGGCCATGTCCACCACGCAACGGCTGCTGGCGTAGCCGTTTTTTTTAATCATTAAATAGACGACCGGTCAGTTATTTTGGACCTCTCGCACAATATGAAAGCAATACGATGACCGAACAGCATGAAAGCGATCTATTTTCTCCAGTCGACCTGGGCGCGCTGGCGCTGGCCAACCGCATCGTCATGGCGCCGCTCACGCGCAGCCGCATGGGCGACGATGGCGTGCCGAACGCCTTGCACGCCGAGTACTACGCCCAGCGGGCCAGCGCCGGCCTGATCATCAGCGAGGCGACGAATATTTCGCCCCAGGCGCGCGGCTATGCCCTGACACCGGGCATCTGGTCGGACGAGCAGGTGGCTGGCTGGAAGCTGGTCACGGATGCCGTGCATGCTGCCGGCGGCAGGATCGTTTGCCAGCTGTGGCATGTGGGGCGGTTTTCTCATACGAGCCTGCAGCCCGATGGCGCCGCGCCCGTCGCGCCTTCCGCCATCCAGGCCGAGGGCAGCACCTACACGGCCAGCGGCATGCAGCCCGTGTCGATGCCGCGCGCGCTGGAGACGCAGGAAATCGCCGGCATCGTTGCCCAGTATGCGCATGCGGCCGCATGCGCGCTGCGCGCCGGTTTCGACGGCGTCGAGGTGCATTCGGCCAATAGCTACCTGCTCGACCAGTTCCTGCGCGATTCGACCAACCGGCGCACGGACGCTTATGGCGGCAGCATCGACAACCGCGCGCGCCTGACCCTGGAAGTGACGGATGCCGTGGTGAATATCTGGGGCGCATCGAGGGTAGGCATCCGTTTGTCGCCCGTCACGCCCGACGCGGGCAACACGCCCGTCGACAGCGACGTGATGGCCACCTATGGCTATTTGATCGGACAGTTGAACCGCCACGGGCTGGCCTATCTGCACTTCGTCGAAGGCGCCACGGCCACCTCGCGCGAGGTACCGGACGGCGTCGACCTCGACGCGTTGCGGGCGCTGTTCGATGGCCCCTACATCGGCAACAACCATTACGACTTGCCGCTGGCGCTGGCGCGCCGCGCCGAAGGCAAGGTCGATGCGGTTGCCTTCGGCCGTCCCTTCATCGCCAACCCGGACCTCGTGGCGCGCCTGCGCCATGGCGTGGCGCTGGCCGTGGCGCCGCGCGCGGCGTATTACGGCGGCGGCGCCGTCGGCTACACCGACTGGCCGGCCAGCCAGTCCTGATTTTTCTTTTCACCCAACCAAGGAGCGCACCATGAACAACACCACTTATGTGCAGGATTACCAGGCCATCGTCGCCGTGCTGAATCAATACAATGCGGGCGGCGCGCAGGCCGACAGCAGCATCATGCGCCCCGCCTTCAGCAGCGAGGCCACCATTTTCGGCATCGACAGCGAAGACAAGCTGACGGGCGGGCCCATCGAAGGCCTGTTCGAAATCATCGACAGCGCGTTCCGTCCATCGCCGCAGGCAAAGGCGGCCATCGCGCGGATCGATATCGTGGGCACGGCGGCCAGCGCGCGCGTCGACACGGACGATATCTCGGGCTTCCGCTTCACCGATTTTTTCAATCTGCTCAAGGTGCAGGGCGAGTGGACCATCGTGAGCAAGATCTATCACACGCACGCGGGCGCCTGATGCACTGCCTGGGCGCCCGATGCTGTATCGTGTGGCGTCCAGCATGCGGGGAGAATGAATGAAACTGATACTGATAGGTGCCACGGGCCTGGTGGGCCGCGAAGTGCTGCGCCTGGCGCTGATGGATGCGCGCGTCAGCCGGATTGTCGCGCCCGTGCGCAAGCCTTTGCCGGCGCATCCCAAATTGGACGCGCCGCTCGTCGACTTCGACAGCTTGCCGGCGGACGCGCCCTGGTGGCAGGCGGACGCCGTCATCTGCACCCTGGGCACGACCATGAAGGTGGCGGGCACGCGGCAGGCGTTTCGCAGAGTCGACCATGACTATCCGCTGGCCGCGGCGCGGCTGGCGCTGGCGGCCGGCACGCGCACGTATGCGCTCAATTCCGCCGCCGGCGCCAACGCGGCTTCGCGCTTTTTCTACAACCGCGTCAAGGGAGACTTGGAACGCGACCTCGAAACGCTGGGCTTTGCGTCGCTGACGCACGTGCGGCCGGGACTGATCGGCGGCGAACGCGAGGAGGCGCGGGCGGGCGAGGGCGCTGCCTTGCGCGTCCTGCGCGTGCTCGGTCCCGTGCTGCCGCGCCGCTGGCGCATCAATCCCGCGCCGCGTATCGCCAGCGCCTTGCTGGAAGCGGCGCTGGCCGGCACGCCGGGCGTGCACGTCGTCGGCCCGGAACAGCTGGCTTGACCGCGCGCCCCTTATAATTGCCATTCATGTTTTTTAAAGTACAAAAAATGCAAACAGTGCGTCCTTACCAGGCCGGCGACCGCGATGCCTGCCTGGCTCTTTTCGACGGCAATACGCCGCGCTTTTTCGACCCGTCCGAGCGCGCGGACTTTGCCGCCTGGCTGGAAAATTCGACACATCCGTATCTGGTCATCGAACGCGACGGACGCATCGTCGCCTGCGGCGGCCATGCGCTGGACACGGGCGGCACGGTGGCCAGCCTGTGCTGGGGCATGGTGGCGCAGGATCTGCACGGCCAGGGACTGGGCCGCGCGCTGACGCAGGCGCGCCTGGACGCCATCCGCGCCGTGCCGGGCGTGGCCGAGGTGAGCATGAACACCAGCCAGCACACGCAGGCCTTTTATGCGCGCTTCGGCTTTGAGACAGTCAAGGTGACGCCGGATGGCTTCGGGCCCGGCATCGACCAGTGGGACATGCTGCTGTCGCTAAATGAACGAGACCATATCGCCGCCGTGCCGCTGGAAAAAGCCTATCGTTTGCTCAATCACGGCCCGTCCATCCTCGTCTCGGCCCGCCATGGCGGCGTCGATAACGTGATGGCCGCCGCCTGGGCCTGCGCCCTCGATTTCGCGCCGCCGAAACTGACCGTGGTGCTGGACAAGGCAACGCGCACGCGCGCGCTCGTCGAAGGCAGCGGCACGTTCGTCATCCAGGTGCCGACGGCGGCGCAGCTGCAGCTGACCCACGCCGTCGGCACGCACAGCCTCGATGCGCAGCCCGACAAACTGGCGCGCGCCGGCGTGCGGCTGTTTCACATGGACGGCTTTGATTTGCCGTTCGTGGCCGGATGTTCGGCCTGGCTGGCTTGCCGTTTGATCCCCGAGCCGCACAACCAGGCTGCGTATGACCTGTTCATCGGCGAAGTGGTGGGCGCCTGGGCCGACACGCGCGTGTTCCGCGACGGGCACTGGCATTTCGAAGACGCCGATCCATCCTGGCGCAGCCTGCACTACATCGCCGGCGGGCGCTTTTATGCGATCGGCGAGGCGCTCGATGCCGCCCCGGGCTGAAGCGCTGGCCGGCCAGGCCGCCGCCACGCCGCTCGTCATCGTCGCCAGCAGCGGCACGGGCGGCGACATCCAACCGTTTATCGCGCTGGCGCAGGGTTTGCAGCAGCGGGGCCGGCGCGTGCTGCTGCTGGTGCCGGGCTGGCAGGAAGCGGCAGCGCAGGCGTCAAGGCTGCCGTATCACACCTTTGGCAGTGCGGCAGAGGGCCAGGCCATGCTGGGCGACCCGGGCCTGTGGGATGAACGCAAGGGCTGGGGCTTGGTGTGGCGCGGCCTCGTGCCGCACCTGGGCGCCGTGCGCGACGTCGTGCAAGGCTTGCCGGATGCTGAAGATTGCGTGGTGCTGTGCCACCCCTTCCTCGTGCCGATGGCCGCCCTGGCACGCTCGGCACGCCCGGGCCTGCGCATCGTCGCGGCGTATCTGGCGCCATCGAATTTGTGCAGCAGCCATGATTTCCTGGCGGCCGGCTCGCTGCGCGTTCCCGCCTGGGTGCCGCTGGCCTGGCGCCAGGCCCTGTGGCGGCTGATCAACCGCAGCATGGTCGACCCGGTGCTGCTGCCTGGCCTGAACGGGGCGCGCGCGCAGCACGGACTGCCGCCCGAAGCGCATTTTTTTGCGCACATGCTGACCGCACCGGATGCCTCGCTGGGACTCTTTCCAGCGTGGTTCGCCGCCCCGCAGGCGGACTGGCCGCCGCACTTCGTGCAAACCGGTTTCATGGGCGCCGTCATGCATGGCGCTGCGGCGCTGCCGCCGGAGCTGGAACGCTTTCTGGGCGAGGGTGAGCCGCCCATCGTGTTCACACCGGGTACCGGGCACCAGCACGCGCAGCGCTATTTCAGCATCGCCCTGGAAGTGTTGCGGCGGCTGGGGCGGCGCGGCCTGTTCCTCACGCCGCATGCGGCGCAAGTGCCGCAGGATTTGCCGGCCAGCGTCATGTGGCAGGCGCACGTGCCGTTTGCGGCGCTGTTGCCACGCGTGGCGGCCGTGGTGCACCATGGCGGCATCGGCACCAGCGCGGACGCTTTCCGCGCGGGCATTCCGCAACTGATCGTGCCGTTCGCGTACGACCAGTTCGATAATGGCTGGAGGGTCAAACGGCTCGGCGTGGGGGATGTCTTGCTGGCCAGGCGTCTGTCGGCGGGACGCATGCAGCGGCAGCTGGCGCGCCTGCTCGCCGCGCCCGGGGTCCAGCTGGCGTGCGGCGAGGTAGCCCGCCGGATGGGGCAGGGGCTCGAACCATCGCGCCTGCTTGACCAAGTCGAAGCGGTGCTGGCCGCAGCTTAGCGACTGCCGTCAGGGACTGTCGTGCGGCGTATCGTCGAGGGCGATGACCCTGTCGTTTGCGCCTGGAATACAGCCGTCGGCGATCGCATCCCAGCCCCGGTGCACCACCACCTGCTTGCCGTCGTGGCAGATTTCCACGCGTTCGCTGGCGGGCAGGCGCTGGCGCGCGAACGCTTCCAGGCTGGCCGGCAAGCTCACTGCCAGCTGCATCGTGCCGATGGCTTCCGGCGGGTGGTCGTCCATGTGCACGAGGGGCACGAAGATGGAACCGAGCATCAGCCAGCGCGCACCCACGTCGACGGGGACGGGCGCGTAGGGCGCGGCGCGCAGCCAGTCCTGGGCGCGGGCGCGCAAGTCGCTGCCCGCGGCCAGTTCGCCCCAGGCGGCGGCCAGCATTTCCACCACCCACTGATTGCAATTCTGGTATTTCAGGCTGTAGGCATACGCGTTGGCGCTGTAGCGGCCCGCCAGCAACTGCTGCACGCGCACGGGATCGAGCAGGGCGCGGCGCAGGGGCGGTACGGTTTCGGCCGGCAGTTTCACGAGCGAGATGTAGCCGAGCGCAGGGTTTTCCGTGCCCATGGCGAAACCGGCCGTACCCTGGTCGAAGATGCGCGGGCGGCCTTCGTCGCAGGCGTAGTACAGCTGGCGCGCGGACCAGCCGCTGTCGTTGTCGTGGCGCCAGGCCAGTGCCGCGTGCGAATAGCGGATGCCGAAGCGGGCCAGGTCCAGGCCCGAGCGGCTGATCAGGGCCACGCTGCCTTCGCTGGCGGCCAGTTCTTCGCGCACGACGGCGGCAAAGCGCAGCAGCCGGTCCTGTTCCGTGGCCGTGAGTTCCTGCGCGCGGTCGCAAAAGCGCGACGAGGCGAGCGAGGTGCCCGCCTGGGCCGCGCCGGCGCTGAAGATGGCGCAAACGCCCAGCAGCAGTGCCGGGCGGCGCGGGAGAAAACGAATCAAAGGCTGACGGGACGCGTGGCCATTTCGCCGTACCAGTCGTCGGCCAGCACGAGGAAGAAGGCGGCGCGCGTGTCGTTGCGCGAGAATTCGATGCCGTAGGCGCGGTTTTGCGCATGCACCACGTCGCCCTGCGCCAGTTGCTGCTTGTCGAGCGCCGCTTGCGGCAAGTCCAGCACCAGCGGCGTGGCCGTGGCGTCGGCCTGCATGGTCAGGCGCGTCATGCCGTCGCGGCCCGGCACGGCGGCCACGTCGATGATGCGGTAGGGGCCATTGGCCACCTTGTTGTCGCGCGAGGAGCTGTTGCTCGAACCGTTGAGCGAATCGGAAATGCTGCCGCTCGATTGGGAGCCGGCGCTGGAGGCCGAGGAAACGAAGCTGTCGGCGTTGGCGTTGCACGCCATGGTCAGAGCTGCGGCCAGGCCGAGCATGCGTAAGGAGGTAGTCAAGGCAGTTTTCCAGTGGACATGAATGAAAGCGGACCGGGTCCATCCCGGCCTGCGCCATCATAGCAGATCGGCCATCAGCTGAGCAGCACCTCGATCAGGGCCTTCGCTTCGGCCGACGGCTGCGTGCGCAGCGCCTGCAGCACGGGATCATTGTCCAGGTAGGCTTGCAGCGGCGCGCTGACGGTGATGCCGGCCTGCGGCAGCGGCGAGGGCACGGGCGCCAGCGCCTTGGCCAGCAGCAGGGTGTCGCGCAAGCCTTCGGGTGGCAGCATGATGGTCGAACCGGGCAAGGTATTGACGGCATCGGCCACCGCCTGCGGCACGCCCAGCTGGCGCATCAGCGCGCGGCCGATCACTTCCAGGGCGGACGCCATCTGCGTTTCCAGGTGGGCGTACAGGCCAGGGGTCTTGTCGGCCTGGGCCAGCAGATAAAAGCCGGCCACTTCATGCACGATGCCGGCGAACAGCGCCGTATCGGCATCCGTCTGCGTGACGGCGCCCGCCAATCCATGCGCCAGCGCCGCCACGTGCACGGTGTGCGCCCACAGCTGGGTGGCGCGGGCGCGCAAGGCTTCGTCGCGGATGCCCGCGTTCAGCTGGCGGATGACGGCCGCCGTCGCCAGCGCATACAGGTTGCGGTGGCCCAGCCGCTCGACGGCGCCGCGCACGCTGGTGATGGCGGGCGCCTGGCCGGGCGCAAACAGGGCCGAATTGGCCAGCGCCACGGCGCGCGCCGACAAGGTCGGTTCGCACAGCAGCAGCCGGCTGATGTCGGCCGAGTGGCAATCGGGGTTGGCCAGTTCCTTTTGCAGGAGCAGGGCCGTATTGATGCTGGTGGGGAAGGCCAGGGTTTCCGTTTCGGCGCTGGCCAAAAGTTGGGCAAGGCTGCTGAGCGTGTTGACGTGCATGGATAGGGGAGCGAAAAGTAGCAATGCCTCATAGTATCAGGCAATCCGGGCCGCATGGCGTCCGCCAGCCTTTTCAGTCATGCGGCTGCCAGGGGAGGGCAAGTTGTCGCGCGGCGAAGCCGCGGTTGGCAATGTCAGGGCAGCAGCAGTGAATGCTGGCTGGCCGTGTGGAAATCGCGCCAGACCCGGTTGATGGTGCTGTCTTCGCGGGCCGCGTACAGGCCGCAGTATGGATACAGGCCATCGACGGCGGCGCGGCACACGGCGACCAGCTCCAGCGAACGTTCCTGCACGGCTTGCATGCCTTCCGCGTCGAGGGCCGTGCCGGCGGCAACCGTTGCCCAGCTGTCGTCCAGCACGGCGTAAAAGCGGGCGCGGGCGGCCGTGCAGGCATCCTTTTTTCCTTGCAGCAAGGCGGCCACTTCCGGCACGTCCAGCAGGGGCAAGCCGGCGCGCGCATGGCGGCGGTGGCGCATGCATTCCTCGGCCAATTGCATGAAATGCGCGGCCATGCCGGCCACGTTGGCGGCCAGGGTCACGTAGGCCAGCGAGTAGAACGGATAGCGGTACAGGGGGCCGCCGGCCGTCGCGGTGTCGGGACTGATCGTGAAGCCATGATCCTTGCCGAGCCACTGTCCGTCGATCCGGTAACTGTGCGAGGCGCTGGCGCGCATGCCGACGCTGTTCCACGAAGGCACCAGCCGCACCAGCGCGGCGGGGACGAGGAAGGCGCGGATGCGTGGCTTTCCTTCGCCATCGAGCAGGGGCTGGCCATCGCGCCGCAGCAGGGCGTTCAGGGTGAAGTGGGTGGCCATCGGTGCGCCGCTGGCGTAGTCCC
Source organism: Janthinobacterium sp. NKUCC08_JDC (assembly GCF_019345575.1). Classification (NCBI taxonomy): domain Bacteria; kingdom Pseudomonadati; phylum Pseudomonadota; class Betaproteobacteria; order Burkholderiales; family Oxalobacteraceae; genus Janthinobacterium; species Janthinobacterium sp. NKUCC08_JDC. The sequence continues at coordinate 7,808 of NZ_JAHKQW010000022.1, read as the reverse complement.
AGCTGCCCGTGATGCGGTAGCCGTCGCCTTCCTCCTCCGCGTAGCCGGTGGCCGCGCCGCTGCCGCCCAGGCAGACGCGCGGCGTGCCGATGATGGACTGCGCCATGCCGGGCGCCAGAAAGCCCGCAAACCAGCCCGCGCCTGCGCACAGGGTCAGCACCCAGCCCATGCTGCCATCGACGGCGGCCACGGCTTCTTCCAGACGCACCACTTGCGGCAAGGGCAGCTCTGCGCCGCCCGCGCTGCGCGGCGCCAGCATCGTCAGCCAGCCGCGCCGGTGCAGCAAGGCTTGCTGCACCGGATGCAGGAAGCGGGCCGCATCGGCCGCCTGGGCGTGGCGGGCGATGCGGTGCGCGTCGCGTTCGGAAAGGGTAGCAATGGCAGCGTGCGGCATGGGCAATGTCCGGCAATGGTGAAGGCGGGCATTTTCGCACAGCGCGGCGGCGCCGTTGCCGTCAGCTGTGCGGCAAGGCGATTTTTTCCATCACCGCGCGCAGCAGCATGGCATCCGGTATTGCCGCCGGGGCGGAGCGCCAGGCGATGATGCCGTCCGGCCGGACGATCACGGCGCCGTCATCGCCTGTGCCGAAAGTGTCGACGAAGGCCTGGTCGGCGGGGAAAACCACGTCGGCGCCGGCCAGCAAGGTCTTCAACGATAGGTGCGCGGCGGCGGCGGACCAGCGGGGATCGGCTGTCAGCAGCACGAAATCCTCGGTCAGCAGGTCGATGCTGGAGACGCTGTTGCCACGATGCCGTACCCATACGTGGGGAGCGCGCGTGCCTGGCTGGCCGTTCCAGTCGCGCGGGTGGGCGGCCGGCGGCAGTGCCGCGTCCGCGCCGAGGATGGCGCTGGAGCGTGTCAGCTGGCCCAGTTCCATCGCCAGATTGCCATACAGTGGCGCGTCCTGGTAGCCTTCGCCGACCCATTTCGCGTAGTCTGGCCGGGCGAAGGTTTGCTGGTGCCGCAGCCAGGCGATGGGCCGGCGCTCATCCGTATAGGTGTCGAGCAGGGCAGGGCGCGATTGTTGCCGCACCACCCTTTGCAGCTTCCATGCCAGGTTGTAGACGTCGTCGATGCCCGTGTTGGCGCCGTAGCCGCCGCGCGTGGGCGGCAATTGATGGGCAGAATCGCCGGCCAGGAAAATGCGCCCCTCGCTGAACCTGTCCGCGATCAGGCCGGCCAGCTCCCAGCGTCCCGTGGTGATCAGTTCGAACGCCATGTCCTTGCCCAGGGCCTGGCGGACCAGCGCCCGCAATTGCGCGTCGGTGCTCTCGCTTTGTTCTTCAAACATGAGGAACCAGCGCCCGTCCGAATACGTGCCCAGGAAACCCTTGAAGCCTGGCTGGTCGATGTCGAACTGGCGGATGCCCCGTTCCAGAAAGGCGTCCGCCTCCGCGCAGCTGAACAGCACGCTGCGCAGCACGCGCAGGGGACCGGCACCCTGGCGCGCGATGCCCAGCTGTTCGCGGATGGGGCTGGCCGCGCCATCGGCGGCGATCAGGTAATCGGCCGTGACGGCATAGCATGCGCCCGTGTCGCGCTGGCGCAGCTGGGCCGTGACGCGCTGCGCATCCTGCTGCACGGACAACAGTTCCACGCCCGTGCGCAGGTCGGCGCCACGTGCGCGGGCGGCCTCGCGCAGTATCGGTTCCAGCAAGTCCTGGGCGATGGCGGCGCCGGCCATGGGCGAAGCCTTGCCGTCGCGCTCTTCCGGCTGGCCTGGCGTCCATGGCAATTCCTCGTAGTGCTGTCCCGCCAGGCTTTCCACGCGGGCGCGGCGCACGGTGGCACCGGGCGGTACCTGGGGAATGCGTTCGGCGATGCCGGCGGCGCGGAAAAATTCCAATGTATGTTCCGTAAAGCCCGTGGCGCGGGGATGCGCGGCGCTGCCGTGGTGTTTTTCAACGAGGATATGCGGCACGCCCCGCCATGCAAGGAAGAGCGAGGCTGAAAGTCCGACGAGACTGCCGCCGATGATGAGTACAGGGGTGTGGATTGAAGCTGGTTTCATGATGTCGTCCTGGATGTTGTGCAGAGCACACTCGGTCAAGGACGTGGTGATTTTTCGCGGCAGGCGGAACGCCGTTCAGGCAGCAGGGTGACGGAACGCACGCCGACGAAAAAACGGCGCACGTCCGCTTTTCGCCGTGGTCCGCGGCCCCCAGGGCTGGAATATGACCGTCCACAGGCGGACGGCTGACCGGGGCTCACCACGCCGGTCCACCTTTTTCGACGCCACGATCTTAGCACGGGATTGTCGTGCGCCGCCAGCCCAGGGCAACTCCGTGCAACAGCCCTCAAGCGGCCTTGGCCAGTCCTTCCGCTTCCAGTGCCGCCTTGACGCTGTCGCGCTCGGTCATGCGGCCCAGGAATGCCTGCACATTGGCCAGCTGCGACAGGTCCACACCCAGCTGCGGCGCCCAGCCCGTCACGGCGAACAGGTAGGGATCGGCCACGGTCATGGTGTCGCCGGTCAGGTAGGCCTGGCCTTCCAGGCGGCTGTTGATCCACGCATATTTCTTGCCCAGTTCCTCGATGAACAGGGCCTTGGTGGCCGCGTCGATGCGGGAATCGAACAGGGGACTGTACGATTTGTGCAGCTCGGACGTGATGTAATTCTGCCATTCCATCACCTTGTAGCGGACAAAGTTGCCCACGGGCGGCAGCAGGTCGTGCTTTCCGGCATGCTCGGCGATGTACTGGGCGATGATGGGGCCTTCGCTCAAGGTCCTGCCATCGTCGAGCGCCAGCAGCGGTACCTGGCCTTTCGGGTTGAGCTCATAGTAACTGCCGCCTTCCGGCGTCTTGTGCTGGCCCAGGTCGACCTTGACGAGTGTGAACGGCGTGCCCGTTTCGCGCAGGATGATGTGCGGTGCCAGCGAGCAGGCGCCCGGCGAGTAAAAGAGTTTCATGGCGGTCCTGTCCTTGAAAAGGTGGGGAGATGCCACTATAGACCTGCGCCGCCGCGCGGTAAACGCGTGTTCGTGTGGTGATCATTGGCGCACGGTGTCGCCTTGCGCTGGCTCAAACCCCACGATTGCGCAAGGTGTCGGGCAGCAAGGTAAACGCGGTAGGAGGGGCCGCCGTGCGCAGCCGCTGTTCGCCCGCTTGCGTCAGCGAGACGCTGCGCGTGCTGTGCACTTGCAGGCGCAGGTCATCGCGCTGCGTTTTGCTGTTATTCTGCAAGCAATCTTGTCGGACTATCGCGTGATGAAAACTTTTCTTTATTCGCTACTGGGTTTTGTCATTGCCAGCGTCATCGCATGGGGTGCCATGTTGCTGTGGGGCGGTCTGGTCTTGCAGCTGCCGCCCGGCGACAGCTATTGGGACCGCACGCCGTATGCGGCCGATATTTTCCTGGCCTGCTGGCTATGCTTTGCTACCGGGGCGGCAGTGCTGGTGGTTCGGCTGGCCCGTTGATACTGGCTCCACTCAATCATTAGTTTGGCTAATAAGTTCATGCGGACTTTGGCATTTCTTGCCATCATCTTCGTCAGCTAGGGGATGATCGTGCTCGACATGTCCATGGTGCAGCTTTCCTAAAGTCCACCAGGAACTGGGCTTTACGGATAAAGGTATGGCCTGGGTGCAAAGCGCCTACACCCTGACTAGGCGGTGCGGTTCACGGTGCCGTGGATGGTGCGGCTGCAAATATTCACGATCCGGCCCTATCGGTGCCGCTTCATCACCTCCATGAACTGCTGGGTCACCTGGATGGCGGCGCGTACGATCGCATGTATCGTGGCCTGGCGTTGCTGTCATGCCGCTGCGGCGGCTGACCATTCGCGCAGCAATTGTCCGAACGCTTCAGCCGCCGCCGTGGTGCTGGTGGCGCGCCAGACGAGCTGGAACTGGGCGGCGGGCAGGGCAGGCAAGCCATGCTGACCATCGATGATCACCATGCCCGGCTCCAAGTCGCCTTGCGGCATGGCCGTGATGGCCAATCCCGCCAGCACGGCGGCGCGCAAGCCCTGCTGGCTGGGCGAGGTGAACGCCACGCGCCAGTCCAGACCGGCGGCATCGAGGGCGTCGACGCCGACTTGCCGGTGCATGCACGGCGCGGGCGAAAACGCCAGCGGCAGCGGCAGCGCGCTGTCGTGCCGGAAATCCTGCGCCGCCGCCCAGACGAAGCGCGTGCGGCGCAGCACGGCCGCCTCATCCTGGCCGCCGGCCAGGGCCATGACGACGGCCAGGTCCAGCGCATCGGCCGCTACTAGTTTCTGCAAGTCAAGATAGGTGCCCACCGTCACATCCAGTCGCACGGCGGGAAACAAATGCGCGAACTGCGCCAGCAGGGCGGGCAGGCGAGCGCCCATGAAATTTTCCGGCACGCCAAAGCGCACGGCACCCGCAATCGAGAAGCGCAGGAAGCGCCGCGACAGCGCATCCTGCGCGGCCAGGATCTGCCGCGCGTGGCGCAGGAAATCTTCGCCATCTTCCGTCAGGCGCAGGCTGCGCGTCGTGCGCAACAGCAGCGCGCTGCCCGCTTGCTCTTCCAGGCGGCGGATCTGGTGGCTGATGGCGGACTGGCTCAGGTGCAGCCGTTCGGCGGCGCGCGTAAAGCCGCCCGTGTCCGCTACGGCGACAAAGGCGCGCAGCAGGGCGGTATCGAAGTCCATGGGTGACGCTCCTGCGATTCATGATGAAAATGAATGAATTGTACAAAATTTTATCATTTCCCTCATGAGTCGAGCTTTTCTAGAATGGCCGCTTGCAGTGCCCCGGCACCACGCATCCCTCCATGACTACCGAAAGCAAAGCTTCGATGTACCTGACTACTTCGCAACAAAACGTACTCACCCTGGCCGCCGTCTGCCTGGCCTCGCTCATGTTTGGCTTGGAAATTTCCAGCGTGCCCGTGATCCTGCCCACCCTGGAAACCGTGCTGCATGGCGACTTCAAGGACTTGCAATGGATCATGAACGCCTACACCCTAGCCTGCACCACCGTGCTGATGGCCACGGGCACCCTGGCCGACCGCTATGGCCGCAAGCGCTTGCTGCTCGCCAGCCTGATCCTGTTCGGCCTCAGTTCGCTGGCATGCGGCTGGGCCGGCAGCACGGGCGTGCTGATCGCCGCGCGCGCGCTGCAGGGCATGGCTGGCGGCGCCATGCTGATTTGCCAGGTGGCCGTGCTGTCGCAGCAGTTTCCGGACGGCGCCGCGCGGGGCCGGGCGTTTGGCGCCTGGGGCATCGTGTTTGGCCTGGGCCTGGGCTGCGGTCCCATCATCGGCGCGGCCATCGTCGCGCTGTCAAACTGGCAGTGGGTATTTCTCGTACACGGACCTTTGGCGCTGGCGGCGTTGCTGCTGGTGACGCTGGGCGTGAGCGAATCGCGCGACCCGCAGCGGCGCAAGCTGGACGTGGCCGGCATCGCCACCCTGTCGCTGGGCGTGTTCAGCCTGGCCTGGTGCCTGACGCAGGGGCCGGCGCTGGGGTTCAGTGATCCGCGCAGCGTGGCCAGCCTGGCCGTGGCGCTGATCAGTCTGATGCTGTTTGTCATGATCGAACGGCGCCAGGCCGAACCGATGATCGACTTTGCGGTGTTCCGCATCCGCCGTTTCTCGGGAGCGCTGCTCGGTTCGGCGGGCATGAACTGCAGTTTCTGGCCGTTCATGATTTATCTGCCCCTGTACGTGCAGTATGGCCTCGGCTACAGCAGCCTGGACACGGGCCTGACCTTGCTGGCCTACACCTTGCCCACCTTGCTCGTGCCACCGCTGGCCGAGCGCCTGGCGCTGCGCTACCGGGCCGATGCCGTCATTCCTGCCGGCTTGCTGGTCATCGGCGTGGGTTTTTTGCTGATGCTGTGGGGCAGCCGTGTGGATGCCGCCAGCTGGCTGACGATCCTGCCCGGCTGCCTGCTGGCGGGCATGGGCCTGGGCCTGACCAACACGCCCGTCACCAATACGACGACGGGCGCCGTACCGGGCGAACGGGCCGGCATGGCTTCCAGCATCGACATCAGCGCGCGCATGATCAGCCTGTCGGTGAATATCGCGCTGATGGGCTGTATTCTCGTCGCAGCCATCCAGTCCGCCTTGCGGATGCAGTTGCCCGGCGGACTGGACGCGGCCACCTTGCGCGCCATGGCGGAAGGCTTGTCGGTAGGCAAGGGCGCCGGCGCACTGCCGGCCGGCGTGGCGAAGCTGGCGCTGGCGCAGGGATTTGGCGCCGTGATGCTGTATGGCGGCGTGGCCGCCTGCCTGTTCGCCGTGGCCAGCTGGCTGGTGTTTGGCGCCGGACCGACGCGGCATGCAGCCGGGCTGCCAGTGAGGGAATAGCCAGGAGGCTATAATCTGGGCACGTTGACAAGTCTTGCTCAACGTCATTACGAGGCTGCCCATGCATAAACTGATTTCCGAACTCACCCGCCTGTACCTGTTCGAGGAACAGCAGCAATACATTGATGCGGAGGGCGGCGCGCAGCCGCTGACGCCGGCCGTGCTGGCGCGCCATCTGTCGGGCGAGCAGACGGTGGCCGTGCAACTCGTGACCGAGAGCGGCCTGACGCGCGCGCTGGTGCTGGAGTTTGGCGGCAAGGGCGGCGGCGAAGCGCACTGGAGCGCGCTGTGCACGATCGCCAACGCTGTGCAGCACGAGCTGGACTTGCCGGCGCCGGCCGTCAGCATCTCGGGCACGGCGTTCCAGTTATGGCTGTCCCTGGCCACGCCCGTGCCCGTCGCCCAGGCGCACCAGTTCGTGCAGCTGCTGCGTTCCACCTTTTTACCTGCCTCGACCGACATCCTCGCCACCGCGCCGCCCGCCGACGTGGAGCAGGTAGCGTTGCCGCCATGTCTGCAGCCATCGGGCAAGTGGGCCGCCTTCATCCACCCCAGCATGGGCGCGGCCTTTGTCGACGAGCCGGGCCTGGACATGCCGCCACCCCCGGCCGCCCAGCTGGGCTTCCTGGAAAGCTTGCGCAGCATCAACCCGGGACAATTCGCGCAGGCGCTGGCCAAGTTGCAGGGACATGCGGGGCTGGCAAATGCCGTGCCGGCTCCCGTCGCCGCTCCATTGCCAACGGTGGTGACCCAGTCACCGACGCAGCCGGGCTTGCTGCTGCAGGACGCCACCCTGGAAGACATCGTGCGCTGGCTGCATGCGCGCAATATCGAACCGACGTTCCGGCACAGGCTGCCGTAACGGGGCGCTCCTTCTCCCTGACTGAAGGATACGTTAGATACCCAGGAGGCAACATGACAGTCAAGCGCATGGACAACGTCGGCATCGTGGTAGCAGACATCGATGCCGCCATTGCGTTCTTTACCGAACTTGGTCTCGTACTCGAAGGGCGCGCCCCAATTGAAGGAGACTGGGCAGATGGCGTCACCGGTCTGCACGGCATGCGCGTGGAGATTGCCATGATGCGTACGCCGGACGGTCACAGCCGTCTCGAGCTATCCCGCTTCCTCGCGCCGCCCGTGGTCGCCGATCACCGCAACGCCCCGGTGAACGCTCTCGGTTACCTGCGTGTCATGTTTACCGTCGAGGATATCGACGACACGCTCGTCCGGCTCGTCAAGCGCGGCGCGAAGCTGGTCGGCGAAGTAGTCCAGTACGAAAACATGTATCGGCTCTGCTATATTCGTGGTCCGGAAGGAATCCTCATCGGGCTTGCCGAACAGCTTGTGCAGAAAACGTCCTGAGGGAATCCCACCGGATCGGTCTAGCCCGTTAGTGAAACGACGGCAACCGGCCCAGGCCGTGTAAAAACTCAAGAACGAGACGCGGTCGCCGAGTTGGACAGTTTGAGCGTAGTTCTGGAGTATAAGGAAACGCTCCAGGCGATGTAATCCACTTTCTGC
>NZ_JAHKQW010000021.1:0-63421 GCF_019345575.1 Janthinobacterium sp. NKUCC08_JDC | reverse complement strand
AGCCCCTCCTTTGTGAGGAGGGGCTGGCCGCCGCCATCTGGCCTGGGCAACTATCAAGATAGTACAAAGACATCAGTGCTGCAATGGTTTGCAATAATATGGTGGGATAGTGTTCTGTAGGAAACTTGCACGGGCAAAACACGTCCATGATGTAAGATTCGCACTATGACCGATTTCACATTTGCCGATAGCCCATGAGTTCAATAATGATTCCCGACGTCGCCCTGGTCGACAATACCGAACAACGCACACCGCTGGTGCTCGTGCTGGACTGCTCCGGCAGCATGGATGGCGAGCCCGTCGCCCTGCTGAACGAAGGTCTGGCCTTGCTGGAACAGGAACTCAAGTCCGACGTGATCGCCGCCAAACGCGTGCGCATCCTCGTGATTCAATATGGCGCCCACGATGAAGCCGTGGTGGCCAGCAACTGGTGCGATGCCATGGATTTCACGGCGCCCCGGCTTGAAGCGAACGGCACCACGCCGACCGGCGCGGCCGTCGAGCTGGCCTTGGCCGAGATCGAGCAGGAAAAGCAGCGCTTCCGCCAGGCGGGCGTGGCGTACACGCGGCCGTGGCTGTTTTTGATGTCGGACGGCGAACCGACGGACCGCTGGCAGCACGGCGCCGAGCAGGCGCGCGCGGCCGAGCAGGCCAATAAAGTGGCGATCTTCCCCATCGCCGTGGGCGACAACGCGAACATCGATTCCCTGGGGCAGTTTTCCAGTCGTGGCGAACGCGGCGTGAAGCAGCTGAAGGGCTTGCAGTTCCGCGAACTGTTCCTGTGGCTGAGCGCCAGCATGCAGGTGGTGTCGCAATCGCGTCCCGGCGCGCAGGCGCAACTGGCCTCGACGGACGGCTGGTCTGTCGTGAGCACCTGATCGATGGCAGCAGTGCAAGCAACACAGGATTCCTGGCGCGTTTTTGGCGCCTCCGTCACGGGCAAGGCGCATTTGGATAAAGACATCCCTTGCCAGGATGCGCATGCGCACGCCGTCGTGGGCGACGTCCTGGTGGCCATCGTCTGCGATGGCGCCGGTTCGGCCAGGCTCAGCGAGCAGGGCGCACAGTTTGTTTCCGCGCAAACCGTGCAGGCGCTGGCCGGACGGCTGGAGCAGGGCGCCACCGTGCAGGATTTACATGACGGCGCGTTGGCAGGCACCCTGGCGCAGATCCGCGCCGCGCTGGACGATATCGCCCGCGCCGCCAACGCCACTCTCGACGATTACGCTGCCACAGTTGTCGGCGTGGTCATGGGGCAAGATACCGGCTTCTTCTTCCACCTGGGCGATGGCCTGGGCGTGGCGCAACTGGGCGATGGCGGCGAACTGATCTCGCTGCCCGCCAACGGCGAATACGCGAACGAAACATACTTTATCAGCGGCGAGCGCTGGCGCGAACAGCTGCGCCTGCTGCCGATACCCCAGTCCGTGCGCGGCGTCGTGCTGATGTCGGACGGTTGCATGCCCTTTGCCATGAGCAAGAACAATGCGGCCTTGTACGCGCCGTTCATGGATGCCGTGCAAGGCTATCTGCGCACGGTCGAGAGCATCGAACTGGGCAATACGGCGCTGGCGTCCACCCTGGCCGACCCGCGCACGCACCAGATCACGGGCGACGACAAGACCCTGTTGCTGGCCTTGCGCGCATGAGCCGGAAGCAGGGTGTGACACCGGGCCTGAGTCCGGGTGGAAAAATCTGGCTCGACAAAGTCCGTAGCCTTGTCTTGGGCAAACTCATCAAGAGCGGCGGCGCGGGCAGCGTGTATCTGCTGCCGGGCGCGCCCACGCAGGTGGCCAAGCTGTACCACCCGCACCTGGACCGGGCCGCCAACCGGCGCAAGCTTGAAGCGATGCTGGAACTGACGCCCAAACTGCCCGATCAGTTGGAAAACGGCAAGCGCTACGTGCAGATCGCCTGGCCGCAAGCGGCCGTGTTCGACGGCCAGGGCGGCTTCGCCGGTTTCGTCATGCCCTTGCTGGACATGGCGCAGACGGCCGAGCTGGAGCAGATCATGCAGGAGCGGCAAGCGCGCGCGGCAGGATTGCCCACGGGACTCGGTCCCAAGTTGACCCTGGCCGCCAACCTGGCCGCCGTCATCGATGCGCTGCACCAGCAGCAGCATTATGTGGTCGATCTGAAACCCGTGAATCTGCGCTTTTACCGCGATTCGCTGTACATCGCCATGCTCGATTGCGACGGTTTCAGTATCCAGGGCCATGCCGAGCGGTTTCCTGCGGAGCAATTCACGGCCGACTACCTGGCGCCGGAATTCCAGCGCAAGGGCATGCCGGCGGGCACGGAAATGGCGCAAGACCGTTTTGCGCTGGCCGTCGTCATCTTCCAATTGCTCAACTTTGGCATCCACCCGTACAGCGGGCGGCCCGGCAATGCGCAAGTGGCGACCGATATTCCCGGGCGCATCCGCGACGGCTGCTATGCGTATGGCGTCAAACGCCACAAGCAGCTGGCGCCGAACGCCACCAGCGGCCACGCGCTGATGCCGCCCGAGCTGCGCGCCATGTTCGACCGCGCGTTTTCCCAGTCGCCAACACCGCAACGGCCATCGGCGGCCGACTGGGCGCAGCTGCTGCGCGGCTATGCGCAGCGCAGCGACGGCAAGCTCGTCGTGTGTGGCGCGAATCCCGAGCACCAGCATTTCGCAGGCCTCGGCTGCGCGGCGTGCGCGCGCGGCAAGGTCATCGCCGCGGCCGGGCAGGCGTCCGTGCTTGCCCAGCAGCAGATACTGGCGCAGTCCCAGCCGCAGCAGCGCAGCGCGCGCGGCGCGCACCATACGGCGCCGGGGCAGGCGCCCGTGCGGCTGCCTGCAGGCGGTGCGCAGGTCAAGGCGGTTGGCATTTCCGGCAAGGGCTGGGCCGTGGTGGTGCTGCTGATCGTGCTGTTTCTGATCGGCTTTACGGCCTGGACCTCGTCGTCCGATGAAGTGACGGACAAGGCCAGCCTGCAGGCGCAAGCGGACCAGGCGGCAGGACTGGAAGTGTTTCGCTGGCGCTCGCCCAAGGCGGCCGGTTTCCAGCCGTCCGATGCGCGCAAGGCCGTGCGCAGCCTGTCGCAAGCGATCAGCAAGGGCGACGATGACGCCGTCACGCGGGGCTTGCAGCTGTTGTATCGTTCCGGGGAGAAAAAGTCGACCAGCTACAGCGGCGACCGTACGCAGGCGCGGCTGCGCGCGTCGTTGCTGGAGGGCCTGGGCTGGGTGCCCGGCTATGAACCGGCGCTGGTCGCTACCTATCTTGATCTGCTGCAAGCGAACCCGCGCGACCATCTGGTGGCGGCGGCCATGGGCCGCATGCACCTGAGCCTGAATGAACCCCAGGCGGCGCGCCAGTACTTCGAGCAAGCCGTGTGGGCGCACCCGACGGATGGCACGGCCTGGCTGGGCATCGCCGCTGCGGCGCTGCTGCGCGGCGGCGACGAGCGCGATGCCGTGAACCTGGTGGCGCTGGCGCACCTGACGGCTTACCGCTACGCTGTGGAGCATGCCTTGCCGGCCGAGCCGGGTCAGCCGGCCGACAATGGCGTCGCGCGCATGGCGCAGCGCATGGACCTGGCCGCCAAGGTGCTGCGCCTGGCCCAGCCCGGCGCCTACCAGAAACGCTGGGACAAGGTGCTGGCCGAGGGCGCCTCGCTGGCAGCCAAACTCAAGGCCATGCCGCCCTTGCGCGACCAGGTCGGCGGCGTGCAGCGCGACACGATGACGACGGTTGCGTATGGCGTGCTGGACGAAAAGCACGCAACGGGTGAAAACCGCCTGACCCTGACCATCGCGGCCGACGGCACCCTGAGCTATGCGGCGGCCGAGTTGCCGATGGAGTCGATGCTCAACAAGGTGCTGCTCGACAGCGTCAAGCGCTGGACCTATTTGCCGGCCGTGCAGCACGGTCAATTGCAGGATGCCAAGGTGGTGGTGCTCGTGCGCTACCGCGATGGCCGGGTCAGCTTCGAGCCGGGCGGTGTGGCCGTCACGGCGGATAATTAAAGGAATAGCATGAAAATGAAGACGATATGCGCCGTGCTGGGCGCATCCTTGCTGGCCTCAGGCATGGCGCAGGCGGACATCGTGCAGCGCCTGGTAGTGACGGCCATGGCGGCCGAACCAGATAGCGAAGGCGGCGATGTGTTCACTATAGCGGGCACGACGGCCTGCGGCGGCAAGCAGATACGCATGGATGCGCGCTCGGTGAACCTGGACGAGGCGCCGTACGAGGCGCTGAAAGCCGGGCTGGCCAAGCAGATCCGCAGCAAGACGCCCATGCTCGTTACCCTGAAAAAATGCCCGGACGATGCGAGCGTGCCCATCGTGCGCCAGATCGCCGCCTGCACGCCAGCGGCCTGCACCGACGGCCGGGCGCGGTTGTACTTGCACGAGCGTTTCTACCCCATCGAGCAGGAAAAGGCGCCAAACGTGTTGCTGTTGCCTTTGCCGAAAGGCAAGCTGCCGGGTACGTGGAAGGTGGACATTTACAGCGTGGCCGGCCACAAGCTGCGCCTGTCGGGCCAGGTCAACCGCGCCGATTATGCGCAGGGCGAGCTGGTGGGCGGCTATGTCACGTATTACCCGAATGGCAAGATCGAGAAACAGGTGGCGCAGGATGGGCAGGGCCGTCAGCATGGCATCGGCAGCAAGTATTTTCCCGATGGCACGCTGGAGCTGCGCGGTGACTGGCGCCATGGCTTGCCAGAAGGCGAGCATCAACGCTATCACGCTACCGGCAAGTTGAGTGAAACGAGCATCTACCGCGACGGCAAGCAGCTCGACGGGCCAGTGCAGACGTTTGATGAAAATGGCAAGCTGAGTAGCAGCTACACTTTGCGCGGTGGCAAGATGGAAGGCGAGATGCTCACATACTTTTCTGATGGAAAAATCTCCAGCCGCGCGGAAATGCAACACGGCAAGTTCAATGGCGTGAGCACGAATTACTACCCAAATGGCGCCGTGCAAGCCAGGATGACGCAGGTTAACGACTTGCCCACGGGCGAGGCAATGGAATTCTATGCGGACGGCAAGGTGAAAAGCCGCCAGCAATATGGAGACAAGGGCGGGCTGCTCAGTATCCAGCGCTACAGCCCTCAGGGCGTGCTGGTGCTGGAACGGAAATGGGATGCACAACTGCGCGAACAGGGCACGTCGCGCTCGTGGTACGAGAACGGCAAGCCGGAACAAGCCATCGACTACGTGAACGACCGGCGCGACGGCTGGAGCCGCAGCTGGCACGAGGATGGCAGTTTGAAGGGCGAATGCCAGTACGTGGCCGGCAAGGCCCAGGGCGGCTGCGGCGAAGCGCCGCCAGCGCCGGAACTGCAGCGCAAGGAGCAAGCATGGCGCGCCTTGTGAAGCATGTGCTGCTGGCAACGCTGCTGTGGCCGGTGCTGGCCCACGCCGAGATCGAACAGCGGCAAGTAGTCAGCGCCATCAAGGCGACGCCCGACGGCGATGTGCTGACCCTCGCCAGCGACAGCGGCTGCGGCGGCAGGCAGGTGCTGATGGATGCCGTGTCCGTGGGCCTGGACGCGCAGCAATACGCCGCCATGAAGCAGCAATTGGCCAAGCTGATACGCGACAGGACGCCGTTGTTGATGCGTATCAAATTCTGCCCTGCGCCAGGTAATGTGGGGGCGCTTGGCATGCCCGATGTCGGCAAGCTGGGCGGCTGCGAGCCGCAAGCCTGTGCCGATGGCAAGGCGCGCCTGTACCTGAATCACAATCTGACGCGCGGCGAAGTCAAGGAACATGCGCGCTATGCGCTGGTCGTGCCGCTACCGCCAGGCAAGACGCGCGCCACCTGGCAAGTCGAGATCTATCACGTGCGCGAAGGCGAGCCGAAGCGGCTGATTGGCCAGGTCAACGATCCCGATTACCTGCGCGGCAAGCTGGTGGGCAACTACAGCATGTACTACCCGCATGGCCAGGTCGAGATGCAGGTGGAGCAGGATGGCCGCGGCGTGCAGGAAGGTGTGCAGACCCTGTATCGTCCTGACGGCCAGATTTCCATGCGCAACACGTGGCGCAATGGCGTGCAGGAAGGCGAACAGCGGACCTACCACGATACGGGTAAGCTGAACGAGGCCAGCCAGTACGTGAACGGCGCCCGCGCCGATGGCGTGGTGGGGTCTTTTGATAAAGACGGCAAGCTGCGCACGCGCATGACCCAGGTCAAGGGCCAGACGGAGGGCGAGCTGCTGCTGTTCTATCCGGATGGCACGGTGGAAAGCCGCAGCCGGTACGAGAACGGCATCCAGTCAGGACCGAGCACCGGCTACTTCCCGGATGGCAAGGTGCAGCGTACAACGCAGTACGTGGATGACAAGCCCGTGGGCGACAGCGTCGAATATTATCCGGATGGCAAAGTGGCCAGCAAGCGCACGCACAGCGGCCACTTCGTATTGCGCAGCGAACAGCGTTTCAGCCGGGCTGGCGTATTGATGGTGGACAAGCAGTGGAATGCAGGCGGGCGCGAGGAGGGCGCATTGCGTTCCTGGTATGCCGATGGCAAGCCGCGGCAGCTGATCGAGTATATCGATGGCGAGCGCCAGGGCTGGACGCGGCACTGGCGTGCTGACGGTAGTGTGGAAAGCGAGTGCCGTTATGTGGCGGATGAGCCGCAGGGGGAGTGCACGGGGGCGTCCGCGAAGATGTCGTACACGGAGGATGGAATTGAATTTGAGATGCCGGAGCAGTGAGGCACGTCAATTAACCCAAGACAAGGACTGGGGTCAGACCCGTCGGGTCTGACCCCGGCTCTTTGCCTGAGGGTTCGGTGATGCTATCGGCTTACAAATAGTCTAGGACTGAGGCGTAACATTACCGGTGCGGCGGCGTCAGCACGCTGGCGATCGCCTTCGGCAAGGTCTCAGGATAATCGCGGCTGAAGTGCAGGCCGCGGCTTTCTCGGCGGGACAGGGCGCTGTTGACGATCATCGAGGCCACGTCGACGAGGTTGCGCAATTCCAGCAAATCGTGCGTGATGCGGAAGTTGCGGTAGTACTCGTCGATCTCTTCCTTCAAGAGCGCGATGCGATGCTGGGCCCGTTCCAGGCGTTTCGTCGTGCGCACGATGCCCACGTAATTCCACATGAAGCGGCGCAGCTCGTCCCAGTTGTGGGAAATCACCACTTCCTCGTCCGCATCCGTGACCCGGCTTTCATCCCAGTCGGGCAGATACGGCGTGCCCAGCTTTTCCTTGCTTTCGATGTCTTGTGCGCAAGCGCGGCCGATGACGATGCATTCCAGCAAAGAGTTCGACGCCAGGCGGTTTGCGCCATGCAGGCCCGTGCATGCCGTCTCGCCGACCGCGTACAGGCCCGGCAAGTCGGCGCGCCCTGCCAGGTCCGTCACGACGCCGCCGCATGTGTAGTGGGCGGCCGGTACGATGGGGATAGGCTGCTTGGTGATGTCGATGCCCAGTTCCAGACAGCGCGCGTAGATGGTCGGGAAGTGTTCAATGAGGAATTCGGCCGGCTTGTGGCTGATGTCCAGGTGCACGTAATCGAGGCCGCGTTTCTTGATCTCGAAGTCGATGGCGCGCGCCACCACGTCGCGCGGCGCCAGTTCGGCCCGCTCGTCGTGGGCCAGCATGAAGCGCGTGCCAGCGGCCGCACCCGCTTCAGGCGGCAGTTTCAGCAAGCCGCCTTCGCCACGGATGGCTTCGGTGATCAGGAACGATTTGGCATACGGGTGGTACAAGCAAGTCGGGTGGAACTGGATGAATTCCATGTTCGACACGCGGCAGCCGGCGCGCCAGGCCATGGCGATGCCGTCGCCGCTGGCCGTGTCAGGATTCGTTGTATATAAGTAGACTTTGCCGGCGCCGCCCGTGGCCAGCACGGTGTGCTCGGCGGCAAACGTCAGTACTTTACCGGTTTGCTCATCCTGTACGTACAGGCCGTGGCAATGCGGTTGCGCGTTGCGCTGGGTCGGCTTCATGCCCAGCTTGTCGGAGGTGATCAGGTCGATGGCGCAATGGTGTTCGAACAGGCTGATGTTCGGGTGGGCGCGGACCTTTTCTTCCAGGGTCACTTGCACGGCGTGGCCGGTGGCGTCGGCCGCGTGGATGATGCGGCGTTGGCTGTGTCCGCCTTCGCGGGTCAGGTGGAAACCCAGTTCGGCCGTGGCGTCGCGCGTAAACGGCACGCCTTGCTCGATCAGCCATTCGATGGCTTCACGGCCGTGCTCGACGATGTAGCGCGTGGCGCTCTCGTCGCACAGGCCGCCGCCGGCGATCAGGGTGTCTTCGATGTGCTGCTCGTGGCTGTCGCCCGAGTCCAGCACGGCCGCGATCCCGCCTTGCGCCCAGTTGCTGGCGCCATCGAGCAGCGCGCGTTTGGAAATGATCGCGACGGTGCGCGTCTCAGCTAAATGCAGTGCAACCGATAAACCCGCCAGGCCACTGCCGACAATCGCTACATCAAATTTCATGACATTTATCTTTTTTTAGGGGAAGCATACTATATGCCATTTCCCCTCATTCGGTAATGTATTGAGATAAATTCTGCAAGCGAAAGATAGCCGGGGCTGTAGCTTGTGGCGCATCAATGTCTTCTTGGAACAGTTCGCCATGATGGCAAGACCAGCAGCGGGCCGCCTTGCGCGCGGCCTGATGCTTTTTGCCGCAGGGGGAACCATGATCCGCATCTTCAGCCATTATGTGTCGAAAACAGCGTTTATCCTGCTGTTGCTGGAAATCCTGATCCTGCTGCTGTCGGCCACCCTGACGTCCTTGCTGTGGCTGGCGGATGGCAGCCACTTGGTGCGGGCGAGCGAGGTCTACCTGTCGTCCTCGATCTTTGCGCTGGTCATTGTCTTGAGCATGAGCGCGCTGGGCATGTACCAGCACCGCTCGCGCGAAGACATCCGCAACACGTTATTACGCATCCTGCCCTCGTTCGCGCTCGGTTTTGCCGTGCTCAGCGTGTTGATACGCTTTATTCCAGCCCTGCATTTCGGACGCGGCAGCGTGCTGATCTTCGGCCTGGGCGCCATCGGTGTGCTGCTGGCGCGCCTGCTGGTATTCAAATCCTCGCAATCGGCGCTGATGAAAGGCCGGCTGATCCTGGTGGGTGGCGGGGTACTGGCGCGCGAATGCATGGATTTGGCGGCCAGCAAGATCGGATTCCACCAGTTTACGGTCGTCGGCTGCATCGATGTGGCGGGCGAGCAATGCTGCGTGCCGGCCTCGGCCTTGCTGCCGACCGGACCGTCCCTGCTGGCCACGGCCCAGCGCCATGCCGCGCATGAAATCGTCGTGTCCGTCAGCGACCGGCGCAATGGCGCGTTTCCTGCCAAACAACTACTTGAATGTGCGCTGGGCGGCGTCAAGGTGATCGACGCGGCCACGTTTTTCGAGCGCGAAGCGTGCCAGATTCGCATCGATTCATTGCAACCGAGCTATTTGACCTATGGCGGCGGCTTCGACCAGAGCTTTTTCCGCGCCACGTCGAAGCGTTTGTTCGACCTGGCGGCCAGCGGCGTCATCTGCCTGGCGTCGCTGCCCGTGATGCTGGTGACCGCCCTGTGCATCCGCCTGGAAGACGGCGGCCCCGTGTTCTATCAGCAAGAACGGGTGGGGCGCGACGGCCAGCCGTTCAAGGTGCTGAAATTTCGCAGCATGCGCTGCGATGCCGAGCGCGACGGCACGCCCATCTGGGCCTTGGCCAACGATGCGCGCATCACGCGCGTGGGCAATCTGATCCGCAAGCTGCGTATCGACGAGCTGCCGCAGATGCTCAATGTGTTTCGCGGCGAGATGAGTTTTGTGGGACCACGCCCCGAACGCGCGTATTTTGTCGAGCAACTGAAGGAGCAGGTGCCGTACTACAACATTCGTCACAGCATCAAGCCGGGCATCACGGGCCTGGCGCAGGTGCGTTACCAGTATGGCGCCTCCGTCGACGATGCCGTCAAGAAGCTGCAATACGATTTGTATTATGTGAAAAACAATAGCCTGTTCCTCGACCTGCTGATCCTGCTCGACACGGTGCAGGTGGTGCTGTTTGGCAAGGGCAGCCGATGATGCGGGACCAGTCGGACTGGCTGGCGGCGCCCGATGCGGCGGCTCTCAGCCATGGCCTGGCGTCGCTGGCCTTCTTCGTGCTGGCGCTGCTATTGATCAGCAACTGGCGCGCGCGGCAGAACGTGCGCGTCTTGCTGGTGGCGTGCCTGGCGACGGGCGGCTGGGCGACGGGCACGGTGGTGCTGGTACTGCTGGGGCAGCGCATCGCGCTGGCCGGCGACGCGCTCGAATTGCTGCGCACCCTGGCCTGGCTGGTGTTCCTGCTGCTGCTGATCGAACCGTCGCGGCCCCGTTTGCGCCTCGTGCTGGTGGGCATTGTCCTCACGGCGCTGGCGCCGTGGCTGCTCTCCATGGCCTCATCCTGGCTGGCGCTGCCTTTGCCGGCGCGGCTCATCGCCAGTGTTTGCCGTTTGCTGCTGGCCGTGCTGGGCATGTTGTTGGTGGAACAGTGGTACCGCAACACGCCGCCCCTGAAACGCTGGGGCATCAAGTTTGCGTGCCTGGGCGTAGGCGGGCTGTTCGCCTATGATTTCTATCTGTACAGCGACGCCTTGCTGTTTCGCGCGGTCAACGATGACATCTGGGCCGCGCGCGGCATTGTTGACGCTCTGTGCGCGCCGCTGCTGGCCATCTCGGCCGCGCGCAATCCGGGCTGGGCGCTGGGCTTGTCCGTCTCGCGCCAGATGCTGTACCGCTCGGCTGCCTTGCTGGGTTCGGCCATCTATTTGCTGGCCATGGCGGCCAGCGCCTATTATCTGCGCTACTTCGGCGGCACCTGGGGTTCCCTGATGCAGATGGCATACCTGGGCGGCGCGGCCTTGCTGCTGGCGGGCGTGCTGTTTTCCGGCAGCCTGCGCGCCAAGCTCAAGGTGTATATCAATAAACATTTTTACAATGCCATCTTCGATTACCGCGAGGAATGGCTGAGATTTACGCGGGCCTTGTCCGAAGATGGTCCGGCCCTGGGCGAACGCACGATACAAGCGATGGCGCAGCTCGTGGAAAGCCGCGCCGGCGCGCTGTGGATCTTGCGCGAACAGGGGCAGTTTGCCCCGGCGGCCAGCTGGAACTGGCCGCCGAGCAGGTGGAGCGAGCCGGCATCTGGTCCCTTGTGCCAGTTTTTGGAGGCAAGGCTATGGGTGATCGACGTGCCCGACTGCCAGCACAATCCGCGCCAGTACGGCGGCTTGCAGTTGCCGCCGGCGCTGCTGGCGCTGCCCGGCGTGTGGCTGCTGGTGCCATTGATGCTGCACGGCCAGCTGTTCGCCTTTGTCGCGCTGGCGCGGCCCCGCACGCACATCAGCTTGAACTGGGAAATCCTCGACGTGCTGAAAATTGCCGGCAGCCAAGCCGCCAGCTACCTGGCGCACCGCGAATCGCTCGATACCCTGACGGTGGCGCGCCAGTTCGACTCGTTCAACCGCATGTCCACTTTCATTGTGCACGACCTCAAAAACCTCGTGTTCCAGCTGTCGCTGCTACTGAGCAATGCGGAAAAGCACCGCGCCAATCCCGCCTTCCAGGAAGACATGCTGGGCACTCTCGACCATTCCGTGCAGAAAATGAAGACCTTGCTGCAGAAACTGGCGCGCGGCGAAGCGCCGGAAGCGCCCGCGCCGCTGCTGCTCGACGGCTTGCTGCGCCAGGCCGTGGCCGCCAAGGCGAGCCTGGCGCCGGCGCCCCGGCTGGAAATCGTCGATGGCGAGCTGACGGTGCTGGCCAACCGCGCGCGCCTGGAACGGGTGCTGGGCCATTTGATCCAGAACGCGATCGAAGCGACGGCCAGCGATGGCAAGGTGGCCGTGCGGCTGCGGCGCGAACAGCATACGGCCGTCGTCGAGCTCGACGATACGGGGCAGGGCATGAGCGAGCAATTCATCCGCGAACGCCTGTTCAAACCGTTCGACACGACCAAGACGGCGGGCATGGGTATCGGCGTGTTCGAAAGCCGCGAATACCTGCGCGAAGTGGGCGGCAGCCTGGAAGTGCGCAGCGAGCCGCAGGTGGGCACGACGTTTCGCGTGGTCCTGCCGCTGCACGCGGCCACGGGGTCTGACCCGCCGGGTCATACCCCAGATTTCCGCTGCTCTACCCGTTGACTGGAGTGCATACGTATGGCGAAACAAAAACTGCTGGTCATTGAAGACGATCCCGGCCTGCAAAAGCAGTTGCACTGGAGTTTTGACGGCTATGAAGTCTTGCTGGCGGGCGAGCGCGAGGCGGCGCTGGCGCTCGTGCGGCGACACCAGCCGGCCGTCGTGACGATGGACCTGGGCTTGCCGCCCGACCCGGACGGCGCCACGGAAGGCCTGGCCACCCTGCGGCAAATCCTCGCGCTGGCGCCGGACACGAAAGTCATCATCCTGTCCGGCAACCAGGAGCGCGTGCATGCCTTGAAAGCCATCGCCCTGGGCGCCTACGATTTTCACCAGAAACCGTTCGAGGCCGACATGCTGGGCCTGGTCATCGCCCGCGCGTTCTATCTGCACGCGATGCAGCAGGAAAACCGCCGCATGCTGCAGACGCAGGCGGACTCGCCGCTGGCCGGCATCGTCAGCCGCGATCCGGGCATGTTGAAGCTGTGCCGCAGCGTGGAAAAAGTGGCGCCCTCGTCGGCCAGCGTGATGCTGCTCGGCGACTCGGGCAGCGGCAAGGAACTGATTGCGCGGGGCTTGCACGCGCTGTCGAGCCGCCATGCGCAACGCTTCGTTGCCATCAATTGCGCGGCCATCCCCGAAAACCTGCTCGAGAGCGAGCTGTTCGGCTATGAGCGGGGGGCGTTTACGGGCGCGGCGCGGCAAACCCTGGGCAAGATCGAACTGGCCCACGGCGGCACTTTCTTTCTCGATGAAATCGGCGACATGCCGATGGCGCTGCAGGCGAAACTGCTGCGCTTCCTGCAGGAGCGGGTCATTGAGCGCGTCGGCGGGCGCGCCGAGATCGCCGTCGATGTGCGCATCGTCTGCGCCACGCACCAGGACCTGAAAGTGCTGGCGGAGGAGGGACGTTTCCGCGAAGACCTGTTTTACCGCCTCAGCGAAATCGTGCTGCGCATTCCGCCGCTGCGCGAGCGGGCCGGCGACGCGGCCTTGCTGGCCCACCATTTCAAGAACAAGTTCTGCGCCAGCGAAGGCCGCAGCAACCTGCATTTCAGCACCGGCGCGCTGCAGCTGATCGAAAGCTACGGCTGGCCCGGCAATGTGCGCGAAGTGGAAAACTGCATCAAGCGGGCCGTCATCATGAGCGACGGGCCGCAGATCGCCGCCGATGACCTGGGCCTGCCCGCCAGCGCCCAGGCAACGCCCCAGGATGAACCGCTGAACCTGCGCCAGGCCCGCGACGGGGCCGAATACAAGGTGATGGTGCGCGCGCTGGCGCGGGCCGACGGCAATATCGCCAAGGCGGCCGAACTGCTGGGCGTGAGCCGGCCCACCTTGTACGACCTGATGGGCCATCACGGCATCAAGTCGCAGGTGAATAGTTGAGTGTATTAAAAATCAAGATTGTGTAAGGCGTCGCACATACGCTGGCGCCGCCATGGCGCATCCTTGCCTCATCTACAACAAGGAGGCGCCATGAACGCGATCAATCTATTGATGCAGGACCATAAGGCCGTGAAGGCCCTGTTTGCCCAATATGAAGGCTTGAGCGACCGCTCATTTGCCACCAAGAAAAAGCTGGCCGACCAGATCTGCCAGGAACTCACCGTGCACACGCAACTGGAAGAAGAAATCTTCTACCCGGCCGTGCGCCGCCCCATCCACGACGGCGACCTGATGGATGAAGCCCTTGTCGAGCACGCGAGCGCCAAGGAGCTCATCGCGCAAATCGCCGCCATGGACCCGGCCGACGACCTGTACGACGCCAAGGTCAAGGTGCTGTCCGAGCAGATCGAGCACCACGTCAAGGAAGAGGAGGGCGACATGTTTCCGAAGGTGCGCGAGACGGCCGTCGATCTCGACGCGCTGGGCCAGGAAATGGCCGCGCGCAAGGAGCAGTTGACGGGCGTTGCCGCCTGAACGGCTTAAGAAAATCAACAACCAAGGGAGTATTCCATGCAAGCTACACAATTGTCCGTGTCGGACCTGAACAATCCGGGCGTCTCCTGGGGCGCCGTGCTGGCGGGCGCGGCCGCTGCGGCCGCCTTGTCCTTCATCCTGCTGATCCTCGGCGTGGGCCTGGGTCTGTCATCCGTGTCGCCATGGTCGTTCAACGCGACGGCCATCGGCGTGTCGACCATCGCCTGGCTGGCCTTCATGCAACTGGCCGCGTCCGGCATCGGCGGCTACATGGCGGGCCGGTTGCGCGTGAAATGGAGTGCCATCCACACGGATGAAGTGCACTTCCGCGATACGGCGCACGGCTTGCTGGCCTGGGCTGTGGCCACCCTGATCACCGTGGCCGTGATGGCCGGGGGCACGCGCGCCGTACTGAGCGGCGCCATCGATGCGGGCAGCGGCGTGGCGGCGGCGGTGTCCCCAGCGGCGGGTGCGGGTGCGGCTGGTGCGAAGGCGGACGAGGGCGGCGGCGCCAATCCGCTCGATTATTTCTCGGACATGCTGCTGCGCGCACCTGCCGTGCCTGCCACCGCTGCTGCCACCACCGGCACCCTGGCGGTACCTACGGCCAATGCCAGCACGGCCGACCAGCGCATGGAAACCGGCAGGATCTTCGCGACAAGCCTGTCCGCAGGCAGCCTGGCCGCCGATGACCGCGCCTACCTGGGCCAGGTCGTGGCCAGCCGCACGGGCTTGACGCAGGCCGAAGCGGAAGCGCGGGTCGACGCCGTCTACGGCCGCGCAGCCAAGGCCGCCGCCGATGCCAAGGCGCGTGCCCAGCAGGCGGCCGACACGGCCCGCAAGGCCGGTGCCCACACGGCACTGTGGATGTTCGTTGCCTTGCTGCTCGGCGCTTTCGTGGCCAGCCTGGCGGCAACGTTTGGCGGCCGCCAGCGCGACCATGAGCGCGTGCTGCGCCACGTCACCATCTGAACCCTGTCTCTATAAACTGTATAAAATCAAGGAGTCCTCCATGCGTTCCATCCTCTTGCTGCTGCTGGGCATTCCATTGCCCATTGTCATACTGATCGCCCTGTTCGTCCGCTGACAAGGCCAATACAAGAACCGGTGCCCGCTGCAAGGTGGGCGCCGTTTTTTGCGTGAAAGCGGGCGCATGTGTAAGATGGCGCCATCTTTCCTCCGAGACCATCCATGAACGTGACCTCCATACGTCCCTTGCTGAAAACCGCCACGATCGCCGCCTTTGCCTGTACTGTGCTGGCCGCGTGTTCCACCCTGATCGGCCCGCGCGACGTGAATGTGTCGCTGAGCAAGATGCAGCAAGGCCTGGAGCGCCGCTTTCCCATCGATAAGCGCGTGCTGTCCGTGCTCGACGTCAAGCTGACCCACCCGCAATTGTCCTTGCAGCCCGAGCGCGAACGGGTGGCCCTGAGCGTGGACGCCAGCGTCCTGCCGCCGTTCATCCGCCAGACCTGGCGCGGCAGTCTGGCCATGTCGGGCCGCCTCGTGCTGGACGCCCAGCGCAACGCCGTCTACCTGAGCGAAGCGAGCGTGGACAAGGTGACCATCGACGGCATGGATGAAGCCCAGCAGCGCCAGTTCGCCAAGGTGGCCAGCCTGGTGGCCGACCAGCTCATGCATGAAACCCCGATCTACACGTTCAAACCCGACGAATTGCGCTATGCGGGCGTGCAATTCGTGCCCACGCAGCTCAGGACCACCAGCAATGGATTGACGGTGACGTTCGAGCCGGTGAAGTAGGGGCGCATTGCACCAGGATGCTGTTACGGGAAAATGTAATGAAGGCTGTCGGCAGGCGGTTCTATCCGCTCAAGAACCACCCGGGCGAGCAGCTTTTCGATGGCCTCGGCGTCGCGCACATTCTGCTCTGACACCGCATAGCCATCATGTAGAGAAATTTTCAGCACCCCGGCATGGCACCAGATGAAGACCTCGATACCCATGATGTCACACCGCCCGGGCTGTTGCCACAAGGTGCCATCAATCAGCGATGGAAACTGCAAGTATGCATCGCCGGGGTAGGCGACGCCAGGTAAAGGCTGCGGTGGCGGTGCGTCAAATTTCACCAGCTTGATGCCCAGGCCCGCCAAGAATGTGTCGAGCTGTGCGGGTTCGACGTAGGCAAAGGCGACATCCAGTGAGTCGCCGTCATTGGCATGTCCCCCAAGCGCCCTGAAAAAACGGAAGAACTTCAGGCGCCGCGACCACTTGCGCAGCTTTTTTTCGTCATGTTCCTCGAACAGGTATTGCGTCCATCGATTCACGGCGATCCTTCATTAAGCTGTATCGTTGTGTTATTGCGCGGCGTCGCCTCTTCATGGAACAGGTCAGCCAGGTATTCGCACAGCGCATCGGCTTGAATATCGTCGGGAATAATGAAATCGGCGGGCCGGCGCTTGCCTTCCGCGCCGAGATAGAATGCGCGCCATGCTCCCGGCATCCCCCGGATGCCAATCAGCGTGCCGAAAACATTGAATCTGAATTCCTGCATCAGTCTGCTCCAACAAAACAAATGGTTTGAATGTGCCGCGACAGGAAGCATTGCGTAAAGCGCCGTGACATAACCCGATATTTATTGTGCTATAGTAACATTTACTTAACTTGGGGCGGGCGATGATGAATATCAGCACGGTGGGAATCCAGCCTGGGGCATTATCGGTCGCGCAAGGCAACAAGACATCATCGGACAAGACATCGTCGGACCAGGCGCAGGCCACCCGGGCACCGGCTGGCGCTGGCGCCGTGGCCGACGACGTCGTGATTTCCACCCTGGCCGGGCGCCTGTCGAAGGCCGCGACAGCCACCAGCGCCACCGTCCAGGGCTACGATCATGCGGGGCTGGGTGTGTGGGTGAAGGACAATACGACGGAGATTCTCTATCCGCTGGACGCGGAACACAAGGCGGCCGCCGCCAGGCAGGTGCCGCAACCGAATGACGCGGCCTCGGCAAAGTCGGCCGCTGCCGCCACCGCTTATGTTGACAGGAAGGGGCCGAATCCCTTTGCCGGCTTGTCGCGCGAGCAATTGTCCACCATTTCGAACGATGACAGCGGGACCTTTACCATCAACGAGCGGCGTGCCGCCTTTACGCAGGCATACGATGAAGAACAGGCCTGGCGCACCCAAGTCGTGGCGCAAGCCATGCAGGAATACAATAGCACCGGCAAGATGACCAATTTCTTCAAGTCGGTGCTGGGGCATTTCAATACATTGCCCCAGCTGGAGCAATCGCAATACCCAGCCAGTTATGCGAGCGACCTGGAAGACAAGATCAAGCTCGATTTTAATTATTTCAATCATGCGGCCGGCGATGGCGGGCCAACGCCGGGCTCGCTTGCCGATCTGCTGAAAAATCAGGGTAAAAAGACCGTGGACCTGTTCGGTCTCCTGATCCGCTGATACCTGGAATTGTTCAACTGTCATTGTTGCGGGGCAGGCTGGCGGACTATAATCCGGCCTCCCATGCCTGGACAAGCATGTTCCCCAACATGAAGTGAAAACAATTAAAGGAATCTTCGTGAAACGTTCACTGATCAGCGCCGCCTGCTGCGCCTTGCTCGCCTTATCTTCGCCCTCGCTGTACGCCCAAGCCACCAATCCCGCCGCACCCGTCTCCGGCATCGACCTGAAAACCCTGGACCCGGCAGTCAGTCCCAGGGATGATTTCTACGGCTACGTCAACGGCGTGTGGACCCGCAATACGGAAATCCCGGCCGACAAATCCGTCTGGGGCACCTACATCGAATTGCGCGAAATCGCCCAGGGCCAGTTGCGCGGACTGATCGACGCCACCGTGAAAAATCCCGGCAAGCCAGGCAGCGAGGCGCACAAGATCGCCGACCTGTACACGAGCTTCATGAACGACAAGGCGCGCAATGCGGCCGGCTTCAAGCCCCTGCATGCCGAACTGGCCCGCGTGGCTGCCGTCAAGGACAAGAAAGACTTGCCGGCGCTGCTCGCCTATCTGCAAGGCAATGGCGTTGCCACGCCGTTTTCCGCTTATGTGGCGCCCGATGCGCAAGACCCCGAGCAGTACACGGTCAACATCAGCCAGTCCGGCCTGGGCTTGCCCGACCGCGATTACTATCTGAAGGATGACGACGCCAAGCTGCAAGCCGTGCGCGCCAAATACCTCAAGCATATCGAGACCATGCTGGCCATGAGCGGCGACAAGGCCGCTGCTGAACATGCGGCGCAGATCCTCGACATCGAGACGCGCCTGGCGGCAGTGCAGTGGACGCGCGTGCAGATGCGCGACCCCGTCAAATCGTACAACCGCGTCGATTTCGACAAATTCGCGGCGCTGGCGCCAGCCTTCGACTGGAACGCCTACTTTACGGCCGCCGGCCTGGCGCCGAAAGCCTCGTCGGCCGTCGTGCGCCAGCCCAGCTTCATGACAGGCTTTTCCGAGACCGTGGCCGCCGTGCCGCTGGCATCGTGGAAGAGCTATCTGAACTGGCGCATCATCGAAAGCTATGCGTCCTACCTGGACAGCGCGACCGTCAAGGAACGCTTCGCCTTCGACGGCACGGTGCTGCGCGGCGTGCCGCAAAGCGAACCGCAGTGGCAGCTGGCGCTGCGCTTCACGGATAACGCCATCAGCGACGCCGTCGGCAAGCGCTACGTGGAAATGTATCTGCCGCCGGAAACCCGGCCCCGCGTGATGGCCATGTTCGACAATTTCGTCGCCTCGTTCAAGGATGGCATCGAGCAGCTCGACTGGATGGGCCCGGAAACCAAGAAGGAAGCCCAGCTCAAGCTGGCAGCCTTGAAGCCGAAGATCGCCTACCCCGATACCTGGCGCGACTACAGCAGCATGAAGACGCAGCCGAATGACCTGATCGCCAACGTGCGCGCCGCGCGCGCGTGGAGCCGCCAGCAAAACCTGGCCAAGCTGGGCAAACCGGTCGACCGCGACGAATGGTCGATGACGCCGCAAACCGTCAACGCCAGCTACAGCCCGGCCCTCAACGCCATCACGATTCCGGCCGCGATTTTGCAGCCGCCATTTTTCAACGTGAAGGCGGAAGACGCCGTCAATTACGGCTTGCTCGGCATCACTTTTGGCCATGAGATCAGCCATGCCTTCGACGATTCGGGCAGCCAATATGACGCCAAGGGTCGTCTGCGCAACTGGTGGACGGCGCAAGACCGGGCCGCCTTCAAGGCGCTGGCCGCCGGCCTCGTCAAGCAATACGGCGCCTACAGCCCGGTGCCGGGCTACCACATCAATGGCGAACTGACCCTGGGCGAAAACATCGGCGACAATTCCGGCCTGTCGATCACCTACAAGGCCTACCAGCGTTCGCTCGGTGGCAAACCGTCGCCCGTCATCGATGGCTTGACGGGCGAACAGCGCCTGTACATCGGTTTTGCGCAGAAATGGCGCGCGAAATTGCGTCCCGAAGCGGCCATCGCCCAGATCAAGAGCGACCCGCATTCGCCGGGCGAATTCCGCGCCAAGGGCACGGTCAAGAACCAGCCCGGTTTCTATGAAGCGTTCGGCATCAAGCCGGGCGACCCGATGTATCTGCCGCCCGAGCAGCGTGTGATCATGTGGTAAATCCGTGGTAAACCCGTAGGGCAGTCGCGCAACCGCGCCGGGGACTATTCCTTGGCGTGGTTCAGCGTGTACCGGGGCAGCTCGACCGTCAGGTCTTCCTGCGCCAGGCGCGCCTGGCACGACAGGCGCGAGTGGGGCTGCAAGCCCCAGGCCTGGTCCAGCATGTCTTCTTCATTGTCGCCCAGCTCGTTGAGCGAGTCGAAACCCTGCACCACGACCACGTGGCAGGTGGAACAGGCGCCGACCTGGCCGCAGGCGTGTTCGATGTCTATTTTGTTGAGCTGCAATGCGTCGCAAATGCTCATGTTTTCCGGCGCGTCGAAGACGGCGCCTTCCGGGGCCAGCTCGGGATGGGGCAGGACGGTGATTTTTGGCATGCGGGATTCTCCTCGTTTATCCTTCAATGCCGTCACTGTGGACCTTCCCGCCTTGGCAAGGTCAAGCCCCTGCGGCATCCTGCGCGACGATGCACTCGTCCAGATGCTCGAGCAATTGCAGGAACACGCGTTTATCCGCGTAGTGATTCATCGTGTTACTCAGCAATACATCGCTGGCGGCCGCTGCCACGGCGCTGTGGGCTTGCGCGCAGGCGGCATGCAGTTCTGCCCGATCAAGTTCCAGCAGCGCCGTATTGACGGCTTCGCGTGTGAAATCGTAGGCATCCATGCCGCAGCAGTCGGCGACACAATGGGTTTCCAGCAGGCAGATCAGCGGCCACAGTTCCCCCAGCAAGGGATCGATGTCGATGGCTTGCTCATAGCGGCCGTCAAGACCGATGAATTCGATCCATGCGTCGTCGCCGATCTGGATATCGTATTGGTGGTCGCGTTGCGTCATGTTTCAACATTCTCCTGGGCAGTGGTATCGCATTATAAAAAAAAACCGCCCGAAGGCGGTTTTCTTGTGCGGTAATGCGGCGCTTAAATAAAATAGATCAGCGCGATGATGCCCACGACCAGCGCCACGCGGGTGATCTGGTAGGCCGTCTTGTTCCACGCCTTGAAGCGGCGGCGGTACTGGCCCATGGTCCAGGAAATCTGGAACAGCTTGCTCACGCCGCCCACCTGGTCGCCCAGTTCGTTCGGCGAGGCGGCGGCCGTCATCAGGGTGCGGCCCAGCCAGCGGTTCAAGCCTTGCGCCCAGCGGTAGCGCATCGGGCGCTCGATGTCGCAGAACAGGATGATGCGGTCGCTGTCGGCATCGTTGCGGGCCCAGTGGATATACGTTTCATCGAACATCACGGCCTGGCCGTCGCGCCAGCTGTGGCGTTCGCCATCGACGTCGATGAAGCAGCGGTCGTCGTTCGGCGTCTGCAAGCCCAGGTGGTAGCGCAAGGAGCCCGCGAACGGGTCGCGGTGCGGGTTGAGCTTGCCGCCTTGCGGCAGTTCCGCGAACATGGCTGCCTTGATCGACGGAATCGATTGTAGCAAGGCATAGGTTTGCGGGCACATCTGCTGCGCCGACGGGTGGTT
Organism: Janthinobacterium sp. NKUCC08_JDC; assembly: GCF_019345575.1. Classification (NCBI taxonomy): domain Bacteria; kingdom Pseudomonadati; phylum Pseudomonadota; class Betaproteobacteria; order Burkholderiales; family Oxalobacteraceae; genus Janthinobacterium; species Janthinobacterium sp. NKUCC08_JDC. The sequence continues at coordinate 42,318 of NZ_JAHKQW010000021.1, read as the reverse complement.
CGCGTCATACCATTTCAGGTAGAAACGCTTCCAGCCATATTTGAAGAAGGAATTGAAACCGACGTCATTGTTCTTTTCGGCGGCCTTGATCTTTTTCATTTCCTGCATGCGCAGCGCTTCATCGCGGATGATTTGCCAGTTCTGCTGCAGCGGCGCCAGTTCCGGGAATTGCTCGACGGCCAGATACGGCGTGGCCGGCACCTTGGAAAAGGTGTGCATGAACAGGTTCAGCGGCGCCATGAACGAGGAGTGATCGAAGATCTGGCGGCGGAACGGCAGGCGCACCTTTCCCCGAAAATGAATATGTAAAACAGAAAACACAAAAATGCCCAGCAAGGCCCACTTCATACACAACCTCGTTTTTTAAGAATGGGGCAATTATAACCAGTTAATGCCATGGCCACCCCGGGCCACGGTGAAGGAAAGATGAAGCGGCACGCGCGGACGCTCTGTCCTACAATGGCCTTTTCTACACACTTATCCGAGGTAACAATGGAAATCTGGCACGCACCGCTCGACCTGGCCATCCTCAACGCCGCCAGCGAGGGCACGGCCATGCGCCACCTGGGCATCGAATTTACGGCCTTCGGCCCCGACTGGATCGAAGCGACCATGCCCGTCGACCACCGCACCATGCAGCCATTCAAGCTGCTGCACGGCGGCGCCTCCGTCTTGCTGGCCGAAACCCTGGGTAGCATGGCCGCGAATGCCTGCCTCGATTCCAGCCGCCACGTGAGCGTGGGCCAGGAAATCAATGCCAACCACCTGCGCGGCGTGCGCGGCGGCCACGTGACGGGGCGCGCCACGCCGATCCACCGGGGCCGCACCAGCCAGGTCTGGGAAATCCGCATCACGGGCGACGACGGCAAACTGTGCTGCATCTCGCGCATCACCATGGCCGTCATCGACGCCCCGGGCGCGGGCTGATACGGCAGCTCTTGACTTGCATCAAGGCATGAAAAGCGAGCGCGTGAAATCATAAAAAACGCTGTTCGCTTATAATTCAGTGTGCTGTTGTATGGCGTAGCGGAAAGTCCCGCGCGCCTGCATTGCCCGACATTAGAAGCTGACTGCCCAAAAAACGCCAGTTAGAGACCCATCCCGCAGCATGCGGGAAAGGCACACGACGGCGAGCAGATCGCCCGGTTCTAGCGGAACCGGCAAAAAATCAACTTTATACAGGGCAATAACAACAATGATGTCATTCAATCGTTTGACGATAGGCGCGCGCCTGAGCGCAGGCTTCGGGCTGCTGGTCTTACTCATGCTGGTGCTGGCGGCCTTTGCGCTGCTGCGCATCGGCGCCATTTCCGGCGCCATGGACGCGCAAGAAAAAGTCCAACTGGAAAAACTCGAACCGCTGTACGTGGCGCGCGAAGCGCTCGACCAGACGGGCCTGGCCGCCCGCAACGCATATATCTTCCACGACCAGGCCGCCGCCGAGAAAGAGCTGGCCATCCTCGACAGCCAGAAGGCCCTGTACCTGGACGCGCTGGCCCGGCTGGCGCCGCAGTTCGCCGGCGATCCGCAGTTCCAGAAAGTCAGCACGGGCTTGAAAGCCATGGCGCAGGAATTGCAGCGTCCGCGCCAGTTCCGCGCCGCGGGGCAAATGGAGCAGTACGGCACCTTCCTCGTCGAAGAGTGCAGCCCCTTGCGGCGCCAGATCGTCGCCGACATCGATACGGTGCTGAAAAACGTGCAGCGCGAATCGGAGCAGGCCAGCGTGGCCGCGCGCGCCATCTACGGCCAGTCGCTGCGCTGGATCGGCGTGCTGGCCGCGCTCAGCGTGCTTATTTGCATTGCGGTCGCCACTGTCATCACGCGCGGCCTGCTGCGCCAGCTGGGCGGCGAACCGGCGTATGCGGCCGCGATTGCCGGGCGCATCGCGCTGGGGGAGTTGGCCATCGATGTGCACACGCGCCACGGCGACGACAGCAGCCTGCTGTTTGCCATCAAGACCATGCGCGACAACCTGGCCGCCATCGTCGGCAAGGTGCGCCATGGAACGGAAAGCATCGCCACGGCCTCGACCGAGATTGCCACGGGCAACCGCGACCTGTCGCAGCGCACGGAGCAGCAGGCCGGCTCGCTCGAGGAAGTGGCGTCATCGATGGAAGAACTGATTTCCACCGTGCGTCAGAATGCGGACAACGCCCAGCAGGCGAACCGCCTGGCGCGCGAAGCGTCGAAGGTGTCGGAGCAGGGCGGCAAGGCCGTGGCCGAAGTGGTGCACACCATGGGCCTGATCAATGCCTCGTCAAACAAGATCGTCGACATCATCGGTGTGATCGACAGCATCGCCTTCCAGACGAATATCTTGGCCTTGAACGCGGCCGTGGAAGCGGCGCGCGCCGGTGAACAGGGACGCGGCTTCGCCGTCGTCGCCACCGAGGTGCGCAGCCTGGCGCAGCGCTCCAGCGCCGCCGCGCGCGAAATCAAGGCCCTGATCGACGATTCCGTCAGCAAGGTGGGTACTGGGACCGTGCTCGTCGAGCAGGCGGGCGCCACCATGCATGACGTGGTGGCCGGCATCGGCAGGGTGACGGGCATCATGGCCGAGATCAGCCACGCGACGCAGGAGCAGGGCGCCGGCATCGAACAAGTCAACCGCGCCATCGTCGACATGGACCGTGTGACCCAGCAAAACGCGGCCCTGGTCGAGCAGGCGGCCGCCGCCGCGCACGAATTGCAGCAGCAGGCCGCGCAGCTGGAACAGGAAGTGGGCATCTTCAAGCTGGCCCCGCCGGCCAACGGACCGCTGCGCCTGGCAGCCTGAGGCCGACGGTGCTTTGGCGCGGCGCGCGCCAACCGGCATATTCCGCGCTACAATGAGCGCTGGATCACCGCCAGGACGACTCATGCAAGTGCGCAGCAGCCATGATCTATCCAGCCCGGACGACGACAAACCGGCGCCGCCCGTGCTGCAGCTGGCCCTTGCCGGTCTCGGCTGGGGCTTGCTGACCTGCATGCTGTGCTTTGCCATCCTGTTCGTGACCAAATGGCTGCTGCCGCCCGAATACTGGGGCGCGCACACGGGCCTGTCCAAGTTCAAGCGCGAAATGTCGCTGCCCCTGCTGGTGTTCTGGGTCGTCATCTATTCCCCCATCCTGGAAACCTTCCTCGGCCAGCTGCTGCCGCTGGAAATCCTCCGGCGCCTGGGCGCCAGTCGCCAGCTCAGTGTTTTTATCGGCGCCATCCTGTGGGCCATCGTGCATTTCATCAGTGGCGGCTTGCTGCACGCCATCGTCGCGCTGGGGTCCGGCGCCATGTTCAGCTTTGTCTACCTGCGCTATCGCGGCCCCAGCGTGGCCGTTGCCTACGCGACAACGGCGTTTGCGCGCGCCTGCAACAATATCGCCATCCTTATCGCGGTGTTCTACGGCCTGGACACCTAAAGCACCGTCCAAAACCTACTGCGCGTCGGTATAGGCGGCCTGCGATGCTCACCGTACTCTAGTACGGTTGCGCTTCTCGACCACCTCTACCTTCCGCTCGCTACGGTTTTGTCAGGCGCTTTTCTTTCTTCCTGAGCAAATACGGCACCAGCGCCGCCAGCGCTACGGCCAGCACCGCCAGGCCGACCAGCAACTGGCGGAAGGCGGCGTCATAGCTGGCGCGCAGCAGCGCTTCCTGGCCGCCCAGCAGCTGTGTTGCTTGTTGGATATCACCGAGCGCGGCGCGGCTGGCGGCGGCCAGCACCGGTAAATCGGCCGGCAGTTGCTGCGCCAGGCCTGCACCGATCAGGCCGGCCAACAAGGAGCCCGCCAGGGCCAGCGCCACCCCATCGGCACTGACGCGCACGGTATTGAAGATGCCGGTCGCCATGCCGGCCCGCTCCGTTTCCACCACGCTCAGGGCCATGCCATCCATCAAGCCCCACGGCAAGCCGATGCCCACGCCGATCAGCAGCAGGGGGCCGGCCAGCGCCGCGGTGCCGCCATGGCCCAGCACTTGGGCCAGCCAGGCCAGGCCCGCCGCGGCCAGCAGCAGTCCCGCCGCGCACAGGGCGCCCGTCTCGACCCAGCGCGACAGCAGCGCGGCCAGCACGGGCACGAGCAGCAGCGGCGCGGCCAGGGCGATCATCAGACGGCCCGCCGCCAGCGCGGACATGTTGTCGATACCGATGAAGCGCCCGGGCAGCATGACGATGAGCACGATGAACAGGAAGGCGGGCGAGGCGGCCAGCACCTGCACGGCGACAAAGCGGCGCTGGCGGAACAGCGACAAATCCAGCATGGGCCGCGCCGTCCTGCGCTCGATGGCGACAAAGGCGAGGAACAGCAGCACGGATGCGGCGACGGACAGCAGCACGGCGCCGTTGCGCCAGCCGTGTTCGGGCGCCAGCAGCATGCCCAGGGTCAGCAGGCCCAGCGCGGCGCTGAAGCTGATGGCGCCAGGCCAGTCCAGCCGGCCCTGGCCGCGCGCCGGATCGGCCGGCACGCTGACCCATACCAGCAGCATGCCGATGGCGCCCAGCGCGGCCGTGGCATAAAAGATGGCGGGCCAGCGGGCCAGCGCCAGCATGGCGCCGGCCGCCAGCGGACCGAAGGCCAGGCCCAGGCCGAATGTCGTGCCCAGCACGCTCATCACGCGGCTGCGCGCCGCGCCGTGGAACAATGGTGCCAGCGACGACATGGCGGCGGCGAACGCGGCGGCGCCGCCCAGGCCCTGCACGAAACGCAGCGCGGCGATCCATGCCACCGATGGCGCGACGGCAATGGCCAGGGTCGCCACGCAAAACAGCGCCAGCCCCGCCAGCCAGACGCGGCGCCGCCCCAGCACGTCCGTCAGGCTGCCGGCCACCATCATGGCGCTGCCATAGCTGAGGATATAGGCATTGATGACCCAGTTCAGGGCGGCGGCGCTGCCGTGCAATTCGGCGCCGAGGGCGGGCAGGGCCACGGCCGGGCCCGTGAAGCACAGGGGTATCAGCAAGCCCGTCAGGCAAGCGGCCAGCACTTGCAGCGGGAGTAAAAGAGGTAAGGAAGAGGACATGGGTGTCGGATATGAAAGAAAGAGGGGCGAGTATGGCGCGCCCATCATTGAAGAAAAATGGGCTAAACTGATCAACATATCGGACAAAAATGTCTTGAGTGGAGTGTGAATGGATAGCTTGGGTGGCATCGCCATGTTCGTGCAGGTGGCCGACAGCGGCAGTTTTTCGGCCACGGGCCGGTTGCTGGGCCTGTCGTCGTCGGCCGTCGGGAAAAGTGTGGCGCGCATGGAAGCGCGGCTGGGCGCGCGCCTGTTCCAGCGCAGCACGCGGCATCTGGCCTTGACGGCGGAAGGGGAAAAATTCCTGCAGCGCTGCAAGCGCATCCTGGCCGAGGTGGAAGCGGCCGAGCGTGAACTCGGTGAATCGGGCGGCGCGCCCAGCGGCCGCCTGCGCATCAGCCTGCCACGCTACAGCGGCCTGTTCGAAGCGGCCATCGCTGCGTTCATGCAAGCCTATCCCGCCATCGAACTCGACCTCGATTTCTCCGACGCCATGGTCAATATCGTCAGCGATGGCTTTGACGCGGCCGTGCGCACGGGCGAACTGGCCGATTCAAGCCTGATGCGGCGCAAACTGTGTACGTTCCGCCGCCTGCTGGTGGCGTCGCCCGCCTACCTGGCGCGCCACGGCCGGCCCGCCGATGGCGCCGAACTGATGCGGCACGCGCGCCTCGATTACCGCTTTCCCGCCACGGGCCGTTTGGAACAGTGGCCGTTGTTGGACGAGGCTGCCCAGCCGGCGCCCGGCATGGTGTGCAACAGCGTGGAAATGCGCGTCTTCCTGGCCGTGCAGGGGCAGGGCGTCGCCTACCTGCCCGCATTTGCCGTCCAGCGCGAGCTGGCGGCGGGGCAACTGGTCTCGCTGCTGGACGAGCATACGCAGGCGCGCACGGCATTCTGGCTGCTATGGCCGGCCAGCCGCCACCTGCCGCCGCGCTTGCGCGTGTTCATCGATTTCCTCGTGGAACAGTTGCAGGATCAAATTTTTGGAGCTATGCCATGACGGTGGATTCTTCCCTGACGCCCTTGCAATTGCATGTGGCTGGCGCCACCGTGCGCCATGACCACCCGTTTGCCATGCCGTCGCTGCCGCAGCAGGAACCGCTGACGGCGGCCTTGCGCGACGGCTGGGTGCGGCCCCTGTACATGGGCTTGCACCAGCCCCAGGCGCTGGCGTGCGCGCAGCGGCTGGCGCAGGCCGACGCCACCGTCATCGCGCGCCTGCTGGGGCAATTCGACTGGCGCAGCCGCACGGCGGGCGCCTACCTGGCCGCACTGACCGGACAGTCCGCTTTCACGGACCAGCTGGGCGGCCTGCTGCTGGCTAGCGAGGTCTGCTACGCGGGCAGCGCGTATTGTCTGGCGCTGGCTGTTTTCGACACGCCAGCCAGCCGCGACTACCTGCACCGCTATCTTGAATATTACTTGTGCCAGCCGCAGCTGCACTTTGATCAGGAGCACGCGATGGCGGCCATTGCCTACCTCGATGGCCAGCATGGCCGGGATGAGGCGGCCCGCCACGCGCCGGCCTGGACCGCCTTCGCCGCCAGCCGCCCGGGCCTGGCGCTGGACGACGCGCTCGCGCAATTTACTTCCCGCATGGCCGCCTTGCACGCTTTGCAGGCCGCCGCGGCTGGCAAATAAGCGCCATCTCCCCAAACTGTGGCGCCGTACGTCTTGTTGGCGGCCTACTTCGCGCTTTCCATGGATTCCACTGTGTCGAAAATAGGCGCCAGCGCGCTTTCCATGGCGCCGGCGGTCGCGTCGCCGCTCTGGTTGGTGATAATGAAGACCCCAAGCTGATATTGGGGAACGATGTAGGCGTAGCTTTGCGCACGTGGCACGCCGCCATGGTGTACATAATGCGTGCCCAACTGGCGATTGCTGCCGATGTTCCAGAAATAGGCAATGCTGAAGTCATCCTGAAAGCGCACCAGCGGCTTGTGCGATTCGGCGACCGCGCGATGGGTGCCCAATTGCAGGCGCAGGTATTTCGCCATATCGGGCATGGTTGACTTCAGGTTGCCGGCCGCCCCCCAGGGCAGTTGCGGCATCGGTGTCGTGATGACGGGATTGTCGCTGTGGTAGCCGGGCGCCAGCCGATCACTATCCCCGGCTGCGATTTTCAGCCTGGTATCGTGCATGCCGGCTTCGCGCGCGATGAATTGCGTGAGCAGGACTGCATAGGGCATGCCGTAGATTGTTTCGAGCGTGTGCGCAATGAGTTCGGTACCGGCGCTGCAATAGGCGTAGTCCTTGCCAAGCGGACCCTTGATGCTGACCGTATGTAAATCCTGCCAGAATTGTTGTTGCCCGTAGTTGGCATACGCTGCATTGAGCTTTGCCGGCGTGGCGTGTGCCGTGAAATCCTGCAATATGGTGTTCACCTGCAATGGCAGCATGCCCGGCATGGTGCTGGTGTGCGTGATCAAATGGCGCAAGCGCACGGGCTGGCCTTGCCACTGCAGGTTCGGGTAGGCGGCCGGCAGGTAGTTTTGTATGGGATCGTCGAGCGCCGCTTTCCCGTCCAGCACGGCGTTCGCCAGTAGCAGGCCGGCAAAAGTCTTGCTGACTGAGCCGATCTCATACAGCGTTGTATCGTTCGGCGGATTGCCTTTGCCGGTCTCCAGCTCGCCCTGATGCAGGATGAATTCCTTGCCGCGATAAACGACGGCAATCGAGGTCGCGTGCAGCAATGGTGACTGCAGCAAAGTGGCCGCGGTCTGGCGCATGGCCGCAGGAATGTCGTGCGCAGGTGCCGTGGCTGCTGGCTTGCAAGCTGCCAGCAGCAGTGTCATTACAGTGATGCTTGCGGCGAGTTTGGTCATCATGCGCACCATCGAGGGGGGAGGGGCATTCTCGCACAATGGCTATAGCGGTGACAGAAAAAACTTGGCAAAAATCTCCTCTTCTTTCTTCCATGCAGTGTGACATTTGCATGACAAATAACAGTGCCTGTCCCGATTGCGCGTCATTAAGGCGTGCATGCGAGGCGACGCTCAGGCGCTCGCCGTCCATGCGCCAAAAGTGCCGGACCGTTGAAGGTGCACGCTGAATGGCAAGTGGATGCGGCCGGAACTTTTGCCTTGCATGCCGGCTTGCGCCGGCATATTCAATCTTGGTTTTAAGTTTAATGACAGGAAACTGCAACATGACTGAAAACAATGCATCTGGCTCCAGCGTCTCCGCCATCGACGCTTACCTGAACAGTTCGGCAGCCGCCGCGCAGCGCTTCACGGGCACGGCGAACGCGGATATCCTCACCGGCACCACGGGCGCCGACGTGCTCGAAGGCCTGGCCGGCGACGATACGTATTACGTCAACCACAGTGGCGACGTGATCGTCGAACTGGCCAATGGCGGCAGCGATACCGTCTACACCAGCGTCAATTACACGGTGGCCGACAACATCGAGAACGTGCGCCTGACCGCAGGCGGCCTGACGGTAACGGGCAGCGCCAATACCAATAACGTCTTTTTCGTTGATGCGGCCGGTGGCAACAGGATCGATGGCGGCGGCACGGGCAACATGGTCAATTACACGGCGTCCAGCACGGGCGTGACGGCGGCCTTGTCCGGAGCGAATGGCCCGGTGACGGCGCCGCCCGGCAGCGATGTGCTGCTCAATATCGCCAACATCGCCGGCAGCAAGTTCGATGATGTCCTGACCGGTAACGAGCTCAAAAACGCCCTCGTGGGCGGTTTTGGCAACGATATCCTGCGCGGCGGCAAGGGCGACGATACCCTGGCCGGCATGCAGGGCGACGACACGTATATGTTTGCCCGTGGCGACGGCGCCGACATCATCGTTGAAGGGGAAGAGGCGGCCAGCCATAACGTCGTCTCCTTCCTGGCCGGCGTCAATGCCGACCAGCTGTGGTTCCGCCAGGTGGGCACGGCGCTGGAAGTGAGCACCATCGGCACCGGCGACAAAATCACCATCAACGCCTGGTTTTCCAGTGCGGCGCCGCGCATACAGGAATTCCGCACGGCCGAAGGCCGCGTGCTGCTGGGCAGCGACGTGCAAAACCTCGTGCAGACAATGGCGGGCCTGGCGATGCCGGCGGCCGGCCAGCTGACCTTGCCAGCGGCGACGGCCGCCGCCCTGGCGCCCGCGCTGGCGCAGAACTGGCGCACGGAAGGACCGAACCAGCCCGGCAATGGCGTCTTTACCGGCACGGCGAACCCGGACATCATCCTGGGCACGGCGGGCGCCGACGTGATGGCGGGCCTGGCCGGCGACGACACGTATTACGTCAACCACAGCGGCGACGTGGTGGTGGAACAGGCTGGCGGCGGCCGCGATACCGTCTATGCCAGCGCGAACTACACGCTGTCCGCCAACGTCGAAGAGGTGCATGTGAGCGCCGCCGGCCTGACGGTGACGGGCAACGGCAATGACAACGTGTTCCACGTCGATGTCGCTGGCGGCAACGTGCTGCGCGGCACCGGCACGAACAGCACGGCCACCTATGCGGGTTCCAAGGCGGGCGCGACGGCCAGCATCGTTTCCATCAACGAATCCCATGCGGCCCGCCCCGGCAGCGATGTGCTGGTCAATATTTCCAGCGTGACCGGCAGCGGCTATGACGACGTACTGTCCGGCAACGAGCTGGCCAATACCCTGGCTGGCGGCCTCGGCAACGATACCTTGCAAGGCGGCAAAGGCAGCGACGTGCTCACCGGCGGCCTCGGCGACGATACCTATGTCTTTGCGCGCGGCGACGGCGCCGATGTCATTACCGAATCGTCCGCCGATGCCAATTACGACACCATCGCCTTCCTGGCCGGTGTCAACATCGACCAGCTGTGGTTCCGCCAGGTGGGCAATGACCTGGAAGTGAGCACCATCGGCACCACGGACAAGATCACCATCCGCGCCTGGAACGCGGCTGTGCCGAACATCGAGGAATTCCGCACGGCCGCCGGCCACGTCATGCGCGGCGCCGACGTGCAGCTGCTGGTGCGGGCGATGGCGAACCTGACGCCGCCGCCGCTGGGCCAGCTGACCCTGCCGGCTGGCACGGCCGCCGCCCTGGCGCCCGCGCTGGCCCAGGCCTGGCACTTCAACGGTCCCACGCAACCGACGGGGCAGACATTCGTCGGCACGGCGGGCGCCGACGTCATCAATGGGAGCACGGGCGCCGACCTGCTGCAAGGCCTCGGTGGCGACGACACGTATTACGTCAACCACAGCGGCGACTTCATCGATGAACGTGGCAATGGCGGCAACGACACCGTGTACACCAGCGTCAACTACACGGTGGCCGACAACGTCGAGTACGTGCGCCTCACCGGTTCAGGCCTGACGGTGACGGGCAGCGCCTATACCAGCAACGTCTTCCATGTCGGCACCGCCGGCGGCAACGTGCTCGACGGTGGCGGGGCGGGCAATTCGCTGTCCTACGCCACTTCCACTACGGGCGTGACGGCCGCCTTTGCGCCCGTTGGCGGCCCGATGACGGCGCGCGCGGGCAGCGACGTGCTGGCCAATTTCAATGCCGTCATCGGCAGCAAGTTCGACGACGTGCTGACCGGCAATGAACTGAAGAACATCCTGCTGGGCGGCCTCGGCAACGATATCCTGCAAGGCGGCAAGGGCGATGACGCGCTGGCCGGTACGCTGGGCAACGACACCTATGTCTTCGCCCGCGGTGATGGCGCCGACATTATTTCCGAGGCGAACGAGGCGGGCAGCCGCGACGTGGTGTCCTTCCTGGCCGGCGTCAGCGCCGAGCAGCTGTGGTTCCGCCAGGTGGGCAGCAACCTCGAAGTGAGCACCATCGGCACCACGGACAAGGTCACCGTCAATGGCTGGTATGCGGCAGCGGGGGCGAGCATCGAGCAATTCCGCATGGCCGATGGCCGGGTCTTGCTGGGCAGCCAGGTGCAAAACCTCGTGCAGGCCATGGCGGGCCTGACGCCGCCACCGGCCGGCCAGCTGACCTTGCCTGCAGGCACGGCCGCCATCCTGGCGCCGGTGCTGGCGCAGAACTGGCGCGCCGCGCAACAAACGCTTGCCGCCAGCCAGGGCGGCTTCGGCGGCTGGCAGGCGGATTCCGCGCAGCTGGTGCAAGCGATGGCCGGCTTTGCCGTGCCGCCGGCGGCATCGGCGCCATGGTCAGGCCACGGCAATCCGTCGACGCAGATCCAGCTGGCGGCAGTCCATTAATCAGTTGACATAGCCAGATCCACCCTCACGCAGCCGGGCCGGGGCGACCTGTCACGGCCTGGCTGCGCCATTGAATCTCTGATATTGCCCGATGACAGTCCTCTCCCACCGCAACGATACGCCGTCCTTGGAAAAAACTGTGCCCGACACGGGCTTGCTGTCGCTGTTGCTGATGGCCAGCCTGCACGGCATCGCCGCCGATGGCGCCCAGCTCAAGCACGCTTTCGGCCAGGCCGTGTTCACGCGGCAAACCGTGCTGCTGGCGGCCCGGCAACTTGGCTTGACGGCCAAACTGGTGCGCCAGGCGCCCGAAAGGCTGGCGCAAGCGCCGCTGCCTGCCATCGCCATCGATACGGATGGCCGTTTCTTTATCCTCGGCAAGGTCGAGACGGACGCTGACGGCGTGAGCAAGGTGCTGGTCCAGCATCCGGGCCAGCCGCCGCAAATCCTCGGCCGGGCAGCCTTCCTTGCCGCCTGGACGGGCGAGCTGATCTTTTTCACCAGCAAGGCCAGCTATGCGGGCGAGACGGCCCGTTTCGACTTCAGCTGGTTCATTCCCGCCGTCGTCAAATACCGCAGGCTGCTGGGCGAAGTGCTGCTGATCTCCTTCGTGCTGCAGCTGATCGGCCTGGCCACGCCCCTGTTTTTCCAGGTGGTGATGGACAAGGTGCTGGTCAACCACGCGATGAAAACCCTGCACGTGGTGGCTATCGGCCTCGTGTGCGCCATCGTTTTCGAAGCCGTGCTTGGCCTCATCCGCACCTATGTTTTTGCGCGCACCAGCAGCAAGATCGACGTGGAACTGGGCGCGCGCCTGTTCCGCCACTTGCTGGCCTTGCCGATCGCGTATTTCCAGGCGCGCCGCGTGGGCGATTCCGTGGCGCGCATCCATGAACTGGAAAACATCCGCTCTTTCCTCACCGGCAACGCCATGACCCTGGTGCTCGACCTGCTGTTTTCCTTCATCTTCATTGCCGCCATGCTGTGGTACAGCGCGGCGCTCAGCATCGTCGTGCTGGCCTCGATTCCCGTCTATGCGGCCCTGTCGATGCTGCTCACGCCCGTGCTGCGGGGCCGCCTGAACGAAAAATTCAACCGCAGCGCGGAAAACCAGTCCTTCCTGGTCGAAACCATCAGCGGCGTCGATACGCTCAAGGCCATGGCCGTCGAGCCGCGCTGGCAGCAGCAGTGGGAAAAGCAGCTGGCCGGCTATGTCTCGGCAGGGCTGTCGGCGAATAACATCGGCATGCTGGCCAGCGGCGGCGTCACCCTGGTCAGCAAACTGGTGACGGCGGCCATCATGTGGTGGGGCGCCACCCTCGTCATCGACGGCAAGATGACGGTGGGCGAACTGGTCGCGTTCAATATGCTGGCCGGGCAGGTGGCGTCGCCCATCTTGCGCCTGGCCCAGCTGTGGAACGATTTCCAGCAGGTGGGCATCTCCATGAGCCGGCTCGGCGACATCCTCAATGCGCGCGTGGAAGCGGGCAGCCAGAAGGCGCGCCTGCCGCGCATCGCAGGCGCCATCGACTTCCAGCAGGTGGGTTTCCGCTACCGGCCCGATGCGGCCGAAGTGCTGCGCAATGTGTCGATTGCCATTGCGCCCGGCGAAGTGATCGGCATCGTCGGGCGTTCCGGTTCCGGCAAGAGCACCTTGACGCGGCTGGCGCAGCGCCTGTATATCCCCGAGCGGGGCAAGGTGCTGATCGACGGGCAGGACATCGCCGTCATCGACACGGCCTCGCTGCGGCGGCAGATCGGCGTGGTGCTGCAGGAAAATATCCTGTTCAACCGTTCCGTGCGCGACAACATCGCCCTGAGCGACCCGGCGTTACCGATGGAAACCGTCATCGCCGTGGCGAAACTGGCCGGTGCCCACGATTTCATTTGCGAGTTGCCAGAAGGCTACGACACCATGGTGGGCGAGCACGGCACGGGCTTGTCGGGCGGCCAGCGCCAGCGCATCGCCATCGCCCGCGCCCTGATCGGCAATCCGCGCATCCTGATTTTCGATGAGGCGACGAGCGCGCTCGACTATGAGTCGGAAAAAATTATCCAGGACAATATGCGCGGCATTTGTGCGGGGCGCACCGTGCTGATCATCGCCCACCGCCTGTCGGCCGTGCGTGAAGCACACCGTATCGTCGTCATGGAGCGGGGGCAGGTAGCCGAACTGGGCACGCACGACGCGCTGCTGGCGCAGCCGGGCGGCATCTACGCACATCTGTACAGCCTGCAGCAGGGTACGCACGGGAGCGCAACAGGGGACGCAACATGAGCGCCGGCCACCGCCTGGCCGCGTATGGCGAGCTGTTGCAACGCTACGGCCAGGTGCTGCGGCACAGCTGGCGCCAGCGTGCCGCCTTGAGCGGCCCCGTGCTCAGCGAAGACGAGGCGGCCTTCTTGCCGGCCGCGCTGGCGCTGCAGGAGCGTCCCGTGTCGCCCTCGTTGCGCCTGACGGCCAGGGTGCTGATGCTGCTGGTCGGCTGCGTCGTGCTGTGGGCGGTCTTTGGCCAGGTCGACATCATCGTCAACGCGGCCGGCAAGATCATTCCGTCCGGCAACACCAAGACCATCGCCTCGGTCGACGTGGCGGCCGTGCGCGCCCTGCACGTGCGCGAGGGACAAGCCGTCAAGGCGGGCCAGCTGCTGGTGGAACTCGACAGCCGCGGCCCGGACGCGGAGCGCGACAAGGCCGCCGGCGACGCCGTGGCGGCCGCGCTGCAGATGGCCCGCTCGCGCGCGCTGATCGCCGCCATCGACAGCTTGACGCTGCCCAAGCTGGCGGCGCCCGATGGCGCTTCCGCAGCCCAGCGCGAGGAAGCGCAGGGCCACCTCGATGGCCAGTACGCGAGTTTCCGCGCCCGGCTCGCGCATCTCGATGGAGAAATCGCCCGCTACGCCCAGGCGCTGCCGCTGGCCACGCAGCGCGCCGGCGATTACCAGGCGCTGCTGGCCACGCGCGACGTGGCCGAACACGCGTGGCTGGAAAAGGAACAGGCGCGTATCGACCTGGCCGGCCAGCTGGCGTCGGCCCGCAGCGAGCGCGCGGCCCTGGTGGCGCAAACGCGCAAGGACGCCTACGACGCGCTGACGGAAGGGGCCAGGGTAGCGGCGGCCAGCGGCCAGGATGCGCGCCGCGCAGGCGCCCGCGGCAGCCTGCTGCGCCTGACGGCGCCCGTCGACGGCACGGTGCAGCAACTGAAGCTGCACACGGTGGGCGGCGTCGTGCCGGCCGCGCAGGCGCTGATGCAGATCGTGCCGCGCCAGGGCAAGCTGGAAATCGACGCCGTGCTGGAAAACCGCGACGTCGGCTTCGTGCAGGTCGGACAGGCGGTGGCCATCAAGGTCGACGCCTTCGATTACACCAAGTATGGCACCGTGCCCGCCGTCGTCAGCAGCGTCTCGCGCGACGCTGTCGAGGATGAAAAGAAGGGTCCCGTGTATGCCGTCAGGATCACGCTGCGGCAGCCGTCCATCGTCGTCGACGGCAGATTGGCGCCGCTGTCGGCCGGCATGGCCGTGCGCGCGGAAATCCGCACGGGGACGAGGAGGGTGATCGAATACGTGCTCTCGCCGCTGGTACAGCACCAGAAGGAGGCGCTGCATGAACGCTAGACCCCGCGCCATGGCCGCCATCGCCGCCAGCTTGCTGCTGGCCAGTGCTGCGGCGCAGGCGGGCGAGTTCGAGGCCGCGCCATGCCCGTCCGATTACGAGGCGGGCGTGCCCTTGACCCTGCCGGCGGCCGTCGACCTGGCCCTGTGCCGCAACGCGCAGGTGCATGGCGCCTGGGCCGGCATCCGGCTGCAGGCGGCCGGCGTGGGCGAGGCCAGAGCCGCCTTTCTGCCGACCCTGAATGCGGGCGTGAGCCGGGTGCACGACCGCACGGCTTATCCGGGCGCCAGCACGCCGTCCGGCAGCTTGAACAGCAATACGGGCTCGCTCAATCTGTCCTGGCGTTTGTTCGACTTCGGCGGGCGCGCGGCGGGCCAGCGTTCGGCGCAAGCCTTGCTCGACGCGGCCCTGGCCAACCGCGACGCCGTGCTGCAAAAGACCCTGGCGGCCACCGTCAGTGCGTATTTCGACGCGCAGACGGCGCGGGCCAACGTGCGGATGCGCGAGGAGTACCGGGCGCTGGCCAATGAAACGGTGCTGGCCACGCAGCGCCGCGCGCAGCGGGGACTGGGTTCGCACAGCGACACCCTGCAGGCGACGAGCGCGCTGGCCAAGGCGGCCCTGGGCGCCAGCCGCGCCGATGGCGAGTTCCAGAAGGCGCACGCCGTGCTTGTCTATACGCTGGGTTTGCCGGCCGAGGCGGGCGTGGTGCTGGATGACGAAGCGGATGCCCCGGTGGCGGGCTTGGGCGAAGATTTGCACACCTGGCTGGCGCTGGCCCAGGCGCGGCACCCGGCCATCGTGGCTGCGCAGGCGCAGCTGGCGGCCGCGCGCGAACGGGTGGCCGTAACCGAGTCGGAAGGCCGTCCCAGCATCGACCTGACGGCCAATACCTACCAGAACGGCCGCCCCAACCAGGGCTTGTCCGCCGCGTCCACGCGCGAAACCCTGGTGGGCATCTCATTGAACATTCCCCTGTTCGACGGTTTTGCGCGCCACTACAAGGTGCGCGGCGCGCTGGCGCAGGCCGGGCAAAGGGAAGCCGAGGCGCAGGAGGTGCAACAGCAAACCCTGATGGAACTGGTGAAAACGCATGCGGAGGCGAGCACGGCGCTGGCCAACCTGGCCGCCTCGCAAGCGTGGCTGGACGCGGCGCGCGATGCCCAGGCCAGCGTGCAGCGCAAGTTCGGCCTGGGCGCTGCCGATATCCTGGAAATGCTGAACACGCAGTCGGCGCTGCTCGAGGCGCAGCAGGAGCGCATCCGTTGCCAGGCGGAATGGCGTTCGGCCCGGCTGCGGCTGCTGGCCAGCGCTGGCGTGCTGGGACGGGAGGCCATTGCAGGGCGCTAACAGGCGCATTCCGCGCGCCATGCCGGCGCAATTGTGACTATATTAGCGTAGCTAATCCACACACCGGCCAAGGGAGACATCATGCACAGCATACAAAAGATTACCCCGTGTTTATGGTTCAACGGCCACGCCGAGGCGGCGGCCCTGTTTTATACGGGGATATTCCCCAATTCGAAGATCGGCCAGATCCTGCGCTATGGCGAGGAGGGCAAGGAAATCCACGGCCAGGAGCAGGGCAGCGTGCTGACGGTGGCGTTTGAACTCGACGGCCAGACGTTCACGGGCTTGAATGGCGGACCCTTGTTCCAGTTTTCCGAAGCGATCTCGTTCCAGGTCAATTGCGAAACCCAGGACGAGGTCGACCACTACTGGAACCAGCTGTCCGAAGGCGGGGCCCTGGAAGCGCAGCAGTGCGGCTGGCTCAAGGACCAGTTCGGCGTGTCCTGGCAAATCGTGCCCACCATCATGGTCAAGCTGCTGGGCGATCCCGACCCGATCAAGGCCCAGCGCGTGATGAAAGCCATGATGGGCATGAAAAAGATCGACATCGACGAGATCAAGCGGGCGTACGCGGGTTAGCCTGGTCCGTCAGGCAGCGGTGCGCCCTGTCCAAGATGGCCGGCATTTGTTATAGTCCCAGCCATCTTTCCATCCGCCTACATACCTGCCATGACCACTAGCACCAGCAGCACCATCGCGCCCCGCACCTTCGGCACGCCCCTGTCTTCCACCGCCATCAAAGTCATGCTGCTGGGTTCCGGTGAGCTGGGCAAGGAAGTGATCATGTCGCTGCAGCGCCTGGGCGTGGAAGTGATCGCCGTCGACCGCTACCCGAACGCGCCGGGCCACCCGGTGGCGCACCGCTCGCACGTGATCGACATGAGCGACGGCGTGGCCCTGGCCGCCCTGATCGAACTGGAAAAGCCCGATTTGATCGTGCCCGAAATCGAAGCCATCGCCACCGATACGCTGGCGGCGCTGGAAGCGGCCGGACAAATCACGTGCATCCCGAACGCGCGCGCGGCCGTGCTGACGATGAACCGCGAAGGCATCCGCACCCTGGCGGCCGAAACCCTGGGCGTGGCCACGTCGCCCTACCGCTTCGCCAGCAGCCTGCGGGAGTTGCAGCTTGCATGCCAGGAGATCGGCTTTCCGTGCGTCGTGAAACCCGTGATGTCGTCGTCGGGAAAAGGCCAGTCCAAACTCGATGGCGCCGCGGACGTGGACGCGGCGTGGGCGTATGCGGCCAGCGGCAGCCGTGTCGATACGGGCCGGGTCATCGTCGAGGGTTTCATCGACTTCGACTACGAAATCACCCTGCTGACGGTGCGCGCCGTCGGCGCTTCGGGACAGATCGAGACGCAGTTCTGCGAGCCGATCGGCCACTTGCAGGTGCATGGCGACTACGTGGAATCGTGGCAGCCGGCCCGCATGGCGCCGCTGGCCCTCGAGCGTTCGCGCGACATCGCGCGCAAGGTGACGGACAACCTGGGCGGCCTGGGCCTGTTCGGCGTGGAGCTGTTCGTCAAGGACGACATGGTGTGGTTCTCGGAAGTGAGCCCCCGTCCGCACGACACGGGCATGGTCACCATGGCCAGCCAGGTGCAGAGCGAATTCGAGCTGCACGCGAAAGCCATCCTCGGCTTGCCCGTCAACGTGGCCCTGCGCTCGCCCGGCGCCTCGGCCGTCATCTACGGCCAGCTGGAAGCGAAAGGCATCGCCTTCGAAGGCGTGGCCGACGCCCTGAGCGTGCCGGGCGCGGACTTGCGCCTGTTCGGCAAGCCGGAATCGTTCGCCCGCCGCCGCATGGGCGTGGCGCTGGCCACGGCCGACGATATCGACACGGCCCGCGCGCGCGCCGTGCTGGCTGCGTCCAAAGTCAAACCGGTGGTCCGCTGATGCCAGAGGCCAGCCTGCCGCAGGCCGACGCCGGTGGCGACGACATCAAGCGCAAGCTGCGTGGCCACATCGCGCGGCGCAACCTGGCCGGCGCCGCCAACGATTGCAAGTGGAACGAACTGCTGGCTTTCATGCGCGGACGCACCGACTGGGCGCCGTCGTACCGTTACGGCTCCGTCACCGGCTATGTGTCGCGCTGGGATACGGAATGGGATTACCACCCGCCGTTCCCGTTCCTGGGCGTGGAATGGTTCGATATCAGCCTGTACTCGGAAGAACACGTGGCCATGCTGCTGCCCAAGAAAATCATCGACCACGGCGTGTGGATCGTGCCGGCGCTCGAACGCATCGGCTTCGATTTCGAAGTGCGGGACCGGGTGGCGCGTATCTGGGGCTATTTGCCCCGCAATTATCACGACTTCCCAACCGCCGACTAATTCAAAGACTCTCTCATGCCTGAAAACCTTATTCCCCAGGTGCCGCAACCAGACGACGCCGTCGTCGGCAAGGAAGCGGGCGCGCAGATGCTGGCCACGGCTTGCGCCGCGCGCGACGCCTTCTATGCCACATTGGGCGCTGTTGACGCCGACGTGCTGGCGCCGCTGGTCAACCCCGCTTTCATGGGGGGCCCGCGCTGGCCATCGTTGCGCCAGGCCTGGCGGGTAATCCGCCGCAATGATTCCATCCTCATTGCCAGCGATGGCTTGAGCGACCCGTTCGAAGATGACGACGACGTGTTTGTCCCGCGCGGCCACCTGCTGGAAGTGTGCATCGAGGCGCCGCTGTCCGCCTTCGACGGCGATCCGGTGCAGGCATCGTGGCTGTTCGATCTGGTCTACCAGGTCAGCCAGAACGTGGCCGACCATGGCTCCATCGATTTGCTGGTGCAGCGCCACGGCAGCGTGTCGATGGCGCTGGACTTGCAAGACGCGCCCAAGGGCCTCGAAGACGAGAATGAACAGGTGGGCGTGCTGCTGGCCCAGGGCGCAAGCACCATCCCCTCATCCTTCGACACGCCGTTTGGCGACGTGATGCTGCTGACGCTCACCGCGCTGCAGCCGGCCGAACTGGCATACATCAGCGAGGCCGAAGACAAGGCGCAGGCGCGGCGCGACCTGGCCGCCGCGCTGGCCGCGTCGCCGGCCGGGCATTGGAGTGTGGCCCAGCGGCCGGCCGTCATTCCCCGCTAGGTTCTTCGACCGGGGGCACAGCCGGTTCTTCCGCTTTCGGCGCTTCCTTCGCCTCCACGACGACGGGCGCGGGAGGCGGCTCGCGCCACTTGCCCGCCGCTTTCAGCTTGTTCTTCAGTCCCGGCAAGGGGAAACCCAGCGCATAGGCTTTTTGCGCGTGCGCGCTGGCCTTCTCGTATTCCTTCTTCTTTGCATACATCAGGCCCAGGTTGTATTGAATGGTGGCCTGGTCCGGCGCCAGGCGGCTGGCTGCGTCCAGCTGTTCCAGCGCCATCGCATCCTGGCCCGTCGACAGCAAATAGCTGCCATACACCATGCGCGCCGTCACGTCGTGCGGCGCGAAGGCGATCGCCCGTTCGAAGTAGCAGCTGACCGTGTAGCGGGCGCCCACCGGCTGCGCGCTTTTCAGCCGCAATCCCAGCTTGGCCATCGATGCCAGCGCCCGGTGGTGGTTCGGGAAGTGTTCGAGCGTGTAACTGATGTCCGCGCCCAGGCTGCCCGTCATGCCTTGCGTGAGCGTTTCCACGGCGCGCGAAAAATGGAATTTCTCGACCACGGACAGCCCGTCGCGGTCTTCCGCGCTCGTGTAGTCGCCGCCCGGCGTGCGCTTGACGTAGGGCGGACACTCGGCGGCAGTAGTGCTGGCGCAGCAGGCGGCGAGGGTGCAGGCTAACAAGCAATGCTTCATGTCGGACTCCTGTGGCTGACCTGGTCGAGCAAATCGGCCAGGGCGTTGCTGCGGGCTTGCCGCGATTGCAGGGCGATGGCCGTGGGGCTGGCCAGCGGGGCGCGGCCCTGGCGCGCCAGTTCCAAAAAGCGCAGCAGGGCGCGTGCGCAATCGCCGCTCGACGCCAGCTGGCCGATGGTATCGATGCCACAGTGGCGCAGCTTGGCCGCGCTGTCGCCGGCCAGGTCGGTCAGCGCGAGGATGGGGCGGCGGCAGCGCAGGTATTCATACAGCTTGGCGGGAATCTGTTCGTTGCAGTTGGCCGCCTGCAGCAGCAGCAAGCCGTCGGCGGCCAGCATTTCGCGCAGCGCATCCTCGTGCGGCTGCAACGGTTCCAGGCTCACCAGATCCAGGATGCCGTATTTCGCCAGCAGGTCCGCCAGCCACGCATCGTGGCCCGTGGCGCGCAGCACCAGCTGGAAATTGCGGGCGTGCAGCACGCCGTCGTGGCGCAGGCGGGCCAGCGCTTCGAACAGTGGCTGGGGATCGCGCTCGGATGGGTAGATCACGCCGCTGTGCAGCAGAAGAAAGCGGCTGCGGTGGCCGCGCGGCGCGGCCAGCGGCGCGGCGTCCTCGTCATCGTCGTGGCCATTTTCGATCAGGCAGAAGCGCTCGCGCCCCACTTGCGCCAGGCGCCGCTGGTGCGCCGCGATGGCGCCCGGCGTGGTGCAGACGATGGCCGCGCTGCGCGCCGCGATGCGCTGTTCGATCCACGCATGCATGCGGTGCAGGCGCGGCTCGGGCGGATACGGCGCCAGCGGGTCGCTGTCGTCGAGCATGGGGTCGCGCTGGTCGGCGATCCACGGCAGGCCGCTGAGTTTTTGCAAAGTCATCGCGATCAGGTGCGCCGTGGCGATCGGGTACGTTGACCAGATGGCGTCTGGGCGATATTCGCGGATCATGCGCAGGCCGGCCGGCACGGCGCTCAGCCACCAGGAACTCCAGCGGTCGGGCAGTGCCAGGCAGCGCGGATAGCGTCCGGCGATGGACAAATGGCGCGCCGCGTCCAGCGCCAAGGTGCGCCGCACGGTCGCTTGCGCGCCGATCTGCGCCAGTTGTGTATTGCCCCGCTGTGCATACGCGAGCGGCGAGGGGCTGAGCACGAGCGGCTGCCAGCCGCAGTCGGGCAAATGGCGTGCAAAGCCCAGGGTGCGCAGGATGCCGCTGCCGCCGGCAAACGGCGGAAAATGGTAGGCGACCATCAGCACCCGTTTTGGTCGGGCCGCGTTCGGTCGGGCCGCGTTCGGCGAGGTCATTACCATGACCGCAGCCACCGCGCGCACAGCTGTTCGACTTCGCCGCGCCAGGCGGCGCTGGCGAACGTGTGGTTGGCGCCGGCGACCTGCGCCTGCGTCCATTGCGCGCGGGCGGCCACGGCGCGCCAGGCGGTGTCGCCATCGAGCAGGGCTTGCCACTCGCGCGCACCGAGGTCGTCGCCGCTGAGGACCAGCAGCACCTTGCCCTGGAATTGCGCCAGCGCCCGCAGCAGGGCCGGCGCGGGCGCATCGTCTTCCCGCGTTGGCCCTTCTTGCGTGGCGGCCGTCACCTGCCGCAGCGAGGCCAGGCTGGCGCCCAGCTGCAGTCCGCCGCTGGCCAGCTTGCGCCAGAAACTGCCTTGCAGCAGGCGTGGCAGATAATAGTGGCGCAAGGTGGCGCGCGCCAGGCCGGCGCTGCTGCGCACCCACGGGTTGAGCAGGATCAGGGCTTTGACGCGCGTGTCGCGCGGCGCATGGCAGGCCGCTGCCGTGGCGCCGTCGCACAAGCCCCACAGCGCCACTTCGCGCAAGGCTGGCACGGCGTCGAAGAATTGCGCCAGCGCGCCGGCGATGTCGGGACCGGCGGCACGGTAATCGCGCGCGCTACCCTCGCTGTCGCCCATGCCGCGCAAGTCGAAACGCAGCACGGGCCAGCCTTGCGCGGCCAGGGCGCGGGCCAGCAAGACGAACTGGCGGTGGCTGCCGACCCGGTACTGCGGCCCGCCCGTGACGATCAATACGCCGCGCGAGCCCGGCGCGTCGGGCAGGCTGAGGATGCCGATCATGCGCGCCTGCGCCTCGCCGTCGTCCGCTGCGCTGCGAAAGCGCAGGGCCAGTTCGCGCACGGCGGGTGCCGCGAGGTGCTGCTGGCCGCTGTCGCGCTTCATGGCGGCGTCCTTTCCTCATCGAGCCAGTCGCGGCACAGCGCACGCGTCGCGTCCAGCAGTTGCGGACACGCGAGCAGTTCGCCGCTGTGCCAGAACGGGCCATCGCCAAAGCTGGCAACGTGGACGGCGGCGCCCTGGTCCCGCCATTGCCGCGCCAGCGGCGGCAAGGGCGCGGCTGCCTGCTCCGGCCCCCGGTAATCGAGCCAATAGACAGGAACGGCAGGCTGCAGCGCGGACGCGCTGACGTCATCGATGGCGTGCGCCAGCGCGGGCGCCAGCAGGTAGCCGGCCACTTCCACAGCTTCACTTTCCGCCAGTGCGGCGCGCGCATGGCCGGGCGCTTCCTGCCCGCCGCCGGCCAGCATGCCGGCCGCCAGGCGCAGGCGCAGGAAACGGTCGATGACGCGCCGTCCGTCGAGTTCCGGTTGCCACAGCAGCAAACGGGCCAGGGGCAGCGGCGGGTTGCTGGCGAAATCGAGGGCCAGCAGGGCGCCCAGGCGCAAGCCCCACACGGTCAAGGGGCCGTTGACCCGCTGCGCCAGCCACGCGCACGCCAGGTGCAGGTCGTTGTGCCAGATGTCCCAGCGCGCTTCGCCAAAGTCGCCGCTGCTGTCGCCGCAGCCGAACAGGTCGATCTGCAGCACGCTGTAGCCGGCCGCGGCAAAGGCGCGCGCCTGCGCGGCCGCCACGTGGCGGCTTTTATTCAATTCTTCCGCGAACGGATGCACGTAGAGGATGCCGCCGCGCGCGGCCTGGCCCGGCGGCGGCAGGTGCAGCAAACAATAGCGCTGGCCGCCGCTGGCGGGCAGGAAGAAGGGCAGCAGCGGCAGCGCGTCGGTGAGGGCGCGGTTCATGGTCGCAGCTTTGCAAACACGAAATCGTGCAGGGTGCCCACGGTGGCGAAGTGGCGCGCGTGGATGTCGTCGTCGGCGACCATGATGCCGAAATGGTCTTCCAGCGCCGCGATCACGCCGATCACGGCCATCGAGTCGAGTTCCGGCACGCTGCCCAGGAGCGGCGTGTGGGCTTCCAGCACGCGCCCGTTCAAGCCCAGGGTGGTGTCGAGGATATGCTTTACTGCTTCAAGATGCGGCATGTCAGCTCCAGGGAAGGGTAGTGCGGCAGGCGGCTGGTATCGAAGGCCAGGCAGGGGATGTCGTCGGAAAGGCGCGACAGGTGTACATAGGGCGGCAGGCTGGCGGCCATCCATTGCCAGCGCCCGCAGCGAATGAAGGTGGCCGTGCCCAGCGCGTGCGTGCCCAGGCGCGCGTGGGCGCCCAGCGAGGCGCGGTTGAAACGCGAGATGCGGCTGCACGACCAGCGCACGCCTTGCGCGTGGAGTACGGCGTTGGCTTCTTCCCACAGGCGCGCGAAGACGAGGCCGCCGCGCTGTTCGGGATGCACCCACACGTCGAGGTCCCACGATGACTGGTTTGAGGCCAGCGCATAGCGGGCGCGCACCTCATCTTCCTGGCAGCCGTGGCGCAGCAGCCAGATCCAGCCAACCATGCCGGACTTGTCTCGCGCCACCAGGCATTGCGCGCCCTGACGGTAGCGTTCGCGCAGCGCACCGGGCCGGCGCTCGGGCCCAGGCGGCAAGTCCGCTTCCGCCAGGCAGGGCGTGACGGTGATCGACTTGCCGCGCCCGCGGCACAGCGAACCGGGCGCCACGGCCTGCGCCACGAACTGGTAGCGGTACAGTGCGCAGCGCCCGCCCGGCACTGTTGCCAGCAGCCGGGCCACGGCCAGCCAGGCGCTGTCGCGCCAGCCCAGCTGGGCGACGCTGGCGGCCAGCCGTTGCAGCAAGGGAAATTGCGGGGACAGGGCCATGGTAGTAACGGACGGGGCGGCTATGCAGCCAACGCTGTCCATTAGAGCGCAGCGGCGAGTGGCCGATGTTGCGCGGCCTCAAGCATTGCGCCAGATAGGCCACCGTCCGTGGGGAGAGGTGCTTGCTTGATAAAAATCAACACTGCCGCGCCCGTTTGTCCCAATCATAGGGGGATGCATGGCAATCATGGCAACCCTGGGGCGACACGATGGCAACACTGATACACGATCTGATCTTTGAAACGGCGCAGCGCGCGCCCCACGCGCCGGCCCTGTCGTGGCAGGGCGAGGAGCTGAGCTATGGCGCGCTGGCGCAGTCCGTGCGCGAGGCGGCAGCTACCCTGCTGACCCTGGGCTTGCAAGGTGGCGCGCGCGTGGCCGTGTACCTGGAAAAACGCCCGGAAAACGTCAGCGCCATGTTCGGCGCGGCGGCGGCCGGCGGCGTGTTCGTGCCCGTCAATCCGCTGCTCAAGCCTGACCAGGTGGCGTATATCCTGGCCGACTGCAACGTGGCCATCCTCGTCACGTCGCGCGAACGCCTGGCGCAGCTGGGCCCCGCGCTGGCCGCTTGCCCGGACTTGCGGACGGTGCTGCTGACGGGCGAAGCGGAGGCGGAGTCCAGCCTGGGCAAGCTGCGCCTGCTGCCGTGGACTGTGGTACCCACCAATGCGCCCGCCGCTGGCGTGCCGCAGCCGCATGCGGCGATCGACATGGACATGGCCGCCATCTTATATACCTCGGGCAGCACGGGGCGGCCGAAAGGCGTGGTGCTGTCGCACCGCAACATGCTGGCCGGTGCGCTCAGCGTGTCGGGCTATCTGCGCAACACGCCGCAGGACCGCATCCTGTGCGTCTTGCCGCTCAGTTTTGATTACGGCCTGAGCCAGCTGACGACGGCATTTGCCAGCGGCGCCTGTGCCGTACTGATGAATTATCTGCTGCTGCGCGATATCGTCGAAACCGTCGAGCAGGAAGCCATCACGGGCCTGGCCGCCGTGCCGCCGCTGTGGGTGCAGCTGTCCCAGCTGAGCTGGCCCTTGTACACGCCTTTGCGCTACATCACCAATTCGGGCGGCGTGATGCAGCGCTCCACGCTCGATCGGCTACGCCAGTCGCTGCCGCGCACGCAGGTCTACCTGATGTATGGCTTGACGGAAGCGTTCCGCTCGACCTATCTGGCGCCGGAACAGCTGGAGCGGCGCCCCGATTCCATCGGGCAAGCGATTCCGAACGCGGAAGTGCTGGTGCTGCGTCCCGACGGCAGCGTGTGCGACGCCGATGAGCCGGGCGAACTCGTGCACCGTGGCGCGCTGGTGGCGCTCGGCTACTGGAACGACGCGGCGCGCACGGCCGAGCGTTTCAAGCCGCTGCCGCCGCAGGCAAGCGGCCTGGTGCTGCCGGAGCTGGCCGTCTGGTCGGGCGACACGGTGCGCCGCGATGCGGATGGCTATCTGTATTTCGTCGGGCGCAGCGACGACATGATCAAGACGTCGGGCTACCGGGTCAGCCCGGCCGAAATCGAGGAAGTCGTGTATGCGAGCGGGCTGGTGGGCGATGCCGCCGCGCTGGGCCTGCCCCATGCCGTGCTGGGCCAGGCCATCGCCTTGCTCGTCACGCCCGCGCCCGGTGTGGAATTGCAGCGCGACAGCGTACTGGCAGCCTGCCGCGCACGCCTGCCCAGCTATATGGTGCCGCTGTGGGTGGAGATCCGCGACGGCGTGCTGCCGCGCAATCCGAACGGCAAGATCGACCGCCCCTTGCTGGCCCGGGAACTGGCGCGCGCGTATGCGGTCCAAACAGGAGACGCGGCATGAAGGACTTGATCCGCTCGAACAGTACGGAATTGCCCTTGCACTCGGCCTTGGGCCAGCAGTTTGCCATGGATGGTGACATGCTGCAGGTCGGCGGTATTTCTTTGCGCCGGCTGGCGCAGAGGGTGGGCAACACGCCGTTCTATGCCTATGACCGCGCGCACATCACGCGCCGCGTGGCGCAATTGCGCGCCGCCTTGCCCGCCGGCGTGCATGTCCATTACGCGATGAAGGCCAACCCCATGCCGGCCGTGGTGCAATGGCTGGCGGGCCTGGTCGACGGCATCGACGTGGCCTCGGGCGGCGAACTGGCCACGGCGCTCGATACGCCGATGGCGCCGGAGCGCATCAGTTTTGCGGGACCGGGCAAGAGCGATGGCGAACTGGCGCGGGCCGTGGCCGCTGGCGTATTGATCAACGTGGAGTCGGGCGCCCAGCTGGAAAGGGTGGCGCTGGCCAGTGAACGGCTGGGTATGACGGCCAGGGTGGCCGTGCGCGTGAATCCCGATTTCGCCTTGCGCCGCACGGGCATGCGCATGGGCGGCGGCGCGCAGCCGTTTGGCGTCGATGCGGCCCTCGTGCCGGCGCTGCTGGGCCGCATCGGCCAGCTGGGGCTGGATTTTTATGGTTTTCACCTGTATGCAGGCTCGCAAAGCCTGTCGGCGGTGGCCCTGGCTGAAGCACAAGCCCTGAGCGTGCAACTGGCCCTGCAACTGGCCGACAGCGCGCCGTCGCCCTTGCGCACCCTGAATATCGGCGGCGGCTTCGGCGTGCCGTATTTTCCCGGCGACCAGGCGCTGGACCTGGCGCCTGTGGCGGACGGCTTGCAGCGGCAGCTCGATCTGCTGGCCCAGGCGGCGCCCGGCGCGCGCCTGAACCTGGAGCTGGGCCGCTATCTGGTGGCCGAGGCGGGCATCTATGTGTGTAAGGTGCTCGAACGCAAGGTGTCGCATGGACAAGTGTTTCTCGTCACGGATGGCGGCTTGCACCACCACTTGGCGGCCTCGGGCAATTTCGGCCAGCTGATCCGCAAGAATTACCCGGTCGCCATCGGCAACCGGCTGCATGGCGGGGCGCGCGAAGTGGCGTCCGTCGTGGGACCGTTGTGCACGCCGCTGGACTTGCTTGCCGATCAGATGGAGATGGCGCGCGCCGAGGAGGGCGACCTGGTGGTGGTGTTCCAGTCGGGCGCGTATGGATTGACGGCCAGCCCGACGGCCTTTCTCGGCCATCCGCTGCCGGCCGAGGTGCTCGTATGAGCGGCCTGTGCGGTTGGCTGGCGGCGCTTGGCGGGGCTGCGGGTTCTGTCGCTGCCGATACCGATGCCAGTGGCGCCGCGCTGGCCGGCATGGCCGTGCCCCTGTCGCGTTTCGATAGCGCACCCCTGATTGCCTGCGTGAGCGAAGTGGGTGGCGTGGCCGTGGCCGCCATCGACGGCAGCCGCCATGTGTATCAGCAGGATGGCTTGCAGGTCGCCATCTGGGGCCGGCCTGTACTCGATGGCTCGGCCGACGACGTGGCATGCCGCCTCGCTTCCCTGTGGCTGAGCCGGGGCGTGGCGGCCTGCGCCAGCCTGTCGGGGCCATTCTCGCTGGCCATCCTCGATGCCTTTTCCGGCTCGGCCCTGCTGGCAGTGGACCGCGCCGGAATCCACCCCCTCAGCTATGCGGGCAATGCGCAAGGCCTGTTCTTTGCCTCCTCGCATGATGCCTTGCTGGCCCATCCGTCCGTGCGGGGCGCGCTCGATCCGCAAGCGCTGTATCACTACCTGTTCTTCCACATGGTGCCCGGCCCGGCCACGGCTTACCTGGGCCAGCAGCGCTTGCTGCCCGGCGAATACCTGCATGTGCGCGGCGGCAAGCAATGCAAGGGCAGTTACTGGCAGCTGGCTTTCCAGGAGCCGGGCGCGGCGCGCACGCGGGCCAGCTTTGCCAGAAACAAGCAGGAATTCCTGCGCCTGCTGCGCCAGGCCGTGGAAAACAGCCTGGGTGCGGATGGGGCGGACACGGGCGCGTTTCTCAGCGGCGGCACGGACAGTTCCACCGTGGCCGCCATCATGGGGCAGGTGACGGGCCGGCCGGCGCGCACGTATTCCATCGGTTTTGATGCGCCCGGCTATGACGAAATGGCGTATGCGCGCCTGGCCGCCAGCCACGCGGGCAGCATTCACCACGAGCGCTACGTGACGCCAGCCGACGTCCTGGCCGCCATTCCCGCCATGGCGGCCATCTTCGACCAGCCTTTCGGCAACGCCTCGGCCATTCCCGCCTTTTACTGCGCGCAGATGGCGCGCGAGGATGGCATAACGCGCCTCTTGGGTGGCGACGGCGGCGATGAACTGTTTGGCGGCAATGAACGCTATGCGCACCAGGCCTTGCTGTCGCAATACGAGCGCTTGCCCGCCATGTTGCGCCAGGCCATCATCGAACCGCTGCTGTTCCGCGCACGCACGGGCAAGCCGTGGCGGCTGGGCGACAAGGCGCGCCGCTACATCGAGCTGTCGAGCCTGCCGCTGCCGGCCCGGCTCGACAGCTACAACCTGCTGCTGCGCCATGGCCACCGCACGGTGCTGGAAGCGGGTTTCATCGACACCATCGACCCGGGCATGGCTCCCGGTTGCGTGAATGGCGCGTATTGGGAGCGGCAAGGCCAGGGCTTGAGCCAAATCAATGAGCTGCTGGCGCTCGACATGCGTTTTACTTTGGCCGACAACGACCTGTTCAAGGTGCGCAAGGCGTGCGAGCTGGCCGGCGTGGAAGCGGCGTTTCCCTTTCTGCACGATGCGATGGTGGCGTTTGCCGCCCGCCTGGCGCCGCGGGACAAGCTCGACGGCATGCGGCTGCGGCCCTTCTTCAAGCGGGCGCTGGCGGAAATCTTGCCGCCGGCCATCGTGCGCAAGAAAAAGCATGGCTTCGGCCTGCCTTTCGGCCTGTGGCTGCACAGCCATCCGCCGCTGCGCGAGTTTGCATTCGACAACCTCACGCAGCTGCGCGGACGCGGCATCGTGCGGCCCGCCTTCATCGACGATCTGCAAGGGCGCTTGCTGGCGGAACATCCGGCCTATCACGGCACCATGGTGTGGCTGCTGCTGATGCTGGAACAGTGGCTCAGCCAGCATCCAGGCGCGCTGGGTGCGCTTGCCGGCGGTTTTGCCGCATGCGCCACAGAAACGCCAGCCGTCCTCGATCCCACGGCGTAAAGCGGGGCAGCTGCAGCAGGTCGAGCCCCGCGCCGGGGCGCGCCACGCCCCAGTCCGTGGCCACGGCCGCCTTGAAACCGAGGCTTTTGACCATCGCCACGTGCGGCGCGCCATAGTCGCGCCCGGCCTTGCCGTTCGGATATGCAAACAGGGTGACGGGCGCCTGGATCAGACTTTCCAGCTGGCGCTTGCCATCGGCGATGTTTTGCCGCGCCGCGTGGTCCGGCAAGGTGGACAAAATCGGATGGCTGTCCGTGTGCGCGCCCACCTCCATGCCGGCCGCATGCAACTGGCGCAGTTGCGCCGTGCTCAGCATGGCGGGCGGACCTGCCAGGACGCCCGCCTGGCGGCGTATCCGCATGGCCAGCTGCTGGCGCCGGGCGAACGGCAGGTATTTGAGCTGCCCCAGCAGGGTGGCGATGGCAGCTTGCCGCTGCGCCAGGCTGGCGACGGGGAATGTCCCCAGCTCGTGTTTGCGCAAGTCCAGCACGGGCCCGGCCGCCTGGCGCACGGCGTCGATCACCGTGTCGTTCCACATTTGCCCGCCGTCCAGGTAGCCCGTGGCGATGAAAAACGTGGCGTGCATGCCATGGCGCTGCAACAGCGGCAGGGCGATTTGCGCATTGTCCGCATAACCGTCGTCGAAGGTGATGCAGGCGGCGCGCTGCGGCAGGTTGCCATTCTGCAAACGCTGCACGGCATTGCTGAGCGATAGCGGCGTATAGAAGCGTTTCAGCAGGCGCAGCTGGCGCTCGAACAGCACGGCGTCCACTTCGCCGGGAAACAGCGGGTCAGGCCGCGCCAGCACGCGGTGGTAGATCAGGATGGACAAGGTGGCTGTCATGGCTGCTCCACGATGGCGGCCCGGGGCCTGGCCTGGCGGGAAGTGGGGGTGAGCGTGGGCACCTGCCGCTCGACAATGATGCGCGTGGCGATCAGGGCGGCCATCAGGTAATACGGCATGTCGAAGTACAGCAGGCTGAGGAAGGCGCCGCCCACGGCAAAGCCGATCAGGCTGGCCTGGCTCATGGTGGCCAGGCCGTGCGCCCAGCGCAATTCTGGCTTGCCCCGCGTGCGGCGGATGATGGCGGCGGCCGTGCGCCAGGTGGCGATGCCCAGCGCCAGGTAAATCAGCAAGCCGACAAAGCCGTGTTCGCCCAGCGCCTGGAAATAAATGCTGTGCGCCGCATGCACGTCCATGGGGTTGGGCGCATAGCGGGCAAAGATGGCGGCGTCGGAGACGTCGAAGCCGCCGCCGGGAAAACGGTCGCGCGCCAAATTCCAGGCCATGCGCCAGGCATTCAGGCGGCCCATGGCGGAGACGTCGTCCTGATAGGTGTTGATGGTGTCCATGCGTTCGGCCCAGCGCTCGGGCATGAAGGCCAGCAGCAGCGGCGCGACGGCGCCGAGCAGCGCGCCCAGCACCATCTTGCGGTCGCTTTTCAGCCACATGAACAGGCCCATGGCGGCAATGGCCAGCAGCCCGCCGCGCGAATACGAGCCCAGCGCCGCCAGGGCCGACAAAAGCATCGCTGCGGACAAACCATGGCGCACCCAGCGTTTATCCGTGTTTTGCTGCAGATAATACATGAGGGGGATGGTGATGATCAGGGCCAGGGCCAGCGCATTGTTATCCCCGATAAACGTTTCTTCCGGCCCCCAGACCCGGTCCGTGCCGCCGCTGCGGATGGTGAAGATGCCGCCTTTCACGCCGTAATAGCCGATCGACCCCACCAGCACCCAGATCAGGCGCACGATGTCGCGCCGTGTGCGTATCACCATCATGATGACAAAGCTCATCAGCATGATCTTCATCACTTTGTTCCACTGCACCCATGACGATTCCGGAATCAGGGCGAACGGGGCCGTGACATTCATCCACATGACGAACAACAGCAGCAGCACGCTGACGGGCGTAAGCGGCAGGTTTTTCGGCTCGCGCGTCATCACGAGGCTGATCAGGGTGGCGATGGCGATGATGAAGGCGAACGGCATGTGCGTGGCAAAGCCCCAGCCCTGCGTGTGCGGGTTCATCACGCTGACCCAGACCCACATCAGGCCGCCGGTGGCCGGTGTCTTCAGGATGAAGGGCAGCGAGCCCAGGATGATGATGGTAATCAGTATGTCGCGCATGAAGGGAGACGCTCCTGGTTGTGCCCGGGTTGGCAAGGTATTGATGCCTGTCAACGGGCTGGCGGGCAGGCTCAGTACACTGGATCAACACTGCTTGAGTACATAGTTTTGTCATGGTAAGACCAAGGAGGCATGTCCTTGTTGACCGTTCTCATGGCGACCTACAATGGCGCCGGCACCTTGCCCCAGGTATTGCGCGCCTACATGGGGTTGCGAGCCCCCGTGGGCGGCTGGCGCCTGATCATCGCCGACAATGGCAGCACGGACGCCACGGCCCAGGTGATCGCCGCCTTCCGCGGCCGCTTGCCCTTGCGTTCCGTCTACGTGGCGCGGCGCGGCCGCAGTCCCGCCCTGAACGGGGCCGTCGAACACGCCTTGCGTTCAAGCGGCGATGGCGGCGAGCTGTTCGTGTTTGGCGATGACGACGCCATGCCCGCATCGGACTGGCTGTGCCGCTTGCAGGACAGCGCGCGCGCTCACCCCGGCTACGCCCTGTTCGGCGGCGCCATCGTGCCTGCCTGGCGGGAAAAGCCGGAAGACTGGCTGCTGCGCCTGACCCCCGTTGGCTTGACGTGGGGCATCACCAGCCCTGATTTGCGCGACGCGCCCATCTATCCGGGCCTGGTCTGGGGCGCCAACATGGCGATACGCCGCCGCATCTTCGAGGCGGGCGCCCGCTATGACGAAAGCATCGGCCCGCAAGGCGCCAACTACGCCATGGGCAGCGAAACCCGGCTCAACCTGGAGATGCATGCGGCGGGCAATCCTTCCTGGTTCTGTCCGCAAGCGAAAGTGGCGCACATCATCCGCGCTCAACAAGTACAGCGCGCCTGGATACTGCGCCGCGCCATGCTGTTCGGCCGCGGCCAATGCCGGCTGGCGACATTCGCACCAAGCGTGGAGTTACTGGGCGTACCGCGCTGGATGCTGGGCAGATACGTGCGCGACTCCCTCGGCGCCGTGCGGGCCTGGCTGCGGCGCGACCACGCCGACCTGTTCCTGCGCCAGTGGGAACGGGCCTGGCTGCGCGGCTTTTTCCATGAAGCGTGGCGCGGACGGCGCAAACGCTTGCCGCGCATCGTCATCAGCAGTTATTCGGGCGAGCTGGGCGGCATGGAACTGCGCATGGCGCAAGAGGCGAAAGTACTGGGCGCGAGCGGCTATGACAGCGTGCTTGCCCTGCGGCGTTTTCCCGGTTTTACTGCCTGGGTGCAAGGTTTGCGCGCGCAGCATCTGCAGGTGCGTGTGTATGAACCGCCCTTGTTTCTCGAACACTGGGCCTGGCGGCGCTGGAACTGGCTGCGCGCCAGGGTCACGGGAGCGTGGCGGCTGCGGCGGCTGAGGCCCGACCTCGTCCACGTGGCGTTTTGCTGGACCAGCTATGGCGCTTCCATCCTGTGGCTGGCGCGGCAATGCCGCTTGCCTGCCGTGATCAGTGTGCACAATGCCTTTCCGCTGGAAGCGTTCAGCGACTGGCAGCGGCCCCGGCTGCAGGAAGCGTTTCGCACCGTCAAGGGTGTGTATGCCGTGTCCCCGTCGGCCATGCGGCATTTCCTCGAGCTGTACCGCGGCATGCTGAACCCGGAAACGCGGCTGGCCGTCATTCCCAATGGCGTCGATACGGATACTTTTATCATCTCGCCCGAACGGCGGATACTGGCGCGGCGGCAACTTGGGGTGCCAGCGGACGCGCTCGTGCTCGGCTGCGTGGCCCGGCTCTCCGCGCAAAAGCGTCCGCAAGCGCTGCTGGCCCTGTTCGCCAGGCTGGCCAAGCAATTTCCCAATCTATATTTAGTGCTGGTGGGCACGGGGCCGCTGGAAGCCATGCTGCGGCTGCAGGCACAGCAGTCAGGCTTGCAGGAGCGCATCGTGTTTGCCGGCTTCCAGCAGCATGTCGAGCTGCTGATGCCGGCCTTCGACCTGCATGTGCTGCTCAGTAAAAACGAAGGCTTCGGCATCGCCACCATCGAGGCCATGGCCTGCGGCGTGCCGGCCGTGGGGACGGACGTGCCGGGCACCCACGATATCCTGCACGATAGCGAAGGCGGGCTGCTGCTGCCGATCGAGGACGAGCACGCCGCCTGCGCGGCCGTGGCGCAGCTATTGCTGGATGCGCCCCGGCGCGCCCGCATGGGACGGCTGGCGCGCGAGGAAACCGTGCAGCGCTATTCAATGCCGCGCCTGGAACGCCAGCTGCGCGCGTTTTACGCCGGCCTCGTGTAGGCGCGGGCGGCCCCCATGAGCGCCACCCGTCACTCGTTTTTCTTTTCGTTCGCCGAAAAATACACGGTACTGCTGCTGGGCATCGTCGCCACCATGGTGCTGTCGCGTTTGCTGACGCCAGCCGAAGTAGGCGTATATTCGCTGGGCGCCGTGCTGGTGGCGCTGGCGCAAGTGGTGCGCGACTTTGGCGTGGGGCAATACCTGATCCAGGAAAAGCAGCTCGATACCGTGAAATTGCGGGCCGCGCTGGCTACCAGCCTGCTTGTCGCCTGGCTGCTGGCGGGCCTGGTGCTGCTGGCCAGCGCGCCGCTCGCGCATTTCTATGGCGAACCCCGGCTGACCCTCGTGCTGCGCTTGCTGGCCATCAATTTCCTGTTGATACCGTTCAGCGCCTTGACGTTACCGATGCTGCGCCGGCAACTGCGCTTTCGCGCCATCTATGCCATCAACGCGGCCAATAGCGTCGTCAACCTGCTGGTGGCCGTGCTGCTGGCGCTGCAGGGCTACAGTTACATGAGCATGGTGTGGGCGGCGCTGGCCGGTTCCTGCGCGTCGCTGCTGGTGAGCCTGCTGGTGCGGCCCAGGGAGCTGCCGTGGCTGCCGGGACGGCGCGGCATGGGCGATATCGCCCGCTTTGGCGCGTATGCGACGGGGGGCGGCCTCGTCGACGAGGCGGGCGTGGCGGCGCCGGACCTGATCATCGGCAAGTTGATCGGCATTGAAAGCCTGGCCCTGTTCGGCAAGGCGCAAAGCGTACTCAATATCTTTAACCAGGCCATCACCAGCGCGATTTCTCCCGTCGTGTTTCCCCTGTTCGCGGCCCGCGCAAGGGGGGAAGGGGGGCAGGGCGGGGCGGCGCTCGTGTATTTGCGCACGATCAGTTACATGACGGCGCTGGCATGGCCGTTTTTTCTCTTTCTCTCCTGCATGGCTTTGCCCCTGGTCAAGGTGTTGTATGGCACGCAATGGCTAGGCTGTGTGCCCTTGATACGCATCATGTGCCTGTCCTCGGCCGTGTATAGCATGTTCAGCATGGCCCGCTACCTGTTCGTGGCGACGGGCCAGCTGCATGCGCAGGTGCGGCTCGATGCCTGCGCTGGCGTCATCAAAGTAGCGCTGCTGCTGGCCGCAGCGCCGTTCGGCCTGGTGGCCGTGGCCTGGGCCGTGGTGCTCAGCAATGTGCTGCGCAGCTGGCTGAACTACAACTGCCTGCGGCGCTTGAGCGCACTCGACTGGCGCATCCTGGCGCGGGCAGTGCGCAAGAGTTCGCTGCTCTGCGGTGTCAGCGCCGTTGCGCCCGTCGCTTCGCTGCTGTGGCTGCCAACGGACACCCCGGCGCTGCTGGCGCTCATGGGCACGGCGCTGGCCACCTTGCTGTGCTGGCTGGCCGGTCTGTTCCTGTTGAAACATGAACTCGCTGGCGAGTTTCTGTTGTTGCAACGCAAGCTCGCTGGCCGATGGCTGGCAGTCAAATGCACGAAAGGATGACCATGCGTGTCGGTATCTTGTCCTACCCGATGCTGTTCCAGCGCGACGGCGGCTTGCAGATCCAGGTACGCGAAACCATTGCCGCGCTAAACCGGCTGCCCCAGCAGCCGGCGCGTCCGCTGGAAGTGCAACTGGTCGACGCCAATCATCAGCGGCTGGCCGATTTCGACGTGCTGCACGTGTTTTCGGCGAGTAATGGCACCTACCGCATCATGGAAATGGCCAGCGAGCAAGGCGTGCCCGTGGTGCTGTCGCCGCTGCTGGCGCCCAGCTGGAACCGTGCCAGCGCCTGGCGCGCGCGGCTGGCGGACCGGCTGGCGGGCCGGCTGACGGAATGGATGGTGCAAACGAGCTATGCGCAAACGCGGCGCGCCCTGCAACTGGCCGACGTGGTGATCGCCCTGGGCGAGGCCGAGCGCGACGCCATCGTGCAAGGTTTCGGCATGGGAGCCGACACCATCCGCGTCTTGCCCAACGGAATCAACCCGCATTTCTTCACGGCCAATGGCGACCTGTTCCTGCGCGAAACGGGTATCGCCGGGCCGTTCGTGCTGATGGTGGGCAGTATTTCACCGTATAAAAACCAGCTGGGACTGGCCCAGGCGCTGGCGGGCGCCGGCTTGCCGCTGGTGCTGATCGGCGCCGCGCCGCGCGAACAGCAGGCATATCTGCAACTGCTGCTGGACTTGCCGCACGTCAGCTGGCTGGGCGCGCTCGACCACGCCGACCCGCTGCTGGCCAGCGCCTATCACGCGGCGGCCGTGGCGGCCTTGCCCAGCCAGGGCGAGGTGTTTCCCCTGAGCGTGCTCGAAGCGCTGGCGGCCGGCACGCCCGTCGTCATGACGGCGCAAAGCGCGCTGGACTTGCCCGATTCCATCTTTGCGCTGCGCAAGGTGCGCTGGGACGACGGCCCCGCGCAGCGCCAGGCCATCCTCGAACTGCTGGCGCTGCCGCCCGAGCGCTCGCGCGTGCAAGCCCTCGTGGAACGCTTTACGTGGGAGCGGGTGGCGGCCCAGATTGCCGATTGCTACTACCAGGCGCAGTCGCTGCCTGCCAGGAGGCAACATGCTGTTTAATTCCTTCGCCTTCCTGTTCGGCTATCTGCCCATCGTGCTGGCCGGCTATTTTCTGCTGGACCGCCTGGCGCCCGCCGCAGGCACATCCGCCAGCTGGCGCCGCCTGGCCCCCGCGACGTGGCTGGCGCTTGCCTCGCTGTTCTTCTATGCCTGGTGGGACGTGCGCTACCTGCCGCTGCTGCTGGCGTCGATCTGCGTCAATTACGGCGCCGGGCGCGTGATCGGGGCGCGCGCGGGGGCTGCCCGCAAGCGCGCGCTGGTCGTGGCGCTGGTGCTGAACCTGGGGCTGCTCGCCTACTACAAGTATGCGAATTTCTTCATCGACAGCGTCAATGCCATCGCCGTGACCGCTGGAGCTGGCGCTGGCAGCCTGCCATGGCACGGCCTCGACATCATCCTGCCGATCGGCATCTCTTTCTTTACCTTCACGCAGATCGCCTTCCTCGTCGATTGCTACCGGGGCGAGGTGCGCGAATACCGTTTCATCCATTACGTGCTGTTCGTCAGCTATTTCCCCCACCTGATCGCCGGCCCCGTGCTGC
This sequence comes from Janthinobacterium sp. NKUCC08_JDC, assembly GCF_019345575.1. Classification (NCBI taxonomy): domain Bacteria; kingdom Pseudomonadati; phylum Pseudomonadota; class Betaproteobacteria; order Burkholderiales; family Oxalobacteraceae; genus Janthinobacterium; species Janthinobacterium sp. NKUCC08_JDC. The sequence goes on along the minus strand of NZ_JAHKQW010000021.1, from coordinate 5,924 downwards.
ACCACCGCGACATGATGCCGCAGTTCGCCGACCCCGCCAATGCCCACCCGCGCGCCGCCAATTTCGCCATCGGCCTGTCGATTTTCACGATAGGCCTGGCAAAAAAGGTGCTGATCGCCGACAACCTGTCGCCGCTGGCCATCCCCATCTTTGCGGCAGGCGCCGAGCCGACCCTGATCGAAGCGTGGATCGGCGTGCTGGCCTACACCTTCCAGCTGTATTTCGACTTTTCCGGCTATTCGGACATGGCCATCGGCCTGTCGCGCCTGTTCGGCGTGAAATTGCCGCTGAACTTCAATTCGCCCTACAAGGCGGCCAATATCGCCGACTTCTGGCGCCGCTGGCACATGACCTTGTCGCGTTTCCTGCGCGACTATTTATATATCCCGCTGGGCGGCAGCCGGCGCGGCGAAGCCATGCGCTACCGCAACCTGATGCTGACCATGCTGCTGGGCGGCCTGTGGCATGGGGCCGGCTGGACGTTTGTCATCTGGGGCGGCTTGCACGGCCTGTACCTGGTGCTGCAGCAGGCGTGGCAGCGGGTGTTTGGCGCGGCGCCGGGGTACTGCTGGCTGCGCTGGTGGCCGACCATACTGACCTTTCTTGCCGTCATGCTGGCCTGGGTCTTCTTCCGCGCGCCCGACGTGGCCACGGCCTGGGATATCACGGGCGCGCTGGTTGGGGCGAACGGCGTGAGCCTGCCGCGCGGCCTGGCCAGCCATGCATCGAGCCTGGCGCAGTGGGGCCTGCATCCCGCGTTCGACGGCATCCGCTGGATCGAACTGGCAGGGCCCGGCTTGCCCGTGCTGCTGGCGGCGATGCTGCTGGCCTTCAAGGCGCCCAATACTCAGGAAATATTCTTTCTCTACGAGCCTGCGATTGAAAGAATCTTTCAGCCCGCAGGGCGCTGGTCCTTCAGCTGGCGGCCCACCTCGCGCTGGAGCGTGGGCTTGGCCGCGCTGTTCGTTGCCTGCATCTTCGGCATGAACCGGGTCACCGAATTTCTTTACTTCCAGTTCTGACCATGGACACCGCCGGCCGCCGCTATCTTGTCTGCTTCCTCGCCTGTGTATTCCTGGTGCTGGGCGGCATCTCGTTTCTGAACTACCAAGTCGATCCCTATTTGCTGCACCAGTGGGACAGTCCCCTGGTGCAGCGCCCGCGCCAGTTGAATGAAAAGCTCGGCGCCTGGGCCAAGACCTATGCCGTGGCGCGCTACCGGCCGGCCATCATCTACATCGGCAATTCGCGCACGGAACTGGGCCTGCCGACGGGCGTGCGCGCCTTGTTCGACGGCAAGAGCATCTTCAACAGCGCCGTGTCCGGCGCCTCGATCGGCGACGCCATCCGCCTGGCCGAGCATGCGGCCAGGGTCAGCCGCGTCGAGACCATGGTGTGGGGCGTCGACGCGCCCACGTTTTCCCTGGACATGGGTGCGGCGCGGGTGGAAGACAGCCTGACGGGCGCCCGGCACGGCTTTTTCGCCCAGCGCGCCCTCGTCAACCTGAAGCGCGGCCTGACCCTGGACATGACGGAGGACAGCGTGCGCATCCTCACCGGCAATGCGGGCGATGTCTGCCGCTCCAACCTGGCCCGGTATGGGCAGCGCGACGAGACCTGCACCCTGAAAGGCATACGGCATTGGCTGGGAACCAAGGACGCCATTCCCGTGCGGCTGCAGGAATTTGGCGATGGCCAGGGGCCGACGCCGCCCTCGATACCCGCGTTTGACGCCAGCATAGCCAAGCTGTGCAGTAGCGGCGTGCGTCTGCGCATGTACATCAACCCCACGCACGCGCTGACCCTGTACGCGCTGCACTGGCGCGGCAAGTGGGATGCCATGCAGGCCTGGCAGCGCGGCCTGGTGCAGATCACCGAGCGCCACCGCCAGCAGGGCTGCGACGTGCGCCTGGTTGATTTTTCCGGCTTTAACAGCATCACGACGGAACCGACCCCGCTCGTCAGCGGCAAGCCCGACATGCATTATTACTGGGAAGTGTCGCATTACCGGGACAATGTGGGCCGCTTGATCCTGGCGCGCCTGTTTGGCGGCGACACGCCGCCGCCGGCCGATTTCGGCGTGGAGCTGACGCAGGCCAACGTCGACGCCCACCATGCGGCCACGCGCGCTGCGCGCGACCGCTATCGCCTGGAACATGCGCGCGAGGCGGCCTATACGGAGCGGGTGCTGGACGGGCCGCTGATCCGGCGTTGATGCAAAGCCCCACATATACGCCATTTCTCCACTTCCAATGCCGACCATGGATACCAACGCCCGCCGCTACCTCGCCACCTTCCTTGCCTGCGCGCTGGCCGCGCTGGCCGTCGTTTCCGCCGTCAATTACCACGTCGATCCCTACTTGCTGCACCAGTGGGACAGCCCGCTGCTGCAGCGCTTGCGGCCGACGACCGAAAAACTCAGCGTGTGGAGCAAGACATATGCGGTGGCGCGCTACCGGCCCGCCATCGTCTACATCGGCAATTCGCGCACGGAAATGGGTTTGCCTACGAGCAGCATGCGTACTTTGTTCGATGGCAAGAGCGTGTTCAACAGCGCGGTCTCGGGCGCTTCGATCGGCGAGGCCATCCGCCTGGCAGAACACGCGGCCACGGTCAGCCATGTCGACACCATGGTGTGGGGCATCGATGCCCCCTCGTTCTCGCTGGAACTGGGCTCGGCTGGCGTGGAGCCGGGCTTGACGGATCCCGCTCCCGCGTTTTTCGCGCGGCGCGCCTTGCTCAACATCAAGCGTGGCCTGACCGTGGACATGACCCAGGACAGCTGGCGCATCCTCAGCGGCACCTATGACGGCGTCTGTCTGTCGAGCCTGGCCCTGTACGGCCAGCGCGACGAGTCCTGCCTCACCAGCCGCAACCGCGTCTGGGTCGGCACGGCGCGCGCCTTCAAGCCGCGCCTGCAGGAATTCGGCGACGGCCTGGGCCCGACCGCACCCGCGCTGCAAGCCTTCGATGCCAGCGTCGGCAAGCTGTGCCGTGGCGGCACGCGCTTGCGCCTGTACATCAATCCCACGCACGCGCTCACGCTCGACGCCCTGTACTGGCGCGGCAAGTGGGACGCCATGGAAGCCTGGCAGCGCGAACTGGCGCAGATGGCCGGACGCTACCGGCGCCTGGGTTGCGACGTGCGCCTGGTTGATTTTTCCGGCTTCAACAGCATCACCAGCGAGCCGATCCCGCAGGTGACGGGCGCGGGCGTGATGCGCTATTACTGGGAAGCGTCGCACTACCGCGACAATGTGGGCCGCTTCATCCTGGCGCGGCTGTTCGGCGGCCCCGAGCGGGTGCCGGCGGACTTCGGCGTCGAGCTGACGGAAAGCGGCATCGCGGCCCACCAGGCGGCCATGCGCGCCGCGCGCGAGCGCTATCATGCGCAGCACGCCGAGGAAACGGCGTATTTGCGCCACGTGCTGACCTTGCCCCGCGAACCCAAATAGGCGGCCAGGCAAGCCAGGCGTACACAGTGGGGCAGGGCGCTTGCGCTATGATGGTGTTTTGCCATCCAGCAAGTTCCAGGACGCCCCATGAAAATCGCCTTCTTTGCCAGCCAGCCCTACGACCGCCGTTTCTTCGATGAAGCCTTGCCGTCCCAATCCGATTCCGCCGGCATCGAACTGGTCTATCACAGCGCCTTGCTGAGCCAGGAAACCGTGGTTCTGGCGCAAGGCGCGGACGCGGTGTGCGTCTTCGTCAACGACGTGCTCGACGCGCCCGTGCTGGAAGCCCTGCACGGCTACGGCGTGCGCGCCATCCTGCTGCGCTGCGCCGGCTACAACAACCTCGACCTGGAAGCGGCCAAGCGCCTGGGCCTGTTCGTCGCCCGCGTACCCGCGTACTCGCCGGAAGCTGTGGCTGAATACACGCTGGCCCTCGTGCAAACCCTGAACCGCCACACGCACCGCGCCTATGCCCGCGTGCGCGAAGGCAATTTCTCGCTCGACGGCTTGCTGGGCGCCACCTTGTTCGGCAAGACGGTGGGTATCGTCGGCACGGGCAAGATCGGCCTGGCCACGGCGCGCATCTTCAAAGGGTTCGGCTGCACGGTGCTGGGCCACGACCCGTATCCGGCGCCCGCGTTTGCGCAGCTGGGCACGATGGTGGAACTGCCGCAGCTGCTGGCCGAGTCCGACATTGTCTCGCTGCATTGCCCGTTGATGGACAGCACGCGCCACATGATCAGCGAAGCAACGTTACCGCTGATGAAGAAGGGCGCCATGCTGGTGAATACCTCGCGCGGCGGCCTGATCGACACGGGCGCCGTCATCGAGGCATTGAAATCGCGCCAGCTGGGCTCTTTGGCCATCGACGTGTATGAACAGGAAAGCAATCTGTTCTTCCAGGACCGCTCGTCCGACATCATCGACGACGACGTCTTCCAGCGCCTGATGACGTTCCCGAACGTGCTGGTGACGGGCCACCAGGGCTTTTTCACCAGCGAAGCGCTGCGCGAAATCGCCGCCATCACGTATCACAACCTGCAATGCTTCCGCCAGGGCAAGCAATGCGAGAACAGCGTGTTAGCTGGCTGACGCCTGTTTTTTGGGCTTGGGCGGCGGCTTGGGTTTTGGCAGCGGCAAGGCGTCCGCCGTGCGCCGCGCCAGCTGGCTGAGCCAGTCGCGCTCATCCCACAGCCCGCCATCGATGAGGAAGTACGGCTTGGCTTGCGGATAGGGCGGCGCTTCCTGCAGCGTGCCTTGCGCGCTGATCCAGGCGCGGCCCGCGTCCGTCGGCTTGATGAACAGCTGGTCGTCTGCGACGACGGCGAACATCTTGCCGTCGCAATACAAGCCGTACTCGCCAAACATCTTTTTCGCGCTGATGCTGCCCGCGCCCGCCATCTGGTCGAGCAAAAAATCCACCGTACCTTGCTGTGATGCCATGTCGTCCTCCGTGTGAACGATCAGTGTAACGCACTGGCCAGGATGGTCCGGCGCGGCTACACTATGGCCATTGATTTTCTTGCACGATTTCACCCCATGACACCCCAGCATATCATTCACCGCGGCATCACCATCACCACCCTGACGGCCGGCCAGTCCGTTGACACCCATTGCGCACCGGGCCACACGGCCATCCGCGAGCAGGCCGACGGCTGGTGGCTGTATTTTGTCGACGAGGATGGCACAGTCGACGGCTACGACAGCCCGTTCGCCAGCCACGCCGAAGCGCTGTGGGCGGCCAAGGCCGCAGCCGAGTTCAGCGCGCAATGAAGGCCAGTCCCTGGGCTTTCCTGGGCTTGCCGCAAGCGCCCGTACCGGAAGCGGAAAGCGCGGAATACGGCGCCTGCCGCGCCGAACTGGACGGCAAGCGACTGGTCCTGCGCGTGGCCAAAACCACCCCGACGAAAACCGGCCAGTTCGTCACCGTCTGGAAGCGCCCCCATCCCGACGCCGAGATCGCCCCGCTCGACGACGCGGACCCCGTCGACGTCGTTATCATCGCCGTAGCCAACGACGACGGTGCGCAGCACGGTTTCTTCATTTTTCCGCGCAAGGTGCTGCTGGAACGGGGCGTGATGTCGCGCGCCGGCCAGGGCGGCAAGCGCGCGCTGCGCGTGTATCCGCCGTGGTGCACACCGGAATCTGTCCAGGCACAGCGCACGCAGCGGTGGCAGGAGGAGTGGTTTGTGGCGGCGGGGGAGCAGCAAAGGCTGGAACAGATGTTCAGAGAGTAATTCCTCTTTTCTCCCTGGCATTTGTCTGTGTATTAATGCGTGTCAAAGTACTGTACAAGACCCCTTACTTGCTCTGAAAGCAACAACCTCGTACACTGAGTTATTCTGACCGTCCGCGATCGGCCGAGACTGTGTAAAAACGTAGGGCTATGTAAACGAAATCGCATCAGTAAACGTTGAGCCAGTATCTCATCACTTTGGGTGCTAAATGAAGCGCTTTATTGAGGGCGAA
>NZ_JAHKQW010000020.1:0-63762 GCF_019345575.1 Janthinobacterium sp. NKUCC08_JDC | reverse complement strand
CAGAACCGTTGCGATTGCAGCGGTCAGCGTGGTTTTACCGTGGTCGACGTGGCCGATGGTGCCGACGTTGACGTGCGGCTTGGTCCGTTCGAATTTACCTTTTGCCATTTTATTCTTCCTTAGAACAATGATTTAAATGTAGGGACCGGCATTCTCGTGAAAGCCGGCCCGGAACTTCTATTACTTAGCTTTCGAGCTTACGATTGCTTCAGTCACATGCTTAGGTGCTTCAGCATAGTGCTTGAATTCCATCGTGTAAGTCGCACGACCTTGGGTCGACGAACGCAACGATGTGGCGTAACCGAACATTTCCGACAGAGGTACTTCGGCCTTGATGATCTTGCCGCCACCGCCAGCAATTTCATCCATACCTTGCACCATGCCGCGACGCGACGACAGATCGCCCATCACGGTACCGGCGTAGTCTTCCGGCGTTTCCACTTCCACGGCCATCATCGGCTCCAGGATGACTGGCGATGCTTTGCGGCAGCCATCTTTGAATGCCATCGAAGCGGCCATGCGGAATGCATTTTCGTTCGAGTCAACATCATGGTACGAACCGAAGAACAGCGTGACTTTCACGTCAACGACTGGGTAACCAGCCATCACGCCCGAAGTCAGCGTGTCGCGCACACCTTTTTCAACTGCAGGGATGTATTCGCGAGGAACGGTACCGCCCTTGATCGCGTCAACGAATTCGAAGCCCTTGCCCGGTTCTTGCGGTTCGATCTTCAGAACCACGTGACCGTATTGACCACGACCACCCGATTGCTTGACGAATTTGCCTTCCGACTCTTCGCACACTTTACGGATCGTTTCGCGGTAAGCCACTTGTGGCTTGCCGACGGTCGCTTCAACGTTGAATTCGCGCTTCATGCGGTCAACGATGATGTCCAGATGCAACTCGCCCATACCGGCGATGATGGTCTGGCCCGATTCTTCATCGGTACGCACGCGGAACGATGGATCTTCTGCAGCCAGGCGGTTCAGCGCCAGGCCCATTTTTTCCTGGTCGGCCTTGGTTTTTGGCTCGACTGCCTGCGAAATCACTGGCTCAGGGAAGACCATGCGTTCCAGAACGACGCTGGCTTTTTCGTCGCAAAGCGTATCGCCGGTGGTGGTGTCTTTCAGACCCACAACAGCGGCGATGTCGCCAGCGCGCATTTCCTTGATTTCTTCGCGTTCGTTCGCTTGCATCTGCACGATACGGCCGATACGCTCTTTCTTCTGCTTCACGGAGTTCAACACCGAGTCGCCCGAATTCAGGGTACCCGAGTAGCAACGGATGAAGCACAACTGACCGACGAACGGATCGGTTGCGATCTTGAACGCCAATGCCGAGAATTTCTCATTGTCGTCAGCTGCGCGCTCGACTGGCTGCTCGTCCTCATCCAGACCTGGGACAGGCGGAATGTCGATTGGCGATGGCAGGTACTCGATGACCGCGTCCAACATGGCTTGTACGCCCTTGTTTTTAAAGGCGGTACCGCACAACATTGGAACGATTTCGCTGGCGATGGTACGCTGACGCAGGGCAGCCTTGATCTCTTCTTCCGAGAGGTCGCCTTCTTCCAGGTACTTGTTCATCAGGTCTTCCGACGCTTCAGCAGCGGCTTCAACCATGTTTTCGCGCCACTTGGCAGCATCAGCGGCCAGGTGTGCAGGAATGTCGCCGTATTCGAACTTCATGCCTTGCGAAGCGTCGTCCCAGATAACCGCTTTCATCTTGACCAGATCGATAACACCGGTGAAGACGTCTTCAGCGCCGATAGGCATCTGAATAGGTACTGGGTTGGCTTTCAGACGCGAACGCATCTGATCGTAGACCTTGAAGAAGTTGGCGCCGGTACGGTCCATCTTGTTCACGAAGGCCAGACGTGGCACTTTGTACTTGTTAGCCTGACGCCATACCGTTTCCGATTGTGGCTGCACGCCGCCGACTGCACAGTAAACCATGCAGGCGCCATCCAACACGCGCATCGAACGTTCCACTTCAATGGTGAAGTCAACGTGGCCTGGGGTGTCGATGATGTTGATGTGGTGAGCTGGGAAGTTGTTTGCCATGCCTTTCCAGAAGCACGTAACAGCAGCCGAGGTAATCGTGATACCGCGCTCTTGCTCTTGTGCCATCCAGTCGGTGGTGGCAGCGCCATCATGGACTTCGCCCAGCTTGTGGTTCACGCCTGTGTAGAACAGGACGCGCTCGGTCGTGGTCGTCTTACCTGCATCGATGTGAGCGGAGATACCGATATTACGATAGCGCTCAATGGGGGTCTTGCGGGCCATAATTAATCCTAAATGAATGGACAAAACCGAGCAGCATTTTTTTGCAAAAATGAGCCCGGCCTCGAACAACAGATGCTTGACAGCCGCCTTGCGGTAGCTGGCTTTATATTAGAAGCGGAAATGCGAGAACGCTTTGTTCGCTTCAGCCATACGATGGACTTCGTCGCGTTTTTTCATCGCGCCGCCGCGGCTTTCAGCCGCTTCCATCAGCTCACCGCCGAGGCGTTGTGGCATCGATTTTTCGCTGCGCTTGTTAGCAGCTTCACGCAACCAACGCATGGACAGAGCCATACGACGGACTGGGCGAACTTCGACCGGCACCTGGTAGTTTGCACCACCGACGCGACGGGATTTCACCTCAACCAGCGGCTTGGCGTTGTTGATTGCGGTAGCAAAAACTTCGAGCGGATCTTTGCCCGATTTTGCTGCGATGTGCTCGAAAGCACCGTAGATGATGTTTTCTGCAACCGATTTCTTACCGGACAGCATCAGCACGTTTACAAATTTAGCGACATCAGTGTTGCCGAATTTTGGATCTGGCAAAATTTCGCGCTTGGGTACTTCACGACGACGTGGCATATCAATTCCTTTCAATCTTCAGTTGAGCGCGCGTTCTTCGCACACTCGCGGACGACCATCATAGTCTTCCACTTACTCGACCAGATGCGGTCGACTACATTCACTTAGCTAGTTGCCACTGAGCGAAACTTGGGTTTGCTGCGTACAACTTATTACTTCTTGCCAGCTTTAGCGCGCTTGGTACCGTACTTCGAACGCGATTGCTTACGGTCTTTAACGCCTTGGGTATCCAGAGCACCGCGAACCATGTGGTAACGCACACCCGGCAAATCCTTGACGCGGCCGCCGCGCAACAGCACAACACTATGCTCTTGCAGGTTATGGCCTTCACCGCCAATGTACGAAATGACTTCGAAACCATTGGTCAGGCGAACTTTAGCGACTTTACGCAGAGCCGAGTTAGGCTTCTTTGGAGTCGTGGTGTAAACACGTGTGCAGACGCCACGTTTTTGCGGGCTGTTTTCCAGCGCCGGCGATTTGCTCTTCACGGTCAAAGCGACGCGTGGATTGCGAATCAATTGATTGATGGTTGGCATCGTTATAAATCCAACAAAAAACTACGATTAATAACCCGGGCAAGATGCCCGGCGACTAAAACCTCGTCCCGCTTTCATCTACTGCGCACCGGAGGCGCCCGCAGCCACTCGATTAGGAGCGGCCATGAAATGCCAAGTAATGCGTAAACGATGAGCAGAATAAAATCGAGAACTCGCTAGTTTAGACCTTGTGCCACAGGGGGTCAATCGGTTTACCACTTTTTGCTATAAAAAAAGGCAAAAATGGCAGGTGTTTGTGGCATTTTGACTAATCTTTGGCAACGAGGCGCGGCTGCCGGCATGGCTAAACGATTGATGATTTGACATTCTTTCCCTGCGGCCAAGCATCTGCCGTGCACATTCTTGTGTGACCGCAAGACAACAAAAGGATTGATAATAGCGGACATTTTTCGCTGCCCTCCCGCCCTCCTTTATGCGCTCCTTGCTTCGCCCCGCCAATCTGATCCTGCTCCTGACGTATGCCTCGCTGACGGCCGTGCCCTTCATCCCCGCGCTACTGGGGCGTGCGCTCGAGCATCCGTGGCAAATGCTCACGTTCGAGCTGCTGGCCTGGCTGGCCGTCTGGAGCATCTTCAAGCGCCCCGCCTACTTCCACTGGCTGCTGGTGCCCGCCTTCCTGGCCCTGCCGACGGAAATCTACCTGTTCATCTTTTATGGCCAGGGCATTTCCACGCACCACCTGGGCATCATCTTCGAAACCAGCCCCAAGGAAGCGATGGAATTCCTCGGGCAAAAAGTATGGCTGATGGGCGCCGTCATGCTGGGCGTGATCACCTGGTGCGCCCTGAGCTGGTATGCGGCCACGCGCACGCGCGACCTCGACTGGCGCGGCAAGACGCGCCCGGCCGCCTTCGTGCTGCTGATCCTGCTGGGCGGCTTCTGGTGGTATGGCTACGAATTCGGTTTCGAGGCCAAGGCCGTGCACAGTGCCGCCGCGTCCGCCAAGGCAAGCAAGCCGGCGGCCAGCGCCAAGGCGGGCGCCTCCGGCTTCGGCGACGCCAGCTCGGCCGACGATGAAACGGAGGAGGAAGACGAGGAAAGCAGCAAGCCGGAGAACGCCAGCATCGCCGGCGCCGATGAAACGGGCCTGGGCTGGCCCAGCCTGCCCCACTGGGCGCGCCTGCCCTACGCCTTCGACACCGTCAGCAATTCCTGGCCCTTCGGCCTGGCCGCGCGCGGCTTCGATTTCTACAAGGAACGCAAGTACCTGGCCGAACTGGGACAGAAAAGCAGCAGCTTCCGTTTCGGCGCGCACCAGCAACAGCCCGATACCAGCCCGGAAGTGGTGGTCATGGTGATCGGCGAATCGTCGCGCTACGACCGCTGGAGCTTGAACGGCTACGAACGCGACACCAATCCCCTGCTGAAACAGGAAAGCAACCTGGTGCCGCTGGCCGACGTCATCACGGCCGTTTCCGCCACGCGCCTGTCCGTGCCCGTCATCATCTCGCGCAAGCCGGCCACGCAAAGCCTCAAGGATGGCTTCTCGGAAAAATCCTTCCTGACCGCCTACAAGGAAGCGGGCTTCAAGACCTACTGGCTGTCGAATCAGATTTCGTTCGGCCAGTTCGACACGCCCGTGTCCGTCTTCGCCAAGGAAGCGGACGTGGTGCAATTCCTGAACCTGGGCGGCTTTACCAACAGTTCGAACTTCGACCAGATCCTGTTCGATCCGTTCAAGAACGCGCTGGCCGACCCGGCGCCGAAAAAACTCATCGTGCTGCACACCCTGGGCAGCCACTGGAACTACAGCCAGCGCTATCCGAAGGCCTTCGACAAGTGGCAGCCGTCGCTGTTCGGCGTCGACAAGCCCGTCTACACGGATACGGCCATCAAGCCGCAGCTGAACAACAGCTACGACAGCTCCATCCTGTACACGGACTGGTTCCTGTCGAACGTGATCGGCATGCTGAAGGACGACGGCCAGCGCACCGCCCTGCGCAGCTCGCTCGTCTACGTGGCCGACCACGGCCAGACGCTGTACGACGGCACTTGCCGCCTTGCCTTCCACGGCCACAACACGCAGTTCGAATTCCACGTGCCCGCCTTCGTCTGGTATTCGCCGCAATTCCAGCAGCACTATCCGGACAAGGTGACGCAGCTGCGGCGCCATCAGAAAGCGCGCCTGTCGACGGAAAACATGTTTCATACGCTGCTCGACCTGGGCGACATCCGCTTTGCCGGCGAACAGCCCGAATGGAGCATCGCCAGCGCCCGCTTCAAGCAGCACAAGCGCTACGTCGACAGCTACGGCTGGACCAACTACGACAACGCCATCATCCGCGGCGATTGCCGCGAAGTGATCGACAAGAGCACGCCGGAAAAGCAGGACAAGTAAGCGGAGGGCGGTTCTCAGGCCGCCGCGGAATTGCGTTCTGCATCGCGCTCCGCATCGCGCAGCAGCGCTTCCGGCACGCCGCGCTTTTTCAGCGCAGCGATCAGCCGTGCCGTCGAGCCCTGCGCCAGTTGCGCCTCATCGCGGCGCAAGCCGTCGCTCAGATAGGCTTTCAACAGCGTTTGATAACCGGCAAAGCCACGTAGTGGAGCGATCTCTTTCATGGCGTCCACTACATCGACCGGAATGCGCAGGGTAATCGACGTCATGGGACGATCTTTCGCCAAGCGGGTTTTCAAGCGGTCAGACAGCATATTCAGTTTCCTCCTTCTGATCCGCCAGACGGGCGGAAATAATACGGATGGCAACGTCCTCGATCTCGACATGTACCACGAACAGCAGCCGCCCGGCAGCATCGAAGCCGATGGTGGCATCGCGTGCCTCCTGATTGCGCGAGGCTTCCACCAGAACCAGCAGCGGGTCTCCAAACACCTGGGCGGCCTCCTCAAACCTAACCCCATGCTTGCGCTGGTTCAGCTGCGCCTTGGCAGCGTCCCATACAAACGCATCAGCCCCCAGGGTGAAGTGGACGTCCATGCAAGAAGATTAGCACGCGTATTGACGATGTCAATACATCAGTATCAAACCAGAGGAACGCATGTCCTCAGGCCTTGTCCGTGATACCAGCATCAAAACCGCGCTGCGCAAGCAGGACGATGCAGTTGGCGGCCTGCAGCACGCCGTGCGCACACGGACACCGCCTGGACAGCGCGGACACGGCGGACAGCCGGACGCCTGGATTTTTTCCCATCCAAATCAAAGGCTTAACAATTGGCATGGATCGTGCATTGGAAAGGAAATCCTTCACGAGACATGACCATGATCCGCGATACCTCTTCCCAAGACGCCGTACTGTCCTCTCCGCCAGGCCAGCGCCACAAGCGACGCGCCCTGCTGCTCGCTGGCGCCGTCGTCATCATTGGCGGCGCCATCGCTGCCGTTGCCGGCTGGCGCAACAGCGAGCATTCCGTCAACAGCAGCCGCCTGCGCATCGCCGATGTCACGCGCGGCACCCTGATACGTGACGCCGCCGTCACGGGCCGCATCGTCGCTGCCATCAGCCCGACCCTGTATTCGACCACCGTGGCCACCGTCACGCTGAAAGCGAAGGCGGGCGACACGGTGAAAAAGGGCGACATCCTGGCCGTGCTGGAGTCGCCGGACCTGTCCGACGCACTCAAACGCGAACAATCGAGCGTGCAGCAGCTGGAGGCGGAAGTGGCGCGCCAGCAGATCCTGGCCAAGAAGCAGAAACTGCTGGCGCGGCGCGAAGCCGATACGGCGGAAATCGACCGCCTGTCCGCACAGCGCACGCTCGAACGCTACGAGAGCGTGGCGCAGGTGGGCATCATCGCCAAGATCGATTACCAGAAGGCCAAGGACGCCTTGAATTCGGCCGATATCCGCAGCAAGCACGCTTCGCAGGCGGCGGGCCTGGAAAGCGAAGACGTGACCCTGGCCCTGAAAACAAAGAGCAATGAACTCGAACGCCAGCGTCTCGTCCGCGACAACGCCCAGCGCAGGGTCGACGAGCTGACCGTGCGCGCACCCGTCAACGGCTTCATCGGCACCCTGTCGGTGGCCAACCGCAGCGTGGTGCAAGCCAATACGGCCCTGATGACCCTGGTCGACCTGTCGCAGCTGGAAGTCGAGCTGGAAGTACCGGAAACGTATGTGGCCGACATCGGCCTGGGCATGCGCGCCGAGATCGAAACGGGCGTCATCAAGGCCACCGGCAAGCTGTCGGCGCTGTCGCCCGAAGTGGTGAAAAACCAGGTGCTGGCGCGCGTGCGTTTCGATGGCGAACAGCCGGCCGGCCTGCGCCAGAACCAGCGCGTGGCGGCACGCCTGCTGATCGATGAAAAACCGAATGTGCTGATGCTGGCGCGCGGCTCCTTCGTCGAAGCGGAAGGCGGCCGTTTCGCCTACGTCGTGCGCGACGGGCTGGCGATGCGCACGCCGATCAAGCTGGGCGCGACCAGCGTGTCATCAGTGGAAATCCTCGACGGCTTGAAGCTGGGCGACAAGGTCGTCGTCGCCGGCACGGAAAACTTCGAGAACGCGGCCCGCGTCTCGCTCAACTGACACATCATTCAACTTATACCCTGAGAGGCCCTCCATGCTGCGCATGCAAAACCTGAGCAAAGTCTACCGCACCCACATGATCGAAACCCACGCGCTGCGCGGCTTCGACATCCATGTGCAACAAGGTGAATTCGTCACCGTCACGGGGCCGTCCGGCTCGGGCAAGACGAGCTTTCTGAACATCGCCGGCCTGCTCGAGGAATTCACCGACGGCGAATACATACTCGACGGCGTCAACGTCAGGGGCATGGACGACAATGCCCGCTCGCGCCTGCGCAATGAAAAACTCGGTTTCATCTTCCAGGGTTTTAATCTGATTCCCGACCTGTCGCTGTTCGACAACGTCGACGTGCCGCTGCGCTACCGGGGCTTCAACCGCGCCGAACGCAAGGAACGCATCGAAGACGCGCTGGCCAAGGTCGGTCTGGCCTCACGCATGAAGCATTATCCGGCCGAACTGTCGGGCGGCCAGCAGCAGCGCGTGGCCATCGCGCGCGCGCTGGCCGGCTCGCCCAAGCTGCTGCTGGCCGATGAACCGACGGGCAACCTGGACACGCAGATGGCGCGCGGCGTAATGGAACTGCTGGAAGACATCAACGCGCAAGGCACCACCATCCTGATGGTCACGCACGATCCGGAACTGGCGCTGCGCAGCCAGCGCAACGTGCACATCATCGACGGCCAGGTGTCGGACCTGGTGCAGCACGGCGCCACGCTGTCGGCCAGGCCGCAGCACGCCGCGACCGCGTAAGGAGAGCCCATGTTCCGCTACTATTTCACCTTGGGCCTGCGCAGCCTGCGCCGCAACCGCGCCCTGACGGCGCTGATGATACTGACCCTGGCCGTCGGCGTGGCCGCCAGCGTGTCCACCGTCACCATCCTGCACGCCATGTCGGGCGACCCGCTGCCGCACAAGAGCGACCGCCTGTTCGTGCCGATGATCGACATCCTGCCCATGAAAGGCTATGTCGCCGGTGAAAAGCCGGGCTTTCCGCAAATGCAGATGAGCTATATCGACGCCCAGAACTTCATGCGCAGCAAAATCGGCGTACGCCGCACCGTGATGTTCGGCGTGGCCGGCCCGGTCGAACCCTTGCGCAAGGATATCGGCGTCTTCAATGCGCAGGGCATGGCGCCCACGCGCGACTTCTTTGCCATGTTCGAGCCGCCGTTCCTGTACGGCCAGCCATGGAGCGACGCCGACGACGCCAGCGGCGCCGACGTGATCGTGCTCAGCCGCGCGCTGTCGGAGAAACTGGTCGGCAGCGCCAATCCGGTCGGCCAGCGCGTGACGGTGCTGGGCCGGCCCTACATGGTGACGGGCGTCTTGGCCACCTGGGACGTCGTGCCGCGCGCCCATCACATTATCGGCAGCAAGGGGGCATTCGGGCCGGAGGACGAATTCTTCATTCCATTCGCCAGCGCGATCCGCCACGAGACCGTGCACGATGGCGGCATGAGCTGCAACGGCGACAATAACGCACCCGGCTACCAGGGCACGCTCGCCTCGGGCTGCACCTGGCTGCAGTTCTGGTTCGAGATGGCCAGCAGCGGTGAGCGCGGCCAGTTGCAGCAATACCTGGACGCCTATGCGGGCGAGCAGCGCAAGCTGGGGCGCATGCAGCGCAATGCGCCGAACAGCCTGTACGACCTGAACGAATGGATGGGTTTTTTGCAGGTGGTCGACAACGACAACAAGCTGGCGGCATGGCTGGCCTTCGGCTTCTTGCTGCTGTGCCTGGTCAATACCATCGGCCTGCTGCTGGCGAAGTTTTCCGTGCGCGCGTCCGAGGTGGGCATCCGCCGCGCGCTGGGCGCCACCCGGCGCGACATCTTCCGCCAGTTCCTGATCGAGACCACCGTGATCGGCCTGGCCGGTGGCGTACTGGGCCTGCTGCTGGCGTTTGGCGCGCTGGCCGTGGTCAGCAAGCAGTCGGAGGATCTGGGCACGGTCGCGCACATGGACATACCGATGCTGCTGCTGACGTTTGCCATGTCGGTGCTGGCCGCCGTGCTGGCAGGCCTGCTGCCGACCTGGCGCGCCTGCCAGGTGACGCCGGCGATCCAGCTCAAATCCCAATGAACATCGTTTACCCAACATGAGGTCCAGCATGGAAATCCGTCCCATCCTGTCGGCGCTGATGCGCAGCAAAACCGGCGCCGTCCTGGTGGCGGTGCAAGTGGCAATCAGCCTGGCCATCCTGGCCAACGCCCTGCACATCGTCAACCTGCGCCAGGCCGTCGCCGCACGGCCCACCGGCGTGGCCGCCGAAAGCGATATTTTTTACGTCAGTATCCAGAACATCAACCGCGGCAGCCATGAGCGCCAGCTGGCGGAACAGAAGCGCCAGGCGGCACTGCTGCGCGCGCTGCCGGGCGTGATGTCGGTGGCGCAAACGTCGCAGGCGGTGCTGTCGCGCTCCGGCCACAGTACCAGCGTGTCGGCCAAGCGCGGCCAGGCTTCGGCCAGCGCCGAAGTGTCCACCTATGTCAGTCCCGATTCGCTGATCAGGACGTATGGTTTGCAATTGGTCGAAGGCCGCGATTTCCGGCCCGACGAGGTGCCCGAAATCAACGAAGACGTCGACGAGAGCTCGCCCAAGGTGCTGATACTGACGCGGGCGGCGGCGCAAAAGATCTGGCCCGGCGAGACCAGCTTTGTCGGCAAGACCTTGTACCAGGGCACCGGCAACGACGACCCGGAACTGCGCGTGGTCGGCATCGTCGAACGGCTGCAGACCCAAGGCGCGCAGACCAAGCCGCGCGGCGAGTATTCGGCCCTGCTGCCGACACGCCTGACGGGTGGGCGCGACCTGCTGATGTACGCCGTGCGGGCCGAACCCGGCCAGCGTGACCGCCTGATGCAGGAGGCGGAGCAGGCCATCCGCAGGTCCAGCACGGACCGGCTGCTGGTACACACCGACACCCTGGAACAGCACCGCAAGGCGCGCTACCGTGCCGACCAGGGCCTGTCGTGGATGCTGATCGCCGTGTCGACCCTGCTGCTGCTGGTCACCGCCAGCGGCATCGTCGGCATCGCCAGCCTGTGGGTGTCGCAGCGCCGCAAACAGATCGGCGTGCGCCGCGCCCTGGGCGCCCGCCGCATCGACATCCTGCGCTACTTCCTGACCGAAAATTTCATGATCACCAGCGTCGGCGTGGCGTGCGGCGTGCTGCTGGGATTGGGCTTGAACCAGCTGCTGGTCAGCCAGCTGGAAATGGCGCGCCTGCCGCCCGGCTATCTGCTGGCCGGCGCGCTCGTGTTCTGGCTGCTAGGTGTGGGCGCCGTGTACGGCCCGGCCTGGCGCGCGGCCAGCATTTCGCCCGCCACTGCCACCCGCAGTGCCTAAGCCGGCACCTCAGTGATATGCTGCGCGCATGCCTACCGTACTGATTATTGACGACAATGCCGCCGTGGCCATCGCGCTCGACGTGCTGCTCTCCCTGCACGAGATCGACGCCGTGCGCGCCGCCTCGCCCGAGGAAGGCTTGCAGCTGCTCGAGCGCCACGCCATCGACCTGGTGGTGCAGGACATGAATTTCACGGCCGACACCACGTCGGGCGAGGAAGGCGGCGCGCTGTTCCACGCGATTCGCGCGCGCTATCCGGACCTGCCCGTGATCCTGCTGACGGCATGGACCCAGCTCGACGCCGCCGTCGACCTGATCAAGTCCGGCGCGGCCGACTACCTGGCCAAGCCATGGGATGACCGGCGCCTGATCGCCAGCGTGCAGAACCTGCTGGAACTGGGACAGGCCAACCGCGCGCTGCGCCAGCGCGTGGTGGCCGAACAGCGCCAGCGCCACGCCCTGGAACACGACTTCGACCTGCGCGGCATGGTATGGCAAGACCCGGCCACGGAACGAGTCGTGCACCTGGCGTGCCAGGTGGCGCGCGCCGACGTGCCCGTGCTCATTTCGGGGCCGAACGGCAGCGGCAAGGAACGCATCGCCGCCATCGTGCAAGCCAATTCGCAGGTCGCCAGCGGCCCTTTCGTCGTGCTCAATTGCGGCGCCGTGCCCGTGGAACTGATCGAGGCGGAACTGTTCGGCGCGGAAGCAGGCGCCTATACGGGCATCACGCGCGCACGCGACGGCAAGTTCGACGCGGCCGACGGCGGCACCCTGTTCCTCGACGAGATCGGCAACCTGCCGCTGGCCGGACAAATGAAACTGCTGCGCGTGCTCGAAACGGGACGCTTCGAGCGCCTCGGCTCGAACCGCGAGCGGCAAGTGAAAGTGCGCGTCATCAGCGCCAGCAACGCCGACCTGCCGGCGATGATCAAGGCCGGCACGTTTCGCGAAGACCTGTTCTACCGCCTGAACGTGATCGAACTGCGATTGCCGGCGCTGGCCCAGCGCCCGCTGGACATCCTGTTCCTGGCGCGGCATTTCCTGGGCGGCGAAAAGACACTGGACGCGCAGGCGCAGGCGACCTTGCTGGCGCACGGCTGGCCAGGCAATGTGCGCGAACTGAAAAACGTCATGCAGCGCGCCAGCCTGCTGACGGCCGGCCCGGTGATCGGCGCGCTGGAAACGGGCTTGCCGCTGGCCGGTGCGGCATCGCCACGCGCGCCGCAGGATGCCGGCGCGACGGAACCGGACCGCGACAGCGTCACTGCGGCGCTCGCGCGTGCGCACGGCGTGGTGGCGCAGGCGGCGCAGGAACTGGGGCTGTCGCGCCAGGCACTGTACCGTCGCATGGAACGCCTGGGCATCGCGCGCGGCTGATGGGATACCGCCCCATGCGCCTCTCCCTGCTCACGCGCTGGACGGCGCTGATCGTCACCCTGCTGGTGCTGGGCATCATCATCGCGCTGCTGCTCGCGCACTTTTTGCCAGGCCAGCCGCTGCTGGTGCTGGCCGGTACCCTGCTGTGCGTGCTGCCGGTGGCCGTCATCACCATCCGCGCGCAGCTGCAATCGATGCTGTCGCTGTTTCGCGCCTTGAGCGGCACAGTGACGAGCTACCAGGACGGCGATTTCGGCTTCAGCCTGCGCTGGCCGCAAGACGATGAGCTGGCCGACCTGGTGGCGGCCCACAATGCGCTGGGCGACGTGCTGCGCAAGCAGCGCCTGGACCTGGTGCAGCGCGAACTGCTGCTCGACACCATGGTTCAGAACACGCCGGTGGCCATGCTGCTGGTGGCCGAGGGCAGCGCCATCGTCTACGCCAACCTGGCCGCGCGCCAGTTGCTGCACCAGGGACGCCGGCTCGAAGGGCATCACCTGGCCGACATCGTGCAGCAGGCGGCGCCGGCACTGGCCGAAGCGCTGGCGCGCCGCAACGACGGCTTGTTTACCAGCGGCGAAGGGGAACAGGAAGAGGTGTATCACCTGGCGCGGCGCAGCTTCAGCCTGAACGGACGCAAGCACGAACTGCTGCTGTTGCGCCAGCTGACCCTGGAACTGCGCCGGCAGGAAGTGCAGACCTGGAAAAAAGTCATCCGCGTCATCAGCCACGAACTCAACAACTCGCTGGCGCCACTGGCCTCGCTGGCCCACTCCGGCGCCGAGCTGGTGCGCCGCGGCCAGACGGAGCGCCTGCCGCAAATCCTCGCCACCATCGAAGAGCGCACGCGTCACCTGGAAACCTTCATCCTCGGCTATGCGCGCTTTGCCAAGTTGCCCACGCCGCGCCTGGCGCC
Source organism: Janthinobacterium sp. NKUCC08_JDC (assembly GCF_019345575.1). Classification (NCBI taxonomy): domain Bacteria; kingdom Pseudomonadati; phylum Pseudomonadota; class Betaproteobacteria; order Burkholderiales; family Oxalobacteraceae; genus Janthinobacterium; species Janthinobacterium sp. NKUCC08_JDC. The sequence continues at coordinate 50,213 of NZ_JAHKQW010000020.1, read as the reverse complement.
ATGCGAATGGCCCCTCTTCCTTGACAGCCTGGCCTCGCAAGCAGCCTTCACGCTCGACGCCCCGCCGCCCGCGCAAGCGGCCTTGTTCGATGCGGCGCAAATGCAGCAAGCGCTGCTGAACCTGCTCAAGAATGCGCTGGAATCGGGCTCGCGGGAAGAGCATATCGGCCTGCAAGTCAGCCAGGCGCATGGCCAGCTGCGCATCGAAGTGCGCGACCGCGGGCCGGGCATGAGCGGCGCCGTGCTGGAAAACGCGCTGGTGCCGTTTTATTCCACCAAGCGCAGCGGCACGGGACTGGGCCTGGCCCTGGCGCGCGAAATCGCCGAAGCCCATGGCGGGCGCATCACCCTGGCCAACCGCGAGGGTGGCGGCCTGGCGGTGACCTTGATTCTTCCCTTGCTGGACAGAAATTAGTTCCCAGCGTAACGATTTTTAGACCACAAAATCTCGGACGATTTTGAGTAAAACATTGACAATAACAATTGTCAATATTGAAATCACTCACGTCCCATGCCCGTGCGTTAGAAATAAGCTATTTGAGTTTGCATAATGATATTGAAATAACTAATTGACAACGTGATGTCTCAGCGATAATTTATCAGCGCGGTACGGTTTTTTTGAAACATCAATCGTCTTTTCGCGGGGATCAACATGAAATTAAAATCACTCATCGCAGCGGCAGTACTGAGCGCTGCTTCCATCGGCAGCGCCAGTGCCGCCGACTACATCGTCAACCTCGTCAATACCACGGGGAATCTGTGGACCAGCGGCTTCAGCGCCGTGCCCAGTCCGCTCGGCGACTTCACCGATACCTTCACGTTCACACCCGATGCGACCTTCGGTTCCACCGCGCAAGCCTTTCTGGCCAACCTGTCCGTCACGGGTTCGGACAGTTCCTCCATCAGCTTCACCAGCGCCAACCTGAATGGCATCGGCCTGACCGGCTTTGGCGGCCCCACCGTCTTTGGCTATGCCCAGGGCGAAGTCCTGGCGCCGACGAACCTCCTGTTCAATGGCCCGCTGGTCCTCACCGTCATCGGCAACACCAAGGGCGGCAGCTATGGCGGCGTCTTCAACCTGAACCTGGCTCCCGTTCCTGAACCGGAAACCTATGGCATGCTGCTGGCCGGCCTGGGCATACTCGGCTTCCTGGCGCGGCGCCGCAAGCAATCTTGAGCGCTCCACCCAAAAGACGCCACGGCGTCTTTTTCTTTGGCGACTGCTAAACTGGCGCCATGACGACCGACTTTACCTCCACCAGCCATACCGCTTTCAGCCACCCGGGCCACCCGCCCGCCACCACCACCGAACACCGCGGCATCCGCTACCTGCACCTGGGAACCAAGTGGGTGCAAGGCGCCATGCGCCTCGACAAACCCGATGCCATCGAACTCGAATACGTGCAGATGATGATGATGTGGATACTGTTCAAGACGCAGCCCAGACGCATCGTGCAACTGGGCCTGGGCAGCGCCGCGCTGACCAAGTTCAGCTACCGCCGCTTCCCCGATGCCTCGGTCACGGCCATTGAACTCAATCCGAACGTGATCGCCATCTGCGGCGCCCAGTTCGCGCTGCCGCCGAACGACGCACGCCTCGATGTGCGCGAAATGAATGCGCTCGACTTCGTGCTCGACCCGGCCAACCATGGCACCGTCGACGCGCTGCAGGTGGACCTGTACGATGAAGACGCGCGCGGCCCCGTGCTCGACACGCCCGAGTTCTACCAGGCATGCTTCGACTGCCTGACGGACGAGGGCATCATGTGCACGAATGTCTTCGGCGACTTCCCCAACTACGACAAGAATCTGCAGGCGATGGAACTGGTCTTCGACGCCGTCGTCTGGGTGCCGGAAATGGAAGATGAAAACATCGTCGTGCTGGCCTTCAAAAAATCGCCATCGCTCGACTTCAGCGAGCTATACGAACGCGCCGCCACCATCAAGAAGCAATTCAACCTGCCCGCCAAGAACTGGGTCAACGGTTTGAAACAGTGGATGCAGGACCAGCAATAAGATAACCGCATCACGCCGGCAGCAGCGCGCCCAGGCGGCGCGCCAGGCCATCCATATTCTCGGCCGGTACCTGGGCATAGCCGAGCAGAAAACCGTTCCAGCCTGCCTCTTCTCGCGTCCCCTCGCCCGTGCCATGGGCGGACAGCGCCAGCGCCACGATGCCGTCCTGCGCGGCGCGGCGGCTCAGCGCCAGGTCATCCCATGCGCGATCGTGAAAACGCAGCGCCAGGTGCATGCCGGCCGTGCCGCCATGGATGGCCGCGCCCCCACACGCATGGCGCTGCAGTGCCTCGCTCAAGGCGTCGCGGCGCTGGCGGTACAGGCGGCGCATACGGCGTACATGGCGCGCAAACAGGCCGCTGCGCAGGAACTCGGCCAGCGCCAGCTGTTCGGCCACGCGGCCCCGCGCGGCGCCCTGCGCCTGCATCTGCGCGAAGGCCCCGGCCAGCGCCGCCGGCACGACGATAAAAGCCAGGCGCAAGGCGGGGAACATGGTCTTGCTGAAGGTGCCCAGGTACACGATGGGCGCGTCGGCCACCAGTCCCTGCATGGCCGCCAGGGGCGGGCCGCCATGGCGAAATTCGCTGTCGTAATCGTCTTCGATGATCAGGGCGCCGGCCGCGCGCGCGCGTTCGAGCAGCGCCATGCGGCGCGCGGGACTAAGTACGCTGCCCGTCGGATACTGGTGCGACGGCGTCGTGTAGATCAGGCGCGGCGGCGTATCGCGCCAGTCGTCGTCCGTCGGCGCGATGCCATCGATGTCGACGGCGATACCCGTCACCTGCAAGCCGGCGCCACGGCCCGCCGCCAGCGCGCCGCCATAGCCGGGATGCTCGATCCACAAGGTATCTCCCTGGTCGGCAAAGGCGCGCAGGCAGACATCGAGGCTGCTCTGCGTGCCGTCCGTGATGAACACCTGGCCCGCATCGCAGACGACGCCGCGCGCTGCGCGCAAATGGTCGGCGATGGCCATGCGCAGCTGCGGCTCGCCGGCAGGGTCGCCGTAATTGAGCTGGCGCGGCGTCAGCGCGCGCCACGCGCGGTCCAGCATGCGCCGCCACTGCGCCAGCGGAAATTCGTCGAGCGCCGGCACGCCAGGCGCGAACGCGCCCATGGCGTCGGCGGGAAACACCACCGCCGCGCTGGCATCCTGTCCCGCCACGCCGCGCAAACGCCGGGCGCGGCGCGACAAGCCGTCATTGCTGCCGCCGGCAGCAGGTGCCGCTTCCGGCACGCCCACGCTGCCGGCGACGACGGTGCCGCGCCGGTCCGGCAAGACAAACCCTTCGCTGGCCAATTGCTCGTAGGCGTACAGCACGGTATTCCGTGCCAGTCCCAGTTCCGCCGCCAGCACGCGCGTGGCGGCCAGGCGCGTGCCAGGGGCCAGCTGGCCGCCGCGGATCGCCGCGCGCAGGCATTCATGCAGCAGGCGCTGGCGCGGCCAGCCCCGCTCGCGGTGCGTGCGCTCGAATGCGCTCAGCAGCAAAGCAAAATCCATGTGGCCCCCTCAACTGTGGCTCTACATTATTTATCGGTTCTGGATCTTTTTTCAGGGCCAGATGCCGATTATAGTGCGGCCTTCCTCTTCAACCAACGGGACTTCCGCCATGACCACTACCGCCCTGCCTCCCAGCCCCCGTACCCGCGTGCGCCGCGTCGCCGAACTGGCCAGCTACGAGCAAGCCGCCCTGTACGCCATCCTCGATGTCGCCTACCTGTGCCATATCGCCTTCCACGACGACAAGGGCAGCCATTGCATCCCGACCGCCTGCTGGCGCATCGATGGCCACCTGTATATCCACGGCTCGAACGGCAGCCGCATGCTCAAGCTCCTGCAAGACAGCGACGTATGCGTGACGGTCACCCATCTCGATGGCCTGGTACTGGCGCGCTCCGCCTTCAACCACACGATGAACTACCGTTCGGCGATGGTGTACGGGCGGTTTGAAAAAGTCAGCGACATCGGCCAGCAGCATGCGGCCATGGACGCGCTGATGGAAAAGCTGATGCCGGGACGCCTGGCGCACGTGCGTGGCGGCAACGCCAAGGAATACGCGGCCACCACCGTGCTGCGCATCGCGCTCGACGAATACGCCGTCAAGCAGCGCAAGGGCGGCCCGCTCGACGACGCTGGCGACATGGCGCATGCCGTCTGGACGGGCGAACTGCCGTTCACGCACGGCCGTGGCGCGGCCATCGCCGATGCGCTCAACACGTGCGACATACCCGCGTATGCCGCCGCATGGAGTACGGAATCCGCTTGACCGGCCAGCGTGCTTGACCGATGATCGGCGTTGATGGCGATCGCCACCAATTCACCAACCGATCCAATCACGCATGGAGCAAATGATGATGAAGCGAGTATCCCTGGCTGTGGCCCTGACGGTCATGCTGGCCTGTGGCGGCAGCGGCGCGGCACTGGCCGCCGACACGGGCGACGCGGCCCTGAAAGCGGCCATCGCCGGCAGCGCGCGCACACCGGCCAACGCGCTGCGCGACAGCGCCCGCCACCCGTATGAAACGCTGACGTTCTTCGGCATCAAGCCGACGATGACGGTGGTGGAACTGGCGCCCGGCGGCGGCTGGTACACGGAGATCCTCGCGCCCTACCTGCGCGACAACGGCAAGCTGATTGCCGCCGGCAACGACCCGCAGTCAAGCAGCGAAGGCGCTCGCCGCGGCGCGGCGCGCTTCCAGCAAAAACTCGACGCCAATCCCAGCGCCTTCGGCAAGGTGGACATCGGCGCCTTCGCGCCACCCACCACCTACCGCATCGCGCCCAAGGGCACGGCCGACATGGTGCTCACCTTCCGCAATATCCACAACTGGATACCGATCGGCGAAGCGGGCATGCAGACCCTGTTCAAGGAAGTGTATGACAGCCTGAAACCGGGCGGCGTATTCGGCGTCGTCGAGCACCGCCTGCCGGCGAACAAGGTGCAGGACGCCACAGCAAGCAGCGGCTACATGCACGAAGCGTATGTGATCAAACTGGCCGAAGGCGCAGGTTTCAAACTGGCGGCCAAGTCAGAGATCAACGCCAATCCGAAAGACACGGCGGACCACCAGGGGGGCGTCTGGGCGCTGCCGCCCACCTACGCCAACAAGGATGTGGACCGGGCCAAGTACACGGCCATCGGCGAGAGCGACCGCATGACCTTGAAGTTCGTCAAGCCATAAAAAGCAAACGGCGGCGTGCCACTCCGGCGCGCCGCCCGATCCCGGACTGGAATGCCGCCTTACAGGTGGATGCCGTACACGCCGCACAGGCGCTTGACCAGGGTGCAGGCGTTGGCATCGCTGTCCGTCACGCAGGCGGTATAGGCTTCCTCGCAGGTTTCACGCGTTGGCAAGGCAAACGCGGAAGAACTGATGGCGCCGGCAAAACCGACGGCGACGCAAAAGACAAATACGGCTTTTTTCACATTGATCATTTTTATCCCATTCCCCAAAGTTGAGTCGTTATAAAAAACACTGGAAGACAAAGACGTCAGCCGCCAGAAAGCGTCTGTCGACAGACAAATTTCATGGCGCACGGAAATAGTATCACCTTGAAAAGTTAGTAAATCCACAAACAAGAAAACAAGATAACGTTTCTTTTTCGCCCCATTTCATGGAATAAAAACCGGTCCGCCACCCTCCTGCCGCGCATTTGCATGGCAACGGGCGAAAAAAAACCGCAGCACAGGCTGCGGTTCTGGTATCGACCCTTTATGTATCGACCCTTTATTTCTTCGCTTCCTTCGGTTTCACCGGCACCAGGCTCAGGTCCTGGAAGTCGTAGCTGAAATCCGTCTCGGCCGACACGGGCGCCATCTTCACCCGGTCGATGCTGCCATCGGGATTGAGCGAGAACGTCACGTAGGCGTCGGCGTTGAAGTTACGCTCTTTCCAGCGCACGATGAAGGTGTCGTGCTGCCAGTGTTCCAGCTCGCCCGTCAGGTCCGGCGTGCGCGTGAAGCTGAGGATATGTTTTTTCCCCTCGGGCTTGATGATGACCTTGCCGTACCAGGCATCCTCGTACTCGCCGTCGTACGCCGCCAGTGGCAGCGATGGCTGCGATCTGGCCGCGCGCGCGCTCGACGCCTTGCCCTGCTTTTTCACTTCTTCCGCATGCTGGTCCTGCTCCACCTTGGCCACCAGCGCCAGCCAGTCCGACGGCGCCGCCTGCAGGTAATGGTCGAGGATGCGCCATTGCAGCGCCGTCATGGAACCGCCATTTTCCGCATTGGTCAGAATGGCCACGCCCAGCTTCGCTTCCGGCACCATCACCACGCGCGAATAAAAGCCCTGCAGCGCGCCGCCGTGCATGGCCACCTTCATGCCCTTGTAGTCGCGCAGCTGGAAGCCCAGGCCATACGCGCTGAAGTTCGGTTTCGTCGCGGCCAATGCCGGTTTCGGCTCGGGGATCTTGATCGGCGTTTGCGCCGTCCACATTTCGCGGCCCTGCTTTTCGCTGAACAGGCGCGCGTCCTTGCCATCCTTGTCCTTCACGCCGGCGATCTTGCCGCCGTCAAGCAGCACCATCATCCACTTGGCGATATCTTCCGCATTCGTGTTGATGCCGACGGCGCCCACGGCGTTCGGCACGGGCATCGATTTGACGGCGGCGATCTTGCCGTCGATCTTGCTGTGCGCATTGGCGACGTCGGGATTGCCCGCATTTTCAGCCAGGCTGGTGGTGGTGCCCGTCATGCCCAGCGGCGCCAGGATGCGTTCATGCATGGCCTCGCCCCAGCTTTTCCCCGCCTTGTCGGCGATGATCTTGCCAGCCACGATGTACAGCAGGTTATCGTAGGCATAGCTGTTGCGAAAACTCGTGGCCGGACGGATGTAGCGCAGCTTCTCGATGATCTCGTCGGTGCTGAAGGTCGTCGTCGGCCACCACAGCAAGTCGCCGGCGCCCAGGCCCAGGCCGCTGCGGTGCGTCAGCAAATCGCGGATGGTCATGGCGCCCGTCACGTAGGAATCGTGCATCTGGAAGCCGGGCAAATGCTTGGTAACGGGATCGTCCCAGGCCAGCTTGCCCTCGTCGACCAGCATGGCCAGCGCGGCGGCCGTGAAGCCTTTCGAGTTCGATGCCACTTCGAACACGGTCTTCGCATCGACGGCGGCTGGCTCGCCCAGCTTGCGCACGCCAAAGCCCCTGGCGGTGATGACTTTACCGTCCTTGACGATGGCGATCGCCATGCCGGGCACGTCGAACACTTTCAGGGCGGTGGCGACGTCGCGCTCAAGATCGAAGGCCGGCGCGGGCGCCGGTGCGGCAGCAACAACGGGGGCGGCGTCAACAGCCAGCGCCGGCACGGCGATCGCGGAAAACGCCAGCACGATGGCGGTGGCGAGGCGGTTCATGGTATGCATGGTCAGGATGTCCAAAGGAAGTTCAATGCGCTTGCGCGGCCATCAATTTGTCGACGCTTTCCTGCGTCACCGGGTGGTAGCGTTCGCGCGCCTTCGCATACACGTCCTTGGCCCAAGCATGGCCTTGCGGCGTCTTCATCAGAGCGCTGTACAGGGGCACGACGAACTTCTGGCGGCCCACGCTCATGAGGAATGCCTGCAAGGGCTGCTGCACGTCGTAGCCGGCGTTCACGGAGGCCAGGTAGAAGCGGTAGGCCACTTCATTGTTGCCGCTCTTGCCCACGCCGTAGGCCTGGTCCAGCTCACGCAATTGCGCCGCGCTGGCCTTGTTGTTGATGTCGTTCAGGAAGTGCATCGATTCGATGGCGATCCACTTGTCCATGCCCAGGTCTTTCGTCGGCAATGTGCCTTTCAACCAGGCGTCGCGGTGCTGGTCGAGCAGCGCCAGACGCGGCGAGACGACGCGCTGCGCGCTGGCCGGCACGCCCGTGCCATACAGCCACTCATCGAGTTCCGCTTCCGGCATCACGTCCGGATGCTGCGCCAGCAGGTTCTTGCGCAGGTAGGCGATGAACTGCTCCGTCGTCACGCTCTGGAACGCGTGCTGGTCGAACCAGCCGCGCAGGAAAGGATCGAACACGGCGCGGCCGGCACGGCGCTCCATGGTGGCCAGGAACCAGGCGCCTTTCGGGTAGATGATGCCGTCGTCCGTGTACGTTTCGGCCGGGTTGGCGTCCGCGTCGCGTGTGATCAGCGCCGTTTTCGCGGCCGGCAGTTCGCGGATCGCAGCGGCCAGTTCTTCCTGGTCGACCTGCACGCCCATCTGCGCTACTTCGCTGCCATACAGCTGCTCGACGATGCGGGTCGTGACGTAGGTGGTGAAGCCTTCGTTGAGCCACATGTGCTTCCACGAGGCGTTGGTGACCAGGTTGCCCGACCACGAGTGGGCCAGTTCATGCGCGATCAGGTCGACCAGGCTGCGGTCGCCCGCGATCATGGTCGGCGTGAGGAAGGTCAGGCGCGGGTTTTCCATGCCGCCGTAGGGGAACGATGGCGGCAGCACGATCATGTCGTAGCGTCCCCAGCCATATGGACCGTACAGCGCTTCGGCGGCCTGGATCATCTTTTCCGTGTCGGCCAGCTCGTATTCGGCCGCCTTGATGCGCGGCGGTTCCGCATACACGGCGGAGCGGGGACCGAGTTTGCGCACTTCCAATTCGCCGATGGCAATGGCCAGCAGGTACGATGGAATCGGCTGCGGCATCCTGAATTTCCAGCCTCCCTTGCCCGTCGCCTTTTCGTCGTTCTCAGCGCTCATCACGACGCGCATGCCCGCTGGCGCATCGATGCGTGCGCTATACGTAAAACGCACGGCCGGCGTATCCTGCGACGGCACCCACGAGCGGGCGTTGATGCTTTGCGACTGGCTGAACATGAAAGGCAGCTTGCCCGACATGGTCTGCTGCGGCGTGAGCCACTGCAGCGCGATGGCGTTCGGCGCCGTGTGATAGTAGACGCGCACTTTGCCCGGCTGGCCCGTGGTGGTGATGCGCAGCGCCTGGCCCTTTTCCGGGTCGGCCCTGTCCAGCTGGTACGGCGCCATCTGCCAAGCGCCGCGCTTGTCCTGCACCTGCACCTTGGCGATCGACAAATCGCGCGTATCGAGCACCAGGGTGCGCGCCGCCGGATCGATCCAGTTCAAGGACAGCTCGGCATAGCCGGAGAGCGTCTTTTGCTTGAAGTCCGCTTTCAGGTCCAGCTGCAGGTCGCGCGTGCGCACCTGGTCGTAGCGCGCATAGCTGAGGGGGTCGGCGTGCGCGGCCAGGGTTACCTGGCAAAGGAGCGCACAGCCCAGCGCGCGCAGGAAGGTCAAAGTTTGCATGGTCGTCTTTTGAATGATTTGCGAAAGCCCCGGTCCGTGTGCGCCGGGGCGTCGCGCAGAATAGCACTTCCGGCGCGGGCCGGCAGAAAAAAGCGCCGGACTGGCCGGCGCTGTTTCCCTATTTTGCTTCCGGCCTGGCCTCGGCCTTGGCCTCGGGCGCCTTCAGCGGCGTATTAAAATCCTTCATCAGGTTGTTCTTGTCGCGATCGAGCTTGAACAGTTCCAGGCGCGATGGCGTGACTTTCCTCGGCCAGCTATTGTTGCCGGTGTCGATGTCGGCCGTCTCCCAATACGGGTCCTGCACCAGGCCCACCATCGGCTCGTCCGTGACGATCACCTTGCTGATCTTGTGCGGCGCATAGCGCCACACTTCGGCCGGCACGCGCTCGATGATCTTCTTGCCGCTTTTCAGTTCGATTTCCAGGATCAGTGGCATCACCAGGCCGCCGAGATTCGAAAAGTCGACCAGGTACAAGTGCTTGCCCATGTTGCGCTGTTCCAGCAGCTTGCGCTCCCACGGCTCCAGCCCTTCCTGCTCTTCCGCATAGCTGTTGCGGTCCTTGTTGGTGACCGTGAAGTCATCGTGCCGGTTATAGAAATCCTTCAGTGCGGGATCGATGTCGACCTTCTTCGGCAGCGCCTTGTTGCGCTGGTCCGAAATTGAGATGGGCTGCGCGTCTTTCTGCGCCTTCTTCCACGCTTTCTCGATTTCCGGATTCTTCGTACTCACGCCATATTCGCTGATGCCGTCGATGCTGATGTCGACCGCATCGGTCGTATAGAACCAGCCGCGCCAGAACCAGTCCAGGTCCGTGCCGGACGCGTCTTCCATGGTGCGGAAAAAGTCGGCTGGCGTCGGGCGCTTGAACTTCCAGCGCAGCGCGTACTGCTTGAAGGCGAAGTCGAACAGTTCACGCCCGAGGATGGTCTCGCGCAGGATGTTGAGCGCCGTGGCCGGCTTGTCGTAGGCGTTCGCCGTGAACTGCAGCAAGGACTCGGAATTGGTCATGATGGGCACCTGGTTCTGGCTGCGCATGTAGTCGACGATCTTGCGCGGCTCGCCATTCCACGACGGGAAATGCTCTTCCCACGCCTGCTCGGCCAGGTACTGCAGGAAGGAGTTGAGGCCCTCGTCCATCCACGTCCACTGGCGCTCGTCGGAGTTGACGATCATGGGGAAATAATTGTGGCCCACTTCGTGGATGATCACGCCGATCAGGTCATATTTTGCCGTCTTCGAATACGTGAGCTCCCCCGTCTTCTTGTCCTTCACGGGGCGCCCGCCATTGAACGCAATCATCGGGTACTCCATGCCGCCGACGGCGCCGTTGACGGAAATCGCGTTCGGATACGGATAGTCGAAACTGTATTTGTTGTACTGCTCGATCGCGTGCACGACGGCGCGCGTGCTGTACTGCTGCCACAGTGGGTTGCCTTCGTTCGGGTAATACGACATGGCCATCACGCGCTTGCCGCCGCTATTCAAACCCTGCGCATCCCAGATGAACTTGCGGCTTGAGGCCCACGCCACATCGCGCACATTGGCCGCCTTGAAGTGCCAGGTTTTCATGCCCGCCGACTTGCCCTTCTCCGCCGCCAGCGCTTCCTGCGGCGTGATCACCAGCAGCGGCGTATTGCTGTTTTTCGCCCGCGCCAGGCGCTCGCGCTGCGCCGCGCTCAGTACGGCGGCCGGATTTTGCAGCTCGCCCGTGGCGGCCACCACGTGGTCGTCCGGCACCGTCAGGTACAGCTCGTAGTCGCCAAACTCCAGCGTGAATTCGCCGGAGCCGAGGAACTGCTTGTGCTGCCAGCCGGCGGCGTCGTAATACGCGGCCATGCGCGGGAACCACTGCGCGATCTGGAAGATCGTGTTCTTGTCGTCTTCAAAATACTCATAGCCGGAGCGCTCGACGAGCACCTTCTGGTCATTGATCCGATACGACCAGTCGATATTGAACGTGACGCTCTGGCCGGGTGCCAGCGCCACCGGCAGATCGATCCGCAGCATGGTCTGGTTGACCACATACGGCAGCGGCTTGCCGTTGGCCGCCGTCACGGCGGTGAGCTTGAAGCCGCCGTCAAATTCGCGGCCCGCATGGATGGCGCGCAAGTCCTCGAATTTCAGCGCCTCGTCTTCGCTGCCACTGAGCCAGGCCTGGCGCGATGGGGCACTCAATACGCGGCGCTGGTCGGCATCCTGGCGCAAGCCATTCTGGTCCAGCTGCAGCCACAGATACGCGAGGCTGTCGGGCGAGCGGTTGTGATAGGTGATCTGCTCGCTGGCAGTGATGGCGCGGCGTTCCTCATCGAGCGTGGCGCGGATCACGTAATCGGCGCGCTGCTGCCAGTAGGCGTGGCCGGGCGCGCCGGACGCCGTGCGGTAGCTGTTCGGCGTGGGCAGCAGCTCTTCCAGCTGGCGGAACTTGTCGTCGAAGGGCGCGGCGGCGCACAGGCCGGACAAGGGAGCAAACAAGGTCAAACACAAGGCAAGCAAGCGGACAAGGACCGGCATGGCGCATTCCATCTGGGAGTCGTGGACAGAACTGCATTCTAAGTCGAGTCTGTTTGCAATCGGTCATTGTTGTCGAAGTCCCACACACCGGGCCGCGCCCCACCCGGGCGCTACTGGCGCCGGCGCGGGCATTGGCGTATGATGCGCCTCGAACATTGGGGAGTAGTCGTCCCGCGGTCCTGCCGCGGGAACCTGTATCAACATGATTGGCCCGCAGGCCATGGTGCAGGTGGTTGCAGAACTTGACGAGACCATTGATCCAGGGCGGCCGCATGGGCCGGAGTCGCCCGTGGATCATTGGTTAATTCGTCCGGCCCGCGTACCTCTTGCAATCTCATGGAAGCATTCCTCATCTCCACCGGCATCGTCGGTCTCGCTGAAATCGGCGATAAAACCCAACTCCTGGCCTTTCTGCTGGCCGCCAAATTCCGCAAGCCCTTGCCCATCGTGCTGGCCATTTTCGTCGCTACCATCGCCAACCACGCGTTCGCCGCCGCCGTCGGCGCCTGGATCACCAGCATGCTGGGCCCCGACGTACTGCGCTGGGTGCTGGGCGTGTCGTTCCTGGCCATGGCCGCCTGGACGCTGATCCCCGACAAGCTCGATGAAGACGAAACGAAGCTGGCCAAATACGGCGTCTTCCTGACCACCCTGATCGCCTTCTTCATGGCGGAAATGGGCGACAAGACGCAGGTGGCGACCGTGGCGCTGGCGGCGCGCTACCACGACATTGTTTCCGTCGTGCTGGGCACCACCTTCGGCATGATGCTGGCCAACGTGCCGGCCGTCTACCTGGGCGACAGGATCGCCAACCGTGTACCGCTGCGCCTCGTGCACGGCATCGCGGCGCTGGTGTTTGCCGTGCTGGGTGTGGCCACCCTGCTGGGGGCAGGCGCCGCCCTGGGTTTCTGAGGCAGCCTTGGATAATTTCTCATTTACAATATTCATGTTCATAATTACAATGTCGTCGACATGAATACCGGCGCGCCGATCCCAACGGCCGGTGCGCTTTCTTGAGGAATGTATGTATTTGAATGGAAAAATGGCGGCGCTGTGCCTGGCCGCTTGCGCCAGCCAGCCTGCCGCCGCCACGGCGGCAGCCTTGAACTACCACCAGCAGACGGCAACGCAGTCCGCGCCCGAGGTGCGCACGCGCGACCTGCTGCTGTTTGGCGCCGGCCTGATCCTGCTGGCCGGCCGGCGCCGTCCCGAACACGATGCTTGGCAAGTACGTGGGCAAGACTAAACCAGCAGCAGCACCGCATACTCGCGGCCTTCGTCGCGCAGGGTGATGCTGTTGCCGCCCTGCGCCACGCCATCGAGCGACAGTCCCGCAGGCCGCCCCTGCGCCTGCTCCACCGTGATGGCGTAGCTGCTGGCGCCGAAGCGGTAATGCAGCTTGAAGCTGCGCCACTCGGCCGGCATCATCGGTGCCATGCGCAGCACGTTCGCTTCGCGCGTCAAGCCGAGCAGGGATTCGACGATCAGGCGGTACAGCCAGCCCGACGATCCCGTGTACCAGCTCCAGCCGCCGCGTCCCACGTGCGGCGCCACGGCATACACGTCGGCCGTCACCACGTATGGTTCCACCTTGTAGCGCGCCACCGCCGGCGCGTCAGCGCCATGGCGCACGGGACTGATCATGCGCAGCAGTTCCCATGCTTTCTCGCCGTCGCCCATTCGGGCAAACGCCATCGCCGTCCAGATGGCCGCATGCGTGTACTGGCCGCCGTTCTCGCGCACGCCCGGCACATAGCCGCGGATGTAGCCGGGATTGAGGTCGGCCTTGTCGAACGGCGGATCGAGCAGCTGGATCACCCCGGAATCGCGGCGCACGAGGCGCGCATCGACCTGGCGCATGGCGCCGGCGACCCGCTCCTTGTTGGCGGCGCCCGACAGCACGCCCCAGCTTTGCGAAATCGAATCGATCTGGCATTCCTCGTTCGTATGCGAACCCAAGGGCGTGCCGTCGTCGAAATACGCGCGCCGGTACCACTCGCCATCCCACGCATGTTCCTCGACGTTGGCCGCCAGTTTCACGGCTTCGTCGCGGCAGAACTGGGCGAACGCGGCGTCGCCGCGCAGCATGGCCACTTCGGCAAAGCGCTGCAGCACTTCATACAGGAAGAAGGCCAGCCACACGCTCTCGCCCTTGCCATGTTCGCCCACCTTGTCCATGCCGTCATTCCAGTCGCAGGAACCGATCAGCGGCAAACCGTGCACGCCCAGGCGCAGGCCATGGCGGATGGCGCGCACGCAGTGCTCGTACAGGTCGGCCGATTCGCCCGAGCGCACGGGCAAGTCGTAGTAGGAATCCTCTTCCGGCTTGACGGCGCGGCCCTCGATGAAGGGCGCCACTTCCGACAGCACGTTGACGTCGCCCGTGGCGATCACATAGCGGCAGGCGGCCAGCGGCAGCCACAGGTAATCGTCGGAGCAGTGCGTGCGCACGCCGCGGTCCGATGGCGGATGCCACCAGTGCTGCACGTCGCCTTCGACAAACTGGTGCGCCGCGCACAGCAGCAAGTGCTTGCGCAGCAACTGCGGCGCCGTGTGTATCATCGCCATCGCGTCCTGCAGCTGGTCGCGGAAACCGTAGGCGCCGCCCGACTGGTAATAGCCGCTGCGCGCCCACAGGCGGCAGGCGATGGTCTGGTACATCAGCCAGCCGTTGGCGATCACGTCGAGCGACGGGTCGGGCGTTTCGATGCGCACGGCGCCCAGGGTGCTGTCCCAGTGCGCACGCACGGCGTCGAGCGTAGCGCGCGCCGCATCCTTGCCCGCATGGCGCTGCACCATGGTGCTGGCATCGGCATTGCGGCGCCCGCCCACGCCGAGGATAAAGACGATTTCGCGCTCCTGCCCCGGCTGCAATTCAAACGGCACCTGGATGGCGGCACACTGGTCCAGCCCCGTGCCCGCCTTGCCTGACAGGCGCACGCGGCGCAGCGCCGCCGGCTGCGCCAGGCTGCCGTTGCGGCCGATGAATTCATTGCGGTCGCAGGTGATGGAGCGGATGCTGGCGTCCGTATTGAAGAAGCCGACCCGGCCCGAGAACTCCGTGTTGTAGTTATTGCGCGCAAACAGGGCGCCGCTGATCGTGTCGACCTCGGTGGCCACATGCATGCCGGACTTGGCGCGCAGGTCGGCCATCACCCATTCCACATAACCGGTGACGGACAGGCGGCGCGGCACGCCGCTGTCGTTGCGCACCTTGATCACCGAATATTTGACGGCAGCATCGAGCGCCACATAGGTGCACAATTCCGTGGCGATGCCGCCTTCGCTATGTTCGAAAATGCTGTAGCCGAAACCGTGGCGCGTCACGTAGTCGCCGCTGCCGCGCGCGGGCAGTGACGTGGGCGACCAGAACTGGCCGCTTTGCTCGTCGCGCACATAGAACGCTTCGCCGGACAAGTCGGACACGGGGTCGTTCTGCCACGGCGTGAGGCGGAATTCATGCGCATTCTCGCTCCACGTGTAGGCCTGGCCCGCTTCGGACACCACCGTGCCGAATTGCGCGTTGGCCAGCACGTTCGACCACGGCGCCGGCGTCTGCTTGCCTTCTGCCGTGGTGATCACGTATTCGCGGCCGTCGGGTGTAAAACCGCCGAGGCCATTTTCCAGGATCAACTGGCGCTCTGGCGCCCGGTGCGGCACGCCGCCCTGTTCGCGGGCCGGGTCCTGCAGCAGCGGCGGCATGCGCAGCACGGGGCTTGGCGGGCGCTTGACCTGCTCGGCCAGAGTGCCGCGCAAGTCGCTGATGATGGCGCGCGCCACCGATTGCAGCAAGATGCGGTCTTCGTTGGCGATCTGCTCGGCCAGGCGTACGAAGATGCCGCCCGGGCGGTCGATCGCCTGCGCATCGATGCCCGAGGCGATCAAGCCCATGATCTGGTCGTGCAACAACTGGCGGTAACCCGACTGCTCCTCGTACCAGATCACCAGGTCGACGATCAACCCCTTCAGGCGCCAGTAGGCATGCGCCTGCACCATCTGACGCGCCAGTTCGATATTGGCCGCGTCGCGTATCTGCAGCAGCACGATGGGCAAGTCGCCGGAAATGGCATACGCCCACAGGCCGGACTGGCCGCGCTGGTTCTTGATCAGGATGCTGGCCTCGGCGCGCAGGGCCGCATTCGGGTAGATCACGGCGTTGGCCAGGCGCGCATACAGCTGCGCGTCCGCTTCGCTGGCGTTCAACTGGCGCAGCACCACCTGGCTGTGCGTCCAGGCCAGTTCGAACACGCGGTCGGCCAGATGGCGGTCCTGGTATTTGTCGATCAGGTGCAAGGCCGCATCGCGCTGTTCGGCCATGCCGGTGACGCTGTCGACGGTGACGGCCTGGTCGGGTTCGAGCGTGATGACATAGCGGATGGCCACGATGGGGTCGAGCACGGAACCGTGGCCGCCACTGAGCGGGCCACTTTCCTGCAGCGCCTGCGGCAGCTGCGCCGTATTGCCACGGCCGATGAAGCGCGCGCGGTCCGTTTCGAACGATACTTCGTAGCGCTCGATATCGTGCACGGTCATCACATGCAGCAGCCACGGCATCTGCTCCTCTTTCGAGCGGGGCCGGCGCGTGCATAAAATCGCCTTTTCATGCGCGAGGATTTCCGTCTGCACAAACAGTTTGCTGAACGCGGGATGGGCCGCATCGGCCGCCGCCGGCGCCATCACCACTTCGGCAAAACTGGTGATCTCGATGCGCCGCTGGCGGTTCGAATTATTGCTGATGCGCGTACGCCGGATTTCGATGTCGTCCTCGGGCGAGACGACGATTTCCGTGTACAGGTCGAGGCCATGGTCGGCGCGGCGGAACTCGGCCCGCCCTTCCGAAAAAATCACTTCGTATTTCTTCGGTTCGGCCAACGTGGGCTGGTACATGGTGGACCAGACTTCGCCATCATCGAGGTCGCGCAGGTAGCAGAAATTGCCCCAGTTATCGCGCGTGCTGTCCTCGCGCCAACGCGTCACGGACAGGTCTTTCCAGCGGCTGTAGCTGCCGCCCGCATTGCTCACCATGACGTGGTAGCGGCCGTTCGACAGCAGCTGCGTTTCCGGCACGGCGCTGTTAGCTTGCGTGAGGATGCGCATCGGCATGGCCTGCTCGGGCGCGCCGCTGCGCAGCACCGCCAGTTCGGCCGTGTTCGAGTAAAACGCGCCCGCCTGCGGCGTGCGTTCCTGCAGCACCAGCAAGGCCGATTGCAGCAGCGGATCGGACTCGAAACGGCGCTGCATCGGGCGGTCGTGCAGCAGGTAGCTGAGGGCCAGAAAGCCCATGCCCTGGTGGTGCACCATGAAGGAGCGGATGACGGCGCTGCCCTGCCCGCGCGGCAGGCGCGCCGTGGTGAAATCGATCGCTTCAAAAAAGCCGTAGCGGCCCATGTAGCCGGCCGCCTGCATGCGCTGCAGGTTCTGGCACGACGCTTCCGGCTGCACCATCAGGCCCATCATGCTGGCGTACGGCGCCACCACCAAGTCGTCGGCCAGGCCCCGTTTCAAGCCCAGTCCCGGCACGCCGAAGGCACGGTATTGGTAGTTCAAACTGGCGTCAACCGTGTTGTAGCCGGATTCGGAAATCCCCCAAGGCACATCGCGCTGGCGCCCGTAATCGATCTGCGCCTCGATGACGGAATGGTAGGTCTGGTCGAGCAAGGTGTTCGGGTAGTTCGGCATCACCAGGAGCGGCATCAGGTACTCGAACATCGAGCCGCTCCACGACAGCAGCACGGGCTGGCCGGCCACCATGCACAGCTGGCGGCCCAGGGCGAACCAGTGCTCCTGCGGCAGCTGGCCCTGGGCGATGGCGATGAAGCTGGCCAGGCGCACTTCGGAAGCGAGCAAATCGTAGTAGCTGGGGTCCAAACGCCGTTCGCTGACGTTGTAGCCGATGGCCAGCAGTTTTGTCGACGGGTTGTACAGGAAGCCGTATTCGATCTGCGCGAAGTCGCGCGCCTGGCCCGCCGCGTGGGCGATGTCGCGCATGTGGCGGCCCGCCTGTTCGCGGCCCTGCGCCAGCAAGGCGGCCAGCTCCGGCTGCGTGCCTTGCGGCGTTTCCAGGTTGGCCAGTTCGCGCAGGGTCGGCACGCGCAGCCACGCCGCATCGACGCCCGCCTGCGCCGCCCAAGGTGCCAGTTGCAGCAATTCAGCCAGCGCCGCGCGGCATTGGCGCGCCAGCGCACCCGCCCACATGGACAGCTCGCCATCCTCGCTTTGCAAGGTCAGCGACAGCAGCGCGTCGGCCGCGCCATTCGCGGCAGAAAGGTAGGCATGCCATTCGGCCAGGCTGGCCGGTGCGGCCTGCGCCTGCAGCAGGGTCATGCTGTCGCGCATGGCCTTGCCCTCGCCTTCGGCGGCGATGAATTCCTGCAGCACCTGCGCCGTCGTGCGGATGCCCTGCACCACTTGCGCGCCGATGATCGGGGCGTCATACAGCTCCACCAGTCCCGGCTGCAAGGTCAGCAGATGGCCGGCCAGGTTGCCGCTGTCGACCGTTGAAATGTACATGGGCTGCAGCGCCTTCAGGGTCTGCGTGTCGTACCAGTTATAGAAATGGCCCTGGAAGCGTTCCAGTTCGCCCATGCTGTGCAGGGTGGCGCGGCTGCGCTCGATCAACTGGCCCAGGGTCAGATAGCCGAAATCGTAGGCCGTCAGGTTGGCCAGCAACGCCAGGCCGATATTCGTCGGCGAGGTACGGTGCGCCACCACGAGGTTCGGGTGTTCCTGCATGTTATCAGGCGGCAGCCAGTGGTCGTCCGGCCCGACGAAGGTGTCGAAATAGGCCCAGGTCTTGCGCGCCACGCCGTGCAGGAAACGTCCCTGCTCGGCCGACAGGCGCGCCACGGCCCGCTCGATGGGGCGGCTGATCCACCAGGCGATGGCGGGCGCGGCCAGCCACAAGAGCAGCACCACGGCGGCGGCGGGCAAGGCTTCCGGACGCCAGTAGAGCAAGGCGCCGAAGGTGGCCAGCGCCAGCGCGGGCGAGCACCACATGGCGCGCCAGCTGTCGGCCTGCGAACCTGACGACACATGCAGGTTCGAGGCGCGCCAGTCGAGCAAATGCTTGTGCGACACGCCCAGGCGCCACAGGGTGCGCACGATGGCATCGAGGCTGATCCACGCTTCGTACGGCAGGAAGACGAGGGTCAGCATGGCGTGCGAAAACTGCACGCCGCAGCGCCGCTCGAACGCGGCCAGGTGCTGGCGCCACAGGGTGTCGCGCGGTTTGCGCAGCAGATCGTACAGGGCCGAAAAGACGGGCGGCAGGAAGATGATGGCCAGCACAGCCGCGCTCCAGAAGGCCACATGCGGCAGGAAGCCCCATACCAGCAGCAGCGACAAGGTGGTGGCCGGCGCGACGACGCTGCGGCGCAGGTTGTCGAACAGCTTCCAGCGCGACAGCATCGACAAGGGATTGCGTTCGCGCTTGCCGGCGCGGCCCGGCACACGGCCCAGCAGCCAGCCGACCAGTTGCCAGTCGCCGCGGATCCAGCGCTGGCGGCGGCTCACGTCGGCGTCGTAGCGGGCCGGATATTCCTCGTACAGCTGCGAGTCGCTCAGGAGCCCCGCGCGCAGATAACAGCCTTCCAGCAGATCGTGGCTGAGGATTTTATTATCGGGCAGGCGCTGGCCCAGCACGCGCTCGAACATGTCGAGATCGTAGATGCCCTTGCCGATGAACGAGCCTTCATAAAACACGTCCTGGTACAGGTCGGAGACGGTGCGCGTATACGGGTCGATGCCCGGTTCGCCGCCGCACAGCAGCTCGTAGCGCGAGGCGTTCGCGCTGGGCAGCGCCACGGCCACACGCGGCTGCAGGATGCCGTAGCCGGCCACGACGCGCGTGCCGGCCGCGTCGAGCACGGGGCGGTTCAGCGGGTGCATCATGGTGGCGATGAATTCGCGCGCCGCGTCGCGCGGCAGCTGCGTATCCGTGTCGAGCGTGATCACGTATTTGATCGTGCGCAGGCCGCGCAGCTCGCCTTCCACCAGCGAGAATTTGTCGCGCGCGCCGCCGCGCAAGAACGCGTGCAGGTCGGACAATTTGCCGCGCTTGCGCTCCTGCCCCATCCACGCATTCTGCTGCGAATTCCACAGTCGCGGACGGTGCAGCAGCAGGAACGGTCCCACATGGCCCAGCTCCTCGGGATCGGCAGGGTCCCCGTTTTCCTTGAATTCGACGCCCTCCACGCGGTATTTCTCGTTCAGGATGCGGATGGTCTCCTGCGCCTGGCGCAGCAGGGCTTCGTCGCCCGGCATCGTTTGCGCCTCAGCGTCGACGAAGTCCGTCAGCAGGCAGAAACGCAGGTTCGGGTCGCGGTTGGCGAGATAACGCACTTCCAGCGCCTCGCACAGGGCCGCCACGTTTTCCTCGCTGTAGATCAGGGTCGGCACGACGACGATGCCGCGCGCGTCCGACGGAATGCCGGCCTGGTAATCCATGCGCGGCAGCGGATGCGGCGACGTCATCAGGGTCGCCAGCCAGTTCACCACGGCCACGGCCAGCTGGCTGCTGCCCAGCAGCGCCAGCGCGCCCAGCGCCGCCAGGGGCCAGCCCTGCACGCCATGGCGCACGGCGCGCTCGAGCAGCAAGGCGCTCGTCGCCAGGGTCAGGAAGCAGATGGCGCCCAGGTAGACGGCCAGCGGCGCGGCGCGCGCCGTGTGCTGCAGCGCCTCGACGAAGGGCAGCTTCGCGCCTGCCTGTTTTTCCAGTACCAGCACGCCGCGCCCCACCAGGTAGAAGCCGATGTGGCCGCGGCGCGCGTCATTGCCGTTGCCGTGCGTGTGCGCCAGCTGCACCACCATCTCGGCCACTTCCACTTCGCTGCGCGCGCTGCGCCTGGCGATGCGTTCGATGGCGTGGCGGTAGCTGTCGCGCGTGGCGAAATCCATCAATCCATACGTGCCGGCCGGATCGAGGCGCAAGGTCTGCTCGACCACGCTCATCGTCTCGACGAATTCCTGCCAATCCATGGTGCCGAGAAAACGCAGGCTGCCGATGCTGTTGGCGATCGATACCTGGTCGGCCGCCTGCTGCCCGATCTCGGACTGGATCTGCTGTTCAATGGTGAGGCCCGACTCGGCCAGCTTGTGCGTGAGCCACGACAGCGCCAGGGTCAGCGACGAACTTTGTCCCTGCAGGCGGCGCGACAATTCGGCCACGAAGGCGCTGGTCATCGGCGGATTCGAACGGGCCATGTCGGCCACGAGCAGGATCAAGCCGCTGGGATTGCGCTCGGCGATCTCCGTCATCTGGTCGGCCCAGGTGTTGGCCAGGTCGCGCTGCATGCGGTCGTCGGCCACGCGCACGGCCACGCGGCGCAGGTTTTCGATCAGGGCCAGGCGCAGCATGATGGGCACGGCCCACAGTTCACCGAGCGTGAGCGTGGCCACATCCTGGTAAGCCTCGACGAAGTGGCACAGGTTTTCCAGGTCGACCCGGCCATCGCCGTGCGAGATGATTTCCAGCGCAATTTTATAGACGCGCGGGCAGCCTGCGTCGGGGCCCGACGTCAAGCGCGGCAGCTCCTTGCTGTAGTTCTTCGGCAAATGGCGCCGCGTCGTGCGGATCTGCTCTTCGATCAGGTAAAAATTATCGAGCAGCCATTCCGAGGCGGGCGTGACCTGGCGCCCGCTTTTGACGGTCGCCGTCAGCTCGTTGACGGTGGCCGTGATCAGGGCCGCATTGTCGGCCAGGCGCGCCAACAGGCGGTCGCGGCCGTGATGCTTGCCCACCGCATGGCCGGTGGCCACGTGCTTGCCGTGGGCGGCCATCTGCATGGCGCTGAATAATTCGGAACGCAGGGGCAAGGCATCGTCGCGCGCGGCGTCGAAGGTGTCCGGTGCAAGGGAATGGTCGCGGAAGATTTCTTTAACTTTGGAAATCTGTTCCTTGATCTGCTGCGTGACAACTGCTGTGTACTCTTTCAACTTGGGGCCTCGCTAGGTGCACGCACGCAGCCAGCGGCCGCCGTCACGCGGGCCCAGTCTGGAAGAACACGATCGGACACTGGCGAAGACGGAAAGCGAAGCGCCGGAGCGTTGCGACGAATCTCAGGGTATAAGGAGATTTTCTGAACTTCATCGTAGGTGCGCCATCTGCGCAAGACCGTGCGCTAGCGTACATACATCACGTTTTAGGGACGTTTCAGCAAAGAAATTAGCCTGTTGAGCGGCAGAAAAATGCCGTCAGGAAATGAATGCAAGAAATGCGAGAAGAGCACCGTGCCAAAGATGGCACGGTGCAATATTTCAAGGAAGAAAGTTCAGACCGTTCAGGCGGCGATGGCCAGCGGGTGGCGCGTCGCCTCGGCCATCGCCATGCCGCCATTGAGTTGCCATGCCGCGCCGTGACCGAGGCGGCGCAGGCAGGCGCTAGCGCGCGCGCTGCGGTTACCGCTGCGGCAGAAAAAGACCAGCGGGCGCTGCGGCTGCTGCAGCCACGCGGCCACCTGTCCCGCCAGGCGGCTCAGCGGTACGCTGCGCACCTCGCAGCCCTCGAACACCGTGCCGGCGCACGCCGCGTGTTCATACGCTTCGCGCACGTCGACGAGGATGGCGTCGGGATGCTGGCGCAGGAAGGCGGGCAAGGCGGCCGCATCGAGCCGCAGTTCGACAGCCGGCACGCTACCGTCCTGCACGGTGCGCACGGTAGCGCAAATGCTGCCGTCGTCGCCTGACGCGCACAGCACGGTGTCCTGCGTCAGCAGCGCCGCATCCAGCAGAGGTGCCAGCGCCCCGGGCGTCATGGCGCCGATGAAGGCGAAGCGCTGCCCCAGCAGATACACATGGGTTTCGCCACACTCGACGCGGCGCAAACGCTGCTGGCCCAGCGCCAGCTCACCGTCGATATCGACGTGGCCGACTTGTTCGATCTCGAGTTCCTGCAGCAGCGCCAGGCGCGCCACGCCATGGTCGGCTGGCGCCGCCGTGTGTACAATGGCGCGCAAGGCCAGGTGCTGGCAGCGGATGAAAGCGGCCAGGCGCGGCACGAGCGCGGCGACGGGATCGATGACGACGCAACTGGCGCTGGCAAGGTCGCTGAGCAGCCAGGTGCACTGGCCATCGACGCTGAGCTGAATCACGCCGTCCTGCGGCGATGGCGCCAGCGCGGACGGCAGCAGGCAGCTGCTGCGCAGCGCTTCGCCGCAGCGCTCAATGCGCGCGCAGGCGGCCGTCACCGTCGCCGCGTCGATCAGGGGACCGAACGACAGACGGATGGCCGAGCTGGCACGCCATTGCGGCACGTGCATCGCTTCCAGCACATAGCTGGGGAGCGCCTTGGCGGCGGAACAGGCGCTGCCCGAGCTGACGCGCACGCGCGCCGCGTCGAACAGATCGAGCAATTCCTTTGACGACAAACCGGGCACGGAAAAATTGAGCGTCGTCGACAAGGACAAGTCGAACGGCATATTGAACACGATGCCGGGGAAGGCACGTTCCAGGCTGGCCACCAGCTGCGCGCGGAACGCGGCCAGGTCGGCGTGGCTGCGGAAGGTCTTGCCATCGTCGAGCGCGGCCAGCACGGCGCCCAGCGCGGCGATGCCGGCCATGTTTTCCGTGCCCGAGCGCAAGCCCGCTTCCTGGCCGCCGCCCATCATCAAGGGGGTAAACGGGGCGCCGGCGCGCACGTACAGCATGCCGATGCCCTTGGGCGCATACAGCTTGTGGCCGGAAAACGGTGCGTAATCGATGCGCGTGGCGGCCAGGTTCAGTTTCAGCTTGCCCAGCGCCTGCACGCAATCGACCATCCAGTAGGCATCGGCGCCGCGTTCCTGCAGCAGCTGCGCGATGGCGGACAAATCGCTGACGACGCCCGTTTCATTATTCGCCGCCATCGTGCACAGCATGGCTGCGTCGCCGATCAGCGCACCGAGTGCCTGCAGATCGTGGCGCCCCTGCGCATCGACGGGCAGCTTGCGCACTTCCAGGTTCAGGCCCAGCAGGCGATTCCAGTGCGCCAGGCTTTCCGGTACGGCCTTGTGCTCGGTCGCGCCATACAGCAGCAGGCTGCCGATGCGCTTGCCCGCATCGCGCCGTTCGCGCAGCGCGCACAGGGCCGACAGCACGGCTGTCTGAATGCCTTCGGTGGCGCCGCTGTTGAACATCAGGCGGCCGTCGCCCACGCCCAGCAAGCCGCTGGCGCGCCGGCGCACGCCATCCATCATGGCCTTGGCCTGCAATCCCGTCGCGTGGGTGCTGCTGGGATTGCCATAGCCCTGCTCCATCGCCTGCTTGGCGGCGGCAACGGCGGCGGGCAGCACGCAAGTGGTGGCATTGCTGTCGAGGTAGATTTCTTTCATGATGGCAGTCTGAGTATTCTATAAAAGGGGCAGCGCAGGCGGCTGGAACATATGGATAGTCTACCGGCCCGCCCCCGTGAAGATATGCCAAACAATGCTGCAAACGATGTACCATGCAGCATGTTCATGCCATAAAAACTGGAATAGTAAAATGAATTCACCAAACGCCTCGCTCGACAAATTCGACTGCGCCATCCTGGCCGCCTTGCAACAGGATGGCACCCTGTCGATCGCCGCCCTCAGCGAAAAGATCGGTTTGTCCAGCACGCCGTGCTGGAAGCGGGTCAAGCGCCTGGAAGAAGACGGCTATATCGAGAGCCGCGTGGCCATCGTCAACCGGCAAAAAGTGGGCTTGCCCGTAACCGTGTTCGTCAGCGTGCGCACGGGCCAGCACGATGAAAAATGGCTGCGCCGCTTCGCCGCCGCCGTCATCGTCTTGCCCGAGGTACAGGAATTTCACCGCATGAGCGGCGACATCGATTACCTGCTGAAAGTCGTCACCACCGACATCAAGGGCTATGACACCTTCTACAAAAAGCTCATCAAGGCCGTGCAGCTGACGGGCGTGTCTTCAGCCTTTTCCATGGAGCAGATCAAGTGCAGCACGGAATTGCCGCTGGAATTGATCGCCCACGGCTTGCCTGCCTGAGACGATCGCACGTTGCTGCAATGCAACATAAATGAATGAAAAGCAGCAATGGTGCGATGGAAGGCGCAGTGCGGCCGGTATACTGTCTGCTCGCCTGCCCGCTTTTCTGCTCATTCTGCAGGCCATCCTCAAGGTCTTCCATGTCTCTGCTCCGCCGCCTCTCCATCCAGAAAAAACTCCTGTTCAGCATGGGCTTGTGCCTGCTGCTCTTCATGGCGATCTCGTCTTTCCTCAGCGTGCGCATGAGCAGCGATTACGTGCGCGAGCGCGTCGTCAGCCAGGAGTTGCCGGCGCAAGTGGGCGAGATCCGCAACGACGTGCTGCGCCAGATCAGCCAGCCCCTGTCCGTGGTGCAGACCATGGCCAACGATGTCTACCTGCAAGACTGGGAAGACGCGGGCTTGCCCGACAGCGGCATCGCCACCTTCCAGCGCTACGCCAAGGTCGTCAAGGAAAAGAACAAGGCCGCTTCGATCAACTGGGCCTCGGCCAGTACGGGCAAGTATTTCACCACGGAAGGCTTGCTGCGCACCCTGGACAAGAACCAGGCGGCCGACCAGTGGTTTTATGGCTTGCTGGCCGGCGACAAGGCCTACACGCTCGACATCGACAAGGCGGAAAACTCCAGCGACCTGATGCTGTACCTGAATGCGCGCGGCCAGACGGCGGGCGGCAAGCAGATCGCGGCCGGCCTGGGCCTGTCCATCAATGCGCTGGCTGACACCATCCGCAGCTACAAGATCGGCCAGACGGGCCATGTCTACCTGGCGCGCGCCAATGGCGTGCTGCTGGTCCACCGCGACACGGCCCTGGCCGACGGCAAGCATCAGCTCAAGGATCTGCCCGGCTTTAGCGATACCCTGAGCAAGAGTCTGTTGACCGGTAACAAATACGCGTACGCCATCTACGACGCGCCTGCGGGACGCCAGTTCGTCGCCGCCTCCTTCGTGCCGGAATTGAATTTATACGTGATGGCGGAAGTGCCGGAAGCGGAAGTGCTGGGCAATGTCACGCGTTCGGCCCTGCTTGCCGCCCTGATCGCCGGCCTCGTCGGTGGCGGCATCGCCCTGTGCATCATTTATGTCATCAGCCGCGCCATCGCCGCCCCCGTCGCGCGGGCGGCCAACATGCTCAGCGAAATCGCCAGCGGCAATGGCGACCTGAGCCGCCGCATGCCCGTCGAATCGGAAGACGAGGTCGGCGCGCTGGCCGCCGCCTTCAACCGCTTCGTCGCATCGCTGAACGTGACGATACGCGAAGTTCGCGACAGTACGGGCTCCATTGCCAGCGCATCGAGCCAGATCGCGTCGGGCAACCTGGACCTGTCGGCGCGCACGGAAGCCCAGGCGTCGAGCCTGGAAGAGACGGCGGCCGCCATGGAAGAACTGACGTCGACCGTGAAACAGAACGCGGACAATGCGCGCCAGGCCAATCAGCTGGTCGTGTCGGCCTCAAACCACGCCGTCAAGGGCGGTGAAGTGGTGGGACAAGTGGTGCAGACGATGGGCGCGATTACGGAAAGTTCACGCAAGATCGCCGATATTATCGGTGTGATCGACGGCATTGCCTTTCAAACCAATATCCTCGCCCTGAACGCGGCCGTCGAGGCAGCCCGTGCGGGCGAACAGGGCCGCGGCTTTGCTGTGGTGGCGACCGAGGTGCGCAACCTGGCGCAACGCTCGGCAGCGGCAGCGAAAGAAATCAAGGACTTGATCGTCGACTCGGGCAGCAAGGTGGAAGCGGGCAGCAAGCTGGTCGACTCGGCCGGCGCCACCATGCAGGACATCGTCGTCTCCGTGCAAAGGGTGGCCGACCTGATGGGAGAAATCGCCTCGGCCAGCCAGGAACAAAGCCAGGGCATCGCGCAAGTCAATGCCACCGTCACGCAGATGGATGACGCCACCCAGCAAAACGCGGCCCTCGTGGAGGAAGCGGCGGCGGCAGCCCAATCGTTGCAGGACCAGGCCGGCCGGCTGGCGCAAGTAGTCAGCGTGTTCAAGCTGGAAGAAACCGGGCATGCGGCGCAGCTACAGCCCCGGCAGCCGGCGCACAAGCCGGTGCTGCCCACGCCATCGCGCCCGGCAGCGCCGGCCAGCGATGCGTGGGAAGAGTTTTAAAGAAGACGCTTAAATCGCCGGCGCTTTCACGCTGGCCGCTTGCTTGAAGAAATCGTAGATGCCGCTCTCGCTCATGCGGCGGGCATTGGCCAGTTCGCCGCCCTTGGTGGCGTACAGCACCTGGTTATTGTCGCTCGAGACGAGCACGGCAGCGGGGATGCCTTTCTTGAGCGGATTGCCATAGGCTTGCGCCACGTCCAGGTTATGGTCGAAGTTACCCACGTCGACCTTGACGACCTTGAACTGCTGCTGCATCAATTCCGCGTTCTTGCCTTCCTTCAATGCCTTGTCGAGCGCGCGGCAATCCTCGCACCAGTTGGCGCCAAAGATCAGCAAGACAGGTACGTGCGCCGCCTTCGCTTCGGCCAGCGCGCGGGCCACGTCGGCCTTGGCGTCGGCCGCCGCGTTGTACGGCAAGTGCGGCGTGGCGACGAGGTTAGCCGGTGTCGGCGCGGCGGCAACGGCGGTGCCGGCAAGCAGCAGGCTGGCAAGGAAAAGAGAAAAGCGCATGCGGGCTCCTGAAAAAAATCGTGAGGCCAGCTGAACAGCTGCCAGCTGGCGTGATTGTCTAGAATATGCCTGCTTATGGGAAATATCCACCATTTAATTGCACTGTGCTTATGCGGAAAAGGTATAAGCAACACCAAGGAGTAGCCGCTTGAGCATGCCAGATACCCTGCCCCCAACCTTGTCCGGCGCCGCTCGCATGCTGCGCAGCGCCTATCCCGCTGGCATTCCCGACTCGGCGTATTTCGCCGTATTGGCCCTGCTGTATGAACACTTTTCCGACTGCAACCTGGCCGAGCTGATGGCCGCTGTAATGGGCAAGGATGCGGCGGTGGTCCTCAATGACATCTATGCCTGCGCCAGCAGCAAACCGGCACCTTCCGCCATCGCGGCCTCCAGGAACTTGCTGGAGCAACACGGCTTGCAAGCAGTCTGTGCCGAAGATTGATGCCTGCAGGCAGCGAAATGGAACGCATGGGATAATATCGGGCTCACACTGAGCAACGCGATCCGAACGCGCCCTCCTCCATGACGACTTCTTTCCTGGCACGCTGGCTGCCGCAACCGAACAACGGCAGCCGCCGCGAACAATTACGTGCGTGTGCGGGCGC
Organism: Janthinobacterium sp. NKUCC08_JDC; assembly: GCF_019345575.1. Taxonomy (NCBI): domain Bacteria; kingdom Pseudomonadati; phylum Pseudomonadota; class Betaproteobacteria; order Burkholderiales; family Oxalobacteraceae; genus Janthinobacterium; species Janthinobacterium sp. NKUCC08_JDC. Next base: position 22,250 of record NZ_JAHKQW010000020.1, on the reverse strand, counting down.
CATCTGCGGCTTGCTGCTGACAGGCCTGATCTGCCATTTCCTGCTGGCCCCCGACAGCGCCAGCGTCTACCTGATCGCGCCCATGGGCGCCTCTGCCGTATTGCTGTTCTGCCTGCCGGCCAGCCCGCTGGCGCAACCGTGGTCCGTGGTGGGCGGGAACGTCATCTCCGGCCTGGTCGGCATGGCCTGCGTGAAATGGCTGGGATCGAGCGTGGGCGTGGCGGCGCTGGCCGCCTGTCTGGCCATCGGCGCGATGTTTGCCCTGCGCTGTCTGCATCCGCCGGGCGGCGCCGTGGCGCTCACCACGGTGGTTGGCGGCGCCAGCGTGCATGCCGCCGGCTTTGAATTCGTCTTCATCACCGTGCTGTTCAATTCCGCTGTGCTGGTCGCTTGCGCCGTGCTGTACAACAACCTGACGGGGCGCCGCTACCCGCACATCCAGCAACTGGTGGCGCCGCATCCGCACGCCACCAAGGATGACGTGCCCAGCAACCGGCTGGGCTTTTCGCCCGATGACCTCGACGCCGTCCTGCGCCAGCACAGCGAAGTGCTCGACATCAGCCGCGACGATTTGCAAGCGATCTTCCTGCAAACGGAAATGCGCGCCTACCAGCGCCGCTTCGGCGTCGTCACCTGCGCCGACATCATGTCGAAAGACGTGCTCAGCGTGGAGTTCGGCACGCCGCTCGATGTTGCCTGGCGCACCATGCGCGAACACCAGGTGGGCGCCCTGCCCGTGCTGAACCGGGCGCGCCGCGTCATCGGCATTATCACGCAGACGGATTTCCTGCGCCATGGCGGCCTCGACGATTATCAGGGCATGCGCCAGCGCCTGCGCGGCCTGCTGCAACGCAGCGGCCTGTCCCATAGCGACAAGCCGGAAGTGGTGGGGCAGCTTATGACGCCGTCCCCGCACACGGCCCGCCTGGGCACGCCCATCATCGATCTGGTTCCCCTGATGGCCGACGCCGGCTATCACCATATTCCCATCCTCGACGATGAAGAGCGTCTGGCCGGCATCATCAGCCAGTCCGACCTGATGGCGGCCCTGTACGAAAGCCGCTTTGCCGAGGCGGCCGCATGACGCCATTCCAGGCACTGCTGAGCGGCCCCGACGGCGGCCCGGCGGGCACGGCCGTCAGCGCGCATTTTTTCGGCAGCCAGCTGGCTATCGATGCGCCCGGCCATGGTGTCGACGTGGCGCAGCTGGTCGTCAGCGTAGGCGGCGTCGATGGGCCGGAACTGTTCCTGAACTGGCTCGACGAACAAGGACGGCAAGCCTCGCTGAAACCGCTGACGGCGAGCGACATCGCCATCGTCTTGCGCGAAGCGCCGGCCGCGCTGCAGCCGCAACTGCAGCGTTTGTGGGGCGAGCGCCAGCGCAACCGGCGGCAGGTGTCGGGCTGGCTGGCCGGTTTGACAGGCGCGGCCATCGTCGCGGCAGCTCTGCTGTGGTGGCAAGGCGGCCATGCCGTCGGCGCGCTGGCGGGATTCATCCCTTTGTCGACGGAAAAACAGCTGGGCGAACTGGCCCTGTCGCAAGTGCGCGCGCAGGGCGGCATCAGCGAAAGCGGCGTGGAGCAGCAGACGGTGCAGGAGATCGGCCGCAAGCTGACGGCCGGCTCGCGCTACCAGTACCGCTGGCTGATCAAGAACGACGACACGGTCAACGCGTTTGCCATGCCGGGGGGCATCATCGTCGTGCATACGGGCTTGCTGCGCCAGGCCGCCGACCCGGGCGAGTTGGCCGGCGTACTCGCGCATGAAGTGCAGCATGTGGAGCAGCGTCATTCGCTGCGGCAAATGATCAGCAGCCTGGGCTGGGGCGCCCTCGTGGGCGTGACCATCGGCGACATCAGCGCCGTGGCCGCCATGCTGGCGCACCAGGCCGGCACCTTGTATTTCAGCCGCGACATGGAAGAAGAAGCGGACCGTCTCGGTTTGCTCGCCTTGCAGCGCGCGCACATCCGTCCCGACGGCATGCTCAGCTTTTTCCAGAAGCTCGATGACAAGGACAAGGCCAAGGTACCCGGCTGGATTTCCTCGCACCCGCAAACGGCGGCGCGCGCGCAGCAGATCCGCAGCCTGATCGCCGCCACGCCCTGCCCTGCTTGCCTTCCCTTGAGCAGCAGCCACTGGCAAGCGATGAAAGCGGACCTGCCGCCTACGGCAAAATAGCAACATTCCTCTCGTACAATTTATCCAAACGTACTGGGCAATGGCGTATGCTTACGCCCCGGCTGCTCCATCGCGACCGGCCACCCCGACCCACAACGCCTCCGTTCATTCCCTCCTTACAAAGGACATCGCGCATGAAGCATCGTTTTGCCGCCGGCACCCTCGGCACCCTGGCCATCTCCCTGTTGCTCGCCTACGCACCCATGGCGCAAGCGGCCCAGCCCGCAGCCAAAACAGCCGTCGCGCCCGCCGTCAGCGCGCCAAAAGCAAAGCAGCAGCTGCAAGTGCTGGCCGACACATACTACGACGCGCTGGCCCGTTTCGAGCCGATCAATGCCACCGAGAGCGGCGACAACCGTTTTGATGACCAGCTCGGTTCAGCCATCGTGCCCGCCGCGCGCGCAAAACAGTTCGCCCTGTACCGCCAGTACCAGAAGGCGCTGCGCAGCATTGCCCGCGCGCAGCTGTCGCACCAGGACCAGATCAACTACGACATCCTCGACTATGAACTGGCCACGGCGCTCAGTTTCGAGCGCTTCCCGGAATACCTGCTGCCGCTGAACCAGATGGACAGCATGCCCGTCACCCTCGCCAATTATGCGGGCGGCGAGGCATCGCAGCCTTTGACTACGGTCAAGGAGTATGACGCTTACCTGAGCCGTATCGGCCAGTTGCCGGGATGGATAGACCAGGCCATCGCCAACATGAGAGTCGGCATGCAAAAGGGCATCGTGCTGCCGAAGGCGCTGACGGAATCGGCCCTGCCGCAATTCAAAAAGCTCGTCAGCGCCACGCCGCAGGACAGCGTCTATTACACGCCCATCAAGAACTTGCCGGCCAGCTTTTCCGACGCGGACAAGGCGCGCCTGACGCAAACCTATACCGTCATCATCGAAGCCAAGCTGATGCCGGCGCTGCAGCGCCTGTCCACCTTCATGGAGCGCGATTACCTGCCGGCCGGCCGCACGAGCAGCGGCTGGAGCGCCCTGCCCGATGGCGCCGCCTGGTACCAGGCGCGCGTGGCCAGCAGCACCACCACGGATCTGAAACCGGAGCAGATCCACGCCATCGGCTTGAAGGAAGTGGCGCGCATCCAGGAACAATACGCGATCGTGGGCCCGAAGATGGGCTACAACGGCCCGGCCGCCGGCTTGCCCGTATGGGTATCGGAACAGGCGAAATACCGCCCGTTCAAGACGGAGCAGGAAGTGCTCGACGTCTACCGGAAACTAAACGTGCTGCTCGACAGCAAATTGCCCGCCCTGTTCACCCTGGTGCCAAAAGCGCCACTGGACTTGCGTCTGGAACCTGAACTGAGCCGCGACACGGCCGCCGATCACTACACGGCGCCGGCCGCCGACGGTTCGCGCCCCGGCGTGTTCTGGTCCGTCGTCACGGATCCGAAACTGTATGGCGACACGGGCATGACCACCCTGTTCCTGCACGAAGGCAAGCCGGGCCACCATTTCCACCTGGCGCTGGTGCAAGAGATGGACTTGCCGAACTTCCGCCGCTTCGGCGGCAACAATGCCTTCACGGAAGGCTGGGCCCTGTATGCGGAAACCCTGGGCAAGGAAATGGGGCTGTTCGAGGATCCGGCCCAGTATTTCGGCCATTTGAACGACGAGATGCTGCGCGCCGTGCGCCTGGTGGTCGACACGGGCTTGCACACCAAGGGCTGGACGCGCGAGCAGACCATCAAGTACATGCGCGATACCCTCGGCTATGACGCCGTGGCGAAAAGCGAGACGGAACGCTACATGGCCTGGCCGGGCCAGGCGCTGGGCTACAAGATCGGTTCGCTGAAGATCGTCGAACTGCGCCAGCGCGCGCAGCAGGCGCTGGGCGACAAATTCAGCCTGCCGAAGTTCCATGAAGTGGTGCTGAGCGACGGTACCCTGCCCCTGAAACTGCTGGAAGCCAAGGTCGACCGGTGGATCGCGCAGCAGAAGTAAGCTAGCCCTCCCGCAACAGCGGCAGCGCCAACCGGGGCTGCCGTTTTTTTTCGCACCGATATTTGATCTGGCGCAGATCCGGCGCATCTCGCGCGCGCCTGCCGGAACGTGTACAGCTCGATGCTGCCTAATTCCCATACACAGAAGGGAGGCAGCATGCAAAACGAAGACATCAGCGATGGCGCCACGGCGCATCCACCAACGTGGCGGCAGCAGTCAGAAATGCCAGCGGAAACATCCGGCTCGTCCGGGAATGGGCACGACGCCATTCTTCACTACACGAGCGCGCGCGGCCAGGTCGATGGACGGCTGCAGCGGCACATTCCTGACGATACCACGCATGGCAACCATGGCCTGATCACGGCACTTGGCTGGCTCAGCATCGGACTGGGCCTGGTCCAGCTGGTGGCACCGCGCGGGCTGGCGCGGGCCAGCGGCTTGCGCGGCGTCTCGCCTGTCTGGATACGCGCCATCGGCCTGCGCGAAATGGCTTGCGGCGTCGCCTTGCTGCGCGGAGAAAGCAGGCCGGCATGGCGCTGGTCGCGCATCGCCGGCGACGCCATGGATCTGTCGCTGCTGGGCGTGGCCATGGCCAGCCGGCGCAATGCGCGCACGCGCCTGGCGGCGACGGCAGCCGTGGTGGCAGGCGTGACGGCCATCGACTATATCGCCAGCGCACAACTGGCGCCGCGCAAGCTGAGCGAACTGCCCGCGCCCGGCGAAGAGGGGCTGGCGCTGCAAAGGAGCGTGATCGTCAACCGTTCCGCCGACGAATGCTACCGCGCCTGGCGCGACCTGGAAAACCTGCCCAGCTTCATGCCAGGCTTGCAATCGGTGCAGATAATCGATGCGCGCCGCTCGCGCTGGCACAGCGTCGAAGGCGAGTGGATAGGCGAACTGACAGACGAGCGTCCGGGCCAGGGCATGCGCTGGCGCGCGGCGGAAAATCATGCGGAAACGGGCGCGCTGGAACTGTCGCCCGCACCGGGCGGGCGCGGCACCGTGGTCACCATGCAACTGCACATGCAGGCGCCCGTCGGCAAGGTGGGCGCGGCCGTGGTCGGCCTGTTCAGCCAGGCGCCCGCCTACAAGATCGAGACCACCTTGCGCCGCTTCAAGCAGTGGATGGAAACGGGCGAAGTCAGCACCATCGAGGGCCAGCCGTCAGGCAAGCGCAGCTTCAAGACGCGCTTGCTGCACAAGGCTGGTGGCACGGTATCTTCCCCCCGACCGCAAGCAAACGGAGGTGTGTCATGAAAGCCAACTGCTGGCACGGCAAGCGCGACGTACGGATCGAACAGGTGCCCGATCCCGCCATCCTCAATCCCGGCGACGCCATCATCAAAGTCAGTTCCACGGCCATCTGCGGTTCCGACCTGCACCTCTACAATGGCGTCGTGCCCACCATGGAACAAGGCGATATCCTCGGCCATGAGTTCATGGGCGAGGTGGTGGAGGTGGGCTCCGCTGTGCGCAAGCTCAAGGTGGGAGATCGGGTGGTGGTGCCGTTTCCCATTGCCTGCGGACGTTGCTTCTTTTGCGAGCAACAGCTGTACTCGGTGTGCGAGAATTCCAATCCGAACGCCTATATGGCGGAAAAGATGTGGGGCCACTCGGGCGCGGGCATCTTTGGCTATTCCCACCTGACGGGCGGCTATGCGGGCGGCCAGGCCGAATATGTGCGCGTGCCGTTTGCCGACGTCGGCCCCATCAAGGTACCGGACGAGCTCAAGGATGAACAGGTGCTGTTTCTCTCGGACATACTGCCGACCGGCTACATGGCGGCCGAAGCCTGCGCCATCACGCCAGGCCAGGTGGTGGCCGTCTGGGGTTGCGGCCCCGTGGGGCAGTTCGCCATCCAGAGCGCTTTCCTGCTCGGCGCCGAGCGCGTCATCGCCATCGACCATTACCCGGAACGCCTGCGCATGGCGCGCGAACTGTCCGGTGCGGAAACCCTGCATTTCGATGCCGTGGACGTGCCCGATGCCCTGCGGGAAATGACGGGAGGACGAGGCCCCGATGCCTGCATCGATGCCGTCGGCATGGAAGCGCACGGCTCCGGCGTCAGCTATATCTACGACCGCCTCAAGCAGACGATGAAATTGGAATCGGATCGTCCCACGGCCCTGCGCGAAGCCTTGATGGCGTGCCGCAACGGCGGCGTCGTCTCGGTGCCAGGGGTATATGGCGGCTTCAGCGACAAGATTCCGTTTGGCTCCATCATGAACCGTTCATTGACCATCAAGACGGGCCAAACACACGTGCAGCGCTACATGCAGCCACTGCTGGAACGGATACAACGGGGCGAGCTCGATCCCGGCGCCATCATTTCCCACCACTTGACCCTGGACGAAGCGCCGCACGGCTACGAAATCTTCCAGAAGAAACAGGAGCAATGCATCAAGGTCGTGCTGCATCCGGGCCCCTGACTGCGCTGGCAGACAGCGCGGCAGGGCCAGGCGAACAATGCGCTGATCTCGGACGAGCTCAGACGAGCAGCGCGGCACTCATCGAACGCACTTCCTCGGCCGATTCGGCGAGGATGCTTTGCAAAGTCTCGTTATCGATAATGAAATCGATGACGGAATCGGAGGGCGTGAGCATTTCCACATACGTCACCTGCAACGGCGACTGCACGGGCGACAGTTGCTTGGCCAACAACAAGGTGTCGAGCAGGGAGTCGGGCGGAATCGACAGCAAGCCATCGCGCAAGCCTTCGATGGCTTCGCTCACGGCCAGCGGGATCAAAAGCTTCTTCATGACTTCGCGGGAAATGATTTCTTCTGCGGACTCCATCCAGTGATCCGCATCGTCGTCGAGCAGGCCGGGAAATTCGTCGGCACGCGACAACAGGTAAAAACCGCCCACCTCATGCACGATGCCGGCGAACAGCGCCGTGTCGGCATCGACGTGCGTCACGCGGCGGGCAAGCACGTGCGCCAGCGCCGCCACGTGGGCCGTGTGCTCCCACAGCTGGGCCGCCTTCTGGCGCAGGACGGGGTCGATGATCTTGCTGCCGAACTGGCGCACCACCATGGCCGCCACCAGCGCGTACAGATTGCGGTAGCCCATGCGCATGACGGCGGCGCGTACGCTGGTCACGGGCGCCGCATCGCCGCGGCTGTAGACGGCCGAGTTGGCCAGCGCAACCGTGCGCGCCGCCAGCAAGGGTTCGGCCAATACCAGCTTGATCGCATGGTCGATATGGCAGTCCGGTTCAGCCAAAGCCAATTGCAGTTGCAGTGCAGAATTAACGCTCGTGGGAAACGTTAATTCGCCGCGCACCGCTTGGGAAACAATTAAACCGAAAGCCTGTAGTTTATTCATCATACGATCAATCCGCCTCAGATATTATTCTGGCCAACAATTTCATGCATCAGAAATTGAATGCCAGGCCCGGCCTTTAGAATACAGATGGCATGTCATACGCTTGTAATGAAGAATCCGGTAATGCCAGCGCATGCAATAGCGATTCATCGCCGATGACAAACAACTTCGGCTGTTGTAATACCTGCAGCAGAAATGGCTGGCCTTCACGTAGCCGCCGGCGATAATCGGCCAGCGTATATAGGTTGGGATTGATTTTACGCCGTAAGGTTCGCTCGGCCGGCGCCAATCCCGTCAACAGATCGCCATAATTGGCTTCTTCACCCACCAGCAGCAAATCGATGGCGCTGCCAGGCATGTCCTGCCCCTTCGCCGTGGCGCCCGACACGAATGCCAGGTGCAGCTGGGCACGCAAGGGCGCCAGAGTCATGCTGAGTACACCGACGATGCCGAAGGTTTTCTGCACCAGTCCGCTCAACTCCGGATACACGAGGCTTTCCTTGTTGGGCCAGAAGCGCCGCACATTGCCGATCCGTTCAGAAGTAATCAGGCCGGACTCATGCAGCCGGCGTAGTTCCCGCTGCGCCGACGCGCTGCCCAGCCCCGTCAAGCGCATGATCTCGTTCAAGTGAAAGCCTTCATTCACGCGGACAAAGAGCAGTCCCAGCAGTTTCTGCTGGGCGGGAGTAAACAGGGCTTGGGCAATCATGCGCCAGATATTAGCATGAGCGCACTGGAAATTGGCGTGGCAAGTGCGCTTTTGCTACGCTACAACAGAGTGTGCCGACATGACGGCATCGTGCATAATCGCCATGGTTGCGCACTCCCGAACGATCGGAAAACGGCGTGCCCTCTCACACTCGCAGTTGCCGACAAACGATACTTTCAGGGGAACACTTGTATGTCATCAGCCACCAGCAGCGTGGTCGGGTTTGTCGGAGGACAGCTTGATACGGCGGCCTTTGAACACCTTTTATATCAAGACGCAGAAACAGAGCGCCTGTTGTCGGCGCAGCCGGCGCCCAGGTATGCGCATGCGGGGCACACGCTGTATCACTATCTGATATCGCTCGACCTGCACAATCCGGCGGACGTGCTGAACGCGCAGGGCGCTCTGGCCGAGTTTTTGCACGCCGCCGGCATTCCGCTATTCGTCTCGGAAAAGCCTGGCCAGCTGCACGCGCTTTTACTGGCGGCGCAGCCGAAGTGGCTGGATGTGGATCTGGCCTATGTGGCGGCACTGCTGGACAAGGCACCGCCACATGCGAAAAAAAGTGAACGGACGCAGTGGCTGCGGGCGCAATTGCTCGCGTTATTTCGCTATGCGAAGAGGCCGCCCCGTTGGCTGCAAGCGCCCAACTGGCCCATCGAGGCGCACGGTCCGCTAGTATTTTTGGGACAACTCCCGGTGGACGACTATTTTCATGACGAGGCCGCCGTCTATGTGTTTTACGATGCCAGCAAAAACGAGTGCCGATCAATACTGCAGACTTGCTGACGCCATGGCGTTCCTGGGCGCGGCTTCCTGTTTGCGTGTGTGCTGGAAGGCCGCAGTCATGGAGATAAAAAAACGGCACCAGGAATTTCTCCCTGGTGCCGTGCTTATCAGCGAACAGCGCAGATGCATATATTTAATAAGTTAAATAATTGACGAATGACCGTTGAATGGCATACGCAATAAATCTTTTCTATTACCTGGAATTTCTATCAATTAAATGATTAAAAATTTCCAGGAAAATAAAGCGGACGACATCCATGCGATTGCAATTAACTATAAATTGTACGCTGTTTGATAAAGATGACGCTTCGTCGTATGTTGCCGGATTTCGATAGCCAAAAGATCGTCGGTGGTTTCACCGGCCAGGGTGGCTTTATCGGCCAGCAGCGGGGCTTGACGCTCAACCACTTCCCACGTCTCTTTCTCTTTGAGTGCACGGTGGAAGGCCGCAGTAACGGACATAAAAAAAACGGCACCCGAAGGTGCCGTTTTTGTCAGCTAGCAGCGTAGATTACGCTTCGTCGCCGTGGTGTTGCCGGGTTTCGATGGCCAGCAGATCGTCGGTAGTTTCACCGGCCAGAGTGACTTTATCGGCCAGCAGCGGGGCTTGACGCTCAACCACTTCCCACGTCTCTTTCTCTTTGCGTGCACGGTGGAAGGCCGCAGTAACGGCCATAAAAAAACGGCACCCGAAGGTGCCGTTTTGTCAGCTAGCAGCGCAGATTACGCTTCGTCGCCGTGGTGTTGCTGGGTCTCGATATCCTGCAATGCTTCTGCAGCTTCGCCAGCCATCGAGGCTTTCTCGGCCAGCAGCAGCGCTTGACGCTCTTCCACTTCCCACGCTTCTTTCTCTTTGCGTGCGCGGTGGAAGGCCAGGCCCGTACCGCCAGGAATCAGACGGCCGACGATGACGTTCTCTTTCAGGCCGCGCAGACCATCGCGCTTGCCCATGATCGCCGCTTCGGTCAGCACGCGGGTGGTTTCCTGGAACGATGCGGCCGAGATGAACGAATCGGTCGACAGCGATGCCTTGGTAATACCCAACAAGACGTTTTCGTAGGTCGCTGGAATCTTGTTCTCAACGGCCATGCGATCGTTCTCGTCCAGCAGTTCCGAACGCTCTACCTGCTCGCCAACGATGTAGTTGGTGTCGCCGGCATTGACGATCTGAACACGGCGCAGCATCTGACGCACGATCACTTCGATGTGCTTGTCATTGATCTTCACGCCTTGCAGACGGTACACGTCTTGCACTTCGTCAACGATGTAACGTGCCAGCGCTTCGATACCCAGCAGGCGCAGGATGTCTTGCGGATCGGCCGGGCCGTCCACGATCATCTCGCCCTTGTTCACGACTTGGCCGTCATGTACCAGCACTTGTTTGTCCTTGGTGATCAAGAACTCATGCTTGTTGCCGTCCATGTCCGTGATTTCCAGACGCTGCTTGCCCTTGGTTTCTTTACCGAACGCAACCGTACCCGTGACTTCCGCCAGCATACCGGCATCTTTCGGCGAGCGCGCTTCGAACAGTTCCGCAACGCGTGGCAGACCACCGGTAATATCGCGCGTTTTTTGCGATTCGGTAGGAATACGTGCCAGCACTTCACCAACCGATACCTGTTGACCGTCCTTGACCATGATCAGCGCGCCGACCTGGAAGCCGATCGCCACCGAGTGTTCGGTGCCGGCGATCTTGACTTCTTCGTTCGCGTCGTTGATCAGCTTGACTTGCGGACGCAACGTTTTCGTCAACGAACCGCGACGTTTCGCATCGATCGCCACCAGGGTGGACAGACCGGTCACTTCGTCGACCTGACGGGCCACGGTGACGCCTTCTTCGACGTTCTCGAAACGCACTTGACCGGCGTATTCGGTAATGATCGGACGGGTCAGCGGATCCCACGTTGCCAGGGCCGTACCGGCCTTGATGACCATGCCGTCCTTGACGATCAGGGTCGCACCGTACGGTACTTTATGACGCTCACGCTCACGGCCATGGTCGTCGGTAATCAGCACTTCACCGGAACGGGAAATGACGATTTGCGCGCCCTTGCCGTTCGTCACGTAACGCATGGTTGCCGTGAAGCGGATGGTACCGTTCGACTTGGCTTCCACCGACGATGCCACTGCCGCACGCGATGCCGCACCACCAATGTGGAACGTACGCATGGTCAGCTGGGTACCCGGCTCACCAATCGACTGCGCTGCCACCACACCGACGGCTTCGCCGGCGTTGACCAGCATGCCGCGGCCCAGGTCGCGGCCATAGCACTTGGCGCACAGGCCGAAGCGCGTGTCGCAAGTCAGTGGCGTGCGAACCTTGACTTCATCGATGGACAGACGCTCGATCTCTTCGACCATGTCTTCGTCCATCAAGGTGCCGGCTTCGTACAGCGTTTCCTGGGTTTCAGGATTGACGACGTCATGCACCACCACGCGGCCGAGGATACGGTCACGCAACGGTTCGATGACTTCACCACCTTCGACCAGTGCCTTCATGACGGCGCCGTTCATGGTGCCGCAATCATCTTCGATCACCACCAAGTCTTGCGTCACGTCAACCAGACGACGCGTCAGGTAACCGGAGTTAGCCGTTTTCAGCGCCGTATCGGCCAGACCTTTACGAGCGCCGTGGGTCGAAATGAAGTACTGCAAAACGTTCAGACCTTCGCGGAAGTTCGCGGTAATCGGCGTTTCGATAATCGAGCCATCCGGTTTGGCCATCAGACCACGCATACCGGCCAACTGGCGAATCTGGGCTGCGGAACCGCGCGCGCCGGAGTCGGCCATCATGTAAATGGCGTTGAACGATTCTTGCGTCGACTTGGTGCCGTCGCGGCGGATCACGTCTTCGACTTTGAGCTGGTCCATCATGGCCTTGCCGACTTCATCCGAGGTTTTGCCCCAGATATCGACTACCTTGTTGTAACGCTCGCCGGCGGTCACGAGACCCGAGGCGTATTGCTGTTCGATCTGCTTGACTTCCGATTCGGCCGTCGCGATCAGGGTGACTTTTTGAGGCGGTACCAGCATGTCGTCGACGCAGATCGAGATACCGGCGCGTGTCGCCAGGCGGAAACCCGATTGCATCAGTTTGTCTGCGAACACCACGGTGGCGCGCAGGCCGCACTTGCGGAACGACGTGTTGATCAGCTTGGAAATTTCTTTCTTTTTCAGCGCGCGGTTCAGGACGGAGAACGGCAGGCCTTTCGGCAGAATTTCCGACAGGATCGCACGGCCGATCGTCGTTTCGTAACGCGTTACCGTTTTCTCGAATTCGCCCGTTTCGGCGTTTTTCGGGTATTCGGTAATACGCACGGTGACGCGGGTCGTCAGTTCGACTTCCTTGTTGTCGTAGGCGCGGATCACTTCCGACACGTCAGGGAACATCATCCCTTCGTTCTTCGCATTGATCGCTTCGCGGGTCGCGTAGTACAGACCCAGCACGATATCCTGGGAAGGAACGATCGATGGTTCGCCGTTCGACGGGAACAGGATGTTGTTCGATGCCAGCATCAGGGTGCGTGCTTCCATCTGCGCTTCGATCGACAGAGGAACGTGGACCGCCATTTGGTCACCGTCAAAGTCGGCGTTGAATGCGGCGCAGACGAGCGGGTGCAGCTGGATGGCCTTGCCTTCAATCAGGACTGGCTCGAACGCCTGGATACCAAGACGGTGCAGCGTCGGTGCGCGGTTCAACATGATCGGATGTTCACGGATCACGTCTTCCAGGATGTCCCACACGACCGGCTCTTGAATCTCGACCAGCTTTTTAGCGGCCTTGATCGTGGTAGCCAGACCCATCAGTTCCAGTTTATTGAAAATGAATGGCTTGAACAGTTCCAGCGCCATCAGTTTCGGCAAGCCGCACTGATGCAGTTTCAATTGCGGGCCCACGACGATGACCGAACGACCGGAGTAATCGACGCGTTTGCCCAGCAAGTTTTGACGGAAACGGCCGCCCTTGCCCTTGATCATCTCGGCCAAGGACTTCAGCGGACGCTTGTTGGCGCCGGTCATCGCTTTGCCGCGACGGCCGTTGTCCAGCAGCGAATCGACCGCTTCTTGCAGCATGCGCTTTTCGTTGCGCGTGATGATCTCTGGAGCACGCAGCTCCATCAGGCGTTTCAGACGGTTGTTACGGTTGATGACGCGGCGATACAGATCGTTCAGATCCGAGGTCGCGAAACGGCCACCATCCAGCGGTACCAGCGGACGCAGTTCCGGCGGCAGCACTGGCAGCACTTCCATGATCATCCAGTCAGGCTTGATGCCCGAACGTTGGAACGCTTCCAGCACTTTCAGGCGCTTCGCGTATTTCTTGATCTTGGCTTCGGATTTCGATTCCTTCAGTTCCACGCGCAGGGTTTCGGCATCGCGGTGGATGTCGATCGAGCGCAGCAGTTCACGGATACCTTCGGCGCCCATGAAGGCGGTGAAGTCGTCGCCGTACTCTTCGTACTTGGCGGCGTAGTCGTCTTCCGACATGATCTGGCACTTTTTCAGCGGAGTCATGCCTGGATCGGTCACGACGTATGCTTCAAAGTACAGCACGCGTTCGATGTCCCGCAGGGTCATGTCCAGGACCATGCCCAGACGCGACGGCAGCGATTTCAGGAACCAGATGTGCGCGGTCGGCGAGGCCAGCTCGATGTGGCCCATGCGCTCGCGGCGCACTTTGGCCAGGGTGACTTCGACGCCGCACTTTTCGCAGATCACGCCGCGGTGTTTCAGGCGCTTGTACTTGCCGCACAGGCATTCGTAATCCTTGATCGGGCCAAAGATCTTGGCGCAGAACAGGCCGTCGCGCTCAGGCTTGAAGGTACGGTAGTTGATGGTTTCCGGCTTCTTGACTTCGCCGTAGGACCACGAACGGATTTTCTCAGGCGAAGCGAGACCGATCTTGATTGCATCGAAGGTCTCGTTGGTCTGTACTTGCTTGAATAGATCGAGCAGTGCTTTCATGTATCACTCCAGAGGTGATTAAATTTCTATATTCCTGAGACTACATTGCCCGGCGTGGTTTCCCAGCCGGGCTTTGTGTTTCCCAAACCAAATGACAGGGTGCTGTCGTTTAGTTGCGTTCGAGGTCGATATCGATACCGAGCGAACGGATTTCCTTGACCAGCACGTTGAACGATTCCGGCATGCCGGCGTCGATCACGTGGTCGCCCTTGACGAGGTTCTCGTACACTTTGGTACGGCCATTCACGTCATCGGACTTGACGGTCAACATCTCTTGCAAGACATACGACGCGCCATACGCTTCCAGTGCCCAGACTTCCATCTCACCGAAACGCTGACCACCGAACTGGGCTTTACCGCCCAGTGGCTGTTGCGTCACCAGCGAGTAAGGACCGGTCGAACGCGCATGCATCTTGTCATCAACCAAGTGATGCAGTTTCAGCATGTGCATGACGCCGACAGTGACCTTGCGCTCGAACGCTTCACCGGTGCGACCGTCATACATGGTCACCTGGTTTTTCGAAGCGGTCATGCCCAGATTCTTGGCGATGTCGTCCGGATACGCGAGGTCCAGCATGCGGCGGATCTCTTCTTCATTGGCGCCGTCGAACACTGGCGTGGCGAATGGAACACCTTTTTTCAGGTTTTCCGCCAGCTTCATGATCTCTTCGTCGTCGAAGTCGTTCAGATCTTCCGCGCGGCCGTTGTCGTTGTAGATCGTCGTCAGGTACTTGCGCACTTGCTCGACCTTGGTTTGCGCCTTCAGCATTTCGCCGATGCGGATACCCAGACCCTTGGCAGCCCAGCCCAAGTGAGTCTCGAGAATCTGACCAACGTTCATCCGCGAAGGAACGCCCAGCGGGTTCAGCACAACGTCGGCTGGCGTGCCGTCGGCCATGTATGGCATGTCTTCCACAGGAACAATACGGGAAACCACACCCTTGTTACCGTGGCGACCTGCCATCTTGTCGCCCGACTGCAGGCGGCGTTTCACGGCCAGGTACACCTTGACCATTTTTTGCACGCCTGGTTGCAGCTCATCGCCTTGCGTCAGTTTCTTGCGCTTCTCTTCGAAGGCCAGATCGAACTGGTGACGCTTCTCGTTGATCGATTCCTTGATCGCTTCCAGCGCTACCGCTGCATCGTCGTCCGCAGGGCGGATGTCGAACCAGTGGTATTTGTCCAGATCGGCCAGGTATTCCTTGGTGATCTTGGCGCCTTTCGCCAGCTTTTTAGGGCCGCCGTTGACAACTTTGCCGATCAGCATTTTTTCCAGACGCTGGAAGGCATCGCCTTCAACGATACGCATCTGGTCGTTCAGATCCAGACGGAAGCGTTTCAGTTCGTCATCGATAATTTGCTGGGCGCGTTTGTCGCGCACGATGCCTTCACGGGTGAAGACTTGCACGTCGATCACGGTACCGATCATGCCCGAAGGCACGCGCAGCGACGTATCTTTCACGTCCGAAGCTTTTTCGCCGAAAATCGCGCGCAGCAGCTTCTCTTCCGGGGTCAGCTGGGTTTCGCCCTTCGGCGTCACTTTACCAACCAGGGTGTCGCCGGCCTGGACTTCAGCGCCGATGTAGACGATACCGGACTCATCCAGACGTGCCAGCTGATTTTCAGCCAGGTTCGAGATGTCGCGCGTAATTTCTTCCGCACCCAGTTTCGTGTCACGGGCAACAACCGACAACTCTTCGATGTGAATCGAGGTGTAGCGGTCGTCCTTGACGACGTTTTCCGAGATCAGGATCGAATCTTCGAAGTTCAGACCATTCCATGGCATGAAGGCCACGGTCATGTTCTGGCCCAGCGCCAATTCACCCAGGTCGGTCGATGCGCCGTCGGCGATCACGTCGCGCTTGGCAACACGGTCGCCCACTTGCACGATAGGACGCTGGTTGATGTTGGTGTTCTGGTTCGAACGGGTGTACTTGATCAGGTTGTAGATGTCGACGCCCACTTCACCAGCGGTCGCTTCGTCATCGTTGACGCGAATCACGACACGGCCCGCATCGATGTAATCGACGATACCGCCACGCAGCGCTTGCACGGTGGTGCCCGAGTCGACCGCAACGGTGCGTTCGATACCGGTACCGACCAGCGCTTTTTCCGGACGCAAGCAAGGCACAGCCTGGCGTTGCATGTTGGCGCCCATCAATGCACGGTTCGCATCATCGTGTTCGAGGAACGGAATCAGCGAGGCAGCGACGGAAACGATCTGGCCTGGGGCAACGTCCATGTACTGGATGCGCTCCGGGGAGACCAGGATGGTTTCGCCAGCTTCACGGGCCGAGACCAGTTCATCGGACAGCATGCCGGCGTCGTTGATGGTCGCATTCGCCTGAGCGATGATGTAGCGGCCTTCTTCGATGGCGGACAGGTAGTCGATCTGATCGGTAATCTTGGAGCCTTCGACCTTGCGGTACGGGGTTTCCAGGAAGCCGTATTCATTCAGGCGGGCATACAACGCCAGCGAGTTGATCAGACCAATGTTCGGACCTTCCGGTGTCTCGATCGGGCAGACGCGGCCGTAGTGGGTCGGATGCACGTCGCGCACTTCAAAGCCGGCGCGTTCGCGTGTCAGACCGCCGGGTCCCAGAGCCGATACGCGGCGCTTGTGGGTAATTTCCGACAGAGGATTGGTTTGGTCCATGAACTGCGACAGCTGGGACGAACCGAAGAACTCGCGAATCGCGGCCGAAATCGGCTTCGAGTTGATCAGGTCGTGCGGCATCAGGTTGTCCGCTTCGGCTTGGCCGAGGCGTTCCTTGACGGCGCGCTCAACACGCACCAGGCCGGCGCGGAATTGATTCTCGGCCAGTTCGCCCACGCAACGTACGCGACGGTTACCCAGGTGATCGATATCGTCGACTTCGCCGCGGCCATTGCGCAGTTCCACCAGGATCTTGATCACGGCCAGCACGTCTTCGTTCGACAGGGTCATGGCGCCGGTCAGTTCATCGCGGCCAATGCGGCGGTTGAACTTCATGCGGCCCACGGCCGACAGGTCGTAGCGGTCCGAATTGTAGAACAGGCCATTGAACAGCGCTTCAACGGAGTCTTCCGTTGGCGGTTCGCCTGGACGCATCATGCGGTAGATCGCCACTTTCGCAGCCATCTGGTCGGCGGTGTCGTCGATACGCAGGGTTTGCGAGATGTAGGCGCCCTGATCCAGGTCGTTTGTGTACAAGGTCTGGATTTCGGAAATGTTGGCATCGCGCAGGCGGCCCAACAGATCTTCGGTCAGCTCATCGTTCGCGGAAGCGACGACTTCACCGGTGTCGCCATCGACGATGTTCTTCGCCAATACGCGGCCCAGCAGGTAGTCTTCCGGTACGGAAATGTGCTTGATGCCGGCAGCTTCGATATCACGCACGTGTTTCGCGTTGATACGCTTGTCTTTCAGCACCAGGGTCTTGCCCGACTTGTCGACGATGTCGAAACGCGCCACTTCGCCGCGCAGACGTTCGGCGACGAATTCCATTTCCGCGCCTTCGGAGCGCAGATTGAAATTGTCGAAGACGAAGAAATTGGCCAGGATTTGCTCATGCGACATGCCGATGGCTTTGAGCAGGATCGTTACTGGCATCTTGCGGCGGCGGTCGACGCGGAAGAACAGGATGTCTTTCGGGTCGAACTCGAAGTCCAGCCACGAACCGCGGTAAGGAATGATACGCGCGGAGAACAGCAGTTTGCCGGACGAGTGGGTCTTGCCGCGGTCATGCTCGAAGAACACGCCAGGCGAACGGTGCAGCTGGGAAACGATAACCCGCTCCGTGCCGTTGATGACGAACGAACCGGTGGTCGTCATGAGCGGCAATTCGCCCATGTAGACTTCCTGTTCCTTCATCTCTTTGACGACGGGCTTGGTTGGCGATTCCTTGTCCAGGATCACCAGACGCACTTTCGCGCGCAGCGGCGACGCGAACGTCAGGCCACGTTGTTGACATTCTTTGACGTCAAAGGCAGGATCGCCGAGAACGTACGACAAGAATTCGAGACGCGCAAAACCATTGTGCGACACGATAGGGAAAATCGAAGTGAAAGCCGACTGCAGGCCATCATTCTTGCGGCCGGACGGTGCTATGTCCTCTTGCAAGAAGCTATGATAAGACTCGAGCTGGGTCGCCAGCAGGAACGGAACGTGGTGAACGTTGGCGCGCTTCGCGAATGATTTGCGAATGCGTTTCTTCTCAGTAAATGAGTAGTGCATGGACACTCCGTGAGTGACAGAAAGGATAGAAAATTCAGGTTTTGCAAGTGTTCGTTTGCACCGCTGCGTGTGACACAGACGAAACCTCAAGGCTCTGCTTTCCGGCTTGAATCGAATAAAAACTGCTGCTACAACTACATGACAAATACGATGCAGACGACAAAGGAGCCAAAGTCGGATTTCCCCCCTTGCGAGGGGAAACCTCAGACTTTGACTCGGGCGCTAACTGCCGCCGGTACAGATATTACTTGATCGAAGCGGTTGCGCCGGCTTCTACCAGTTTCTTCTGTGCAGCTTCAGCGTCAGCTTTCGACACTGCTTCTTTCACAGTTTTTGGTGCGCCATCGACCAGGTCTTTAGCTTCTTTCAAGCCCAGGCCGGTGATTTCGCGAACTGCTTTAATAACGCCAACTTTGTTTGCGCCGAAGGTGTCAAGGATGACGTTGAATTCGGTTTGTTCTTCAGCAGCTGCTGCTGGGCCTGCTGCAGGACCGGCCGAAGCCATAGCTGCTGCGGACACGCCGAATTTTTCTTCGAATGCTTTAACCAGGTCGTTCAGGTCCATTACGGACATGGCGCTAACTGCTTCCAGGATATCGTCTTTGCTAATTGCCATTTTGAAACTCCTAAATTTATTACGTTAGTTACATCAGATTGGTACTGAGAGAAAAAAGCGCGCGCAATTAAGCGGCTGCTGGGGCTTCTTCTGCTGCTGCTTCTGCAGGAGCTTCGGCGCCTTCGCCTTTTTTCGCTGCCAGGGCAGCCAGACCACGTGCAAAGCCCGAAACCGGAGCCAGCATAACGCCCAACAACTGCGAAATGAGGACTTCACGGCTAGGAATGCTCGCCAACGCGGTGACAGCAGCTGTATCCAGCGGCTTGCCTGCGTAGTTACCTGCTTTGATGACCAGTTTGTCGTTGGTTTTAGCGAAGTCAGCGATGACTTTAGCTGCTGCAACGGCATCGGCCGAGATCGAGTAGATCAACGGGCCGGTCATGGCATCTGCCAGGCTGGCGAATGCGGTACCTTCAACGGAGCGACGAGCCAGAGTGTTTTTCAACACACGCAGGTACACGCCTTGGGCACGCGCTTTAGCACGCAGTTGCGTCAAGTGACCAACCTGGATGCCACGATATTCGGCCACGACGATCGTTTGCGCATTTGCTACTTGTGCGGAAACTTCGGCGACGACGGCCTTTTTGTCATTCAGATTGAGACTCACGGTCAACCTCCTTAAATGATGTTCGGCAATCACAACCGAGTGGTTGAGCGCCTTGCATCGGTTCGAACACGGCGTCCGAAGTCAAGAAGTACTAAACTGAGCGGATGAATTCACGCAGCATGAGGACTACAAAACTTGTTCGGGTACACCATCTGCGTTGGGCACTTGCCGTTGCCGGCAAGCCTATTAACCTTCTGCATGTGCGATCGCAGTCGGCCCAACGGTCTTTGATTGTCTGCCTGCCTGGTGCGAACACCGGGCAGACAGCCCAAAGATGCGCCCGCAGCGCCCGAAGGCGCTACAGGACTTGATTCTGTTACTTAAGCTGCCAGGCTAGCCTGGTCAACACGGACGCCAGCGCCCATGGTCGACGACAGCGAAACTTTGCGCAGGTACACGCCTTTGCTCGATGCTGGCTTGGCTTTGTTCAGTGCGTCGATCAGTGCGACCAGATTCGACTTCAGATCTGCGTCAGCGAACGATTTACGGCCGATGGTAGCGTGGATGATACCGGATTTGTCGGTACGGTACTGAACTTGACCGGCTTTCGCGTTTTTCACGGCGGTAGCGACGTCAGGAGTAACAGTGCCAACTTTCGGGTTAGGCATCATGCCGCGTGGGCCCAGGATCTGACCCAGGGTACCAACGATACGCATGGTATCTGGCGAAGCGATAACGATGTCGAAAGGCATGTCGCCGGCTTTGATCTGCTCAGCCAGGTCTTCCATACCAACGATGTCGGCGCCAGCTGCTTTAGCAGCTTCCGCTTTTTCGCCCGACGCGAATACTGCCACGCGTACGGTTTTGCCGGTACCAGCTGGCAGCACGACGGAGCCGCGCACCACTTGGTCGGATTTCTTAGGGTCAACACCCAGTTGTACCGATACGTCGATCGATTCATTGAACTTGGCCGTCGCGCACTCTTTGATCAGAGCGACAGCGTTGTCGAAAGCGTACACTTTGGTACGGTCGACTTTGGCTTTCAAAGCCTTGATACGTTTGGATAACTTAGCCATTATACAACACCTTCCACCGTGATACCAATCGAACGAGCGGAACCAGCGATGGTGCGTACAGCAGCATCCATGTCGGCAGCGGTCAGATCAGGGGTTTTCAATTTAGCGATTTCTTCAGCTTGTGCGCGGGTCAGCGTACCGACTTTGTCGGTATGTGGCTTCGGCGAACCTTTGGTGATCGCAGCAGCTTTTTTGATCAGGTAGGTTGCTGGAGGCGTCTTCATCACGAACGTGAAGGACTTGTCAGCGAACGCGGTGATCACGACTGGAATTGGCATGCCTGGCTCCAGACCTTGGGTCTGTGCATTGAAGGCCTTGCAGAATTCCATGATGTTCAGACCACGTTGGCCCAGAGCTGGACCGATTGGTGGGGATGGGTTTGCTTTACCAGCTGGCACTTGCAGCTTGATAAAACCAATGATTTTCTTTGCCATGATGGCTCCTATCTTGGATTGAGTAGTAGCGCCCCGCCGATCCTACCCTGGCGGGGCTCCTCTGACCGGATTTCGCTGAGACTGCCGCGACGCTCCTGGTGGCGCTTGATAATACTTAAACTTTTTCGACCTGGCCGAATTCGAGCTCTACCGGGGTAGCGCGGCCGAAAATGGTGACCGAGACGCGCACTTTGGATTTCTCGTAGTTGACTTCTTCGACATTGCCGTTGAAGTCCGTGAACGGACCATCCTTGATGCGGACTTGCTCGCCCACTTCGTACAAGGTCTTTGGACGGGGCTTTTCAACACCTTCCTGCATCTGCTTCATGATGCCATCGATTTCGCGCGCGGAGATCGGCGTCGGCTTGTTCGACTTGCCACCAATGAAACCGGTAACCTTGCTGGTATTCTTGACCAAGTGCCAGCTCTCGTCCGTCATTTCCATTTCAACCAGCACATAGCCAGGATAGAAACGACGTTCGGTGACGGACTTCACACCATTCTTGACTTCCACAACTTCTTCGATCGGCACCAGGATCTGGCCGAACTGGTCTTGCATGCCCGCGCGCTCGATGCGCTCGGTCAGTGCGCGCATGACGCTTTTTTCCATGCCGGAATAAGCATGCACGACATACCAGCGCTTGCTGCTGACTGGCACGCTCAGCGCTGCACCAGTGTCCGCCACCGGAGCGTCGCCCGGAACGGACTCGTCCGCCGCTTCATCATGCACATTTTCGCTCATTATTTTTTCCAACCAAGAATTACGTCATACAACAAAAACTCGAGCAATTTATCCGTGCCCCACAGGAAAATCGCCATGACCAGCACAAAGGCAAACACGATCGCAGTAATCTGCGTGGCTTCTTTGCGGGTAGGCCAAACGACTTTCTTGGTTTCGCGCACAGCTTCTTTGGCGAAATTGAGAAATTCACGGCCGGTCGTCGAGACATACAAGAGCGCAACAGCAATAACCAAACCAGCCACAAGCGCGCTTGCACGCACCAGAGCTGGTTGGCCTGCCAGGTAATAAAACCCGACTACTCCTGCAATCGCAGCCACTATTGCCAGCGCGACTTTTATCTTGTCACTCGACGTGCTAACGGTTTGCACGGATTGATTTGACATTTTTCTACTTTCGGTGCCCTGCACCTTGACGGTGGCAGGGACGGAGGGCATCGAACCCCCAACCTTCGGTTTTGGAGACCGACGCTCTGCCAATTGAGCTACGTCCCTACGTAAAACTTTCGAGGAGTGCTATTCTACCACCCAGGACGCCCCGGGTGGAAGCATAACATTTCCTTATGCGAGGATTTTTGCAACCACGCCGGCGCCGACGGTACGGCCGCCTTCGCGGATAGCGAAGCGCAGACCTTCTTCCATCGCGATCGGGTTGATCAGCTTGACGGTGATCGACACGTTATCGCCTGGCATGACCATT
>NZ_JAHKQW010000019.1:0-86687 GCF_019345575.1 Janthinobacterium sp. NKUCC08_JDC | reverse complement strand
GTTCGTGGCGGCGCGGGCGGCCGGTGCGGATGCGCCGGCGGCGGCGCGCGCGGCGGCCACGGCCGCGGGACGGTTGCCCGATACAGAAGCTGGCGCTGCCGCCGGCACGCCATCGGCGCCGCCTATGCCGGGCCGAAAGGCCAGCATGCGCAGCAAGGTCATGGTAAAGCCCGCATATTCGTCGGGCGCCAGGCCCAGTTCATTGCGGCCATGCACGGCGATCTGGTAAAACAGCTGGACTTCTTCCGCGTCAAACGCGGCAGCCAAACGGACGATGTCCGCGTACTCAGGCAGATCCTGCGGCAAGGCGGCGGGCACGGTTTGCGCCAGCGCAATGCGGTGCAACAAGGTGCCCAGGTCTTGCAGGGCGCCGTTGTACGACAGGCTGCGCGACGCCATCTCGTCGGCCACGGCCAGCAGATCGGCGCCATCCTGCTGCGCCAGCGCGTCGAGCAGGCGCACCAGATACGATTGGTCGAGCGCACCGAGCATGCCTTGCACGGCATCCAGGGTGACCGCGCCGGCCGCATACGCAATGGCCTGGTCCGTCAAGGACAGCGCATCGCGCATGGAACCGTGGGCGCCCTGGGCCAGCAGGCGCAAGGCCGGCTGTTCAAAGGTGATGCCCTCTTGTCCCAGGATATTGTCCAGGTGGCTGATGATGTGGCCGGGCGGCATCTGCTTGAGGTTGAACTGCAGGCAGCGCGACAGCACGGTCACTGGAATCTTTTGCGGGTCCGTCGTGGCCAGGATGAACTTGACATGCTCGGGCGGTTCTTCCAGGGTTTTGAGCATGGAGTTGAACGCGTGGTTCGTCAGCATGTGCACCTCATCGATCATATAGACCTTGAAGCGCGCATTGCTTGGCGCATACACGGCTTGCTCGAGCAGCTGCGCCATTTCATCGACGCCGCGGTTCGACGCCGCATCCATCTCTATATAGTCGACAAAGCGCCCCGCGTCGATCGCCGTGCACGCTTCGCACTGGCCGCAAGGCTGGGCCGTGATGCCGCCCGTGCCATCGGGGCCGATGCAATTGAGCGACTTGGCCAGGATGCGCGACAGGGTCGTCTTGCCGACGCCGCGCGTGCCCGTGAACAGATAGGCGTGATGCAATCGGCCGCTGTGCAAGGCATGCGTGAGCGCGCGCACGACGTGCTCCTGGCCGACGAGCGTCTCGAAATTCTTGGGGCGGTATTTACGGGCGAGGACTTGATAGGACATGCTGAGATTTTACCATGCGATTTTGCGGGTGATCCTGCGCGGCGGGCGCAAGCCTCATGGCCGGGCCAGGACAAATCTGGCAAACGCGGCAAAGCAGCAATTGTATAACATGGCCAGCTAGAAACAGTGAAAACACGGCAAGACCGGCAATGCTGCGGGTCAGCAAGAAAACGGGGCCGTAAAAGCAAAAAAGCTGCCCATGGCAGCTTGATTGTTGATCCTGATAAAACATTCCCGAAGGAGGCGAGCCTGATCTGCGGCACTCATGGTTAATAGCCGTGGCTGCTTCGTTCCCGACCTGACCAGGTTAGCCATGCCACGATGCGCAGGGGCCCGCCAGGGACAATTATAACCGACCTGCGCAAGATTGGGAAATTGCCGTGTGAATGCTGCGTAGGTCGGCGTAGGTGGGCGTAGGTCGGCTTAGGCCGCAGGCCGTAAGCCGACACTGCCAAGTATGCAGGCAATGGGTATCCAAGCGCTGCAGAACAAGCAAGCACCGCAACGTCGGCTTACGCGCTGCGCGCTAAGCCGACCTACGTCACTACCTATAAACCCAGCTCCTGCCAAATCCCATCCACCTTGGCCTTCACTTCCGGCGTCATGGCAATCGTCGTGCCCCATTCGCGCGTCGTTTCGCCCGGCCATTTATTCGTCGCGTCGATACCCATCTTGCTGCCCAGGCCGCTGACCGGCGAGGCGAAGTCCAGGTAGTCGATGGGCGTGTTGTCGACCAGGGTCGTGTCGCGGATCGGATCGACACGCGTGGTGATGGCCCAGATGACTTCTTTCCAGTCGCGGATATTCACGTCTTCGTCGACCACGACGATGAACTTGGTATACATGAACTGGCGCAAGAAGCTCCACACGCCGAACATCACGCGCTTGGCGTGGCCCGCATACTGTTTCTTGATCTGCACCACGGCCATGCGGTAGCTGCAGCCTTCGGGCGGCAGATAGAAGTCGGTGATTTCACTGAACTGCTTTTGCAGCAGCGGCACGAACACTTCATTCAGCGCCAGCCCCAGCACGGCCGGCTCGTCCGGCGGTTTGCCTGTGTACGTGGAGTGGTAGATCGGATCGCGGCGCATGGTGATGCGGTCGATGGTAAACACAGGGAAACTGTCCTGCTCATTATAGTAGCCCGTGTGGTCGCCATACGGCCCTTCCAGCGCATGCTCGTAGCCGCTCGGATGGTTTTCGTCCGGATAGATATGGCCTTCGAGCACGATTTCGGCCGATGCCGGCACGCGCAGCTCGCTGCCGATGGCTTTCACCAGCTCCGTGCGGCTGCCGCGCAGCAAGCCGGCGAACTGATATTCGGACAGGCTGTCGGGCACCGGCGTGACGGCCCCTAATATAGTAGCGGGATCGGCACCGAGCGCGACGGCGATCGGATACGGCTTGCCCTTGCTTTGAATCGCGTGCTCGCGGAAGTCCAGCGCCCCGCCCCGGTGCGCCAGCCAGCGCATGATGACCTTATTGCGTCCCAGCACTTGCTGGCGGTAGATGCCGAGGTTTTGCCGCTTCTTGTTCGGCCCCTTGGTAATCACCAGGCCCCAGGTGATCAGGGGGGCGACGTCGCCGGGCCAGCAATGCTGGATCGGCAGGCGCGCGAGGTCGACGTCGTTGCCTTCCCAAACGATTTCCTGGCACTTCGCGCCGCGCAACTCCTTCGGCGACATGTCCCACACGGATTTCACCAGCGAGCCCAGGCCCAGCAGATCCTTGAAATCCTTCGGCGGTTCCGGTTCCTTCAAGCGCGCCAGCACATGGCCGATCTTGCGCAACTCGCTGACGTCTTCCGCGCCCATGCCCAGCGCCACGCGGCGCGTGGTGCCGAACAGGTTGCCCAGCACCGGCATGGTGTATCCCGTCGGATTATTGAACAGCAAGGCCGGTCCGCCCGCGCGCAAGGTGCGGTCGCACACTTCCGTCATCTCCAAAATCGGTGAAATGGGGGTCGAAATGGGCTTAAGTTCACCCATTTGTTGCAGTTGAGAAATAAAATCTCGTAAATCTGAATATTTCATGTGTTTTTAATTTTTTTTGACGTCGGACGCCGTTGCTGAAGGATCTATGCCAAGTAATTGATTTTATTGGCTTTTGGCACAATGCAAGTCAAAAAGTAAGACATAAAAGTAATAAAGAAACGATTCGTTAGTATTGACTTGATATAAAACGGCTTCTACAATTCGCCCAACTTGAAAGAGCACGCCGGCCCAGAGCTTGATTTTAGCGTTTCTCTTTCATTCACGGAGTCGGGGCTCCACATGACATTTTAAGGAGTGTTTTCAAAAGGCGTCTGCCTTACCCCCGGTAAAAGTTGTATTGCGACTGATCCAATACCAGCATGGGACCGATCAGCTCAAGCAAGCAATGACGGCGTTTCTCGCACGCATCCATACGCGGCGGAAACGATGATATTTCTGATGCACGGCATTGGCAGTACCCACAACACCGCGACACCGCGGAGGGACTGCCTGTTGACGCGACATTTCGGGGAACTCTATGACTCATCGTAGCACTGAAGCAGCATTACCTGCTTCAACCGTGGCTGGCCAGCCAGCGTTGGCGCGTTTGCGCGCCCGCGCACAAGCCATTTCGGCACGTGGCGTATTGACCACTGCACAACACACACTGACAGTCTTTGGCATTTCCGCCCTGGCACTGATCGCCCTGCTGATGTTCCGCCCTGACCTGGGCAAGCAACTGACGCACAGCCTGTTCCCGCTGCCGATGGCAGAAGCGCAAGCCGTTGAAGCGCCGGCCCTGTCGGCACTGATGGAAGCGCCCGCTTCCGTGCAAACGGCCGCCGCCAGCGACGCACCGCTGAGCAAGGAAGAAAAAGCCTTGCTGGGCACGCAAAAGCAGCAGCAATGGGTTACCAACTGGCTCTCCAAGCGCTACCGCGTGGCCAACGACGCGACCAATATGCTCGTCTCGACGGCTTACCTGACGGCCCGCGAAATCAAGCTGGACCCACTGCTGATCCTGGCCGTGATGGCCATCGAATCGGGCTTGAACCCGTTCGCGGAAAGCCCGGTCGGCGCACAAGGCTTGATGCAAGTCATGTCGAAAGTGCACCATGAGCGCTTCCAGGAAATGGGCGGCGTGCAAGCAGCCCTGAACCCCGTCGCCAACATCCGCGTCGGCTCCCTGATCCTGAAAGACTACGTCACGCGTGGCGGTTCCGTCGAAGCGGGCTTGAAAACCTACGTGGGCGCCGCCAACTTCGCCACCGACTCGGGCTACGGCTCGCGCGTGCTGGCCGAATACCGCCGCCTGAAACAAGTGTCCGCCGGCCAGCGCGTGCCGACCACGACACCGGTGATGGCATCGAACACGCCAGCGCCAGCCAAGGCACCGGCAGCGGTAGCGGAAAGCGGCATCACCATCAAAGTATTACCCCACAACGAGATCGCCGGCCTGTGACCCTTTAAAAGCCCTCACAGGGGCATCCAAAAAGCAGCACCCAGTAAAAAAGCCACCGCACGCAAGTGCCGGTGGCTTTTTTATTGCCCTGCGGCAGCAGCCGCAGGGATTACGCTATATTACTTGCGCTTATTGGCGTTGACTTCTTCCTCGCGGAATTTCACTGCCAGCTTGTCGAGCACGCCGTTCACATACTTATGGCCGTCGATACCGCCAAACGACTTGGCCAGCTCGACCGCTTCGTTGATGACGACGCGGTACGGGATTTCCATGTTGTTCTTCAGCTCGAAAGCGCCAATCAGCAGGATGCCGTGTTCGATCGGCGACAGTTCCGCGATATTGCGGTCGATCAATGGTGCCATGCTTTCGCGCAGCGCCAGCGAATCCTTGATGGCGCCGTACAGCAGCACCGTGAAATGATCGCCATCGGCCTTGTCGAAACCGTGGGCCGCGCGAATATTGTTCACGACGGTGGTCGCGTCTTCATTGTTCAGCAGCCACTGGTACAAGCCCTGCAGCGCAAACTCGCGCGCGCGGTGACGCGGCGTGCGGTTTTTGCTGGGATTGGCGAGCAAATTTTTCTCAGTCATGATTGTTACCTGTTCTTAAATACGTATTTACTGCAGATAGTGACGAATACCGCGGTGCGCTGCCAGGCAGCACACTGCGGCGCAAGCACGATTAATCCTCGTCTGTGTCTTGCAACTCTTCCAGCGCTTGCGCCAGATTGGCCATTTCCACTGCCACGCGTGCCGCTTCGGCTCCCTTGACCAGCATGCGCACTTCCGCCTGCTCATCGTTTTCGGTCGTCAACACTGCGTTGGCGATCGGGATGCCGTAATCGAGACCGACGCGCGTGATGCCCGCGCCCGATTCGTTCGATACCAGCTCGAAGTGGTAGGTTTCACCGCGAATCACGGCGCCCAGTGCGATCAGGGCGTCGAATTGCTCGGTTTCTGCCATTTTTTGCAGAATCAGTGGGATTTCCAGGGCGCCCGGCACGGTCACGTGCAGGATATCTTCATCGGCCACGCCCAGCTTGCTCAACTCTTCCAGGCATGCCGACAGCAAGCCACCACCGACGATTTCATTGAATCGTGCCTGGACGATACCGACGCGCAAACCTTCGCCGGCAAAATTGGTTTCATATGCTCCTACTGTCATCATAAGCCTCTTTAATCTGGTGGTTCAGGGCGACACACACATGCCGCCATCGTTTACTCTCACATTGACGCCTGACAAAATCGTAGCGAGCGGCAGCGAGTTGTGGTCGAGAAGCGCAACTGTACGAAGGTACAGTGAGCATCGCAGGCCGCAAATCGCGACGCGCAGTAGATTTAGTTAGGCGTCTGGCCAGGATGGCACTGAAAACCTGTTACTTCCAGGTCGAAACCGACCATCGACGGCATCTTGCGGGGGCTGGCCAGCAATTGCATCTTGCTCACGCCCAGGTCGCGCAGGATTTGCGCGCCGATGCCATAGCTGCGCAAGTCCATGCTGGCGGCGCGGCCTTTCGGCTTGGCTTGCGGCGTGTCCAGGGCGGCGAACTGGGCAAACAGCTCGCTCGACGTCTCGCCGCAGTTCAGCAAGACCATCACGCCACGCTCGGCCTGCTTGATGGCGGCCATCGAGGCGGCCACCGTCCACGAGTGGGTGGTCGCTTCGCTTTCCAGCACGTCCAGCAGGGAAACGGGCTGGTGCACGCGCACCAGCGCTTCCAGGCCTGGAGCCAGGTCGCCATGCACGAGGGCCAGATGGGCCGACGCGCTGGGCTTGTCGCGGAAGGCGATCAAACGGAATTCGCCATGCGCCGTGTGCAGGGTGCGCTCGGCAACGCGTTCGACCAGGGACTCGGTCTGGCTGCGGTAATGGATCAGGTCGGCAATCGTGCCGATTTTCAGGCCATGTTGCTCGGCAAACACCAGCAAGTCCGGCAGGCGCGCCATGGTGCCGTCGTCCTTCATGATTTCGCAAATCACGGATGCGGGCGTCAAGCCGGCCATGGCCGTCAGGTCGCAACCGGCTTCCGTATGGCCTGCGCGCATTAGCACGCCGCCCTTTTGCGCTTTCAGCGGGAAGATATGGCCGGGCTGGACGATATCGCTGGGCTGCGTGCCCTTGGCAACAGCCACCTGGATGGTCTTGGCGCGGTCGGCGGCGGAAATGCCCGTCGTCACGCCTTCGGCCGCTTCGATGGAGACCGTGAAATTGGTACCGTAGGCGGTGCCGTTGCGCGAGGTCATCATCGACAGGTTCAGCTCGTCGCAACGCTCTTCCGTCAGGGTCAGGCAAACCAGGCCACGCGCATGCGTGATCATGAAATTGATGGCTTCAGGCGTCACGAAATCGGCGGCAAGCACCAGATCGCCTTCATTTTCCCGGTCTTCTTCATCGACCAGTATCACCATGCGGCCGGCGCGCAATTCAGCGACGATCTCTTCGGTGCTGGATATAGACATTGTTCATCCTCTTATGACGCCTGCCAAAACCTGCTGCGCGTCGGTATAGGCGGCCTGCGATGCTCACCGTACCTTCGTACGGTTGCGCTTCTCGGCCACCTCTCCCTTCCGCTCGCGACGGTTTTGCCAGGCGTTGTTAATGTAACTAAAAACTGAACCTAAACCTGAAACATCAAGCGAGAATATTCCGCGAATTTCCGGGAATTTTCTTATAACCTGCTATTTTAAAGGATTTAGCGCTTGCAGACCTGAAATAAGACAGTCCAGCAACACCAATAGGCAGGCCGCCTCCCTGCCTGCCCTACAAAGCGCCGATTCCCCGATCCGGCGCACACGGCGGCGGCAAAGCGCGCGCCGCCGGCCTTGCAAAGAGCATAAGATCAGCCAGTCACCGCCACGGCGCTGATACCCCACTCGCAGCGACACCCCACACAG
Source organism: Janthinobacterium sp. NKUCC08_JDC (assembly GCF_019345575.1). NCBI lineage: Bacteria > Pseudomonadati > Pseudomonadota > Betaproteobacteria > Burkholderiales > Oxalobacteraceae > Janthinobacterium > Janthinobacterium sp. NKUCC08_JDC. Next base: position 79,134 of record NZ_JAHKQW010000019.1, on the reverse strand, counting down.
GAGCGGCAATATGAAAACCAACGGATCGGCAATCTGGTCAGGCGGCATCAAGGATGGCAAGGGCGCCATCAGCACGCGCAGCGGCGCCTTGCAGGAATATCCCTATGGCTTTGCCAGCCGCTTCGAAGGCAAGCCGGGCACGAATCCCGAGGAATTGATCGGCGCCGCCCACGCGGGCTGTTTCACCATGGCCCTGTCGCTGATCCTCGGCGAAGCGGGCCTGACGGCGGAAAAGATGGAGACGACGGCCGAAGTGACCCTCGACAAGGTGGACGACGGCTTCGCCATCACGGCCGTCCACCTGATCCTCAAAGCGAAGATACCGGGCGCCGACCAGGCCAAATTCGAGGAATTGACGGGCAAGGCTAAGGCCGGCTGCCCCGTATCGAAGCTGCTGAAAGCCAACATCACCCTGGACGCCACCCTGCTGCCCTAGATTTTAGGCACGGGCTTGACAGGTTCCACGGCAGCGACGGGCGCCACCAGCGGCAGGCGCGAGTCGCTGGCCGGCACTGGCCGGTTCATCAAGCCGGGATTCAGGGCTGCATTGTTCAGGTTATAGGCGGCAATGGCCGCCGCCACGGATGGGTCTTGCGATGAGGGCAAGGGCACGGCCTGGCCCGCTGCTTGCGCGGCTTGCTGCTGCGCCTGGGCATTTTGCTGGGCCAGCTGGGCCTGGGCCGTCGCCTCCAGTCCTGCTTGCGCCTGTAACTGGGTATCGCGCGCCTGGGTCTGCGCACGCGCGGCCTCTGCCTGCGCACGCAGCTGGGCATCGCTGTCGGCCAGCTGTGCCGAGGTCAGCCGTGCACGCTCCATCGCATCGGCTGCCGCCTGTGCCTGCTCTTCGCGCTGCGTCTGTTGCAATTGATCCTGGCGCAATGCGTCCAGGCGCTGCGTGTCGATATCCTGGGCGTCAAAACGCTGCTGGCTGGCCCTCTGCGCCTGCTGCAAGTCCTGCCCGGTTGTCGCCGGTGGCGGCCGCAACTCCTGCAAGTCCAGATTCAGCTCTTCCGCTTCCAGTTGCTGCTGCAGTTCCAGCTGCCGCTGTGCGATGGCAGCCGTTTGCGGCGGCGCCACGTCGACGGCCTGCGGCTGCGTGGCTTGCGACGCCTGCGTGGCGCTGGATGACAATGTTTCGCCCGTCAGATCCGCTTCGACATTGGCCTCCAGCGGCGCGCCCTGCTGCCGGGCCAGCACGGCGCCCACCTGCGCCAGCACGTCCGTTCCCTGTTGCAAGGCGTCGAGGGTGGCATTGCTGTCGGCCGCATAGGCGGCTTGCAACGTTGGCGCATCGACATCTTCATTGCGCAAGTCGATGCCGATACGGGCCAGCTGCGCTTGCGTGAGCAAGCTGCCGTCCTGCGCCAGCGCGGCAGCCGCATCCGTCGTGCCGTCGCGCGACAATAAATCGTAGCGCTGCGCCAGGCTGCCCGGCGTGTCGCCGGCCGTCGCCAGTTGGCTGGCGTCGATGCCGCTCGTTTGCAGCTGGGCGAACGATTCCGTCAACTGCCGCGCCAGCGCCAGCAAGTCGTCATTGACATTCACGGGAGTATTTGCCGCCCTGGCCTCTTCCGTGGCGCCTTGCAAGGCCAGCAGTTGCCGGCGCGACAAGGCCACGCCGGACAGGAACTGGCCCAGCGGGGAGATGTCGACCTGGGTCGAGGACTGGATGGCAAGGGCCGCCGCCGCGCTGGACGGCGGCACGGGCAGCGCAGGTGCCAGCGGCGCCAGCGGTACCGTCTCGCCCACGCGGGACGTGGCCGGGATGGTGTTGGGCACGGTTGCGCGCGAAATCGGGTCCATGGCTAGCCTCCACTGCGGAAAGCTTCATAGTATGCGCGTCTGAAAGAAAAGCAACACACGCTTGGCAAGGCCGCTGGTGTGCTGCTTCAAGCTGTGGTGTTAAGCGGCAGCCTTGTCCAAGGACAACATGCGCTCGACATAGCGGGCGATCAGGTCGATTTCCAGGTTGACCTTGCCATCGACCGTCAAGTGTTTCAGGGTCGTCATGGCAATCGTGTGCGGGATCAGGTTGATCGAGAAACGGCAGCCGTTGACGGCGCCCGCGCCCAAGTCTTCCACCCGGTTGACGGTCAGGGACACGCCATTGACGACGACGGAACCCTTGAAGGCCAGGTATTTCGCCAGCTCATGGGGCGCTTCGATCACCAGTTCCCACGATTCGCCCACGGCTTCGAACTTGCGCACGATGCCCAGGCCGTCAACGTGGCCGGAGACCAGGTGCCCCCCCAAGCGCTCGGCCAGGGTCAGGGCTTTTTCCAGGTTCACTTCCGTGGTGGTATCGAGGCCCACGGTGCAATTGAGGCTTTCACGCGAGACATCGACGGCGAAACCCGTGTCCGATTTTTCCACCACCGTCATGCAGGCGCCATTGATGGCGATCGAATCGCCCAGGGCCACATCGGCCAGCGGCAAGCCGCCCGCGTGGATGTTCAGGCGCACGCCTGCATCGAGGCCGCCGTCGAGCGGCTGCACGGTTTCAATCTTGCCGATGGCGGCAACAATTCCTGTAAACATGAACTAACCCTATAAAGTGTAAAAGTATTAATTGCGCTGGGCGAATCTTGCAAGGATACGCACATCTTCGCCCACTTGCTGAACCTGGTGAAATTGCAAAGTGCGCTGTTGCTTGATATCCGTCAATGCGGGCAAGTCAAACATGCCTTGCGCATCGCCCAGCAAGGTGGGCGCCAGGTAGACCAGCAACTCGTCGACGCAGCCTTCGCGTATCAGCGAACCATTCAGCTTGGCGCCGGCCTCGACGTGGACTTCATTGATTTGCCGCCGTCCCAGTTCCAGCATCAGCGCGGGCAGGTCGACCTTGCCGTCCCCGTTCGGCAGCACGATGACTTCCGCACCGAGCGCCTGCAGCTGCGCTTCCTTTTCCGGGTTGGCGACGGCCGCCACGATCCACGTGCCGCCACCTTGCAGGATGCGCGCGTCGAGGCTGATGTCGAGCCGGCTGTCGACGACGATGCGGCGCGGCTGGCGCGGCGTCTCCACGGCGCGCACGTTCAGTTGCGGGTCGTCCGCCTTGACCGTGCCGATGCCCGTCAGGATGGCGCAGGCGCGCGCGCGCCACGCGTGGCCGTCGGCGCGCGCCTGCGGCCCCGTGATCCACTGGCTTTGCCCATTGTGCAAGGCCGTCATGCCGTCCAGGCTGGCCGCCGTTTTCAGGCGCACCCACGGCTTGCCACGCTGCATGCGCGAAAAGAAGCCGATATTCATTTCATAGGCTTCGTCGGCCAGCACATCCGTGGTGACGGCGATGCCGGCCGCTTGCAGCTTGGCCAGCCCCTGCCCCGCCACCAGCGGGTTCGGGTCCGTCATGGCGGCCACGACGCGGCCCAGCCCCGCGCGCACGAGCGCATCGGAGCATGGCGGCGTGCGGCCATGGTGGTTGCACGGCTCCAGGGTGACATAGGCGGTGGCGCCGCGCACGTCGTTGCCGCGCGCCGCCGCATTGGCCAGCGCTTGCACCTCGGCATGATCCTGCCCGGCCGCCTGCGTCACGCCAGCGCCGATCACCTGGCCATCCCTGACGATCACGCAGCCGATGCGGGGATTGGGCGAGGTCGTGTACAGACCGCGCGCCGCCCATTCCAGCGCCAGGCGCATGCCATCGATATCGTTGAGTATTTCCACGGGCTTCTTTGCTTGAAGGTGAGTAATTGGTCAATCTTGCTACGAACTGTCGGCCACGCCGCTGCAATTGACCGTCTGCTGCTGCGGATCGCACACGCGCACCCTGCCCAGCATATTGATTTTAATATGGCGCACCTGCTTTCCCAAAGCCAGGGACAAGGTACCCCAGCGCGCCGCCAGGCTATTGGTCGCGCTGCAACTGCGTCCTGCGCCATTGTAGGCGATATAAAACGGCGCCGTGGCCGACGAGAACACGAACTGGGCCGTGATGCCCTCCGGCAGCGGCCCCTGGCGGAACAGCAATTCGTCATCGCCATCGAACGCCAGGCTGGCATTGCGGTCGATGAAGATCAGCCAGCCCGTGCGCCAGTCCGTGCCACCTGGCCCGGCCGGCATCAGCAGCACGCGCTGTCCCCGCGCCATCGCCTGTGCCCGCGTCAATTCGATGGCCGAGAACAAGTCCGTGGCCGCCGCGCGCACTTGCTGTCGCGCCAGCACCTGCTGCAAACTGGGCAAGGCAGCGGCCGCCAGCAGCGCGGCAATCGCCAGCACGGCCAGCAATTCGAGCATGGTATGCCCGAGGGTACGCCCGAATGTGTGCCTGCTCCGCGGTGGCCGCTTGCGCGTGGCCATGGCTTAGGGCCAGCAACGGCTGGCCGGGCCGCTGCTGCCGCGCTGGCCCGTGCTGCTCAAGGACAGGACACCGCAATCGGCATCCTGGAACTGCGCATCAACCTTGGACGTGCCCGGCATGGCACGCAGCAGCACGCATTGCCCGATCGCCAGGCCGGGACAGGCCAGCGCTTCGATTTCATATGCGCTGCCGGCGGCACCTTCTTCGCCCGACCACCACGGGAATTGCTGCGCCTGCGAAGCCGGCGACGCCGAGGAAAATGCCAGATAGTGATTGTTCTGCGAGTAATAGCGCTCCTGCTGTTGCATCAGCCGCAGCAGGGCCGCCTGCCCCTGCACCCGCTTGGCACGCACGACGTGACCGTGATAAGCGGGCACGGCCAGCGCCAGCAGCAGGCTCATGATCGCCAGCGCGGACAGCAGTTCGATCAGGCTGAAGCCCAAGGCGGCAGACGGGGCGCCACCGTTTGCTGCGGCCCGGTTCCGGCTTGCCAGCGCTCCCATGCGACCTCCCTTCTTCCCAAAAAAGCGCCAGCCGATACGCAGCACCCGCCTTGCCGAGCCTATTTTTTCTTGGCCGCCTCGTGCAATTCGCGCCAGTTCGCCACTTCGCGCCAGCTCAGGCGCCGGGCCGGCAGCGGCGCGCTGACAACCTTGAGCACCGCCCCGCTGGCAGCGCCGGGCAAGCCCGGTTGCAGCACGGCCAGTTCCTTGCGCCCCTCGGCCCGCCCTGCCGCCGTCGCGGCACCCACCGTGCTGTTCAGTTCCAGCGCCAGCGGCGGCGCACGCGCCAGGCCATCGTACAAGCGTCCCGTCTGCGCGCCCGCCTGCACGACCCCGGCGCCATCGGCGGCAAAACCGCTCAGCACGTCGAGCACGTACAGGCGGGTGACTGGCGTGGCGCAAGGATCGCGCCCGGGGAGGACGGTATTGAACAGCACCTTGCCAGCGGTCAGCACGGCACTGTTGATGCTGCGTTCGCCCGTTTGCGCGGTATCGAGAAAATCGAGGTACCAGCCGCGCATGGCATCGCTGCCTGTGTAGCGCAGTTCGGCGCCGTCCACGCGCACGCCGCCCGCCGTCTCGCCCAGGCTGCGCTGTTCCAGGTCGGACCGGCTGCGCGTTGGGGACGACTCGCGCACATCGTCGTGCACGGCGTAAAACGACTGCGACAGAAAGGCGGCGGGCCAGGTATCGGCCGCTTCTACCAGCTTGCCCGTGCCGAACAGCAGCAGATAGCCGCCACCGGGCGCGTAGGCCACGTTCAGCTGCTGCGTCACGGGCTGGCGCCGGCCCAGCGCATCGCGCGCGACAAAGACGAGCTTGCGCCCCTGCCCATCCTTCCACGGCGGCCCGCCAGTCAAGTCGAAACGCCAGATATTGCCCTGCAAATCGCCCGCATACAGGAAAGCCAGCGCGCCGTCGCCACCCGGCACCACGGCGGGCGGGCCCAGCGCGTGGGGGGCGGCATTGGCGCCCGTATCCGCCTCGCTGTCATGGCCACCATCACCGCCACCGCTGGCCACAGGCACCTTGAGCCGGAAGTAATTACTTCCCAACGTCCATGGCGTGCCGGGCGCCTTGTCCAGCGCCAGCAGGAAGATGGCGGCGGCCGATGCGGGCGCCGTCGTGTCCTTGCCGTCATTGACATGGTTGTTATAGCCGCTGGCGACGACAGCAAAATCGCGGTAGGTCGGCGCACCCTCCTTGCCGCCCATGTTGATGCGGGCGAAAGCGGGCGGCGCACGCACGTTGCCCATCAGCCTGTCGTCGCGGTCCGTAAACTCCCACAGTGCCCCGTCTTGCGCGAAGCGGGCCGGGTCGGTGATATCAAGCGCAAACACGCCTTGCGCCCCGCCGCCCATGCCCGACACCAGCACCGTCTTCCAATGTCCGAGCGCCATTACTTCCGCCGTGACCGCCGCGCCATCGAGCAGCGGGCCAGGGCTGTAGTGAGTGCTCGCAACGGCTGACGCAGCGCGCAGCAGCGCTTGCGGCAGATAGGCAAACACTTCGCTGCCCGTGCGCGCATCGAACGCATGCAGCAAGCCATCGTTGCCTCCCAGGTACAGCATTTTTCGCCGCTGCAGCAGCGCCTTGCGGTGCACGCCATAGCTGGCGCCCGGCATGCCCAGCCCCGGCGCGCCCACGTACAGCAGATTGCCATGCGGCGCGGCACCCAGGCTGCCTGAGCGGCGCCGCAGGAAGCCGCCCGGCTGGCCCACCTCGTGCGTGCGCTGGCCCAGCAGATACGCCAGGCGCACTTCTCCCAGTCCATCGCCGCCGTCGAATGCGCCGCGCTGTTCCGCATCGAGCCCCTTCCAGGCCAGCGGCATCAGGGCGCCCTTGGCATCGAGCGTGTAGACGGGACGCAAGGCCGCTGGAGTTCCTTCCGGCACGGGCTTATCCAATCCGCCTGCGCGCCACCATGGCTTGCCGGGAAGTACTGCGCCATCGGTCCCCACGGCAAACGCGGTGCGCGACAAGCTCATGCCGCCATCGGCCAGGCGCAGCTGCGTCTGGAACCAGTATGCCTCTTCCGTCCCGCTGGCCAGCGCCATCAGGGTTGGCCCGGCAAGCGTCGCTGGCAAGGTTGCCTTGTCGGCGGACGCAAAGGCTGCGCGCAGTCCCGCGATCAGGGTGGCCGGATCGCTGCCGGGCAAATAATGGGCGGGCCAGCGGCCGTCCAGGCTCCACTCGTCCAGCGCGTTGCCCGTCGCGCTCTTGAACGGGTTGGCGTCGCCGTTCGCATCGAGAAAGCCGCCATATTTGGCTGCCAGCAGCAAGGGCGTAGAAAGGGGCATGGCGGTCGGGTCGCCCTGGCGCAAGTCGCCCGCGTAGTGCTCGACCTTGGCAACGCCGTCGTTCTTGCCACCGGGACGCAAAGCCTGCACATGCGACCAGTAAGCCAAGCCAGCCGAATGGTAGCTGGCGCCGCCCGCCCCGTCGTCCAGCAATTCCAGTGCCGCCAGGTCGGGCCGCGGCGCGGGATTGCCCTGCGCGCCGCCGCTTTCCAAGCTGCCCATCGCATGCGTCCAGGCCATCGCATCGAACGGCGGCGGCGCAAAGCCATCGGCAGCGCGTGCGCGGTCGCCATTCGATGCGGGAGCCACAGGGACATTTCCGGGCACGTAACGGTCACCAGCCATGCCAGCATCGCCGAGGCTGACGACGATGTGGCGCTGGCAACTGGCCGTTTGCGGGTCGCTCCATGGCGTCACGACCGGCAAGCCATCGTCGATGGCAGGCGGGGCCGTGGCGGGCGGCACCACAGGGCTCGCCTGCCGTCCCTGCAGGTAGCGCAGCGATTCGTACAGCAATTCAGCCAGCGGCGCCGCCTTCGCGTACACACCGGGATGCCCGGCATTGCCGCGGCCCAAGCCATTGATGTAAGCGGTCACCCCGCCGCCAGGGCCCGCAGCTTGAGACGTAGATTGAGTCGCATACACGCCGTTGGCGGGATTCCACTCGGCGTCGGCATTGTCTTGCGGCATAAAATCGGGCGCCGCCCAGCGCTGCCTGCCCACGTGGGCCAGTGGCGCGCGCAGCACGCCGCCATACACGGGGCCGGCGCTGGCGGGCTGGCCGTTCAAGTGGCCGAACACGCCTACGCGCACCCTGCCGCCATGGCGCTGCACGGCGCCCACCGGCTTGTAGTTCTTGCCATATGCGAGGCACAAGTCGTCGCGCAACGGCCCCTCTTCCGTGTCGCAAACGCGCACGCGCGCGAGGAACACGCCGTGCGAGGCCGTAGCGCCGGGCGCGTCGCAACTGCTGCCCGAGGGCAAGCTGGCGTCGCCGAACAGCAAGCGGTTGCGGCAGGAAACGATGGCCAGTTGCGCCAGCGCAAACGGCGTCGCGGCCGCCACGCCGGTCTGCAGGAGCTTGCGCGGGAAAAAGACAGGGTGGGCAAAGAAGTCGATGGGATTGTCGGCATCGGGCAAATAAGCGCGCTGCAGCACCGTCTTGCGCACTTCGTCGATGACGCGGTCGCCGCCCGTCAGCGCATAGCGGACGATGTCGAGCATGCTCGTGCTGGCCCAGTTGAGAAAATTGCCGCTGAAACTGTCACCGCCGCATCCGTGCAGCGCATCGGCCGGTTTCAGCACGGAGAAGTAAGCGGTCGCTACGCGCAAGTCGGGCAGCATGACGCCGTCCTTGCTGCGGTACGGATAGCTGTAGCACATGCGCGCATGGAAGTACCCTGCGTACTCGCGCTGCGGCGCATAGTCGCCGCCATGCGCGGCAGCGGCGGCCGCATGCGTGAGGGACAGGTTGATCAGCAGATTCGGCGGCACCCTGGCGCCGTACAAACCCGTGTCGGCCCTCGCCAGCATCACGGGAGGAGCGGCAGCGACGGCGGCGCCGCAAGTCAGGAAAACCAGGCCGACCAGCAGCAGCCAGGCGTGCCAAGGCGCCCTCATGGCCCCGCTCCCACCGCCTGTTTGCGGTAATAACTTTGCAGCACGACTTTCGTGCTTTCCTGCGCCCCAAAACCGATAGCCGTGATGCGGTACACATAGCTTTCCACGGCCATACCGCCGGCCGCTGCCGTGGCCTGCGCGCCGGGTGGGTGAAACGGCAGCAGTTCGATCAGGTAGCGGGGCCGGCGCGACGGCAGGAAACCCTGCCCCGTCTGCATGACGGCGCCCGTAAACTGGCCGTATGGCACCGCGCGGCTGCCAGCATCAGCGCCATCGAGGTCCGTGCTCAGCCACAGCGCCGGTGCGTCCGGGGCGGCGGGCAGGCACAGGCCCAGTGTGCCCCCTTCCCCGCAACCGTCCGCAAACCCTGCCGCGCTGCCTGGCGCGAAGAGGCTGCTGCGTCCCGGCGCGCCGGGCAAGCCTTCGATATCGTTCTGCGCATCCACCAATGCCTCCTCCGCCGCCTGAAACGCGATCTGCCGGTCGCGCTCGCCGCGTGCCGCCTTCTCACCCTGCAAGGCCATCTGCGCCGCCGATATGCCCAGCAGCAAGATGATCACCAGCAGGCACAGCACATACACGAGGGTCGCGCCACCGTGGCGTACGCAAGATGGGCACCAAGGTTCGCACCGGCGGATGCCCCTGCCTGCCACCGCGCCGCCCGCCTAGGCCGGCCCGTTGCGCAGCATGATGCTCGTCTGCACCAGTTGCCGCAGCCGCGAGCGCGTCGCGGCGGGCAAGGATGTGCGCGCAATGCGCACGCCCGTGTCGCCGGCCGCGTGCGCCTCGGCATACACCTTGCCGAACAGGTCGAACTGCGCCGGCCCCAGTTCCGCCATCTTGTCCGCCTGGCCCGCCTCGCCATGCAGCAACAGCGCCACGCGCACGCTGGCCACGCGCTTCCAGTGCGTGCGCCGGTACAGATCGCGCTGGCGCGCGGCCGCATCCGCGCCCTCCAGTACCAATGCCGCATCGTAGGCGTCGAGCGCGCTGGCGTTGACATAGCGGTTCGCCACGCCGTCGGGCGGCGTATCCGTGTCGAGGCCATACAGCACCTGGAAACCGTCGACGCCACGGATGATGGCGTCCGCGCCCCAGCCGTTCGCGCCACGGTATTTACAACGCAGTTCGCCCTCGCCATCGGCGCCCTGCGCTACATAGAAAATGCTCCAGCCCCGCTGCGCCTGCGTTTGCGCGGCGCCCACGCCGAAACCCGCGCAATTGAGCACGGAACCGTCGCCGCCCTCTTCCTTGCCGGTGCCGTAATAGCGCAGGGCCAGCACGTCGCTGCCATGCAGGGCGCCGGGCAGCGCGCCGCTGATGCCCTCGCTGTTCTTGCCCAGGCTGCGCGCGTCGAGCCCGGCCACATTGGCACTGTCGTAATCGGCATGGGCGACGGGCGCGGCGTTGCTGTCCCAGTTTACGTACGCCGTCTGACGCACGGCGCGGGCGATGGTGTCGAGTGCATAGCGGCCGTTATCGTCCAAGCGCGCGCTGGCGGACTGGTCGCCATAGCTGCCGCTGGCGGCCAGCAGCACGCTACTGGCCGCCAGCATCAGCAGCGCGCCCAGCGACAGGGCCACCAGCAATTCGACGAGGCTCATGCCGCGATGCCGATACAGGACCTCGTTCATGCGCCGCCTCCGCTCAGCTGGAATGCCAGCCTGGGCAACGACTCGCCTGCCGCATTCACGGCAGGCGAGCCATCGGGCAGGCGGCCGCGCCAGCCCAGCTTGATAACGATGGGCGCGCCCTTGCCGCCGCTGCACGCCCACTGCAAGCCTTGGGCGGCGGCATCCCACGCGGAAGTGTCGCGGCAAATATGCAGGCGCGCGCCGGGCAAGGCCGCATGCAGCCGCTGCTTCCATTCGGCGATATCGAATTGCGCCAGTTCGGCCGCGCTGCAGGCGGTGGCGCCGAAGCAGTCGGGCGCACCGCCGCCAGCTTCAGCATCGTCCGCCGCCGCGTAGGCCACGTTCAGATAGGGATTGCCCGTGTCGGGGCCATTCATGAGTACGCTGTTCGCCCGCATGCGTTCGGCCATGCCGGCGGCCAGTTGCACGCCCGCCGACAATAGCGCCGACTCATGGCGCGCGCGCAGGGAATTCAGTTGCAGGATGCTGGCGCCCAGCAGGCCCAGCGCCAACAGCAGCAGCGACACGAGCACCTCGACGAGGCTGCTGCCACCGGCAGGAAACATAGTGCGACCGCCATTGCGCATGCGCTACTCCCTTTCGCAGAAAGAGTCGCAGGAACAGGCGGCCCAGCTACAAGATAGGCGCGCGTAAAAAGCCGGGTCTGCGCTAGCGCAAACAGCACGGCGATAAGGTGAGAAGAACAGCGTGGGTGTTGATCAGGCCGCTTGCCAGGCGAACCTGGGCGTGGTGAGCAAGAAGGCGAGCAAGAAGCCGAAGGTCAGGGCTTGCGCGCCTGCCCCACTTCGGCAATCGCATCCTGGAACTCGGCCAGGTCTTCGAAGTTCTTGTAGACGGAGGCGAAGCGGATGTAGGCGATCTTGTCCAGGCGCTTGAGTTCTTGCATGACGAGTTCGCCGATATAGCCGGAATCGACTTCGCGCAAGCCGCTGGTCAGCAGTTTTTCCTGGATGGACGCGATGGCCGTATCCACGGAGGCGGCCGCAACGGGACGCTTGCGCAAGGCCAGCATCAAACTGCCGCGCAACTTATCCGCAGCGAACTCCGTCCGGCTGCCATTCTTTTTGACGACGGCCGGCATGATAAGTTCAATGCGCTCGTACGTGGTAAAACGCTTGTCACATTTGCCGCAGCGGCGGCGGCGCCGAATGGCATCCCCTTCCTCCGATACGCGCGTATCGAGAACCTGGGTGTCGCCGTGCTGGCAAAATGGACATTTCATGGGCTGGTTACAACTTTATAGTAATAATTACGGGAAATCGCCGTCCTTGTGCAAAGGGCGCCCGAATCACTCCGGGCGCCCTTGGGCACGAAGGAATGTGTCATACAGAATCTTACTCCGTATGACACATTCTGGACAAATTATTATGCGGCGTACACAGGGTGCGCGTCGGCCAGGACTTTCACGGCCGCTTTCACGCGCTCGATGGTGGCGGCGTCATGCGGATTGTCCAGCACGTCGGCGATCAGGTTGCCCACTTCTTCCGCTTGCGCTTCCTTGAAACCGCGCGTCGTCATCGCCGGGCTGCCCAGGCGGATGCCCGAAGTGACGAATGGTTTTTGCGGGTCGTTCGGGATACCGTTCTTGTTGCAGGTGATGTGCGCGGAACCGAGGATGGCTTCGGCTTCCTTGCCCGTCAGGTTCTTGGCGCGCAGGTCGACCAGCATGACGTGCGATTCGGTACCGCCGGAAACAATGCGCAGGCCGCGCTTGATCAGGGTTTTCGCCAGCACGTCGGCGTTCTTGATCACTTGCTTCTGGTATTCGACGAATTCAGGGCTCAGCGCTTCCTTGAAGGCGACGGCCTTACCGGCGATCACGTGCATCAGCGGGCCGCCCTGGATACCAGGGAAGATGGCCGAGTTGATGGCTTTTTCGTGTTCGGCCTTCATCAGGATGATGCCGCCGCGCGGGCCGCGCAACGATTTGTGCGTGGTCGAGGTGACGAAGTCGGCGAACGGCACCGGGTTCGGGTACAGGCCGGCAGCGATCAGGCCCGCGTAGTGGGCCATGTCGACCATGAAGTAGGCGCCAACTTCCTTGGCGATCTTGCTGAAGCGTTCGAAGTCGATCTTTTTCGAGAACGCGGACGCGCCGGCGATGATCAATTTCGGCTTGCGTTCGCGGGCCAGGCGCTCCATTGCCTCGTAGTCGATGTCTTCTTCCGCCGTCAAACCGTAGGAGACGACGTCAAACCATTTGCCGGACATGTTCAGCGGCATGCCGTGGGTCAGGTGGCCGCCTTCGGCCAGCGACATACCCATGATCAGGTCGCCTGGTTTCAACATGGCGAAGAACACGCCCTGGTTCGCTTGCGAGCCGGAGTTCGGCTGCACATTCGCGCATTCGGCGCCGAACAGCTGCTTGACACGGTCGATGGCCAGTTGCTCGGCCACGTCGACGTATTCGCAGCCGCCGTAGTAGCGCTTGCCTGGATAGCCTTCGGCGTACTTGTTCGTCAGCTGCGAGCCTTGCGCTTCCATTACGGCTGGCGATGTGTAGTTCTCCGACGCGATCAGTTCGATATGATCGTGCTGGCGCGTGTTCTCTTTTTGAATGACGGCGAACAATTCAGGATCGACGTTGGCGAGGGTGTGATCTTTTGCAAACATGTAAAAACTCCAAGTATGAGGGTGCTTGTACTGGCAGATTGGATCGAATGAGGGGAGCCGGCGTTAAGTGAATAACAACATTGGACAGGCAGCCTCTTCGTGCTTTTCCATAGTGGCTACCCAGGCGAACGGCTGATGAAAAATCTCACGTTTCCCGGTGGGTGCCCACCTTTCGCCGGATTGCCGATCGCCACTCATGGAGATCGCCCGACTTTTCGCCAGTCACGTGAGACGTAATGGAATGCAAATTGTAAGTTAAGTGCCCAAATTGAGCAAGGAATGCAAGCGTGCGGCTATAATCGCCGCCCGGGCAGCACCGGCCCATCGTCTTAAGCTGGATGTAAACTTTACTCAGGCATGTAAGCGTATGTTACGGGGCTTGCCATTGCAGCCCTCCGTTTTACAATGCTGCGGTGCAACTTATATGCAGCTTTTGCATGGCTTTCCAGCAAGCGCCCACAGTCACAAGAAGAAAAATCGCGTAAAATGTTGCTCAATCTCACTACTGGCGCAATAAACATGCCTTCAGTCTTTACCTGGAACGTACGTGTCTACTATGAAGACACCGACGCCGGCGGCATCGTCTATTACGCTAACTACCTGAAATTCTTCGAGCGAGCGCGCACCGAATGGCTGCGCGCCATCGGCGTGGGCCAGCAGGAATTGCTGGAACAACACGACGCAATGTTCGTTGTCAAAAGCGTCAACGCCGACTATCATGCGCCAGCCAGGCTCGATGACACGGTAAGATTAACCTTAAACATAGAAAAAATGGGGCGCGCCTCCATCGTTTTCCTGCAACAAGCCTGGTGCGGCGACCGCCTGCTCAACACGGCCCGCGTCAAGATCGGCTGCGTCGATTCGGCACTGCGTCCGCGCGCCGTGCCTGATGCAGTCGCGGCCCGCATGCGCGCCGCCTGAGCCCTACCCGCCACCTCCGGACAATTCACCCAACAGACTGCCAGCCAATGAACGTTACACAAGATCTTTCTTTCCTCGCGCTCATCTCCAATGCCCATTTGATCGTGCAACTGATCATGGCCCTGCTGCTGCTGATTTCCCTGACCAGCTGGACCTACATTTTCCGCAAGATGTTTGCCGTGCGCCAGGCGCGCAAGCAAACCATCGAATTCGAACGCAGCTTCTGGGCCGGCGGCAACCTGCATGCGCTGCACCAGAACGCCAGCGGCAACCGCGACCAGAGCGGCGCGCTGGCCCGCATCTTCGACGCCGGCATGGGCGAATTCATCAAGGGCAAGGCTTCCTACGGTTCGCGTGAAGCGCTGGACGTCGGCGCCGTGCTCGACGGCGCACGCCGCGCCATGCGCGCTGCCTTCCAGCGTGAAATGGACGTGCTCGAATCGCACCTGGCCTTCCTCGCTTCCGTCGGTTCCGTCTCGCCGTACATCGGCCTGCTCGGTACCGTCTGGGGCATCATGAACGCCTTCCGCGGCCTGGCCAACGTGCAGCAAGCCACCCTGGCCGCCGTCGCGCCCGGCATTGCCGAAGCGCTGATCGCCACCGCCATCGGCCTGTTCGCCGCGATTCCCGCCGTCGTCGCCTACAACCGTTTTTCGCATGACATCGACCGCCTGGCGATCCGCTTCGAGAGCTTCGTCGAGGAATTCTCCAACATCTTGCAGCGCCAGTCGCGCTAAGAGGGGGCAGCGTCCATGGGTTCCTCATTCAATAGCGGCGGCATGCGCGGCGGCCGTGGCCGCAAGTTCAAGTCCGAGATCAACGTCGTGCCGTACATCGACGTGATGCTGGTGCTGCTGATCATTTTCATGGTGATGCCGTCGTCGAACAATCCCAGCGTGGTGAACTTGCCCAACGCGGAAAAATCGGCCAAACCGCCCGATGACTATATTCAGATCGTGTTGAAACCGAATGGTTCACTGTCGATCGGCGTCATCGGCAAGGAACAGCTGTCGCCGGAAACGGAACCGAACCGCGACGCCCTGCTGCGCAAGCTGCGCGGTTTGCACGAGAGCAATCCCGACTATCCCGTGATGATCGCGGGCGACAAGGAAAGCAAGTACGACGATGTGATCCAGCTCATTTCGGAAGCGAAAAAGATGGGCATTACCCGCGTTGGCCTGGCCACCAAGTAAGCGCAGCATCGTGTTTCCAGACTTGACCGTTTTTAGATAGACTAGACTTTGCAGAACAAACAAATCGACCATGTACTCGGCAAGCCCTACAGCGTGCCGCGCGAACGCAGCCGCTGGCCCTCGCTGGGCCTGGCGCTGGCGATGCACCTTGGGCTGCTGTTTTTCCTGTGGGTGGGCGTACACTGGCAAAATACGGAACCTGTCGCCGTCGAAGCGGAAGTGTGGGACATGAAAGTGCAGACGGCCGCGCCGCCGCCCGAAGTGGCGACGGAACCGGAGCCGACACCGGCCCCGCCGCCGGAACCGGAAGTGGAACAGCCGGCCCCGCCGCCACCGCCGCCGGTGGCCGCGCCCGAGCCGAAGGTCGACCTGCGCGAGGCGGAGATCGCCCTTGAGCGCAAGAAGGCCAAGCTGAAGGAAGAAAAAGAGAAAGCGGCAGCGGAAGAACGCCGCAAGCAGGAACAGAAGGAACGCGAAGAAGAAAAGCGCGAACTGGAAAAACAGAAGCAGAAAGAAAAAGACAAGGCTGAAAAGCTGGAAAAAGAAAAGGCCGACAAGCTGGAGAAAGCCAAGCAGGCCAAAGAGAAAGAAAAAGCGGCGGAAGAAAAAGCCGAGAAGGAACTGTCCGATAAAAAAGCGGCGGCGGAAAAAGCTGCCAAGGCGAAAAAAGCGGCAGAAGAGAAAAAAGCCGCCGACAAGGCACGCGCTGCGGAAATGAGCCGCATCACGGGTGCGGCGGGCGCCGGCACGACGGGCACGGCCGAGAAATCGACCGCGCCACGCAAGGACAGCGGCTATGTCGCTGCCCTGACGAGCAAGATCAAGAGCAATATCGCGTACAGCGGTAGCACGGACGTGCCGGGCAACCCGCGCGCCGTGTTCAAGATCGAGCAACTGCCAACTGGGGAAATTATTTCGGTCCGAAAGATTAAAAGTAGCGGCCTGCCGGCGTATGACAGCTCGGTGGAAAACGCCATTAATAAATCGTCGCCACTGCCGAAGAAAAAAGACGGCACCGTGGAACGCGAGATTGAACTCATATTCGAGATGAAGGATTTGCCTAAATGATGACCATGAAAAAAATGAGCTATGTCGTGCTCTGCGCCAGCCTGGTGCTGGGAGCGTCCAGCGCCCAGGCGCAGCTGCGCGTGGAGATTACGGGGATCGGCAGCAACCAGATTCCGGTGGCTGTCGCCAGCTTCGTCAATGAATCGGCGGCGCCGCAATCGCTGTCGGGCATTATCAAGGCCGACCTGGCGCGCAGCGGCGTGTTCAAGCTGATCGATGCCGATGCGCCCGTATCGGAAACGGCGCCCGTCAGCTACGAACAGTGGAAGTCGCGCGGCGCCGATGCGCTGGCGGCCGGCACCGTGCAAAGCATGGCCGATGGCCGCCTGGACGTGCGCTACAAGCTGTTCGACACCATCAAGGGCGCGCAGATTTCCAGCATGAACAATGCGGCCGCGCCGCAGTTCAACCGCTTGCTGGCGCACAAGATCGCCGACGATATCTATGAAAAGCTGACGGGCGTCAAAGGCGCGTTCGCCACGCGCATCGCCTACGTCACGCAATCGGGCCGCGAATACCGGCTGGAAGTGGCCGACGCCGATGGCGAAGGCATCCAGGTCGCGCTGCGCTCGAACGAGCCGATCATTTCGCCTGCCTGGTCGCCGGACGGCACCAAGGTCGCGTATGTGTCGTTTGAAAAGAAAAAGCCCATCGTCTACGTGCAAAACCTGGTGACGCGCCAGCGCACCATCGTGTCGAATGAAAAAGGCAGCAATTCCGCGCCGAGCTGGAGCCCGGATGGCTCGCGCCTGGCCGTGGCCCTGTCGCGCGACGGCCATACCCAGATCTACACCGTCAATGCCGACGGCAGCGGCTTGCGCCGCACCAGCACCAGCAGCGGCATCGATACGGAACCTCAATTCTCGGCCGATGGCCAAAGCATTTACTTCACCAGCGATCGCAGCGGCGGACCACAAATCTACCGTATGTCGGCCAGCGGTGGCGAAGCCAAGCGCGTGACGTTTGGCGGCTCCTACAACATCAGCCCGCGGATCTCGTCCGACGGGAAGACACTTGCTTATATTTCCCGTCGCGACGGCAATTTCCAGCTCTACGCGCTCGACCTGGCTAGTGGCCAGGAACTGCGCCTGTCGGACACCGCCAACGACGAATCACCGAGCTTTTCGCCCAACGGGAAATATATCATGTACGCGACCGAATCCGGACGACGCAAGTCGCTGGCAGTGGTATCGGTGGATGGCCGCGTCAAACAGCGTTTGACTACGCAAGCTGGCAATATCAAGGAGCCCACCTGGGGTCCTTTTATGAAGTAAATGCTGTACAGTTTCACCTTTAACCATGACCCGGAGAATAAAAATGAGTAACTTTAAAAGTTTGGCTTTCATCGCCGCTACCGCAGCTCTGCTGTCCGCCTGCAGCACCCCAGTCAAAGTAGCCGAAACCCCAGTGGTTGAGCGCGCTCCTGAAAAAGTCGCAGCTCCAGTTGACACCCGTCAAGTTCAGCCAGTGACGACCGCATCGGTCGATCCACTGGACGATCCAAAAGGCGTGCTGGCTAACCGCAGCATCTACTTCGACTTCGACAAATACGTCGTGCGCGAAGCGGACACCCCAGTCGTGCAAAACCACGCTGCTTACCTGGTGAAAACGCCTAGCCGCAAGATCCTGATCCAAGGTAACACCGATGAACGCGGTGGCGCTGAGTACAATCTGGCCCTGGGCCAGAAACGTGCTGAAGCCGTGCGCAAGTCGATGGCAGCCCTGGGCGTGCCAGAAGGCCAAATGGAAGCCGTGTCGCTGGGCAAAGAAAAGCCTAAAGCACAAGGCAGCAACGAAGCAGCATGGGCAGAAAACCGCCGCGCTGACATCGTTTATTGATGTTGACAGGTGAGCGCGGCAGCATTGGCGCTTACCTAACTGGCCAGTCATAGGCATAATAATGGGGCGCAGCGCGGTGATTCACCGCCCGGCGCCCCGTTTGCATGTTTGCGTAACCTTAGAAAGCCCGACCCATGATGACATTCTCGAAAGCCGGCGTCGCCGCCGCCTTGATGGCCGCGTTTGCCTACCTGCCCCTGCACGCCAACGCCGCCCTGTTCGATGACGACGAAGCGCGCAAGGCCATCCTCGAGCTGCGCGCCAAGGTCGACGCCATGGCGCGCGACCTGAACAGCCGCGTCGACACCAAGGCGGACAAGACCAGCACCCTGAGCCTGATCAACCAGCACGACCAGACCATGCAAGAGATCGCCCGCCTGCGCGGCCAGATCGAAGTGCTGGGCAACGACCTGGCGAATGTGCAAAAGCGCCAGAAGGATTTCTACACCGACATCGACGCGCGCCTGCGCAAGCTTGAGCCGCGCCAGGTCACCATCGACGGCCAGGAAGCGGCCGTGGGCGTATCCGAGCAAAGCGCGTACGAATCCGCGTTCGGCCTGTTCAAGTCGGGCGACTACAAGGGCGCCGTCACGGCCCTGGACGGCTTCGTGAAA
Source organism: Janthinobacterium sp. NKUCC08_JDC (assembly GCF_019345575.1). Taxonomy (NCBI): domain Bacteria; kingdom Pseudomonadati; phylum Pseudomonadota; class Betaproteobacteria; order Burkholderiales; family Oxalobacteraceae; genus Janthinobacterium; species Janthinobacterium sp. NKUCC08_JDC. The sequence continues at coordinate 60,508 of NZ_JAHKQW010000019.1, read as the reverse complement.
CGCTATCCCGAATCGGCCTACGCGGCCAACGCGCAATACTGGCTGGGCAACGCCTATTACGCCCAGCGCGACTGCAAGAGCGCCATCACGGCCCAGCAGGCAGTGCTGAAGAACTACCCGGACAGCCCGAAGGCGCCCGACGCCATGCTCAACATCGCCAGCTGCTACACAGAGCTGAAAGACAAGGCCAACGCGACCAAGACCCTGAACGCCCTGATCTCGCGCTACCCGGACTCCAGCGCGGCCCAGGCTGCCAAGGAACGGGGCGGCAAAAAGTAAAAGCGGGGAAAAAGTTGCCCGTTAGGTTTGACAGAATCCCGGGCACCCCCTATAATCTTTCTTCTTCGGGTCGTTAGCTCAGCTGGTAGAGCAGCGGACTTTTAATCCGTTGGTCGCAGGTTCGAATCCCGCACGGCCTACCACGAATACGCAGTACTGATCTGCTTGCGAGTTGTTATAGCAAGCATTTTTTTACTGCACAGTGTTACCGAAGTTGTTGTAAAAAGTTTTTGGGTCGTTAGCTCAGCTGGTAGAGCAGCGGACTTTTAATCCGTTGGTCGCAGGTTCGAATCCCGCACGGCCTACCAAATACTTCAGAGAAGCCAACCGTTCGCGGTTGGCTTTTTTGTTTTCAGCAGCATCACTTGCACGCGATGCCATCGCTGACACAAATCAAACGCCTTGCCACCTGCGATACAGCTTTATCGGACTGTCGTATAATCAGACAATCATGAACGCCACACCATCCTCGACCATGTCCGAATTTGCTACAACGGAAGCAGCCGAAACCTATGAACAATGGTTTCGCGCAAAGGTGCTGGCGTCGCTCAATGATGACCGCGCTACCGCCTCGCACGAGACAGTCATGGCGCAACTGAGGAAAATCGTCACGCCACAGACTGACGGCCATGCTGCCGATTCAATGGAAGGTTGAAGCTCAAGAAGATTTGACCGCGATACTCACGTATATCGCGCAGCACAACCGGCCGGCAGCGCTGCAGCTTTACCATGACATCGACAACGCCATGTCCCGGCTTCCCTGCCACCCTCACCTATACCGGTCCGGAAGAGTTTCAGGCACGCGCGAACTGGTTGCCCATCCAAACTATGTCGTCGTGTATCGCGTTGAAGCAAGCGCGATAGAAATTCTTGCCGTCATGCATACGCGGCAACTATATCCTTGAGCAACAATACCTCCACCCTTTTGCATGACGCCCCGAGTTTCTAACGCGACACCAGCGCCTGCCGCCCGGCCAGATGCGCCACCACGCTCCCCATCACCCGCCCCAGCGGCAGCTCCACCCAGTGATAAAACGCCGCACCGGCCGCCAGGCTGGCGCCCCAGGCCGTCAACATGCCCAGCGCCTGCCACTCGGGCTCGAGTGGGACATACGTGACAAACAGGGCATTGACCAGCAGGCTGACGGGAAAGTGGACAAGAAACACGGCATACGAGATGCGCCCCAGGGCGTTGATGATGTTCCAGGCGCCACCGTGGGATGGCGTGCGGGCGCGGCCGAACAGGAACAGGGCGCAGGCGACGATCAGGGCCAAGGCGATGCGGCTGCGGTAGTCGACGGCCAGGGCCAGCAGGACGGGTACGGCGGCCATGGCCATGAGCGCGGTCATGGCGCCCGGTTTGCGGGCCGGATCGCTGGCCCACCAGGCCAGCATGCCGAGACCGTAGCTGCCGAAGAAATACGGCGCCCAATTGTCCCAGTCCGCGTCGAGATTGAAATACAGCAGGGAAAAGGCAATACCGACGGTGACGGCCAGCGGCATCAGCCAGTGCCGGCGCCGCTGGCCCACCACGCGGCCGCTCAGCCACAGCAGCGATACGGTCAGCAGGTACAGCTGAAAATCGATGGCCACGTACCAGGCGCCGGCCGACAGCGATTCGTAGCCCAGCACGCCGTGCAGCAGCAAGGCATGGGCGCTCAGCTGGCCCAGGGTGACGGCGGCCGACATGGAATCGTGCTGCATCCAGATGCCGGCCACTGGCGTGATGATGGCCGCGAGCAAGGTGGCAGCCAGGAAAGGCGGCGCCAGCTTGGCATAGCGGCGCCAGACCGCTTGCAGAGGGTTGGCAATGCCGGGGCGGCCTGCGGGCGAGAGCGATTTGGCGACGAGAAAGCCGCCGATGACGAGGAACACTTGCACGGCGATGCGCGCGCTGCCGCCGAGCCAGTCCAGCAGCTCGGGCCACAGCGGCTGCACGTAGTCGGACATGGGCCCGTAAAACGCCAGATGGTGCAACACGATCAACTGCGCCGCGCCTGCCTTCAAACCATTGATCCAGCCAAACTGCGGACGATGTGCCAGGTCCGCCTGTGATATCACTGCTGCTGCCGTCATTCCCTATCCTTGCCGTGCCAGGTAGTCTCGCCAGCCATGCGCGCAACGGGCGCGCGGCCGAGGATTTACCGAAAGGCCGACATCATAGCCGAGCCTGGCATTTCGGTGACGCGCGGCAGACGACCGATATCAATCCTTGCGCGAAAAATCGGCACGCAACAGGGTCTGGATCACGCTGCCGCCCTGCTCGTTCGCGCGCACGGCGACCGCCATGGACGGCATGACAAACAGCACGCCATCGTGATCGCTCCAGGTATCGACCAGTTGCTCCAGTTCGCGTCCCAGCGACTCCGGCCGCCCGATCTGCCGGGCCAGCTGCGCCTCGCACTTGCCGTCATAGCCGACACGGCGGGGGCACTCATCGATGCGCACGAACGGCGTCTTGCTGTCGCGCAAGCGCGCGGACAATTGCGCGGCCACCGCCGCCGGCGCACCATCGAGATACAAATGGTAAGACGGCACACGGCAGCATCTCCCGGACAACAACAGCAAGCCGACCCTGGCGCCAAAAGCGGCCGTGGTGGCTACCGGCACATAGGCAAACGGCGGCGTGCTGCCGTCCCATACAAAAGTCTTGCGCTGCTCGGTGGCGTTCGCCCCGCGCCAGCCGGACAGGCAGGCGGCATTGTCGGCGGCAAAACAGGTCCGGTAGCCGGCTTGATCGCTGATAAACAATTGCTCTACCGCATTGCGCGCGCCGGCAGCCTCGGGCGCGGTGCCGTCCGGCCGCACTTCCCAGCTGCCCGCGCCGTTCTTGTGCCATGCCAGCGCCGTGCGCGACCAGGCCCATAGCCGCTCGTAAGGGTGGAATTGGTAGGTTGGCGCGTCAGCCAGATACATTCTCGGCAGCGGGATCGGGTCTCGCCGCTTGCCGTCCGCATCGACGACCAGCACCACGGACGGCGCATATTCGCTATCGACATATGCAAACGACCTTCCATCGGGCGAGATGGCCGCCAAGACTTGGGCGTGCAAGTCGCCATCGTTTTCTGGCGGACTGGGCAGTACAGTGGTTTTCAGGGGCAAGCCACGTAACAGAAAACCGGGGCGCTGGTCGCCGGGAAAATAGCGCACGCCGGGAGAGAGGGGAAAGCCATGCGTGTACGTCTCGGTGCCACGGTAGCCGTCTTTCGACGCCGCGATCTTCTCGACCACGGCCTTGCCCGCATGCTCGTGGACCAGCGCCAGCACGCTGTCATCGTCAGGCAATCTGACGAAATAGACGGGCTGGGCGAAGTCGGTCCAGCGTTCGATGCCATCAGTGGTCTTGACGACAACTTTATCGCTATGGATCAGCCGCATGGAATTGTTGTGCGTGGACATCAGGGAACCGCCACCCTGGCGGTACTCGACCGACAAGGCGGCAAACCGCCCGTACGTGTCGGCCTTGGTCACCTTTTCGCCACGGCGCAGCACAGCAGCATATTCGCCCGTGGCCGGCTCCGTGTAAGGCCAGCAGCCAGTGAGCAGTACGAAAGCGGTGGCGCAGCACCAGCGATACCGTGCAGAAATTCTCATGCGTGATCAACCTTTCAGCTTGAGACTGCACTCCAGTGCTGCAAATTCGGCAATCTTGCAGGCATTCTACGACAGATTCAGGGCTGATTCGCTTGCGGCTGCGCCAGGATGGCGTCGAGCAAGCCGGGAAAACGGCTCTCGATATCGGCGCGGCGCAGGGTGTTCATGTGCGTCGTGCCCGCGTTTTCCGTGTAGACGAGGCCCGCTTCGCGCAAGACCTTGAAATGGTGGGAAACGGTCGATTTCGGCCGCCCACCGTCCAGATCGCCGCAAGCGGCCGCGTCGACTCTGGCCAGGTGGCGCACGATGTCGAGGCGAATGGAATCGCTCAAGGCGTACAGCACTCTTTCGAGGACGAATTCGCTGGCGGCAGGATGTTTGTGTGGACGCATGTGCAGAATCATACAGCATGCGCTATACTAATTTCATTATTCGAATATTTACGAACTACCGAATCAGCATTCCCCACATTTCCACCAACAAACACAAAGGCCACCATGTCCGCCCTCTTCCAGCCCTACACCCTCAAAGACATCACCCTGCGCAACCGCATCGCCGTGCCGCCCATGTGCCAGTACATGGCCGTCGATGGCCAGGCCAACGACTGGCATCTGTCGCACTACGCGGGCATGGCCCGTGGCGGCGCGGGACTGGTGATCGTCGAAGCGACGGCCGTGGCGCCCGAAGGCCGCATCACGCCCGGCTGCACCGGCATCTGGAACGATGACCTGGCGCAAGCGTTCGTGCCTGTCGTGAAAGCCATCAAGGCGGCCGGCTCCGTGCCCGGCATCCAGATCGCCCACGCGGGCCGCAAGGCCAGCGCCAACCGCCCATGGGAAGGCGACGACCACATTCCGGAAGACGACGCGCGCGGCTGGCAAACCATTGCCCCGTCCGCCATCGCCTTTGGCGGCGGCCTGCCGAAAGTGCCGCGCGCCATGGACCTCGACGATATCGCCCGCGTGAAACAGAACTTCGTCGACGCGGCCGTACGCGCCCGCGAAGTCGGCTTCGAATGGCTGGAGCTGCACTTCGCCCACGGCTACCTGGCGCAAAGCTTCTTTTCCGCCCATTCGAACCAGCGCGACGATATCTATGGCGGCAGCCTGGAAAACCGCAGCCGCTTCCTGCTGGAAACATTGAAAGCCGTGCGCGAAGTGTGGCCCGAACACCTGCCGTTGACGATCCGCTTCGGCGTGCTGGAATTTGACGGCCGCGACGAGCAAACCCTGCTCGAATCGATCGGCCTCGTGCGCCAGTTCAAGGATGCCGGCATGGACATGATCAGCGTCAGCATGGGCTTCACGATTCCCGACGTATCAATTCCATGGGGCCCGGCCTTCATGGGCCCGATTGCCGAGCGCGTGCGCCGCGAAGCGGGCGTTCCTGTTTCGTCCGCCTGGGGCTTCGGCACGCCGGCGATTGCCGAGCGCGTCGTCAAGGAAGAGCAGCTCGACGTGGTGATGGTGGGCAAGGCGCATCTGGCCAATCCGCACTGGGCATACTTTGCCGCCAAGGAACTCGGCGTGGAACGCGCCTCGTGGACCCTGCCGGCGCCATACGCGCACTGGCTCGAGCGCTACTGATCGTCCTTGACCGTTGCCGGATGCCCCTCCAGGGGCAGTTCCGGCAGGAACAACAGGAAGACCAGTCCCAATAGCAGCAGCACGGCGCCGGCACCAAACACGCTGGCGATCGCATGGCGGTACACGTCCACCGTCTGCGTCGCCGCCTGCGCGCCCAGCGCCGAGACGGCTTCCACGCCGTGCTTGTGCAGCTGGTGCGCGAGGATGGCGCCCGACGCCGTCACGCCCAGCAAGCCGCCCAGCGAGCGGAAAAAGGCCAGCATGGCCGTGCCCACGCCGCGGCGCGCCAGCGGCAAGGCATTTTGCACGGCGATCGTCATGTTCGGCATCACCAGTCCCAGCCCCGTGCCGAGGAAAAAGATGGCCGGCTCGATGACCCAGTAGCCACGCGACGTTTCCATGCCCCAGGCCAGCACGGCAAACGCCAGCAGCGCCACGGCCAATCCCGCCACCTGCACCATCTTGTACTTGCCCGAGCGCGACAACACCCTGCCATTGAAGATCGAGGACGCCACCAGCCCCACCATCATCGGCACCGTCATCACGCCGGACTCAGCCGGACTCGTGCCCATCACCAGCTGGAAAAACAGGGGAAAGAAGACGCTGGCGCCCATCAGGCCCATGAAGGTCACGGCCATGACCAGGCTGGCGATATTGAAGGTGCGGTTCTCGAACAGGTCGGGCGGCAGCACGGGCTCATCCACCTGCCCCACGTGCACCGCCAGCCAGATCCCCAGCAGCACGGCAATGCCGCCGCACACCTTGATGGCCAGCCCATCCCACGGCCACTCGGTGCCGCCCAGCGCCAGCACCAGCAGCGCCGCCGTGATGGCGCCCGTCAGCAAGGCCGAGCCCAGATAGTCGATCTTGTGCGCATGCGTGCGCGCCGGTTTGCGCATGGCGCGCGCGATGATGACAAAGGCAGCCGCGCCGATGGGCAGGTTGACATAGAAAATCCAGTGCCACGACAAGGCATCCGTGATCACGCCGCCCAGCACGGGACCGAGCACGCTGGTGACGGCATACACGATGGGCACCATGCCCTGCCGCTTGCCCCGCTCGGCCGGCGGCACGATGTCGCCGATGATGATTTGCGCCAGCGGCATGAAGCCGCCCGCCCCGAGACCCTGGATGGCACGGAAGATGATCAGCTCCGTCATGTTCTGCGCCAGCCCGCACAGCACGGATCCGAGCAAGAAGGTCAGCAGGGCCGTAATGATCATGGGGCGGCGGCCGTACTGGTCGGCCAGCTTTCCGTACAGGGGCATGGTGGCCGTCGAGGCCAGCACGTACGCCGTCACCACCCACGACAAATGGGCCATGCCGCCCAGGTCATCGACAATGCGCGGCAAGGCCGTGGCGACGATGCTCTGGTCCAGCGCACCGAGTCCCAGCACGGCCATCAGGCCCAGATAGATGGCGCGCACTTCGCGCTCGGTGACGGGCTTTACACCAGTGTTGGCTTGATCGTGATGGCTCATGCTTGTCCGATCTCAAGCAGCGGCTGCATGGCCGCTTCCAGTGCATCGATCTGCTGCGGCGTCAGACGGGCAATGCGCTGCGCCAGCACATCACGGCGGCGCGCACGCAGGGTTTCGAGGATGGCCAGGCCTTGCGCGGACACCTGCAGCCCCGAGCGGCGCCGGTCTTGCGGATCGGGCGCGCCGCGCTCGACCAGTCCCGCTTCTTCCAGCGACTTGACCTGCGCGCTGACGGTCGGCCCGCGCACGTTCTGCAGGCGCGCCAGCGCGGCCACGCCGATGCCAGGCTGCTCGTGGATCAGGGCCAGCAGCATGTATTGCATCATCGACACGCTGCCCTCCAGCTCGCCCCCTTCGCGCTGCATGGAGCGCAGCAGGCGCTTGAACGCCGTGCGCAATTCATCGGACAGCGCCAGCGCGCGTTCGGGGATGGGAAGGTCTTCGGTAGTGGGCATAAGAATTTATAAGTAGGTAGGCTATCTACCTATATTATGCCGTACCCGGGCGCCATGCAAGGCTTTTTTCCATCCCCGCCCTTCCCAAAACCCGCTTTGGCCGTCATAATAGCCGCCCTTGGGTCGTTAGCTCAGCTGGTAGAGCAGCGGACTTTTAATCCGTTGGTCGCAGGTTCGAATCCCGCACGGCCTACCAAGAATTTGCAGCATGCTGACTTGCCGCCATGGCAAGCCCGTACCGCACAGTGTTACCGCAGCAAGTAGTCAAAGTTTTTGGGTCGTTAGCTCAGCTGGTAGAGCAGCGGACTTTTAATCCGTTGGTCGCAGGTTCGAATCCCGCACGGCCTACCAAATACTTCAGAGAAGCCAACCGTTCGCGGTTGGCTTTTTTGTTTTGCCGCCCTGATTTCCACAATCCTGTCTCGCATCACTGACACTCAGCGACGCGGCAGCAAGCTTGCACCGAGCGCGTCGGCCAGGCCACTATCGCTTTCCGCAGTGATACGATCAAATAAAAGCCTATTCATTTCAATGACTTGGACGACGTAATAATTCGGTTATGTCAAAACACTGGTTACTGCCAAGGCTGGGGAGCAGAATGGGGCAGAGATAAACAGGCTGGCACATGTATCAAGGCCGGCTTGATTTGCCCGCTGATTCACACAACTTGGAAATTTGATCATGTACAAAAAAATTGCTCCCATCACAACTCTTGCAGCCTTGTCCGCTTGCAGCGGTGCACCCAGTGACACGGAAATTCGCGAGGCTCTGGCCAGGGAACTGACCTTGCAAAAGCCCGACTTCATATAGGCCGACGTTCCCGCGATCGTTGCCAAGTTCAAGCTGATCAGCTGTAGCAAGGCCGAACCATCGGGCTACAACTGCGATGTCGAAAACGGCGCAGGACGTGTCATCAACACGCGCATGGTCAAAACAGACAAAGGCTGGACCGCCCTGCAGAAGTAAGTACCTGAAAGCAACATCTCTTGCTAAATACGCTGACATCCATTATCAGATACTCTACTATGCACAAGATCAAAATCCGCTTGACCAAGGCTGAAAGTGGCTCGACAGTACTCGGCAAATAGGTATTTAGATATGGGTGATCATATTCCAACTCGCAGCCTGCCATTTTTCAGGGCCCGGTTGCTTTTGAGTACACTGTTGAATCCTGTCATCCAACTGCCAGCATCATGAGCCAAGCCCTTCACAGCCAAGCCCGCACCACTCATCTGATCCGGGACGAAATCCGCAACTCGACGCTCTCTCAACGGGAGCAGGCTGAGCGCTACAATGTCAGTCGTCTGACGATCCGCAAGTGGCAGAACCGCGACAGCGCCGAGGATCTTTCGCACCGGCCGCGTACCATGCACACCACGCTCACGCCTGCGCAGGAATTGGTCGTCGTGGAGCTGCGCACCACGCTGCTGCTGCCCACCGACGACCTGCTGGCGGTGGCCCGCGAGTTTGTCAATCCAGCGCTTTCGCGCGCCGCCCTGGGGCGCTGCCTGCGTCGTCATGGTGTCTCCAGCCTGCTTGAACTGGCTGCCAGAGAAGGCGACAAGCCGGTCATCAAAAAGTCGTTCAAGGACTACGAGCCTGGCTTTTTACATATGGATATCAAGTACTTGCCGCAGATGCCCGATGAAACCGAACGCCGTTACCTGTTCGTCGCCATCGACCGCGCCACGCGCTGGGTCTTCATGGAGATTTACGCCGACCAGTCCGATAGCAGCAGCACCGACTTCCTGATCAAGCTCAACAAAGCCTGTCCGATTGCCATCGTCAAGCTGCTCACCGACAATGGCAGCCAGTTCACCGACCGCTTTAGCAGCAAGAAAAAAGACCCGGAAACGGGCGACCGGATTCCCAGCGGCAAGCACGCGTTTTATATGCTATGCCATCAACTGGCGATCGAACATCGCCTGATCCCGCCACGTCATCCGCAGACCAACGGTATGGTGGAACGCGTCAACGGCCGCATCAGCAAGGTCGTCAACCAGACCCGCTTCGCTTCCAGGGCCGAGCTCGAATCGACACTGCGCAATTACTTGAAAATCTATAACCACAACATCCCGCAGCGTGCTCTCAACAACGAAACGCCGATTCAGGCAATGAAGAAATGGCAGGCGAAAAAGCCGGAATTATTCGTTAAACGTGTTTATAACCAGGCGGGTCTTGACAACTAACCTGTTGGCAAGTGAAGGCTTGATTATTCTTCCGAAGGTTGAAGCGTCGGAACAAAAAATTGTTATCCTAGAACATGCAGTCAAAACTAAAAAAGGTCGCCCTTCAAAATTCAAAGTGTGGATTGGTCGTGATTGCAACGCACTCACAGCAGACGCAAAAAAATTACTGGAATGACCTCAAGAACAAAGGTAAAGATTACTTTGTCGAAAATCCTAATGAAGAAGAAAAAAACAATACGAAAAGGATGAGGTTGAACAATTCATTAATGGTTTGTTCACCAAGTAAACGCAGAAACATCAAAACAAAGCCACCTATAAGGTGGCTTTTTCGTTGACAGAAACATATCAAAAACTCATTTTAGGTTGACGTAACCAATCTTAAACGATAGAATTATGTGACATATGTAACATAACATAAGGCACATGATGGCAATCGGCGAATCGGGCAGAATCGTTCTAGAAATTGAGCCAGCGCTCAAGAAAAAAATTTATGCATGCCTAGCTTTAGAACAGATGTCTTTAAAAGACTGGTTTATAAAAGCAATTGAAGAACATATGCAGTGCAATCACCCTGAAATTTTTACCACGAAGAATAATAAAAAATGAATTTTATTGAAAACGAATCCGAGCAAAAACTTCGTGGCGGTTACTACACTCCAGAATACTTGGCAACCTATATCGCCAAATGGGTAGCAAACTCGTCTCCGAAGAATATTTTAGAACCAAGTTGTGGTGACGGGATTTTTCTAAAAGCTCTGCATAATATCGGAGAACACAAGAACATCCAGTTTCATGGTTTCGAATTACTAAAAGAAGAAGCGGAAAAAGCTAAAGCTCTTTCTCTTGAACTAGATATGCATGCAACAATTGAAAACTCTGACTTTCTTGAGCATGCAATTCGTATCATACATTCAGGGAAAACGGCTTATGATGGCGTAGTTGGAAATCCGCCATTTATTCGCTACCAATATCTCCCTAAAGACTCGCAGGATAAAGCAGAAATAATATTCAAGAGCGAACACTTAAAGTTTACAAAGCATACCAACGCATGGGTTCCATTTGTTATATCTGCAATTAAAATACTTGCACCGGGTGGTAGACTTGGAATGATTTTACCAGCAGAAATTATTCATGTCATGCATGCTCAGTCTTTAAGAACTTATCTTGGAGAACAATGCAGCAAACTACTAATTATCGATCCAGAAGAAATCTGGTTTGAAAATACGCTTCAAGGCGCAGTTATTTTATTTGCAGAAAAAAAGCAAACAGTCAGCGAGCATTCTTATGGATTGGGTATCCATAAAGTGGCTGGCAAAGATTTTCTTAACGAAGATCCAGAAGACTTGTTTGAAAGAGTTCCAAGAATCAATGGTGAAACAGTAGAAGGAAAGTGGACACAAGCTTTACTAACTAAAGAAGAAAGAGAACTCTTCAAATCACTTCTCAAACTTGATGAAGTCCATAAATTCCATAATATCGCAAAAGTAGACGTCGGCATTGTAACTGGAGCTAACAAGTTCTTTTTAGTTGCTGACGATGTAGTGAAGGAATACGGATTAGAAGACTATGCTCACCCTATGTTTGGACGAAGCGAACACTGCCCAGGGCTAATATATGACAACGAACAGCACAAAAAAAATGCCGAAAAAGGAAATCCGACAAACTTTATATTAATCAAAGACGAGCTAGGAAAGCTACCCAAAAAAGTAAAAGAATATATTGCATATGGTGAATCGCAAGATCTCCAAACCCGCTATAAATGTAGAATTAGGAAACCTTGGTATACAGTCCCATCCGTGTATGCCACAGAGATAGGAATGCTAAAGCGGTCCCATGATATGCCCAAGTTAATTCTTAATACAGTCGGAGCTTATACAACTGACACCGCATATAGAATAACTACAAAAGGCGATATTTTATCCAAGAAATTGGTGTATTGTTTTGGGACAGCACTAACTGCATTAAGTGCAGAGCTTGAGGGGCGGCATTACGGAGGTGGCGTCCTAGAGCTAGTTCCGTCAGAAATCGAACAATTACTCATCGCCTATCCAAAAGGATTGGAAGAACATGACCTTGATGAGCTCAACCAAATCTACAAGGATAAAAGTGCTCCTGAAATTCTCGAACAACAGTCTAGAATTGTTTTAGGAGCACTGGGAGTCACAAGCACTCAACAAAGAATATTATTAAACGCTTGGAAGCGGTTAAAGAATCGAAGACAGCGGATCGCCGACTAATTAATCTATCTCAATTGCAAATACGGGTGGGGTTGTGTCTTTTCTATATAGCTTCATAACCCTACCAAGTAAGTCTTCTCGTGCAACAACCGACTTAGCCATACCCCAACTAATATTAGTCATAGCATTCAGTTGTTCATACGATTTAGAAGTAGTATCTGTATTATGAGAAATCTTTAGCAAAAATCCCCCTCTATATTCACCCTTAGTTAAAAAGTGAAATAAAGCATTTGCTCGTTCGTAGTGTGGTAGAGCATAATCAAATCCCCAGTCCAAATCAGCAAATATTTCATCTCTGAAATAGTGCCTTTGGTCAATCTGGTCCATTGCGCCCTTCTTCCACAGCATAGAACCAGTAGGATTAGTATTTCCACCTTTGGGAATATTAAGATCTCTTTCTTTTAGTTCCTTACTCTGCCAAACCAAATAATAATCACGAATGTTTGGAGCAGTGATACTAGGGACATCAATAGGCGTCTCTCTCCCGTTGGCATTAACTACAATCGTATCTAAAAGTCCTCTTGGTCCTCTTCTTTTGGTAACAGGTATGGGGAAATTTTTGAACAAGTCCATTAAAGGTAATTGATCATCTAATTTCTTCGAAGATCTAATTCCTCTATGCTTACGAATGACCGCCTCATCGACGACTCGGCCGGTATTTATAAGAGCCTCAATATCTTCTTTTTTCTTAATAGCAATTATATGCTGAGGATATTTTACGATCAGACCAGAAAATAGAGACTCAGCATCCACCACAAATTCTTCGTCGTCCTTATTTGTTAAATCTAATTCTAAAATAGAACTAGCTTCAATATTATTATTTAATCCTCCAAAAGTTAGATTAGCACTGCCGACTATCGCAGTTGCGACCGTGTCCTTTCTAGCAAGGTAAATCTTAGGATGAAATATCGTATTCTGTGATCCTGTATCAACCACACAAATATTTGCTCCAGTAGACAAAAGAATTTCTAAAGCTTGGAAAGAGGTTATGTCATTTCTAATTCCAACAAAAACAAAAGAATTTTTTTTATTCCTCTCCAATGCGGATTTTATAGTCATTACACCTTGGCTTCTAGCAAAAGCAACGCTTACAAGCAAGCTATCCAAGTCTTTTTCAAGGGTTTGTCTGATAATTGTAGAGTGGTCATGTTTCGTCACAGCTTGTAACAAGAATTTCGCTTTTGCCATATCATCTCCCTATGAGGTTGGAATATGATATCAAGATAGTTGCCTTTAGTAAAGATATTGCATGGTGTGCATCCAACACTAGCTTATGTAAATCACTTTCGAATGAAAAAAGCCACCTTATAGGTGGCTTTTTTATTCCTGAGTACCATTCTTAAATGATTCAATCAATCGTATTTTTTCACTTATTTCTTCCTCTGTGAACTCACCTTCATTGATTGGGCGGCGATCCGGTATGCCCGGGGGAACTGAAATACGTGTTTTTTCTTCTGGCTAAGATTATCTCCGGCATATTCATGGCGGGGGAATTGTTTTAGTGCTGCTGCACACTATGTTCGGCAACGCGCAGGGCAAACAGCTCGAACATCATCGAATCGCTGACTGGATAGGACAGCAAATCAGCGCAGACTATCAACTGAGTCCGGCCAGCACCTACATGAGTCAGGCCCAGCTTGCCTCCTTGATGCCAGCAAGCGAATTAGCAGTTGCGTCCACCATGGAAGATCCGGCCATAAAAGATCACAACGGCGCCGGCTTCAACCGTATCAACGCTTCCGCCTACGCCTGCCACATTAGCCCATCTTGCATAGCATCGCTGGATCAACAATCGTCGATGGCAACGTAATGGGCAATTAGCAGAGCAAGGCATTCCTCTTGCAATACTTGTTTTACAACAAAAAAAACACAACGGCGTTGCGCGACATCTGTCTGTCTCCATTGAAAGGCGGCCGCACGCTTGCCGATCTGGCGCGGGCGGAAAAAAATTGCACATCTTTGCGAAAAATGGTGGTCAAGAAATACCACGACGAAGCGCAACCGATCCTCGACCTCCTGGCCGACTCGACCTAGATCAGCGTGCTTGCGCCACTACAATAAGCAGGCAATCACCTGCCATGATCAACCGACCCAGAACAATATGAACGACGACGATTCCCACCACATTCCACATTACCTCCATGGCGCCAGCCCGCAAGAGCAAGCCAGTGCGGGCATCAACGCTCACGATCATCCATTTGGTGCTGCAGCCAAGCTGGAAATGGATCGCCGGGCAAGGGGAGTGGATATCCACACAGGCCGGCCCTTGCAAGACAACAGCAGAAAAACACCTACATTCGTACAAGATAGCGTTGCTGACGCAAGCAAGCGCAGCGCATGGGGAACGTTGTACAAAGTCATCCTTGTCATATTTCTCTGCATGATTGGATACAAGTGCATCAAATTTTTAATTGTCTACGCTGACATTATCATCACCAAGCGTCCCATCAGATCGTCATAGACCGGAAGCTCCTGCGTTCTGCCGACGCAATGACTGGAAGCGATGGCGCGGTTTGTTCTATGATGCTGGCATTCCAGCATCATTACCCTGCCCCATGCCCTTTACCATTGCCACCCCAGTCCACAGCGAACTGATCATCAAGAAAAGCCGTTTCATCGGTTGCGTGCAGCCGATGACGGACCGCGCCAGCGCGCAGCAGGTGGTCAATGACTTGAAGGCGCAGCATCCGGGCGCCTGCCATGTGTGCTGGGCGCTGCTGGCGGGCGGGCAGTCGGCGGCCGTCGATGATGGCGAACCGAGCGGCACAGCCGGACGGCCCATGCTCGACGTGCTGCGCCACCAGGACCTGGAAGGCGTGCTGGCAACCGTCGTGCGCTATTTTGGCGGGATCAAGCTCGGCGCGGGCGGCCTCGTGCGCGCCTACACGGATAGCGTGGCGCAAGCGTTATTGCAAGCGGAAAAGACGGCCATCGTGCGCCAGCGAACCCTGCGCTGCACGGTGCCGTATGCGATGGAAGGCATGCTGCGCCGCGAACTCGATGGCGCCGGCGCCGCCTTGCTGAATGTGGAACACGGCGAGCACGTGTTGTTCGACTTCAGCCTGCCTGAAACGGCGGCCACCGCCCTGCTCGCCCATCTGCATGAGGCGGGCAATGGCCGCATCGTCTGGCTGAAAGTGGAAGCCGAAGAGGAAGACTAAAACTTACAAGTTGGGCGGGCGCTTGATCTGCAGCAAGATGAAATGCGTCCACGCCAGCGCTGGCAGCACCATCAGCAACAGCATCATTCCGGCCGGCATATCCGGCACGAAGCGCACGAAGCAGCCGAGAAAGCCGGCGATGGCCAGCCAGAAGCGCCAGTTGAATGCGTATGCCTTGCGCGCCACCGTGGCCAGCGCGATGCGCCAGAATTCCAGCAAGGCCCACACGCCGCCCGTCAGCAGCAGCGCGGCCAGCGCATTGGCGCCGGGGGCGTCGGCCCAGGTGCGCACCAGGTTGTACAACAGCACGGGATAGCCGGCCGTGATGGCCAGGGTGGCCGGGCCGGCGGCGATGACAGCTTCAAACAGCTGCCCTTTGGAACGATGATCCACTGATACTCCTCAAGCCACGACGCCGGAATGGGCGGCGATCACTTGCAGCGCGCCGGCCGCGTCCTGCGCCCAGACGCGCGTAAAACGGAAGTCGCCATGCGTTTCCACGTCGTGATAGGTGCCCGTCAGCTGCATGCGCACGGAAACGACGGCCACGTTGCCGTTGATGCGCACATGGCGCTCGGACGCGCGCAAGTCGGTGATGGCCAGCAGGCGCTGCTCGTGCGCGGCCAGGTCCGCATGCTTGCTCAGCAAGTGGCCCAGGTGATTCGTAAACAGCAAATCGTCGGCCAGCAAGACATTCAACGCGGCCACGTCGGAGGCCATCATGGCCAGGCGCAAGCGCTCTTCCGCATCGAGCACTTGTACTTCAGTTAATGCATTCATCTTCTTCCTATCAAATAGTCTGGCGCATCTTAGCAAACGGGAAAAGCATGCTTGCACGAAATAGCTAAATTCACAATCAGCCACAAGGCTTATACCTGTGAAGCATATTTATATAGCGTAATATTCGCAGCGGTATTGCGCAAAACGCCACCATAGTACTGTACAGTGCTTGCCCTTCCGCCCCGGGCTGGGGCAGCTGTCAGTTGTAGTACTGTTTTATGTGCTCCGTGCAGTCTCGAATAAAACCAAGATAAGGCCCCTTCATGGCAATTAACATCATCCTGAACCTGCTCGTTGCGTTGCTCGTCTTCGCTTTCATGTTCCACCAGCAACGCAAACACGCGACGTTTACCGTGCGCGTCTTCACGGGCCTGGGCCTGGGCGTGCTGCTCGGCGCGGCCGTGCAGTGGCTGTACGGCGCCGGCTCGCCCATCATCGCCGGCACCAATGAATACATGGACATCGTCGGCAGCGGCTACGTCAAACTGCTGCAGATGATCATCATGCCGCTGATCATGGTGTCCATCATTTCCGCCATCCTGAAACTCAAGGACGCGAGCTCGCTGGGCAAGATCAGCGCGCTGACCATCGGCACCCTGCTCATCACCACGACCATCGCCGCCGCGCTGGGCATCCTGATGGCCAAGCTGTTCGGCCTGACGGCTGTCGGCCTGACGTCGAGCGCCGCCGAAGTGGCGCGGGGCATGCAGCTGCAAGGCTCGCTGGAAACGGCGAAAGCCCTGTCCCTGCCGAAACTGCTGGTCAGCTTCGTGCCGACCAACCCCTTCCTCGACATGACGGGCGCGCGCAAGACGTCGACCATCGCCGTGGTCGTGTTCTCGATCTTCATCGGCATCTCGGCCACAGGCATCGCGGCGAAAAAGCCGGAAATCTTTGCCTCGTTCGAGAACTTCATGAAAGTGGCGCACGCCATCGTCATGCGCATGGTCACCTTGGTGCTGCGCCTGACGCCGTACGGCGTGTTCGCGCTGATGTTTGAAGTGGTGGCCTCGTCGAGCTACACGGACATCTTGAAACTGATCAACTTCGTCGTTGCCTCGTACAGCGCGCTGATATTGATGTTCCTCGTGCACCTGGCCATCATCGCCGGCGTGGGCCTGAACCCGCTGCGCTTCGTGAAAAAAGTCTTCCCCGTGCTGGCCTTCGCGTTCACGTCGCGCACCAGCGCCGGTTCCATCCCGATGAGCGTGCAGACGCAAACCCAGCGCCTGGGCACGCCGGAAGGCATCGCCAACTTCGCCGCCTCGTTCGGCTCGACCATCGGCCAGAACGGCTGCGCCGGCATCTATCCCGCCATGCTGGCTGTGATGATCGCCCCGACCGTCGGCGTCGATCCCTTCACGATCAGCTTCCTGCTGCCCTTGCTGGCCATCATCACCATCGGTTCCGTCGGCGTGGCCGGCGTGGGCGGCGGCGCCACGTTTGCCGCGCTGATCGTGCTGTCGGCCATGGACTTGCCCGTCGCGCTGGCCGGCTTGCTGATCTCCGTCGAACCGCTGATCGACATGGGCCGCACGGCCCTGAACGTGAGCGGCTCGATCACGGCCGGCACAGTCACCAGCCGGGTCATGGGACAGACCGACCTGGCCGTCTACAACAGCGACGATGCGCCGGACCTCGATGAAGCGGAACACGCCGCCTAAGCAGCTCTCCAGCGGCGCGCCGCGCCTTGCCGCTTTCCTCTATATTTATCAACAATAAATACGGAGGAAGGCGCAAGGCGATGGAACAGAAATGGCCGCAGCAAATCTGGATCGTGCGTCACGGCCAAAGTGCCGGCAACGTGGCGCGCGATGCCGCCGAAGCGGAAAAACAGTTGTTGATCGCCATCGCCGAGCGCGATGTCGACGTCCCCCTCTCCGAGCTTGGCACGCGCCAGGCGCAAGCCCTGGGCGACTGGTTCGCCACCCTTCCCCCTGAACAACAACCGACCGTCGTGCTGTATTCGCCGTACGTGCGGGCGCAGCAGACGGCGCAAGCCGTGCTGGCGCGCATCGATGCGGACAGCTTGAACTCCGTGGTGGCCGACGAGCGCCTGCGCGAAAAGGAATTCGGCATCCTCGACCGCCTGACCGTGCACGGCATCGCCAGCAAGTACCCGGAACTGCACGAGCAGCGCCAGCACGTCGGCAAGTTTTACTTCCGTCCGCCGGGCGGCGAAAGCTGGTGCGACGTCATCCTGCGCCTGCGCAGCGTGCTCGACACCATCACCCGCGAATACCGGGGCGAACGGGTGCTGATCGTCGGCCATCAGGTCATCGTCAATTGCTTCCGCTACCTGCTCGAGCGCTGCGACGAGCAAGCCATCCTGGCCATCGACAAGGCGGCTGACGTGCCCAACTGCGGCGTCACTTCCTATGCTTTCAATCCCGCCCTGGGCAAGCACGGCAAGCTGCAGCTGGACCTGTGCAACTTCGTCGCGCCACTGGAAGAATCGGGTACACCTGTCACGGCCCAGCCCGACATGCCGGCCGCGCCCAAGTCCTAGTTTTTTTTCGGAGACCATGCATGGACACTACCGACATCACCGCTACCCTGCTGCGCTCCTGGCCCCTGCCCATGCCGAAGCCCGACGGCGACAAGGAAGTGCGCGGCCATCTGCTGATCGTCGCCGGCTCGGCCGAGATGCCGGGTGCCATCGTGCTGGCCGCCACGGCCGCCCTGCGCGCGGGCGCAGGCAAGCTGACCCTGGCGACGGGTGCGTCGGTGGCGGCGCAGGTAGCCATCGCCATGCCCGAGGCGCGGGTCATCGGCCTGGACGAAACGGCGCAAGGCGGCTTCCGGCACGAGGCGCAACACCAGCTGGCACCGCTGGCCGGCAAGGTCGATGCCGTGCTCGTCGGGCCAGGCATGTGCGACACGGCCGCCAGCTGCGAGCTGATGCGTCACCTGCTGCCCCTGTTTGCGAATAGCCGTCTGATTCTTGACGCCTGCGCCATGCAGGTCGTGCGCAAGCCCGCGCACTTTCGCTTCGACCAGCCCGTCCTGCTGACGCCGCACGCGGGCGAGCTGGCCCAACTGCTGGGCCTGTCCAAAGACGCCGTGCTGGCCGACCCGCATGCCTGCGCCACAGACGCGGCGCGGCGCTGGAACGCCATCGTCGCCCTGAAAGGCGCGCTGACCGTCATCGCCATGCCCGATGGCACGACCTGGACGCATGCGGGCGGCAATATCGGCCTGGCCATTTCCGGCTCCGGCGACACCCTGGCCGGCATCATCACGGGCCTGGCCGCGCGAGGCGCGCCGCTGGAGCAGGCGTGCGCCTGGGGCATCGCCCTGCATGCGCTGGCGGGCGAACAGCTGGCCCTGCGCTTCGGCATCCTCGGCTACCTGGCGCGCGAAATCCCGGCCGAGATTCCAGCGCTGCTGCGCAATCTGGCGGCATAAAAACAACAGCATAAGCATATCCAGAAAGAATCGTTAGCGCCGGCGGGCGCCTCCCTTAAGCTCATTGCAACTGTTTCCATACGAACACTAATCGAGCCCAAAGGACACCGCCTTGTATCCGCGCCATTCAACCGCCTCCCCATCCCTTCCCGCCACGCCGCTGCGCGCCATCGTGCTGGCCTGCGCCATGCTGGGCACCGCGCCCGCCTGGGCACAGGACGCGCAAACCAGCACCAGCACAGGCAACGCCGCTGAAACGGCCAGCGCCAGCATCGACCAGGTCACCGTCGTCGGTTCGCGCGCGCGCAACCGCACCGTGTTCGACAGCAGCGTGCCCATCGACCGATTCGGCGCGCGCGAAGTGAGCAATGCGCTGTCGACGGGCGACGTGGGCGCGGCCCTGCAAAACCTGTCGCCGTCGATCAACTTCCCCCGCATCGAGTCAAGCGGCGCGTCGGACTCCGTGCGCGGCATCCAGTTGCGGGGACTGGCGCCCGACCAGGTGCTGGTGCTGATCAACGGCAAGCGCCGCCACACGAGCGCCGTGCTCGACACGGAAAGCAGCTTTGCCGGCACCGTGCCGGTGGACATCAATGCGATTCCGCCCAACGCCATCGACCATATCGAAATCCTGCGCGACGGCGCCGGCGCCCAGTACGGCAGCGATGCCGTGGCGGGCGTGATCAACATCGTGCTGAAAAAGGCGCGCACGGGCGGCTCCGCTTCCGTCAGCTACGGCGCCAACCACACGCATTTCGAGCCGACCGACCAAACCCTGACGGATGGCCAGACCGTCATCGTCAACGCCGACTATGGCGTGCCGCTGGGCGAGGCGGGATTCTTCCGCTTCGGCGCGGAAACGCGGCGCCGCTCGCCCACGGAACGGGCCGGCCCCAGCGACGCGGGCTGGACGTCCTACAACTTTACGCCGGCCGACCAGGCGCTCGACGGCAAGGTCGTGTTCAAGTCCGGCGACTCGCGCCAGCGCAACAACTATTTGTTCTACAACACCCAGCTCACCCTGGCCAACGGCCTGGACCTGTACTCGTTTGCCACCCTCAACGAGCGCAAGTCCGACGGCAGCGCCTACTTCCGCTATCCGGGCGACCCGTCGAACGTATTGGCCCTGTATCCGAACGGCTACCGCCCCGTCACCAACGGCGACAAGCGCGACCTCAGCATCGTGGCCGGCGTACGCGGCAGCGCGGGCGAATGGAACTGGGACGCCAGCGCGCGCCACGGCAGCGACCGCTTTGACTACGGCGTGAGCCACTCCGTCAACGCCTCGCTGGGCGCGGCCAGCCCCACGCGCTTCAGCCTGGCCGGCTTCGATTTCCGCCAGAATGCCTTGAACGTCGATGCCACGCGGACCATCGGCATCGGCTTGCCCGCCCCCTTGAGCGTGGCCGTGGGCGCGGAATGGATGCGCGAGACCTACACCAGCTCGGCCGGCGACCCTGCCTCGTATGCGGCCGGCAGCTTCACGGACGCGCCGCCGGGCGCGCAAGCGGGACCGGGCTTGCGCCCATCGGACGCCTACGATGGCAGCCGCCAGATCCGCTCCGTGTATGCGGACGTGGAAAGCGACCTCACGCCGCGCCTGCTGGTGGGCGCCGCCGCCCGCTACTCGCACTACAGCGACTTCGGCAGCGCCAGCACGGGCAAGCTGTCCACGCGCTACAAAGTGACGGACAATTTCCTCGTGCGCGGCTCGCTGTCGAACAGCTTCCGCGCACCGGCCCTCGTACAGACGGGCTTCCGCTTTGCCACGCTGAACTTCAACGCCGATGGCACGGCCCTGCAAACGGCGGCCCTGCTGCCGGCCAGCGACCCGCTGGCGCGCAGCTTCGGCGCGCAACAGCTGAAACCTGAAAAATCGACCAACGTCTCGCTGGGCCTGGCCTGGAAACCGGCCGCCGCCACCAGCGTGACGGTGGACGCCTACGTGATCCGCATCCGCGACCGCATCACACGCTCGAGCGACTTGCAAAGCGACGCCGTCACGGCCTACCTGGGCGCGAATGGCCGCAGCGACATCCAGTCCGTCGCCTACCTGGCCAATCTGCTCGACACCGCTACCCGCGGCCTGGACGTGGTGCTGAACCACGACCTGGTGTTCACGTCAGGCAAACTGAACCTGAACGCGGCGCTGAACCTGAACAAGACCAGCCTCGACAAGGTGCGCCAGAGTTCCGCTGCGCTGGCCAATATCGATCCGAGTCTGACCCTGCTGACGGAGACGAGTTTGTTCCGCATCAAACATGCGTCCCCCAACAGCAAATTGATCCTCGGCGCCGACTGGCAGGCAGCCGGCTGGGGCGTGCAGGCGCGCGCCACGCGCTTTGGCGAGCTGAAAGATTTTTCGTACGACAACGATGCGCCCCTGATCGACGGCATCCCCGCACAGCGCTTCGGCGCCGTCTGGTCGCTGGACCTGGAAGGCCAGCTGAAACTGAGCAAGCAGCTGACCTTGAGCGTGGGTGGCAACAACATCCTCGACCGCTATCCGCAGCGCGTGCGGGAAACGAATAACGCCACGTATGGCGGCGCCCTGCCCTACAATTTCATCAACCCCATCGGCGTCAACGGCGCGTACTTTTACGCCAAGCTGAACTACACCTTCTAACGCCACGGAAAGAACCCATGATCATCAAGAAAATATCCCACCTCGTCGCTGGCGCCTGCCTGAGCGCCCTCATGCTGTCCGCCGCCCAGGCCGCCACGCCGCTGGTGCTGATGACGGACTTCGGCACGGCCGATGGCGCCGTGTCCGCCATGCATGGCGTGGCCTATGGCGTCGATCCCCAGCTGACCATCTCGGACCTGACGCACCAGATTCCCGATTACGACATCTGGCTGGGCGCCTACCGTTTGTACCAGACGGCCAATTACTGGCCGCAAGGCACGGTGTTCGTGTCCGTCATCGACCCGGGCGTGGGTACGGCGCGCAAGTCGGTGGTGCTGAAAACCAAGGGCGGCCGCTATTTCGTGGGGCCGGACAACGGCCTGTTCACCCTGATTGCAGAGCGCGACGGCGTGGCCGAACTGCGCGAAATCGATGAAAAGGTCAACCGCCTGGCGGGCTCCGCCGAGTCCTACACCTTCCATGGCCGCGACGTGTACGCTTATGTCGGTGCGCGCCTGGCCTCGGGTGCCATCCGCTATGAACAGGTGGGCCCGCAATTACCGAGCGAATCCGTGGTCAAGATCGCGTATCAAAAACCGGTACGCGACGGCAATACCATCCGCGGCATCGTGCCCGTGCTCGACGTCAAGTATGGCAACGTGTGGACGAATATCCCGAAATCGCTGCTCGACGAATTGCAGGTCAAACTGCACGATCCGCTGCAAGTGCGCATCCTGCACAAGGGCAAGCAAGTGGCCAAGGTGACGGCGCCGTTCGAGCACACGTTTGGCGGCGTGGCCAAGGGCAAGCCCCTCGTCTACCTGAACAGCCTGCTCGACGTGGCCGTGGCCATCAGCCAGGGTGACTTTGCCGCAAAACACCACGTCGAGTCGGGCGTGGATTGGGAAGTGGAAGTGAGCAAGATTTCTCCGTCGAAATAAGCATGGTCCACGGCCAGGGCACACAGTCCTGGCCGTTTCAAATTTTGCTACTGCAAGTTTGCGCTACGTCAAACCGAACGCTCTCCGCGCGCCCACAACGCCGCTCATTTGTAATTGTGGTGAACCTGCGCCCACCTGCCTACTCTAAATTTTGCAAACGATGCCAGCCTTGTTCCAGATGCGCGATCTGGCAAGGCATGCTTTTCCACGACAGCATTCCACTGAAAAGGAACAATCATGACGGCTCCACTCCTGACCACCAGCAAGCTCGTTCTCGGTAGCGCCATCGTCTGTGCGCTGCTGGGCGGATGCAACAAACGTAACGACACCGACACTGGCACCGGTGCCACCACATCGCCGAACACGACGAACCCGGCAACCGCACCCGGCACCAGCGGAACAAGCGGGACCAGCGGCACATCGGGCACCACCACGCCGGATACCACGACACCCGGCATGACGCCGGGGACGACACCAGGCACGACCAATCCCGATGGCACGACCACGCCGCCAACCACGCAACCCAACGGCACCACGCCGGGCACGGGAACCGGCACCGGAGGTACGGGCACAGGTACGGGTACAGGTACGGGTACAGGTACGGGTACCACCACGCCGCCGCGCAGCAGTTAAGCGCAGGCAAAAAAAGAGCCTTCCGCAGAAGGCTCTTGCAATACCACGGCGCAGCGAAAGCTGCGCCTTGGCCCGGTATTACTTTTGCAGGCTGACCGGCGCCGCTTTCGGTGTGCGGCGTCCCATCAGGAACAGCACGGTCTTCTTCAGCATGCGGTAGACGAAGCGCACCATCAGCAGGGTCAGCACGCACTCGAGCAAGGTCAGGATCATGGCCACGGCCACAGGCATGCGCGCGGCGCGGCGGTGGAACTTGGCCACGGCGCCATCGCGGGCGATCTCGATGCTGTCATAGAAGGTCGGCACGACCAGCAGGGTCAGAATCGTCGAGGTGATGGTGCCGCCGATGATGGCGATCGCCAATGGACGGTAGAACTCGCCGCCCTCGCCCAGGCCCAGCGCCACGGGGAACATGCCGGCGATCAGCGCAAACGTCGTCATCAGGATCGGGCGCAGACGCATGCGGCCCGCATACATCAGCGCGTCTTCGCGGCCATGGCCCTCTTCCTCGCGCTTGCGCGCCGCATCGAGCAACAGGATGGCGTTCTTGGCGACCAGGCCCATCAGCATGATGATGCCGATAAAGCTCATCAGGTTGAGGGTGTTGTTGGTGATCACCAGCGCCACCACCACGCCGATCAAACTGAGCGGCAAGGACATCATCACGGCCACCGGCGCCGTGAAAGAACCAAACTGCATCACCAGGATCAAATACATCAGGCCGATACCCATCACCAGCGCGATCAGCATTTCCGTGAACAGCTCTTGCTGGTCCTGGCCCGCGCCACCGAGCGCCAGGCCGTAGCCGGGCGGGAAGTCGATGGAGTTGGCCAGCTTCATGGCGTCGCTCGTCACTTCGCCATTCGAGCGGCCTTGCGCATTGGCCGACACGGTGATCGTGCGCTTGCCATTCTTGTGCTCGATGCCGGACGGACCCTTGCCCATGGTAATGGTGGCGATCTGGTCGAGCGGCACCATTTGCGACGTGCCCGTCACGCTGATCGGCAGGCGCTCGATGTTTTCCGATGCCACGCGGTCGTCGGGATGCAGGCGCACGGCCACGTCGCGCGTCTCGCCCGTCGGATCGACCCAGTCGCCCACTTCCACGCCAGCAAACGCCACGCGCAACGATTGTGCCGCGTCATTGACGGAAATGCCCATCGAGTTGGCCAAGCCACGGTTGAGCTCGATCTGCAGCTCGTTCTTCGGATCCTGCTCGGACAAGCCCACGTCGACGGCGCCAGGAATGGCGCGCAGCTTGTCCATGTAAGCGTTGGTAATTTCCATCAGTTTGCGCGAATCCGGGCCCGTGAATTCCACCTGGATCGGCTTTTGCGAACCGTTGCTCAAGTCATCCTGCACCACGTATTCGGCACCCACCAGACGCGACATTTTCTCCCGCAGCTCGACCGCGATTTCCTTGGCCGAACGCTTGCGGGTGTTGCGCTTGCCGATGTCGACATACACTCGTCCGCCGCCTGCGGTGATGGAGCTGTTGGTATCCTTGGTTTCAGGCAAGGTGCGCGCCAATACGGCCGCCGCTTCCAGTTTCAGACGCGAATACTCGATGCTGCTCGACGATGGCGTGCGCACATTGATCATCAAGTTGCCCGAATCGGATGCTGGCAAGAAACTCGTGCCGCCATGCGTCGCGTGCAGGACAATGGCGCCCACCAGACTGCCGAAGGCGATGACGGCCATCCAGCGGCGGTGATGCAGGGCCCAGGCGATCACGCGGCCATAGCGGTCGGCCTGATGGTCGAACCAATGGTTGAATTTATCGAGCACGCGGCCGATGCCTTTTTTCGGCGCCGAGTGTTCCTCGACCGGGTCGCCCCAGTAGGCCGACAGCATCGGGTCGAGCGTAAACGAGATGCCCAGGCTGACGAGCACCGAGCACGTCACCGTCAAGGCAAACGGGCGGAACCATTCGCCGGAGATACCGGGCATGAAAGCCACGGGGATGAAGACGGCGATGATGGAGAACGTCGTGGCGGCCACGGCCATGCCGATCTCGGCCGTGCCTTCCAGCGCGGCCGTGCGGCGGTCCTTGCCCATTTGCATGTGGCGCACGATGTTTTCCCGCACGACGATGGCGTCATCGATCAGCACGCCGATGGCCAGCGACAGGCCCAGCAAGGTCATGAAGTTCAGGGTAAAGCCGCACAGCCACACGGCGATGAAGGCGGCAATCACGGATGTTGGCAGGCTCAGCGCCGTGATCAGGGTCGAACGCCACGAGTTCAAAAAGGCGTAGACGACGAAAATCGTCAGCACGGCACCCAGCACCAGCGATTCGATCACGTTGTTCAGGCTATGCTGGGCGTTTTCGCCGCCGTCGCGCGTCACTTGCAGCAAGGTCCCCTTCGGCAAGGTCTTGTTGATTTCCGCCACCATGTCGCGGATCTTGTTGGCCACGCTGACGGTGGACGCGTCGCGCACGCGGGTGATGGAAATGCCCACGTTGGGCTTGCCGCTGCGCATGCTCAGGCTGTTGACTTCGGCAAAACCATCTTCGATGGTGGCCACTTGCGCCAGGCGCACGATTTCCTCGCCACGGCGCTTGATCACGACTTTCTCGAAGTCGCTTGGCGACTCGATGCGACCCACGAGGCGGATGCTTTTCTCGTCCAGAATACCGCGCACCTTGCCCACGGGGGCGTTCGTGTTCTGGTTGCGCAAGGCAGTCACGACGTCGCTGACGGACACATTGTATTCACGCAATTTTTCCGCCCGCAGCAGCACGGACAATTCGCGCTTGAGCGAACCGCCCACGTTGACCAGCGCCACGCCATCGACGGTACGGAAGCGGTCCGACAGCACGTCTTCGGCCAGGCGCGAAATTTCCGCATGGCTTTGCGAATTCGACGAGAGCGCCAGTTGCATGATCGGCTCGGCGGCGGGGTCGATGCGCTGCAAGATAGGCTCGCGCATTTCCGTCGGCAACTTGTAGCGCACGGCGGCAATCGCATTGCGGATATTGTCGGACGCTTCGATCAAATTGGTGTTGAAGGAAAACTTCAGGAAGATGCTGGCCGAACCTTCATTCGAATCGCTGTTGACTTCGGTCACGCCGGAAATGCTTTGTAGCGACTTTTCCAGGCGGTTCACCACTTCGCGCTCGACCGTGTCGGGCGAGGCGCCAGGGTAAGGAATGCTGACGACGATGAAGGGTACTTCGACGTCCGGGTTCTGATTGACGCGCAGTTTCTTGAGCGCCAGCAAGCCGACGCACATCATCGCCAGGATCAGCACGATGGTGGCCGTGGGCCGCTTGATACTGAAATCGGAAAGGAACATGGCTTAGTTTCCTTTACCGACAACGGCGGCGCTGCTGCTGGCCACGGCGGCGGCGGGTACAACTTTTCCGGCCGTCAATTCCACTTTCTGCCCATCCTTGAAGGTCGAACCTGGCGTGCGCAGCACGGTGTCGCCGCTGGCCAGGCCGCTTTGCACTTCCCACTGGCCCGTGCGCACGTCGCGCGCGCCGATACGCAAGTTGACCTTATGCAAGGCCTTGTCCTTGACCTTCCACGTATACGTGACGTCGCCCGCCTTCACCAGAGCCGAATCGGGGATCATCAGCGCACTGACGGTTTCCGTCTCGATGCGCCCTTCCGCGTACAGGCCCGCCACGCGCGGCTGTTCCTTGTCGTTGAAATCGACGAGCACGGCCACCTGGCGCGTGACGGCGTTGGCGGCAGGGTCGACACGGCGCACCTTGCCCGCGAAATCCTGGCCCGGATAACCATTGATGCGGAACAGCACGGGCTGGCCCACCTTGACGACGCCGATCTTGTCGGCCGACACCAGGCCTTCGAGGCGCATGCTGGTCGGATCGATGACCTTGATCAATTCCTTGCCGATTTGCGCCGTATCGCCATTCGATACCTTGCGCTCGCTCACGATGCCGTCGAACGGCGCACGCACGAGGGTGCGCTGCAGTTGCTGGCGGGCTTGGGCAGCGCGGCTCTTCGCAGCGGACAAATCGCTTTGCGCATTGTTACGGCGGATTTCCGCGTCTTCCAGCGCCTGCGTGGACGTCATGCCCGAGGCGCGCAGGGTTTTCATGCGCTGGAACATGCGTTCGGACTGTTCCAGCACCTGGCTCGAGGCGCGGCTCGCTTCTTCCGCCGAATTGAGGCTGTCGCGAATGGCCGTTTCATCCAGGCGCACGAGCACGTCGCCCCGTTTGACGATTTCGCCGTTTTCCTTCAGCACCTGGATCACCACGGCCGACACTTCGGCGCGCAAGTCCGCGTTGCGCTCGGGCTGCACGGAACCGGTGATGACGGGTCCCGATGCCAGCGCATTGCTCTGGATGGTCAGCATGTCTTCCGGGGACACCAGGAGATTGACGGCGGCGCCCGCCTGTTCCTTGCCATCCTTGCCGCCTTTGCCGGGATCTTTGGACTCTTTGCCACAAGCGGCCAAGGCAGAAGCGATTGCCAGAACAAACAGGGTTTTGCGCAACATGGGTAATTCTCCGGATAGATAGCGCCACGGCCGTCCCGGCGGCCCGGATAGGGCTGCAGGTGATAGCAGGCATATATTTTTATTAAAACCACAAGCGCCAAAGTATCCATGAGTGCGTCTGGGCATGTCAATCGGCCGTTTCCTGTAATGCTTTATTCAATGGATGAAACGTAGTTTTTACGCCCTGAAACGCAAAACCCCGCCTTGAAGCGGGGTTTTGCGTTTCAGGAAAAGCGAACTTAGCGGGCAAACACGGTGTTGATCAGGAAACCGATGGCCACGCCCGTGCACAGGCCGCCGGCGATTTCCACCAGGGTATGGCCCATGCGCTCGCGCAAGGTCTTGTGCGCAGGACTGGCCGCTTCGCCGGCCAGGCGGTTGATGGCGGCTGCCTGCTTGCCCACGTGCTGGCGCAGGCTGTTGGCGTCAATGATGACGATGAAGGCCAAGGTCACGGCCACGCCGAAGGCGGGATGACCGATGCCTTCGCGCAAGGCGATCAGCGTGGCCATGCTGGACACGACGGCGCTATGGTTGCTGGGAAAGCCGCCATTGCCGACCAGGCCGAACGCCCATTGCCGCGTGCGGACACTGTTGATCAGAAATTTGATCGGTCCAACCAGGATCCAGGTGATCAGGGGCGTGACGAGGTAAGCGATATCCACGGGGTATTCCTTCTTATATATATGTAGAGAGTGTGTCAGGGGCTGCGGCAGCCAGACAGGCGCGCCGCAATTATCGCAGATCATCCGCGCCAGCAGAACTGTCCTTCGCCAGGCCATAAAAACGCCGCCGGCGGCGGCGATCATATAAAATCATGGCATATACAACAATTGACGTATATCAACACTGAGTGCGGCGCGCACAGCGGCGCGGATAATCAAACGTCTTCATACTTGCAACGGGGTCCTCATGCGGCATTTCAGAATTTCCTTTTTAGTCACTTTTATCCTGATGGCGGTGTCGGGCTGGTGGGGTTACAGCCATGGCGGCATGGCCGGCATGATCCAGGCACTGTGGATCACGGGCGTGCTGGGCATCATGGAAGTGTCGCTGTCATTCGACAATGCTGTGGTGAATGCCTCGGTCTTGCGCCACTGGAATGAGTTCTGGCAAAAACTCTTCTTGACGGTCGGTATCCTCGTGGCCGTCTTCGGCATGCGGCTGCTGTTCCCGCTCGTCATCGTATCGGTGGCCACGGGCCTGGGCCTGGTCGACGTGTGGACCATGGCCACCACGACGCCGGACGTGTATGCCAAGCACCTGACAGACAACCATGCGCAAGTGGCGGCCTTCGGCGGCGCTTTCCTGCTGCTGGTCTTCCTGAACTTCCTGTTCGACGACGAGAAGGAATTGCACTGGCTGGGCTGGGCCGAGGAAAAAGTCAACGCGCTGGGCACCGAAAGCCTGGCCGTGCTGATCACCATGGGCGCCGTGGCGGCCTGCGTGGCGATGGGTCCCGTGGACGAAAAATACAGCGTGCTCGCTTCGGGCATCGTCGGCATCGCCGTCTACATCGGCGTGAACTGGATCAGCGGCTTGCTGGAAGAAGGCGAACCGGACTTGCAGGACGATGATGAGGAAGGCGCGGCGCCGGCCAAAAACGGCAATGGCGAACTGGTAAAAACGGTGGCACGCGGCAGCATCGGCGGCTTTCTGTACCTGGAAGTGCTGGACGCCTCGTTCAGCTTTGACGGCGTGATCGGCGCCTTTGCCATCACCAACGACGTCGTCATCATCATGCTGGGCCTGGCCATCGGCGCCATGTTCGTGCGCTCGATGACGGTCTTCCTCGTGCACAAGGGTACCTTGGACGAATTCGTCTACCTCGAGCACGGCGCCCATTATGCGATCGGCATCCTCGCCTTGATCATGCTGGCGTCCGTCAAGTACCATATTCCGGAGTGGTTCACGGGCCTGTCGGGCGTGGCCTTCATCCTCGTCTCGCTGTGGTCATCGCTGCGTTATCGCAAACGGCACGCTGCGGAAGCTTGAAATCGGGGGTTTCACCCCCAGTTGAAAGAGTAATGGCACGAGCGCCTGGCGCTCATCCCATGAAGGCATGTTTGAGTCAATTATTGAAAAGGAGCACCATATGGCAATCAGTTTGCAAAAAGGCGGCAACGTCAACCTGAGCAAGGAAGCACCGAACCTGAAGAAGATCATCGTCGGCCTCGGCTGGGATCCTCGTTCGACGGACGGCGCCACCTTCGACCTTGACGGTAGTGCTTTCCTCCTGAAAAGCGACGGCAAAGTCCGTGGCGACTCTGACTTCATCTTCTACAACAACCTGAAGTCGACCGACGGCTCCGTCGTCCACACGGGCGACAACACCACGGGCGAAGGCGAAGGCGACGATGAGCGCATCGAAATCGACCTGTCGCGCGTGCCGGCCGACATCGACCGCATCAGCGTCACCGTCACCATTCACGATGCCGACGCGCGCCGCCAGAACTTCGGCATGGTCTCGAAAGCCTTCATCCGTTGCCTGAACGCGGAAGGCGAAAAAGAAATCGCCCGCTACGACCTGTCCGAAGACAGCTCGACGGAAACGGCGATGATCTTTGGCGAAATCTACCGCTACAACGGCGAATGGAAGTTCAAGGCGATCGGCCAGGGCTTCAATGGCGGCCTGGGCCCCCTCGCCCGTTCGTTCGGCGTCAACGCTTGATTTTTTCATGAGCTAAACGCAGCCGCCTGAATATCATCAGGCGGCTTTTTTTTGGAGATTTATCATGCCAGTATTTAGTGTCACGGGCGACGTCGATCCATTCCTGCACGTCAGCATGAAGCAGGGCGAAACCATCTATTGCGAATCCGATGCGATGGTGATGATGGAGACGGCGCTGGACTTGAAAGGCAAAATGACGGGCGGCTTGGGCAGCGCCATCATGCGCCGCTTCGCGAATGGAGAATCGTTCTTCCAGCAGCACATCGAAGCGGTGCGCGGCAGCGGCGACTGCCTGCTCTCGCCCACCCTGCCTGGCGCCATCGAAGTGGTCGACGTGGGCGCGCGCCAGTACCTGCTCAACGACGGCGCCTTTGTCGCCGCCACTTCGGGCACGGAAATGAAGGTGCGCACGCAAAGCATCGGCAACGCCTTGTTCGCCCAGTCGGGCGGCTTCTTCGTCATGGAGACGGCCGGCACGGGACAAGTCGTGGTGTCGGGCTTCGGCTCCATGTTCCAGCTCGACGTCGAGCCGGGCAAGGATGTCGTGATCGACAATTCCCACGTGGTCTGCTGGGACAGCAGCCTGAAATATGAGATTTCCGTGACCACGGGCGGCGGCGCGAGCGGCGGCGGTATCGGCGGCTTCCTCGGCAATATCGTCAACAGCGTGACCAGCGGCGAAGGCATCGTGCTGCGCTTTTCCGGCTCGGGCAAGGTCTTCATCTGCTCGCGCAACCGCGACGCGTTCCTGAAGTGGACGGCGTCGGGCAAAGCCGGCTGATTTCCTCCCTCTAAGGCCAGGTTAAGTCTGGTCGTTTAGAATCCCCGCGCGCGCACCTGCGCGCGGCTTCCCCTATTTCCACCCGGTCCCCGTACATGCAAAGAGTCTGGTTCAACAAAACATTTTCCTCGGTCGGCACGGCCATGCGTCTGATCCGCGAGGCCGACGTGGCCGCCACTGGCGGCGCGCCCCGCTATCACATCGTGTGCAGCAATACGAACGCGCACGCGGCCGCCTTCCTGTCGGCCCACGAATACGCGGTCGAACCGTCGGGCCTCACGGGCCTCAATTATGTCGAGTGGTGCCTGGAATTTTGCCGCGAGCGGGGCATCACGATTTTCTGGCCCGGCAAGGAAGCGGGCCTGATCGGCAGCGCCAGCGCGCGCTTCGCCGCCATCGGCACGCGCGTGCTCAGCGTGGCCAGTGAAGACACCCTGACCCTGATGCATGACAAGGCGCGCTTCTGCGACGGCCTCGATCTGCCGATGGCGCGCCCGGCCGACTACCGCGCCGTGACGACCATCGCCGAATACGACGCCGCCTACGCCGAACTGCGCCCGCTGCATCGCAAGCTGTGCATCAAGCCGTCCGAATCCGTGTATGCGCTGGGCTTTGCCATTCTCGATGAAGAGCGCACCAGCGCCCAGCTGCTGCTGGCCGGCGCGGCCTACCAGATCAATGCGCAGGAGTTGCGCACAGGCCTGGCGCAGATGGCATCGTTCAAGACACTGCTGCTGATGGAATACCTCGATGGCCACGAATACAGCGCCGACTGCGTCGCCGACCAGGGCAAGCTCATTTGCGCCGTCCCGCGCAAGAAGCTGCATGGTGGCGGCAGCGGCCAGCTGATCGAACTGCGCGACGACCTGCTGGCGGCTTGCGAGAAACTGGCGCACGACTACCGCCTGAATGGCGTCTTCAACATCCAGTTCCGCGAAGGCGCGAATGGCCTGGCGCTGCTGGAGATCAACCCACGCATGTCGGGCGGCATCGGCATGGCTTGCGCGGCCGGCCCCAACCTGCCCTACCTCGCGCTGGCCGGTTTCGACCAGGGCTTTGACAAGCTCACCGTGCCCGCCGTCCAGGAAGGCATGCGCGTGGGCGAAGCCGCCTACGCCGTGGAGCTGCCATGAACATCGTCAAGCAGCAGATGCCCACGGGCGAGCTGACCTTGACAGTGGACGAGGCGCGCTTTCCGCTGGACTGGCTGATCGGCTTTGCCGCGCGCGCCAACGCCAAGCGGGGCTTCCTGTTCCTGTCCAAGGTGCTGGGCAAGCACTGGCCCGTCACGCCGCGCGCCATGCAAACCATCCACGACGACCTGGCCGCGCAGATTCCTCCCAGCCTGCCCGGTCCCGTCGTCTTCATCGCCATGGCGGAAACGGCCGTCGGCCTGGGCCAGGGCGTGTTCGAGGCATGGCTGCGCGCCAATCCGAATGGCAAGGCCCTGTTCTTGCACAGCTCGCGCTACCGCGTGGGCACGGTGCCCTTCTTCGAATTCGAGGAATCGCACAGCCACGCGCCGCGCCAGTTCCTGCATTTATCGGACGCGGCCAGCGCCCTGTTTTCCACGGCGCGCAGCCTGGTACTGATCGACGATGAAGCGTCGACCGGCAACACCTTCGCCAACCTGGTGCAAGTGTGCCGCGCGCGTTACCCGCAGCTGGAAAAACTGCACCTGGGCGTCATTACCAATTTCATGGGCCAGGCCGCCAACGCGGGCTTGAGCGAGCGTTTCGGCCTGCCCACCAGCATCGGCGCGGCGCTCTCCGGCCAGTATGCATTCCAGGCCGGCGATGCGCCGGCGCCGGTGGCGGCCAGCGCGCAGCGCTTCGAGGCGAATGCGGAACGGGGCGCCAGCCCCGCGTTCGGCCGCATCGGCGTGGGCCGCGCCCTGGCGCCGCCGCAAGGCCTGGCCGTGCAGCTGGCGCAGGAAATCGGCGCCGGCGACTCCGTGCTCGTGCTGGGCACGGGCGAATTCATGCACCCGTCGTTTTTGCTGGCGCGCGAACTCGAAGCGCTGGGCAAGAACGTCGTGGTGCAGTCGACCACGCGCTCGCCGATCCTGTCGTGGGGTTCCGTCGGCCACATCGTCAACTGCGACGACAATTACGGCGAAGGCATCGCCAACTACCTGTACAACGTGGCGCCTGGCCAGTACCAGCACGTTTTCATCTGCCATGAAACCCCGGCCAGCCCGGCCCTCATGCAACTCGCCGGCCAGTTGAACGGCCGCCTGTTCCACTTTCAGTCAGAGACCAAAATTGAAGAAATTCCTGTTTGTTGATCTGGACGACACACTGTTCCAGACCCCGAAAAAATGCCCGGGCGAGACCGACCTGCAAGCGGCCGCCTATTTGAAAAATGGCGACGCCTGTTCATTTACGACGGCGCGCCAGCGCGCCTTCTTTGAATTCGCGCAAAGCGGCATGACCCTGATTCCCGCCACGGCCAGGAATGGCGACGCCTTCCGCCGCGTCGACCTGCCGTTTACCAGCTACAGCGTGCTCGATTACGGCGGCATCGTGCTGCAGCCGGGCGGCGCGCTCGATGCGGGCTGGCTGGCCCTGATGCAGGACGACATGCAGACGGCCCTGCCCGGCCTGCGGGACGCCATGCGCATCATCGACGATTTCCAGGCCAAGGCGGGCATGCCTTCGCGCGCGCGCCTGATCGAAGACTACAACACGCCGTTCTACATCGTCGTCAAGGACCATGAAGCGCGCGGCGAACGCCTGGCCGACATCGAAGAGCAGGTGCTGCAGCAGTGGATCGCGAGCGAAGGTTCCGATTACTTCATCCACCGAAACGGCAACAACCTGGCCGTGTTGCCGAAGACCTTGAACAAGGCGCGCGCCGTCGCCTACCTGCGCGCGGAACTGGAAGCCGAACACGGCCCCATCGTCAGCTTCGGCATGGGCGACAGCCGTTCGGACGCGCGCTTCATGGCCGCCTGCGACTACGCCATCATCCCCAACGGCACCCAGCTGGCGGCACTCACGGTGGCGGCGCTATGACCGAAGGCACGCAGCATTTCAGCGGCAGCTACCGCCAGGAAGACGTGGAATTTCTGCTCACGCCGATGGCGCTCGAACCGATACGCGACCTGGCCGAAAAAGAGCGCTTGATCCAGTCGGGCCAGCGCCACTACAGCGAAATGCTGTCGCCGGAATCCCTGCCTTCGCCCGCCTACCTGGCCCTGTTCCAGAGCGCGTTTGCGGCCAACCGCCTGCAGATGGCGCGCGACTGCCTGCGCCTGGCCGCGCTGATCGCGGCGCGCCGCACGGGTTCCATCACCCTGGTGTCGCTGGCGCGCGCCGGCACGCCCGTGGGCGTCATCCTGGGTCACTTGCTGCGCCAGGTATTCCAGCGCGAATGCAGCCATTATTCCGTCTCCATCATCCGCGACCGCGGCATCGATGCGAACGCCCTGCAGCACATCCTGGCGCAGGGCCATGCGGCCGACTCCCTCGTCTTCGTTGACGGCTGGACGGGCAAGGGCGTGATTTCGCGCGAACTGCGCCAGACGGTCAATGACTTCAATGCCGCGCATGGCACGGCGATCGATGGCGGCCTGTTCGTGCTGTCCGACCTGGCCGGCACGGCCGCCTGCGCCGCCTCGGCCAGCGACTATCTGATCCCGTCGAGCATTCTGAACGCCACCGTCTCGGGGCTCGTCAGCCGCTCCGTGCTCAACGAAGCCATCGGCCCGGACGACTTCCACGGCTGCGTGTACTACGCGCAGTTCGAGCAGCACGACCAGTCGCGCGCTTTCGCCGACGGCCTGGTGACCGACGCCGTGGCAATTGCCGCCAGCAGCGGCATCCCGCTGGCCGAAGCGAGCGATGCGCCAGCCATGGCGGCCCGCTCGCAAGCCTACATGGCCGCCGCGCAGCAAGCATACGGCATCAGCGACATCAACCTGATCAAGCCCGGCATCGGCGAAGCGACGCGCGTGCTGCTGCGCCGCGTGCCCGAGCGCCTGATCGTGCGCGACACGAATGCGCCGGACGTGGCACATTTGCTGCTTCTGGCGCAGGAAAAAGCCATACCCGTCACAGTAGAACCGGCGCTGCCTTACCAGGCGGTCGCCCTTATCAGGAGCGCAGTCGATGGATAACAACTCCCTACACCCACAAAGCGAGCATAAAGCGGCGCTCGGCGCCTCCATGTATGTGCCGACCACGCACAAGGACTTGCTGGCGATCGCCAATGGCGACAAATTCAGCCATTTGCGCTCGGTGATCCTTTGCACCGAAGACGCCATCGCGGAACGCGACCTCAGTTACGCGCTGTTCAATCTGTCGCTGGCGCTGCAGAACATGTGCGACGAATCGGACACCTTGCGCTTCGTGCGCGTGCGCAATCTCGACGTGCTGGCACGCGTGCTGGCCATGCCCGGTGCCGACAAATTGAGCGGCTTCGTGCTGCCGAAATCCACGCGCAGCAATTTCAACGCGTATTTCGAGCTGGTGCGCCACACGCACCATCTGCTGATGCCGACCCTGGAAACGGCGGAAGTGTTCGACGACGAGGAAATGAAGCAGTTCCGCATCATCCTGTCCGCGCCCGAAGTGCGGCGCCGCATCCTGGCCCTGCGCATCGGCGGCAACGATCTGCTGGCCCTGCTGGGACTGCGCCGCCCCACCAGCGGCACCATCTACCAGACGCCGCTGGGCCAGGTCATCGGCCGCCTGGTGACGATCTTCAAGCCGCACGGCTTCCAGCTGACGGCGCCCGTCTTCGAGCACCTGTCGCAGGGCAGCTGGCTGGACGCGGAAGTGGCGCAGGACATGGCGCACGGCATGATCGCCAAGACGGCCATCCACCCGGACCAGGTGCCGCAGATCGAACGCCACTACCAGGTGGCGCAGTCGGACATCGAACTGGCGCTGCGCATCATCGACCCGGACAGCCCGGCCGTGTTCCGCATGCAGGAATCGATGTGCGAAGTGGCGACCCATTCCAGCTGGGCGCTGCGCATCATCGAGCAGGCGCGCCTGTTCGGCATCCGCCATGCGGCCGATGGCGCCGCCGCGCACCATCCGACTACCTCATTGACTCAACTCTCAAGCGACGAAGGGATTGCACGACCATGACCAATTTCACACGCGGACAAAAAGGCAAACTGGCGGACCTGGGCTTGAATGGCCCGTTTGCCGTCACGCTCGATATCGTTTCGGGTTCGATGGAAGTGGACGTCAGCTGCTTCGGCGTCGATGCGGCCGGCAAGCTGTCGGACGACCGCTACATGGTGTTCTACAACCAGAAAAGCGCGCCGGACAACGCCGTCACGGTGGAGCTGAACGGTCCCCGCTCCACCTTCCAGGTCGACCTTTCCCGCCTGCCCGCCTCGATCGACAAGCTGGTATTCACGGCGGCGACGGAACAGGGCAGCATGCGCGCGCTGGGCAACTCCAGCATGGCGCTGGGCCAGGCGGCCACGTTTGCCTTCACGGGCAATGACTTCCAAGACGAGAAAGCCGTGATCATCGGCGAACTGTATCGCCGCGACGGCAGCTGGCGCTTCGGCGCCGTGGGCCAGGGTTTCGCGGGTGGCCTGGCGGCGCTGCTGAAGCACTTTGGCGGCAGCGAGGCCGCTTCGTCTTCCCCTGAGCCGGCTCCAGTCCCCACGCCAGCGGCCCCGCCGCCGGCAAATAAGATCTCGCTGTCGAAAATCCGCCTGGAAAAGCGCGGCGACAAGATCTCGCTCGACAAGCGCGACAGCGACGGCTATGGCCGCATCAAGGTGAACCTGAACTGGAACCAGAATGCGTCGCAAGGCCAGGCGCCCGCATCGAAACTGGACACGGGCTTCCTCGGCAAGCTGTTCAACAAGCCGGCTGGCCGTTCGGGCGGCATCGACCTCGATATCGGCTGCCTGTTTGAAATGAGCAATGGCAGCAAAAGCGCCGTGCAGGCGCTGGGCAACAGCTGGGGCGCCTACGACCGTCCGCCCTACATCCACCTGGAAGGCGACGACCGCACGGGCAGCATCAGCAGCGGTGAAAACATCTTCATCAACGGCACCCATTTCGACCAGATCAAGCGCGTGCTCGTCTACGCCTTCATCTACGAAGGCGTGCCGAACTGGGCCGCCACGGATGGCGTCGTGACGATCGAGATTCCCGGCCAGCCCACAGTGGAAGTGCGCCTCGACAGCGACAGCCAGCACGCCATGTGCGCC
The DNA here is from genome assembly GCF_019345575.1 of Janthinobacterium sp. NKUCC08_JDC. Taxonomy (NCBI): domain Bacteria; kingdom Pseudomonadati; phylum Pseudomonadota; class Betaproteobacteria; order Burkholderiales; family Oxalobacteraceae; genus Janthinobacterium; species Janthinobacterium sp. NKUCC08_JDC. The sequence continues at coordinate 23,023 of NZ_JAHKQW010000019.1, read as the reverse complement.
ATCGCCATGCTGGAAAACCACGGCGGCAACCTGCAGGTGACAAAATTGGTGGAATACTTCGGCGGCCAAGGTAAAATCACGGCGCACCAGGCCATGGACGAACGCTACAATTTCGGCCTGAACTGGAAAGCCGGCCGCAAGGACTGATCCTTTTACCTAGACAACCCAACCATGACCCCTACGACCAAAAAAGTCACCTTCGCCTTTGCCATCTTCCTCGTGGCCGGCTTCCTGCTGCTGGCAGCCTACACGTGGATGGCCCTCAGCTTCTCGTACTCGGAAGGCGAACGGGCGGGCTACCTGCAGAAGTTCTCCAAGCGGGGCTGGATCTGCAAGACATGGGAGGGGGAATTGCTGCTGACGGCGCTGCCGGGCACCATCCCGGAAAAATTCCAGTTCAGCGTGCGCGATGAAGACGTGGCGAAGCAATTGACGGCCGCCGCCGGCAAGCGCATCCTCGTCACCTACAGCCAGCACAAGGGCGTGCCCACGCAATGCTTCGGCGAGACGGAATATTTTGCCGATAAAGTCGTATTGAGCCAGTAATACCGTAATTTCGCAGCATCGCGCCGGCCGGCCCTTCCAGGCCGGCGCCTCCCTCACGCCTCATCGCTGGCGCGCCTCACACATTCTCACTTTCTTATACACTTGTGATGAGTTCTGGCCAGTACAGTCCATAAATGTAGCCAATGTGCAAGATGCTTGCGCAATCGCATGATGCTCCGCCAGACGACCGTTAGCGTGTATTCACCTCTGTCACTGGAAACGTCATGCGCCTGCCATACACCGTCCTGGCCCTGCTGGCCGCCATCCTCCCCCTGTCTGCCCGGGCACAGGATATCTCCGGCATGGCCGGCGCCCTGAAAGTGCACTCGACCAATGAACGCACCTTTGTCGGTGCCATCAGCTACACGCAGCCGGTGGGCAATTACAATGCGGTGAGCCTGTCGTATATCAACGAGGGGCATCCGGAAGACCATCACCGCGACGGCATGGCGGGCCAGGTGTGGCTGCGCACGAAAAACGTGGACCAGGGACTGATGCTGGGTGCCGGCATCGGCCGCTATTTTTTCTTCGACACGGCCAAGACGGACGAAGCGCCGCACAATTTCGACAATGACCACGGCTGGGGTTCCATCGCCAGCCTGCAGGCGCGCTGGCAATTCGACAACCGCTGGTATGCCTTGGCCCAGGTCAACCGCATCCGTCCCAGCGGCAAGGACGCCACCACGCACCTGCTGATCGGCGCCGGCTACCGCTATGACGGCGTGCCGGGCGCCAAGCTGCACTTGCAGAACTGGGCGTATGACGACACCTTGACCCTATCGACAGGCCACACCATCGTCAACAGCTTCCGCTCCGAATCCTCGCGCCCGTTCACCTTGGAATACCGGCGCGCGGCGGGAAAATACGTGGACTGGAGCGCCACCGTCATCGACGAAGGCAGCACGGCGCTGGCGCACCGGCGCGGCGCGGCCGCCCAGCTGTGGCTGATCCGCTCGCTCAATGAAAAGGTGGAATTCGGCATGGGTGCCGGGCCATACGTGGCCTGGGACGGCCGCGACACCCAGGGCCACGACGCGCGCCTGACTGGCTTGCTGTCAGCCGTGGCCCGCTACCACGTCAACCGCCACTGGCTGGCGCAAGTGGCGTGGAACCGGGTGGTAACGGATTACCACCGCGATGCGGATGTGCTGCTGGTGGGCGTGGGCAGGAAGTTTTAAACGTTCGAGCCTAGCGCGAACGCCACACGGCTCCCGCGTCATTCGGCTGCGTCAGCCGCTCGATCACTTCCCGCGTCAGACTGGCCGAGCTCACCTGTTCGGCTTTCGCGCGGGCGGCGGTCAGGGAGCTGGAAAACGCGCTTTGCGGTTGCTCCAGGCTGGCGCGCAGGGCGGCCAGTTCGCGCTCCTGCTGCTGCGCGCGCTCCAGCTCCCGTTCCAGCAATTGCTGCTTGGCGGCGGCCATCGCACGCGTCGTCTCGGCCGCCTTGCGCTGCAAGGCCGCATGGGCCTGGGCGCTGGCCAGCAAAGCTTGCTGCGCGTCGAGTTTCTCACTGGCCGCTTGTTGCGCGGCCAGTTCCAGCTGCTCGCGCTGGCGCATGGCATCGAGCGCCTGCTGTTCCATGGCGGCGCGCGTTTCGGCGGCTGCCGTGGCCTGCTTTTCCGCTTCCAGGCGGCCGGCGATGGCTTGCGAGGCGCGCTCTTCGGCGCTGCTGGTCTGGCGCTGCTGCACCAGTTTTTGCGCGATCAGGGCCAGCGACTCGCGTTCGGCCGCGACGAAATCGCGCTCGGACGCCAGCAGCGCATCGGCCGCTTGCGCCTTGTCTTCTTCCACGCGGGCGCGCTCGCTATGTACCTGTCCCAGTTCCACGGCCAGGCGCGCCTGCGCCTGCACGGCTTGCGCTGCGGCGGCCTTTTTTTCACCTTCGACCAAGGCCTGGTCCATCAGGATGCGGATGGCGTCCGCTTCCTTTTGCGCCGCTTCCCGCAAAGCCTGTTCGGCTGCGTGCTGGCCGCGTAGCAGTTCCGCTTGCGCGCCTTCGGTGGCGATGCGTTCCTGCGCCGCGTTGAATGCCAGCGCTTCCGCTTCCAGTTTTTCTTTCAGGGCGGCGATGGCGGCTTGTTCCGCGGCCAGGCGCTCCTGCTCCGCTTGCAGCAGCTGCTCCGCCTGACGGGCTTTTTCCTGCGCCAGTTGCGACGCTTGCTCCTGCGCGGCCAATGTCGCCTTGCCGGCATCGACTTCGGCCTGCTCGGCTTCGTTCTGGCTGGCGGCCAGTTCCGATGCCTGGCGCGCCAGTTCGGCGCGTTCCTGCGCCAGACTGGCGGCGCGCTGCTGCTCTTCCAGTTCGCGGGCGGCGGCCACGGCGGCTGCCTGCTCGGCCGCTTCGCGTGCCTTGGTTTCTTCGAGGGCCGCCGTTTCCGCTTCCAGCTTGGCGTGGCCGGCGATTTCCGCATCCTGTTCGGCGGCCACGCGGGCCAGCGCCACGGCGCGCAGCTGGCGGTCCACCTCGATGCGTGCCTCGGTGGCGGCAAGGATGCGCACGTCGGCATCGCGGCGCGCCTGCGCGCTGGCCACGGCGACCATTTCCAGGCGTTCGCGGTGGATGGCCGCGTCGCGCAATTCCTTTTCCGTCTGCAGGCGCAAACGCAGCGATTGCGCCGCATGGCGTTCCGATTCCGCCTGCGCCAAGGCGATGGCTTCGCGTTCCTGTTCCAGGTGCGCCAGCGCGCGCGCTTCTTCCAGGGCGCGCACTTCGGCGGCGGCGCGGTTGAAGGCCGATTCCAGCGCGATCTGGTCGGCGCGCTCGCGCTGCACCGTCAAGTCCAGCGCTTCGCTTTCCGCTTCGGCCAGCATCTGCGCCGTCTGGCGCGCGCCGTGCGCATGGCGCTCGCGTTCGCGCGCCAGCACGGCGACTCGTGCGTCGGCCGAGGCGATGCCCACCATTTCTTCCTTGGCCGCCTGCACGGCGGCGACGCGCTCGACGGCCTGCAGGCGCGCCTGCTCCGTCTGCACTTGCAATTCTTCGGCGGCGCGGGCGGCCTGCTCGGCCAGTTCCGACTGCACGGCCACCTGTTCGCTGGCGCGCAAGCGGCTTTCCTGCTCGGCGCGCGAACGCTGTTCGGCGGCCAGGCGGATTTCGTTATCGGACTCCACGCGGGCGCGCAGTTCGGCCGTCTCCTGCTTGACGGCTTCCAGACGGGCCACGCTCGCTTGCGCGGCGGCACGCATGGTATCGAGACGTTCGCGGTTGGCGGCAATCGCTTCTTCGGCTGCCTGCGCATTTTGCTGGGCAGCGGCGGCGGCGGCCGCGTCGATGGCGGCGCGATCCTCGGCCAGCGAGCGCACGCGCGCCTCGGCCAGGGCCCGGCTTTCGGCGGCGCAGGTAGCTTTCGCTTCCGCTTCCACGCGGGCAATCGCCTCGTGGATGGCTTTCAATTCCATTTTCTGGCGCTCGACGGCGGGCGCCTTGCTGTCGGCTTCAGCTGCCGGCTCGGCCTGCGGTTCGGCTTGCAGCTCGGACGCGATGGCAGCAGCAGGCGCTTCCGTCTTGCTTTCCAGGTCCTTGAAATCATGCAGCGAGACGATGCTGTCCTGGTCGAACTCGTCGTCGGCGGAATACGCGACGGTGAGGGAGGCGGCCTGGCGCTGATTTTGCTGTGCTTGCATGATTTCTCGCTTGTTCGGGTGAATTCCGTTGCTTCTAGGAATTTATTAGCACCATTATCGAACAGGCATGCACAAATCAGCGCGGCAAGAAGAGCGCCTTTTACCGCCCTTTTCGGGCGTTTAGGTCAAACAGGCCACAATGGCGCTTCGTCCATCAACGCCACCTGCTCCCTGAGTTCCAATATCCGGTCCTGCCAATACCGCTGCGTGTTAAACCACGGGAAGGCGACGGGGAAGGCGGGGTCGTCCCAGCGGCGCGCCAGCCAGGCCGAATAATGGATCAGGCGCAGGGTGCGCAGCGCTTCGACCAGGTACAGCTGGCGCGGGTCGAAATCGCAAAAGTCTTCGTAACCGGCCAGGATGTCGCTCATCTGGCGCACCTGGTCGCTGCGCTCGCCCGACAGCATCATCCACAGGTCCTGGATGGCCGGCCCCATGCGGCTATCGTCGAAATCGACAAAATGGGGACCGGCGTCCGTCCACAGCACATTGCCGCCATGGCAGTCGCCGTGCGTGCGCAGCATGGCCACGTCGCCCGCGCGGTCATAGCAGCGCTTGACGCCATCGAGCGCCTGCTGCGCCACGCTGGAATAGGCGGCCAGCAGTTCGGGCGGCAGGAAATTACCTTCCAATAGAAACTCGCGCGGTTCGACGCCAAACGTCTGGTGGTCGAGGGCCGGCCGTTCCTTGTAGGCCGACAGCGCGCCGACGGCGTGGATGCGGCCGATGAAGCGCCCTATCCATTCCAGGGTGGCCGGGTCGTCCAGCTCGGGCGCGCGGCCGCCATGGCGGGGGAAGACGGCAAAACGGAAGCCCTGGTACTGGTGCAGGGTGCTGCCATTGATGTCCAGCGCCGGCACCACCTGGATTTCGCGCTCGACCAGCTCGGACACGAACGCGTGTTCTTCCAGGATGGCCGTATCGCTCCAGCGCGCGGGACGGTAAAACTTGGCCACCAGCGGCGCGCTGTCTTCGATGCCCACCTGGTAGACGCGGTTTTCATAGCTGTTCAGGGCCAGCAGGCGGCCATCGCCGCGCAGTCCCACGCTGTCGAGGGCGTCGAGCACGCAATCGGGGCTCAGGGCGGAAAAGGGATGGACGGGCCGGTCGTCCTCGTGCGGCTGGTTTTCATTGTGCATAAGCGACATTGTAAGGCGCGCGCGGGCCGCCGGTGCAAACACTTGGGCGGCAAGCCGCAGCAAGGCGTATACTGGCGCCTTACATTCAATAAAAGAGCAAGCCATGCAACTCGAACAGCCATTATCAGAAAAAGAATTTGACGAATTAGACCAATTCCTGTTGTCGGACCGGTGCTCCGAAGACGCGATGACCATGGATATGCTGCACGGCTATCTGACGGCCGTGGCCATCGGTCCGGAACCGATCATGCCGGCCGAGTGGTTGCCGCGCGTGTGGGGCGAAGATGTCAACGACGCGCCGAAGTTCAAGAACAGCAAGGAAGAAGAACGCATCGTCAACCTGATCATGCGCTTCATGAACGAAGTGCTGGTGACGTTCGAAGTGGCGCCGAAAGAATTCGAAGCCCTGTTCGTCGAGCACGACTACGAAGGCCAGACCCTGATCGACGCCGAAGCGTGGTGCTGGGGCTTCTGGGACGGCATGGAACTGCGTCCGGGCTCGTGGAACGAGATCTGGGATTCCGAAGTGGCCGAACTGATGCAGCCTATCTACCTGCTGGGCGCCGACGAAATCAAGGAAGAAGAACTGAAACTGGTGGAAGACCCGGTCAAGGCGCACAAGCTGGCGCAGGAACTGGAAGCGAACCTGCCGGCCATCCACCGTTTCTGGGTCCCGCGCCGCAAGGCACCGGTGCAAACCATGAAGCGCGAAGAGCCGAAAGTAGGCCGCAACGACGACTGCCCTTGCGGCAGCGGCAAGAAGTTCAAGAAATGCTGCGGCGCCGAGCCTGCAGCAGAGTAATCGCGCAGTAGCATCCCTGTTGCGCCGGCGTCCTGCCGGCGCAGCGCCGGCGCTGGCCCCCGGGCTATAATCGGCGCATGAAACTCCCCGACCTGAACCTGCTCGTCGCCCTCGACATCCTGCTCGAGGAAGGCAGCGCCGTGGCCGCCGCGCGGCGCATGAACCTGAGCGCGCCGGCCATGAGCCGCACCCTGGCGCGCATCCGCGACGCCATCGGCGACCCCGTCTTCGTGCGCTCCGGGCGCGGCCTGGCGCCCACCCCGCGCGCGCTGGAATTGCGCGAGCAGGTGCGCGGCGTGGTGGAGCAGGCGCACGCCATCTTCACGTCCGGCCGCGAAGTCGACTTGCGCACCCTGGAACGCACGTTCAGCCTGTGCGCCAATGACGTGTTTGTCGGCGCCTACGGCGGCAAGCTGCGCGACCTGCTGGCCGTGCACGCGCCGCACACCGTGCTGCGCTTCGTGCCCGAAGGCGACGGGGCCACGGAAAACGACGCCCTGCACGCGGGCCGCATTGACCTGTACATCAGCGCGCGGCGCGCCTTTGCGCCCGACATCAAACTGCAGCAGCTGTTTAGCAGCGGCTTTGTCGGCATCGCCCGCAGCGACCACCCGATCTTCGACGGCCCCATCAACCTCGACAGCTTTACCGAGTACGAACATATCAGCGTCTCGCGGCGCGGCCTGGCGCGCGGCCCGTTCGATACGGCCCTGGCGGAGCGGGGCTACACGCGCAGGGTTTCGCTGATCAGCCCCAACTTCCAGTCCGCCATCTTCGCCGTGGCCGATTCGCGCCTGCTGCTGCCGCTGATGCCTACGCCGCTGCTGGCCATCGTCGAGCGCCTGGGCCTGAAGCTGCGCACGTTCGAGCTGCCCATCCCCGTCGACAGCGTGGAAGTCTTCCAGGCCTGGCACCCGCGCCTCGACCACGACCATGCACACCGCTGGCTGCGCCGCATGATCAAGGAGCTGTGCACGGGGTCAGACCCTTGCGGGTCTGACCCCAGCATTTGATTGGGGTTGATCTGAGCTCACACGCCAGACGCCAAACCCAACGACAAAGACCGGGGTCAGACCCACAGGGTCCGCCCCCATCATTGCGTCAGACGCAATTCACACTTCCTTAATTATCAATTTTCACAAGATTAACGGCTACCTATACTGCGTGGACTGATCCTCATCCACGGAGTTCCCTGTGTCCGCTGTACCGCTTCCCGGCGCCGCCCCTGCGGCCGCGCCGCCTCCCTCACCTCCTATCTTCGGCCTGCGCCTGGCCACGGGCCTGACCGGCGTGCTGCTGGCCGTGCTGGTCGCCGGCCTGAATGAAAACATCACCAAGATCGCCTTGGCCGACATCCGCGGCGCCATGGGCATCGCGCGCGACGACGCCAGCTGGCTCGTGGCCCTGTATGCGGCTGCCTCGGTGTCGGCCATGGCGTTCGCGCCGTGGTGTTCCGTCACCTTTTCGCTGCGCCGGCTGACGGCCGCCGCCATCATCGTCTGCATGGCCGCCGGCCTGCTATGCCCGTTTGCGCCGAACCTGTCCGTGCTGATGATACTGCGCGTGGTGCAGGGCGCGGCCGGCGGCGCCCTGCCGCCCATGCTGATGACGGTGGCGCTGCGCTTCCTGCCACCGAACATCAAGCTGTATGGCCTGGGCGGCTATGCGCTGAGCGCCACCTTCGGGCCCAGTCTGGGCACGCCGCTGGCCGCGTTCTGGACCGAATACCTGGGCTGGCAATGGGCGTTCTGGCAAGTCGTCCCGGGCAGCATCGTCGCCCTGCTGATGGTGTCCTGGGGCTTGCCGCAAGACCCGCTGCGCCTCGAACGTTTCCGCCAGTTCGACTGGCGCGGCCTGCTGCTTGGCCTGCCCGCCATCAGCATGCTGGTGGTGGGACTGCTGCAGGGCGAGCGCCTGGCGTGGTTCGCCTCGCCCCTGATCTGCGTGCTGCTGGGCGGCGGCGCCGTGCTGCTGGTGCTGTTCTTCATTAACGAGTGGTCGCACCCGCTGCCGTTCTTCAAGCTGCAGCTGCTGTCGCGGCGCAATCTCAGCCATGCCCTGCTGACCCTGGGCGGCGTGCTGTTCGTGCTGCTGGCCGTGATCCTGATCCCCTCGTCCTACCTGGCGCAGGTGCACGCCTACCGCCCGCTGCAAACGGCGCCAGTGATGCTGATGGTGGCGCTGCCGCAGCTGGTCGCCCTGCCGCTGGTGGCCGCCCTGTGCAATCTGCGCGCCGTCGACTGCCGCTGGGTGCTGGCCATCGGCCTGGGCATGCTGGCCCTGTCCTGCGTGCTGGGCGCGCGCATGTCGCCCGACTGGATCCGCACGCATTTCTACCTGCTGCAAGCGGTGCAGATCTTTGCGCAACCGATGGCCGTGATTCCCTTGCTGTTGCTGGCCACCACAGGCCTGGCGCCGCAGGATGGCCCATTCGCCTCGGCCTGGTTCAACACCATCAAGGGCATGTCGGCCGTCGTCGCCACCGGCGTGCTCGATGCGCTGATCACGCGCCGCAACCATTTTCATTCGACGGTGCTCAGCGAACGCCTGGGCAACCTGCCGGCCGGCGTGGACATGGCGGGATTGGATCCTGGCCTGGCACAGCGCATGCATGCGCAAGTCGTCACCCTGACTTCGTCCGACCTGTACCTCACGGTGGCCACCATCGCGCTGGCCATGATTGTGATCATCCCCATCCTGCCGACGCGCGTCTATCCGCCGCGCGCCGCCTGACTTCCCTTTTTTACGAAAGAGCTTCACCATGCAAAAACCCATACTGCGCTCGCGCGCTTTTCTCCTCGGCCTGGCCCTGCTGGCCTGCGCCCTCGCCTTTTGCGCCTGGCAACTGCTGTTTTCCCGCAGCGATGAACAAGGCACCGACGACGCCTTCATCAGCGCCGACTACACCGTGCTCTCCCCCAAGGTGGGTGGCATCGTGCGGGAAGTGCTGGTGGAAGACAACCAGGCTGTCAAGGCGGGTCAGCTGCTGGCCCGCATCGACGACCGCGATTATCAGGCCGCCGCCGCCTCGGCCCGCGCCGAAGTCGCGGGCGCCGAGGCGCAGCTGGACTATGCCCGCGCCACGGTGCAGCGCCAGCAATCGGTGATCGAACAAGCCACCACCCTGGTCGAGGCCAACCAGGCGGAAGACAAACTGGCGCAGCAGGAACTGGCCCGTTCAACGCAACTGGCCGGCCAGGGCGCGGGCAGCGTGCAGAATGCGCAGCAGGCGCAGTCGCGCTACGACGTGAGCCGCGCGCGCCTGGCGCAAAACCGCGCCGCCCTCGTCGCCACCCGCAAGCAGACGGACATTTTGCAAGCGCAGCAAGGCGCAGCCGAAGCAGCCCTGCTGCGCGCCAGCGCCAGCCTGCAACGGGCCGAACTGGATCTGTCGCATACGCAGCTGCGCGCCCCCATCGACGGCATCGTGGGACGCCGCGCCGTGCGCGTCGGCGCCCTCGTGGCGCCCGGCGCCAGCCTGATGGCCGTGGTGCCCCTGAACCGCAGCTTCGTTGTCGCCAACCTGCAGGAAACCCAGCTCACGCACGTGCGCCAGGGCCAGCGCGCCAGTATCGCCGTCGATGCCTATCCGGGCGTGCTCCTGCACGGCACCGTGCACAGCATCGCGCCGGCCACGGGCGTAACGTTTGCCGCCATCGCGCCGGAAAACGCCACCGGCAACTTCACCAAGGTGGTGCAGCGCATCCCCGTCAGGATCGCGCTCGACCCGGCGCAGGATGGCGAACATCGCCTGCGCGTGGGCATGTCGGCCGAAGTGCGCATCGATACGGCCGCGCGCCGTCAACAGCTGCAACAGGTGAGCGCGCGATGAAAGCACTGATCTTGATCACGGCCCTAGGCCTGGCCGGCTGCGGCAGCGTCGGCACCGACTTCCAGCGCCCGCCCCATGACCTGGGTCAGCAATGGCGTCAGGCGGAAGATGTCCGATTCGCGGCGGCACAGGATGGCGCCATCGAGCAGCACTGGTGGGACAGCTTTGGCGACGCGACCTTGTCGTCCCTGCTGCGGCGCGCCGCCGGCGCCAACCTCGACGTGCTGGCGGCCGCCAGCCGGCTGGAGCAAAGCCGCGCCGCGCGTGGCGTCATCGGTGCCGCGCAAGGCCCGTCGCTGGGCGCGAATGGCGGCTACAGCCGCGCGCGCAACAGCGAACAAGGCTTGAGCGACCCGTCGCGTCTGAACGGAAAATCCGCCTACAGCCTGTGGCAAGGCAACCTCGATGCAGCCTGGGAGCTGGACCTGTGGGGCCGCGTGCGGCGCGAAGTCGAAGCGGCCGACGCGCGCGTCGACGTGGCGATGGAGACGCAGCGCGGCGTGCTGTTGGCCGTGCTGGCCGAGACGGCGCGCGACTACATCGAGCTGCGCGGCGCGCAGCAAACCCTGGCCATCACGCAGCAGCTGCTCGACATCGCCCGCCATACGCTGGAGCTGACCCGCATCCGCCTGCGCGAAGGCGCGGCGACGCAGCTCGACGAGTCCGAGGCGGCGGCCCACGTGGCCACCATCGAAGCGCGTTTGCCGCCGCTGCAGCAGCGCGTAGCGCGCCTGGGCAATGCCCTCGCCCTCTTGCTGGCGCTGCCGCCGCAAGCCTTGCAGGCGGAGCTGGCGGCGGTCAAGGACATTCCCGCCGTGGCCATGCAAGTGCAGCTGGGCGTGCCGAGCAGCCTGGCCGAGCGACGTCCCGATATCCGCCGCGCCGAAGCGCAGCTGCACGCGGCCACGGCCGCCCTCGGCGTGGCGCAGGGCGATTTTTATCCGCGCATTACGCTCTCGGGCAGCATCGGCCTGCAAGCGATGCAGCTGTCCGATATCGGCTGGGACGCCAAGCGCTTTGCCTTTGGTCCCGGCTTCAGCGTGCCCCTGTTCGATGGCGGCCGCCTGCGCGGCAACCTGCAATTGCGCGAAGCGCAGCAGCAGGAAGCGGCCATCGCCTACCGCCAGACGGTGCTGGCCGCCTGGCACGAGGTGGAAGACGCCTTGTCCGGCTACCAGGCCAACGCCCGCCGCCAGGCCAGCCTCGATGAAGCCGTCAAACAGGGACGCCGCGCGCTGGGCAGCGCGGAACTGCAGTACCGCCAGGGCGGCACGGACTTGATCAACGTGCTGCACGTGCAAAACACCTTATTGAACAACGAAGCGGCGCTGGTCGACAGCCGCGCCACCGCGTCGCTGTCGCTGGTCCAGGTCTACAAGGCGCTGGGCGGCGGCTGGCAAGCCTTTTCAAGCACCTCGCAAGAAAGTACCCAATGAAACCGGATCCCGCACATTTCTCCATCCACGACGTCAGCGACTTTCCCATCGTGCGCTTTCGCCCTGAAACGGCCGTCGCCGGCTATGCCCCGCTGTGGGAAAACGACATGGACGCCCTGTTGCGCCATGGCGAACCGTTCGTCATGCTGTTCGAAGAGGAGCGCAGCGATGAAGCGCACGTCGACCGCAAGCGGCGCGGCCTGTGGCTCAAGCATCACAAGGTGGCGCTGGCCGCCATTTGCCGGGGTCTGGTGTCCATCGAGGCGGACGCGGAACAGCGTGCTCGCCTGCAGGCGATGGCGGCCGGCGCCATGAAAGCCTTCGGCATCGTGCAGGAAGTGGCGGCCACACGCGAACAGGCCGACGCCCTGATGGTGTGGCTGCTGGGCAGCGGCCAGATGGCGCGGCCGCGCGCGGCGGACGTGTGGTGAGTGAGTCGGTCAGGCCGCCCTGCGCACGGCGCTCCTGGCAGGGATGACGCACACGTGGCCATCGCTGCTGGTGGCCGTCGTCAGGGCGATGCCGTACAGCGCGGCCAGGGCGGGCACGGCGCCGGCATCGCTGGCGATGTCGGCGACCAGCTGGCCCGAACGCACGAGCAGCAGCCGCTCGAAGCCCAGCAAGGCGTGATTGATGTCGTGCAGGATGGCGATGACGGCGTGGCCGCGCGCAGCGCAGAACTGCTGCAGGCTGTCGAGCAGATCGAACTGCAGGCCGGGATCGAGCGCCGCCAGCGGTTCATCGACCAGTATCAAGCCATCGCGTACGTCCCACATCTGCGCGAAGATGCGCGCCAACTGCACCCTGGCCTGTTCGCCGCCGGATAAAGTGTCCAGGCGGCGGCGCAGCAGCTGCGCGGCATGCGCCAGGGCGGCAGCGTCCTGCACGATGCGCTCCAGTTGCGGGTCGACTAGGCGCGCCACCCGCCCGAGGCCGATCACCAGCTCGCACTGCAAGCCGAAGGCCACGTTCGAGCCTTGCGGCAGCACGGCGCGGCGCCGCGCCAGGTCGGCCAGCGGCCACTGCGCCAGCGGCCGCCCCGCAAGCATCACCTGGCCCGCCTGCGGCTGCAATTCGCACGCCATCAGTTTGAGCAGGGTCGACTTGCCCGCGCCGCTGGGACCGAGGATGGCGATGCGCTCGCCGGGCGCCACCCGCACGTTGAAGGGGCCGAAATACTGCTGGCCCAGTTGTGTTGTGGCGAAGGAGAGTTCCAGCAGGGGCGTCATGTTCACCTCTAGGCCGTGCCGTGGCGGAAGCGCCGCAACAGCATCAGGAAAAATGGCCCGCCCAGCAAGGCCGTGAAAATGCCGACGGGGACTTCCGCAGGAATGGCGACCGTGCGCGCCAGGGTGTCGGCCAACAGCAGCAGCAAGCCGCCGGCCAGCATGGACAGCGGTAGCACGCGGCGCTGGTCGGCGCCCAGCCAGGTGCGTACCAGGTGCGGCGCGATCAGGCCGATAAAACCGATGCCGCCGCACCAGGCGACGGCAAACCCTGTCAGCACGGCCACCAGCACGATCACCTGCGTGCGCAGCCGGCCCACGTCGACGCCCACGTGCAGCGCCTGCGCCTCGCCCAGCGCCAGCGCGTTCAATGAGCGCATCAGGAAGCGCGTGGCCCACAGCGCGCCGGCCAGCACCAGCAGCAAAGCCGCCACCTGGCGCCAGCTGCCGGCCGACAGCGAACCCAATGTCCAGAAAGTCAGGGTGCGCAGCTGGTCGTCGCTGGCCAGGTAGATGCACAGGCCCATGACGGCCACCGTGATGGCGTTCAGCGCCACGCCCGTCAGCAGCAGGCCGACGATGGAGCCGGGCGTGGCCCAGCGGGCGACCCTGTCGAGCAGCACGCAGATGAGCATGGCGCCGGCAAACGCGGCCCCAGGCAGCAACCACACGCGCAACTCGGGCGCCACGTGCAGGCTGGCGGCAAACACGATGGTGGCCGCGCCCGCGCAGGCGGCGCCGCTGCTTACGCCAAGCAGCCCCGGGTCGGCCAGCGGATTGCGGAACAATCCTTGCGTCAGGCCGCCGGCCAGCGCCAACGCGGCGCCGATCAGGGCGGCGAACAGGGCGCGCGGCAAGCGGATATGCCACAGCACATACGCGCCGCCGGACAGCGCTTCTCCGCCAGTTTGAAAAGGCGCCAGCCAGTCGGCCAGTGTCACGGGCACGGCGCCCGCCTGCACGGCGATGAGCAGGCCGCCAGCCAGTGCGGCCGCCAGCAGCCCGCCAGCGCCCCAGCGTGGCCAGCGCCATGGGGCGGCTGACACCACGGATGCCACGTTCATGCAGCCATGGCTTTCGCAAAGGCGGCGTCGAGTTCCATGAGCGCCTGCGGCATGCGCGGGCCAAAGCCCAGCAGCAGCATGGCTTCCAGCGACACGATGCGGTGCTTGCGCCCGGCCGGCGTCTGCGCCAAGCCTGGCAGTTTCAAGATGCCGTCCACGCCGCCCGAGGCCTTCAAGCCCTGGTCCGTGACGAGCACGATGTCGGGCCGCGCGGCGATCACGGCTTCCGGCGTGAGCGGCTTGTAGCCGGCGAATCCACCCTGCCCGCCCATCACATTGACGGCGCCCGCATACGCGAGCATGGCGTCGGCGCCCGTCTCGCGCCCGCCCACCATCACCTGGTTCGGCGCATGCGCGAGGATGAACAGCACGCGCACGGCTGATTGTACCGGCGAGTGGCCGCGCTGGCGCACCTTGCCCAGGGCGCCGTCCCACTGCTGCTGCAAGGCTTGCGCCAGGCGTGCGGCCGGATCGGCACGGCCCGTGATCTGGCCCACCTGTTTCACCCGTTCGAGCAAGCCTTCGAATTTGTTATTCGCGTTCAGCACCGCCACCGGCACGCCCGCGTCGCGCACCTGGCGCAGCACGGCTTGCGGCCCCGCTTCCTCGGTGACGATCAGCTGCGTGGGCGCCAGCGACAGCACGCCTTCGGCCGACAAGGTGCGCGCATAGCCGACCTGCGGCAGCTGTTGCGCCACAGCCGGATACAGCGACGTCGTATCGACGCCCACCAGTTCGCCCTGCGCCTCGAGCGCATAGACGATTTCCGTCAGGGCGCCGCCCACGCTGACGATGCGCCGCGCTTTCGCCACAGGCTTGGCCGCGTCCGACACGGCGGCCAGCACCTGCATCGGCGCGGCCAGGGCCAGCGCTCCCGCCCCCATCTTTTTCAGCGCGATGCGGCGCGCCACGCTGGCGGCGATCATGCGGCGCATAGTTCGCCCTCCTGCGCCACTCTGTCGACGATATGGCGCCATTCGCACAGCTCGTGCACGCCCGGCTTGCGTTCGCCGAAGAACATGACGATGGTGTCGCCCTTGGCGTCGAACAGTTCCACGGACGTCACCAGGCCATCGACCGTGGGCTTTTTCACCACCCAGGCGCTGGCGATATGGTCTTCGCGCAAATGCAGGTTGAAGCGCGTGTCGAGGATATTGATCCACGGCCCCATCACGGCGATCTTGTGCACGGGGCCCGAATGGATCTGGATCATGCCGGCATTGCCGACGAAAGCCATGATCGATACTTTTTCAAGCGCGGCGTCCTTGAGCAGGTCGAGCACGCAGGATTTGTCGAGCTGCTGCACGAAACGGGACTCGGCCAAGCGCAAGCCCTGCAGGCGCGAGACCGAGTATTTTTTCAGCATGGTGAAAAATTCATGCGTGTCGCGCAAGTCGGCCCAGGCGGCGCGAAAGCCGGCCACGTCGATCTGCGCGTCGGGCAGCTCGGCCGGCGGCGGCGCTGGCGCCTTCACGGCGATGCCGGCCGCCTGGTCCGTGTCGGCAAAATGCGCGACCAGCGCGTCGTAGGCGGCAATATCGCTTTGCGGCTTGAGGAAAATCTTGTGCACGGCCTGGCCGGCCGCATCGAAAAACTGCAGGCTGCGCTGCACTTCCTTTTCTCCCATCTCGCGTACGGCAAAGCCATGCGCCCACTGGCGGTAGAACACGCGCAGGTCGATGTCGCCACCGAGCACCAGGCCCACGTGATTGTTGTGGCTGGCTTGTCGATAGACGCCCGTCTTTTCATGCACGCACGAAGCGTTGCGTGTCAGCGCCATGACTTCACCCAGCGGTTCCAGCGCGGCGATGATGGCGGGCCAGTCGGGCCGCAGGCGCTCGGCGCCCAGCAAGGCGCCATTGGCCAGCGACAGGCCCGCATGTGCGGCGATCAGCTCGCCTTCGGAAATGCCCAGTTCCTCGGCGATGTCGCGGTGGCGGGCTTTTTTCTCCCGGCGCAGGCGGGTAAATTCGCTGCTGACCAGCTCGGTATTGCAAATAGGGGGCATGCTCGACACGGTGTCTCCTTTCAAGGCGAACACTGGCTGGCATGGGCTGGCTGGTGGTGGGGGAATCTTGAAGTCAATTATAAATGAGAATCATTCGCAATCAAGTGTTATTTATGTGAAGAAAAACCGCGCAAAAAAAAGCGCCGCGACAGGAAACCCGTCGCGGCGCAAAGGAGACCGATCGATACAACCGATCAGTTCGGGAAAAAAGGTCAGGCGCTCGCTTGCACGGCCGGCATGGAGACCGGCTTGGCAGTGGGCCGCTGCGCCAGCAAGACGACGGCGGCCAGCACCATGGCGCCGCCCAGCAATTGCGTGCCGCTGACGGATTCCTTCAGCAAGGTCACGCCGAACGCCATCGTGATCACGGGCTCGAACGTGGAAATGATGGACGCCTTGGCCGCGCCGATCTGCGCCACGCCGGCAAAGAAGGCGGCAATGGCGATGGCCGTGGAAAACAGGGCGATGGCGCTGACGGCAAGCCAGCCCGTCGCCGTGCCTGGCAAGGACACGCCCTGCCACAAGGCGATCGCGCTGTTCGACAGGCCTGCCGTACCCAGGATCACGACGCATGCGGCCAATGGGTGAATATTCTCGCGGCTTTTCGACAGGCTGTTGCCAAACAGGATGTACACGGCGTACACGCCGGCCGCCATCAATGCCAGGGCGATGCCGATGGGCTGACCCTGCAGCTTGCCGCCCAGGGTGATGGCCATGCCGGCGATGGCCAGCGCCATCAGCACCAGCATGCGGCGGTCCAGCTTTTCCCAGCCCAGCGCCAGCGCGAGGATGGTGACCAGCACGGGATACACGTACAGCAGCATGCCGCACAGGCCGCTGCTGGCATACATGAGGGCATTGAAATAGCCTTGCGACTGGGCCGTGTACATCAGGCCCATCAGCATGTAGCCGGCCAGCAGGCGGCCGCGCGGCAAGCGCCAGCCACCGAGCCACACGAGCGGCAGCAACAGCATGGCGGCGATAACGAAACGCAAGGCCAGCATGGTCGACGGGTTGACCCCGGACGCATATGCCGCCTTGGCAAACACTGCGGAACTGCCGAAACCGGCGGCCGACAGCAACACCAGCGCAACAGCGCGGCGATCAGACATGACTAACCTCTTTGAGTACACCTGGGCAAACCTGCTGCGTATCGCGACGGTTTTCCAGGCGTTGTAACGTTGTAAATATAAATGCCCAGCAAGGCCGGGAGATGATGCATGCGTGAATCCTATTGCGGGTCACTTCACGCAGTGACGGCATCATATTCGCTTGCGCAAAATGAAACAAACCAATATTCTTCACGGATAGGCCAAATATTACTGAGGCTCAATTCTCTTGAGAGTGCCATGTCACGTCCCCTGCCCCCACTCGCCGCCCTGCACGCCTTCGAGGCGGCCGCCCGCCATGAAGGCTTCCAGCGCGCGGGCGAAGAATTGCACGTGTCCGCTGGCGCCATCGGCCACCATGTGAAACAGCTGGAAGCGTGGCTGGGCATCGTGCTGTTCCAGCGCCTGCCGCGCGGCGTGGTGCTGACCAATGCCGGCCAGCGCTATGCGGCCTCGCTGGGGCCTATCCTCAACCAGCTGGCCGACGTGTCCGAGCAGGCGCGGCGCCAGGGCGATGACAAGGTGGTGACGGTGACAGCCACCAGCTCGCTCGTCTCGCGCTGGCTGATGCCGCGCCTGGGCCGGCTGCGCGACCGCTATCCGCAGATCGAGTTGCGCGTGCTGGCGTCGATGCACCCGGTCGACCTGGCGCGCGACGGCGTGGACGTAGCCATCCGCCTGGGACCGGGCCGCTATCCGGGCCTGAAAGTCGATTTATTGATGGAAGAATGGTTTTCCGCCGTCTGCAGCCCTGGCTTTCGCGCCAACGCGGCCAGCCTGCGCCAGCCGGCCGACCTGCTGCGCTATCCGCTGCTGCACGACGAACCGGAGGTGCACCTGCCCGGCGAAATCGACTGGACGCGCTGGCTGCACAGCTGCGGTGTGCATTACAGCGGCAATAGCGGCAACAGCGGCGCGCGCTTTTCGCACACCTATCTGTGCCTGGACGCGGCCGCCAGCGGCCAGGGCGTGGCCATTGCCGCCAGTCCCCTGATCGGCGACGATTTGCGCTCGGGCCGCCTCGTGCGCGTATTCGAACACGCCGTGCGCGGCCCCCACTGCTATTATCTGCTGCGCTCGCCCCAGGCGGAAACGCGGCCCCTCGTGCATGCATTCTGCGAATGGCTGATCGCCGAGGCGCGCGCCGACCAGGAAACCGTCTGGCCAACAGTGGAGACAGCATGACGAGCAGGGAACTGGCGCGCAGCGCCGCATATAGTGTCCAGCATGAATATGAGCACGCCACGGTGATCGCTGCCGATGGCCGGCAAGCCAGCGTGGGCGAGTTCTATGGCGACCCGGCCGCAGCCTTGATCGATGTCGATGAGCAATGGTGCGCCGTCGCGGGCGAGGGATTGGTTATTTGCCGGCTGGAACAGGGGTTCGGCCAGTGCGTGGAATACTACCGCCAGCCTGGCGCAGTGCGCTGGATCACGGCTTTACGGCAAACGGGACCGTTTGCGCTGGAATGGCAGGGTGAGGATGGCGTCTGGTCCGCCCTCGATGTCGAGCTGGTGGATGCGTCGGCTTACGCGCCAAGGCGCTAAGCCGACCTACGCCGACCAACGCCGACCTACGCCAGCGGCGGTGGATGGCTCGTAACCCGACAACACCACCAAACCAGCCGGAGCAACAGATCAGAGCCCATAGGTCGGCTTAGCGCGCAGCGCGTAAGCCGACAACATCATTACAATTTGATGAAGTGCTCGCGGTAGTACTTCAATTCCTCGATCGATTCCAGGATATCGGCCAGCGCCGTATGCTTCTGGTGCTTCTTGAAACCGGTAGCGATTTCCGGCTTCCAGCGCTTGCACAGCTCTTTCAGTGTCGACACGTCAACATTGCGATAGTGGAAGAACGCTTCCAGCTTTGGCATGCCGCGCACCATGAAGCGGCGGTCCTGGCCGATGGTGTTGCCGCACATGGGCGACTTGCCTGCCGGTACGTATTTCTTCAGGAACGCGATCAGTTCCGCTTCCGCCTGCGCTTCCGTCACGGTCGACGCTTTCACCTTGTCGATCAGGCCCGAGCGGCCGTGCGTGCCCTTGTTCCAGGCATCCATCTTGTTCAGGGTTTCATCGGATTGATGAATCACGAACACGGGGCCTTCGGCCAGCAGGTTCAAATGCATGTCCGTGACCACCACCGCCACTTCGATGATGCGGTCGGTATCGGGCTCCAGGCCCGTCATTTCCATGTCGACCCAGACCAGGTTCATCTCGTTTGGACGTGCCGGCACGGTGGGTGCGGGGGTGGATGCAGTTAAGTCGGTCGCTTGTGACATAATTCTCTCTTGGCCTAATCAAACTAAATAATCAGCCATTTTCTCACAGGCACAGAATGTATTCACTCGCGTTTTCGATTTTGTTTGTATCCGTCCTCGTTTTGACCCTGGCCGTGCGCTTCTGGCTCGCTTCGCGGCAGATTCGCCACGTGCTGGCCCACCGCGCCGCTGTTCCGCCCGAATTCGCGGAAAAAATCCCGCTGGCCGCGCACCAGAAGGCCGCCGACTACACGGTAGCGAAGACCAAGTTCGGCTTGCTGACCTTGCTGGTCAACTACGCCGTGCTGATCGGTTTTACCTTGCTGGGCGGCCTGCAATGGCTGGCGCTGCACCTGAATGAATGGATGGGGCCGGGCTCGCCCATGCTGTACCAGATCGGCCTGATCGCCGCCTTTGCCGCCATTTCCGGCCTGATCGACCTGCCCTTCGATTACTACCGCCAGTTCGTGCTGGAGCAGCGCTTCGGCTTCAACACCATGGCGCGCAAGCTGTTCTTCACGGACATGCTCAAGGGCGTGGGCCTGGGCGCGGCCATCGGCCTGCCGCTGATCTGGGTCGTGCTGGCGCTGATGGCCAAGTCGGGCGACCTGTGGTGGCTGTACGCGTGGTTCGTCTGGAGCGGCTTCCAGTTGCTGATGATGGTGCTGTTCCCGACCGTCATCGCCCCGCTGTTCAACAAATTCACGCCGCTGGCCGACGAAGCGCTGAAAAGCCGCATCGAAGGCTTGATGCAGCGCGTCGGTTTCGCTTCGAAAGGCCTGTTCGTCATGGATGGCTCGAAGCGCAGCGCCCACGGCAATGCGTATTTCTCGGGCTTTGGCGCCAACAAGCGCATCGTCTTCTTCGACACCTTGCTGTCGCGCCTGGCGCCGCAGGAAATCGAAGCCGTGCTGGCGCATGAACTGGGCCACTTCAAGCTCAAGCACATCGTCAAGCGCATCGCCATGATGTTCGTCATTTCGCTGGGTTTCCTCGCGCTGCTGGGTTTCCTGAAGACGCAGCCATGGTTTTACGCGGGCCTCGGTGTCGACCCTGTCGCCCTGGCCTTGACGGGCCAGCCGACCGATGCGCTGGCCCTGCTGCTGTTCATGCTGGCCTTGCCCGTCTTCACTTTCCTGCTGGGACCGTTGACGTCGCTCAGCTCGCGCAAGCACGAATTCGAAGCGGACGCCTTTGCCGCCACGCACACGCAGGCGGACGACCTCGTCTCGGCCCTCGTCAAAATGTATGAAGACAATGCGTCGACCTTGACGCCCGACCCGCTGCACTCGGCCTTCTACGACTCGCACCCGCCGGCCAGCGTGCGCATCCGCCACCTGAAAGGGGCTGCCACATGAATACGCCATCGACCTCGCAAGACCTGGCCCAACTGTCCTGCGCGCAGCGCCAGCAGGCGCTGGGCGACACGGACATCGCCACCCTGCACGCCCTGCTGCCCCAGTGGACGGTGCAAAATGGCAAGCTGTGCCGCGACTTCGGCTTCAAGAATTACTACCAGACCCTGGCGTTCGTAAACGCCCTGGCCTATATGACCCATACGCAAGACCACCATCCGGAGCTCATCATTACTTACAAAACCTGCGCCGTGCGCTACGACACGCACTCGGTCAACCAGGGCGCCGGCGGCCTGTCCGAAAACGACTTTATCTGCGCCGCCAAGGCAGACCTCATCTACCAGAGCAGCCAGGTGTCCGCATGAGCGAAGGCAAGTTGACGGGCGTCATCATCGCCGCCCACGGCCGCCACTACCTGGCCGACGTGGACGGCGCCAAGCTGCAATGCGTGACGCGCGGCAAGAAAACCAATGTGGCCGTTGGCGACATCGTGCACCTGACGCGCACTTCCAACGACCAGGCCGTCATCGACCGCATCGAGGAACGCAAGACCCTGCTGTACCGCTCGGACCAGTACAAATCGAAATTGCTGGCCGCCAATTTGACGCAGCTGTTCATCGTCGTGGCGACGGAGCCGGGCTTTGCCGACGACCTGATCTCGCGCTCGCTGGTGGCGGCCGACGCGGCCGGCATCGAAGCGCGCATCATCCTCAACAAAACGGACGTGACCGCTTCGCTGGAGCGCGCCCGCGAACGCCTGCTGCCGTATTCCTCGATGGGTTACCCCGTCGATGAAGTGTCGGCCCGTGCCGAACCCGAGCACGCCGTGGCCACCCTGGCGCCGCTGCTGGCGGGCCAGTCGTCGATCCTGATCGGCCAGTCGGGCATGGGCAAATCGTCGCTGATCAACCTGCTGGTGCCGGACGCCGACATCGCCGTGCGCGAAATTTCGGCCGCGCTCGACACGGGCAAGCACACGACGACCTTTACGCGCTTGTACAAGCTCGACGAACTGGGCGCGAACAGTTCCATCATCGATTCGCCCGGCTTCCAGGAATTCGGCCTGTACCACCTGTCCGAAGGCATGCTGGAGCGGGCCTTCCGCGAATTCCAGCCGTATCTTGGCGGCTGCAAGTTCTATAACTGCCGCCACCTGATCGAGCCGCAATGCGCCATCCTGCAAGCCTTATCGGAAGGCAAGATTGCCAAGATGCGCCATACCCTGTATGGCCAGCTGCTGCACGAATCGGCGCAGACCTTGTATTAAGAAATATTTCCCTCATTCAAATATAGCGCCGCAAAACACCCGGCAGGCGAAATTTAATTTCGCCGCCGAGCACGCCTTCCGACTTTAATCCCAAAACCGTTCATCTGCCGTTTTATGCACTTCATCGCGTAAAACCTGCCTTCCATCGCCTGCCGCTGGCGATGGCAAAGGCCGTTTGCTACCTTGTCACCAGTCCCTGCCGGAAACCTGCCAGCGACCACACGATCTAACTCCCATCCATCCAGCCATCCTGATCGAAGGTGAATGTCATGCATACCAAACGTTTCCTCCCCCTTGCCGCCGCCCTGTTCGCGCTTGTCGCCGGCACCGCCCACGCGCAAACCGTTGCGACTCCACAAACCACTGGCAGCGTCAGAGTCAGCAGCAACGCGTACTACCATGTGACGGCGCAGGAAGCGTCCGAGATCGAACGGCAATACCGCCTGTCGAACGGGCAACGGCTGGAAGTGCGCCAGCAAGACAGTCACTTCTATGGCCGCCTGATCGACGACCGCGAAATGCAGCCAAAACCCAGTGTGAGAATCCTTCCCATCGGAGCTGGCAAGTTTGCCACCCAAAAAGGTGCAACATTCGCCTTCAGCAATGCGGGCGAACAGGTGACCATCGACAACGCCCAGCTGCTGTCGGGCTTGCGCCTGCCTGACGACACGCGCAGCATCAGCGGCGTCAGCGTCAACAGCGTTCGTCTGGTTTCACGCTAGGCGCACGGCAGAGCGCATGCGGCATGGGGCAAATCGCCCCGCCTGCGGCGTCATGCCGGCGACATAATTCTGACAGGCGTACTGAACAATTCCCCTGAATGCAGCTTACAATGCCATGACACATGGCCTGTGCGGACACAGGCTGGCGCCACTGTTTGCGGGGAGAATGCTTGAATGGAAATGTTCGCGCTCGAACATGACGTAGCGCAGTGGGAAAGCGCATTGCTGCCGTTGCGCGGCGCCGGGCGCGTACCGCTGCTGCTGTTGCTGTCCTGGCATTTGCGCCAGCGTGACGGCAACAGAGCAATTGCGCTGAGCGAGGAAGCGCATCTGCTGCTGCCGCTGGCCGACTTCGATGCGGCCGCATTGGAACAGGCGCGCGCGCGCCTGCAACTGGTGCAGGCGGAAGTGGCCTGGCTGCAAGGCGCGCTCGACTCCGCGGAAAGCCTGGCCATGGCCGTGTGCGCCACCTGCGGCGCACACGGCGACGGCGCCGGCTGCGCCGACGCCCACTGGCTGCTGTCCTCGATCGCCGTCGACCGCGGCGACCATGCCCGCTGCGATGCCGAACTGCTGGCCGCGGCGCAGCAAGCGCGCGGCGCCGGCGATGCGATGCGCGCCAGCCTGGCC
>NZ_JAHKQW010000018.1:0-104467 GCF_019345575.1 Janthinobacterium sp. NKUCC08_JDC | reverse complement strand
GATTAATGTTGCCAAGGAGTTCGCCCTTGCAAGGGCGAACCGTTACGCAGGCACGCAGCAGTGCTGCGTGAATTCCCTGCTGCACCAACGACTCGCCATGAGTGGCGATTAGCAACGTAGGTCGGATTAGCGGGCCGCCGAGGCGGGGCAAAGCCCCGCGTAATCCGACAACATGGTTGACGTGTGCAGCAAAGAAATACCACAGTCCAAATTGCAATAATTTGTAAAGATAATTGCCTTGGAGCAGAGTGCCGATCTTTATTGTATGATCGGGCTATGCATATCGTCCTTATCACCGGAATATCCGGCTCCGGTAAATCCGTCGCGCTCAATGTGCTGGAAGATACCGGCTACTATTGTGTCGACAACCTGCCACCGGCCTTGCTGCCCAGCCTGGTGCAAACCCTGCTCGACGAAGGTACACCGCAACTGGCCGTCGCCGTCGATGCGCGCAGCGCCGAGTCGCTCGTCAGCCTGCCGCACAATGTGGCGCTGCTGCGCGACCAGGGACACGACGTCAAGGTCATGTTCCTGACGGCCACCACGCATTCGCTGGTGGCGCGCTTCTCGGAAACGCGGCGCAGCCATCCGCTGTCGCATGAATTGCGCCCGAACCAGAATCCGGCCAGCCGCCGCACCCTGATCGAGTGCATCTCGGAAGAGCGTGAACGCCTGTCGGCCATCGAACAGCTGGGCCACGTGATCGACACGTCGGAGCTGAGCGCCAACAAATTGCGCGCCTGGATCAAGGATATGATCGCTTCCGAACGCGCGCCGCTGACCCTGTTCTTCGAATCGTTCGCCTTCAAGCTGGGCGTGCCGCTGGACGCCGATTTCGTCTTCGACGTGCGGGCCTTGCCCAATCCCTATTACGACCTGGCGCTGCGCCCGCTCGACGGCCGCGACGCGCCCGTGATCGCCTTCCTCGACGCGCAGCCGAGCGCGCTGGAACTGCTGGCCGACATCCGCGCCTTCATCGAAAAATGGCTGCCGTCATTCAAGTCCGACAACCGCAGCTACCTGACGGTGGCCCTCGGTTGCACGGGTGGCCAGCACCGCTCCGTGTACATGGCGGAACGGCTGGCGCAATACTTCGGCCCCAACGAGCGCGTCGTGCTGCGCCACCGCGAGCGCTCCTAGTTAATTCAGGTGGCGCAGCGGATGCGCTGACGCCGGCCAGACCGGTGCGAAGAAGCGCGCCACCATGGCAGCATCGACCTCGTCCAGGCTTGATGGGTTCCAGCGCGGCGCATTGTCCTTGTCGACCACCAGCGCACGCACGCCTTCGAGCACTTCGCCATGCTCGAAATTGTGGCGCACCACCGTGCGCTCCAGACGCAGACAATCGGCCACGCCCAAGTGAGCCCCGCGCTGCAGCAATTCCAGAGTTACCGACATCATCAAAGGCGAGCGCAGGCGCATGGCCGCCAGCGCCTTGCTGGCGAACGCGCTGTCGTCCTGCGCCAGCGAGGCCATGATGGCCGCCACGGAGCCGGCGCCGAAGTGACGGTCCAGCGCCACGCGCGCCGCCGCCAGCGAGGCGATACCCGCCTCGGCCTGGAACGGCGCCGCCAGCGCCTTGATGGCAACCGGCAAGGCCTCGCCCGGCGTCGACTCGAACAGGGCCAGCAGCGCCCCCATCTGCGCCTCGGGCAGGTAGACATCGGCCAGGTCCGTGTACAGGGCGTCGGCCGCGTTGATCGTCAAGCCCGTCAAGCCCAGGTACAGGCCCAGCTGGCCGGCCAGGCGGGACAGGAAATAACTGCCGCCCACATCCGGGAACAAGCCAATATTAACTTCCGGCATGGCCATGCGCGTGCGGCCCGTGACGATGCGCAGGCGGTTGCCGGGTCCGGCTTGCGCCACGCCCATGCCGCCGCCCATCACCACGCCATCCATCACGGCGATATACGGTTTCGGATAGAAATGGATCACATGATTTAACGCGTATTCTTCCGTAAAGAAATCTTCCAGCAAGGCGCTGCCGCCTTGCGGCGTGGCCAGGCCCGCATCGTAGAAGAAACGGATGTCGCCGCCGGCGCACAGTGCTTTCTCGCTGCTCGAGCGGATCACGACGGCGTCCACCTGCGGATCGTCGCGCCAGGCCAGCAGGGCAGCGCTCAGGGCGCGCACCATCTCCAGCGACAGGGAATTCAAGGCTTTCGGACGGTCGAGCACGATGTGCCCCGTGCGGTTGCGGATGGAGGTCTGGACGAAGTCGCTCATGGCAGGCGTGAAAAAAGTAAAAGTACAAACATTCTAGCGCCTGCGCGGGGAACATTGCGTTCAAAAGGTCCAGGCGCAAAAAAGGGCGCAATGTGCGCCCTTAGTTGATCACAACTGCTGAAAGCGGGTGGCCTTAAACGGCGACGACGGCGTCTTCCTCGGAGTTGTCTGGCAGATGCTTGATCGCCTCTTTACCGTGCCCTTGCACTTTGGTTTTGTATTTCATCACTTGCCTATCGAGCTTGTCGATCAGGGCATCGATCGCGGCATACAGGTCTTGTGCCAGGCTTTCCACATAGACGGTTTTGCCACTTAAACGCAGGTTGACTTCGGCCTTTTGACGTTTTTCTTTCTCTTTGAGGTTATCCACGGTCAGAATCACGGCGATATCGATAACTTGATCGAAATGACGTTTCACGCGTTCCAGCTTCGTTTGTACGTATTCACGGATGGCTGGTGTCACTTCGAGATGATGTCCGCTGATGGTGAGATTCATACACACTCCTAAAGATGATCGGGTTCGTGCGGTCCATCCTATCCGGCCCGCAGAGGAACCGAAAAAAACTTACAAACACTTACGCAGGCTCACTGGCGGAATTTTCAACGCTTCCCGGTATTTGGCAACAGTACGTCGCGCAATCACCATGCCTTGTTCCCCCAGCATGTCCGCAATCTTACTGTCGGATAAAGGATTTTTAGGGTCTTCTGCTCCTGTCAGTTGCACGATCAATGCCCGTATCGCCGTCGATGACGCTTCGCCCCCCGCTTCGGTGGCGACGTGGCTACCAAAGAAATATTTCAACTCGAACATGCCGTGCGGGGTCAGCATGTACTTTTGAGTTGTTACCCGCGAGATAGTACTCTCGTGTAAACCCAGTGTATCAGCTATTTCACGGAGCACAAGGGGGCGCATGGCAACGGCCCCATGCGAGAAAAAGTTCTTTTGTCTTTCTACTATCGCCTGTGCCACGCGCAAAATCGTGTCGAAACGCTGGCGCATATTCTTGATCAGCCACTTGGCTTCCTGCAACTGTGCGCCCATGGCGCCCTCGCCCTTGCCCTGCTTGAGCAGGTTGGCGTACATGGCGTTGACGCGCAGGCGCGGCATGACGTCGTTGTTCAGGGTCACTTGCCAGCCATTGCGCGCGCGCTTGACGACGACGTCGGGCACCACGTAATCGGACACGTCCGAGGCGAACACGGCACCCGGATGCGGATTGCACTGGCGAATCACCGTCTGTGCTTCGCGCAAGTCTTCATCGTCGCAATCGAGGGCTTTTTTCAGCTTGTTGAAATCGCGCTGGGCAAACCAGGCCAGGTGCTTTTCCACGATGACGAGCGCCATGCGCCGCGTCACCATGGCGATGTGCGGCAAGCGCTTGATCTGCAGCGCCAGGCATTCGGACGCATTGCGCGCGCCCACGCCGGGCGGATCGAAACTTTGCAGCAGCGACAAGGCCGTGCGCATCTCGTCGGCGTCGATTTCCAGCTCTTCCGGCAGGCGCGCCAGGATGTCGTCGAGCGACTCTTCCAGGTAGCCATTGTCGTCGAGCGCGTCGATGATCAGCTCGACCAGCGCGCGGTCGCGCAATTCAAGCACCGTCACGCGCATCTGCTCCATCAGGTGTTCGCGCAGGGTGCAGTGATGGGCCTCGAGTTGCGGGCGGGAATCTTCGTCGTCGGGCGCCTTGCCCCGGCTCGCCTCGCTCCAGTCACTGTCGCCGCCGTCCGCGGCGGCCGGGCCCTCGCCCGCCTCGCCGTCAAAGGTTTCCGCTTCGGCAGGCGCGGCAGGCGCCTCCTGGCCTGGCGCCTGGGGCGGCGCTTCGGCCGGCGCCGCCGTGGAACTCAAGGCCCCGTCCGACAGCAGGCGCAGCGAACGGTCGAGCGGATCGTCGAGGCGCTCGAGCAAGGGATTGTCCGTCAGCAGTTGCTCGAGTTCCTGGTGCAATTCCAGGGTCGACAATTGCAACAGGCGTATCGATTGCTGCAACTGCGGCGTCAGTGCCAGGTGCTGCGAAGTGCGCAGCTGCAATGATTGTTTCATTGGCTTACATGCGGAAGTGTTCGCCCAGATAGACCCGGCGTACCGACTCGTTCGCGATGATGTCGTCGGGGCGTCCCGACGCCAGTACCGAGCCCTGGTTGATGATGTAGGCACGGTCGCAAATACCCAGCGTCTCGCGCACATTATGATCGGTGATCAGCACGCCGATATTGCGCTCCTTCAAGAAGCGCACGATGCGCTGAATCTCGATCACGGCGATCGGATCGACGCCGGCGAACGGCTCGTCGAGCAGCACGAAACGGGGATCCGTGGCCAGCGCGCGGGCGATTTCCACGCGGCGGCGCTCGCCGCCCGACAGGGACAGGGCCTGGTTCTCGCGCAGCTTTTCAATCTGCAAATCGGCCAGCAGTTTATCCAGGCGCTCCTCGATCTCGGCCTTCTTCAGGGGACGGCCTTCGACGGTCTGGATTTCCAGCACGGCGCGGATATTGTCTTCCACCGTCAGCTTGCGGAAGACGGACGCTTCCTGCGGCAGATAGGACAAGCCCATCTGCGCGCGGCGGTGGATCGGCAGGCTGGAAATGTCCACGCCGCTGATATCGATGCTGCCGCCGTCCGACGGCACCAGGCCGACGATCATGTAGAACGAGGTGGTCTTGCCGGCGCCGTTCGGGCCCAGCAAACCCACCACTTCGCCGCATTCGACTTGCAGCGAGACATCATGCACGACTTGCCGCTTGCCATAGGTTTTTTGTAGACCGCGAACGATCAGGGTGCTGCCGCAACGAGTATTGTCCATTATTTCTTTCCTGGCGCAGGCGTGGCCGGCGCTTTCTCCGCTTCCGGCGCCTTGGTCTTCGGCTGGATCACCATGCGCACGCTGCCGCCATCGGAGGTACTGGTGCCGCTGTCGGAATTTTCCATCTTGAATACTTCCTTGCGGCTGTCATACGAGATGAAGGCGCCATTGGCCACGTCGGTTACTTTCGTGCCTTCCAGACGCGTCAGCTTGGCCTTGGAAAACAGTTTCACCACTTCCGTCTTGTTGTCGTATTCCACGCGCTCCGCTTCGCCTTCGACCCACAGGTCGCCCGCGCCATCGCGCTTCTGGCGGAACGTGGCCAGCTTGCCGGGATCGGCCCAGAAGGTGATGAACTGGTAGCCTTGCGGGTCTTCCGTGATCAATGCCCGGCCCGCCTTCATGGTCAGGGTGCCCTTGACCAGCACGACGTCGCCCGTCAGGGTACGCACCTGCTTGACGTCATCGACGTGGCCGCTGCGTGCCGTGATGACGGCTTCCTTCTCGGAATCGGCTTTCTCGGCATGCGCCACGCCCATGATGGCCAGCGAAAATACGGTCAACAGCAAGATGTTCTTCATAGTATGGTTTCCTTGTTTCATTCTGTCATTTTGCCGCCGCGGCAGGGCGCGGTTTCGGCGGGAGGACCATGCGCAGCGCATTCTGCACTTCCACCACGCCCGTGGCGTTATTGGCTTTCATGCCGATGCCATTGAGGCGCGAAGTCCCCGTCAGGATATCGACAGGCACGTCCGTTTCCATTCTTTCCTCGTCCGGAAACACCGTCAGCGCTTCCGTCCTGACCGTCAGGTTCTGCGCCTTCGGACTGGCCGCGCGGTCGATCACGACCTTGCGGTGCAGTTGCAGCCGGGTATTGTCCTGGTCGATATGCGCCAGTTCCGCATTCATGTTCAACGGCGGCATGCCTGGCGTGAGCTTGCGCACGAAGGGCTGGTCGATATCGGACGAATCGTCGGCCGGATAATGCGTGAGCTTGGTGCCCGACACGATATAGCTGGGCTTACCCGTCAAATCCATGCGCACCAGGCTGAAATTGGTGATGAAATAATCGGGCTCATCCAGATGCTTGCTGGCCTTGATGTCCTGGCTGTTCTTGTTCATCACTTCGAGCAGCCAAAAGCTGGCCAGCGCGACAACAACCGCACCCAGCAGGGTAAAAATCGTGCGCCAGCGATGGGCGCCTCCTGGCTTACGCATAGGGTTTCACTCTTTCCAATATCACTGGCGGCAAGGTGCGCCTCACTCCAGGAACGGCGCCATGACGCGCGCATAGTTGTCCTGGGCGCGCAGCAGGAATTCGCAGATCTCGCGCACCGCGCCGCGGCCGCCGCCGGCCTGCGTCACATGGTGCGCCAGGTCCTGCGCTTCCGGACGCCCGCCCGGCACGCTGACGGCAAAACCGACGCGTTTCAGGATGGGCGCATCGATGACATCGTCGCCGATATAGCCGCATTGCTCTTCCGTCAAGCCCGTCAGCGCCAGCAGTTCGCGAAATGGCGTCAGCTTGTCGTGACCGCCCTGGTGCACATGGGTAATGCCCAGGTCTTGCGCGCGGCGTGCCGTAATGGCCGAGCGGCGCGCGCTGATGATAGCCGTCTGCACGCCCGATTCCTGCAGCAGCTTGATGCCCAGGCCATCATACACATTAAACGTTTTCATCATCTCGCCATCGGGGCCGAAATGCAGGCTGCCGTCGGTGAGCACGCCATCGACGTCAAAGATCATCAGTTTGACCTTGGCCGCGCGCGCCAGGTTGTCCGCCACGCTGTCCATCAGATCACCTTCGCTTGCGTCAGGTCATGGATATGCAGCGCGCCCACCAGCTTGCCGTCGGCATCGACGACCAGCATCTGGTTGATGCGGAACTGCTCCATCACGGCCACGGCATCGACGGCCAGGCGTTCGGGCGCGATGCTGCGCGGCTGCGCATGCATGACGTCGCGGATCGCCACTTGCGTGAAATCCTGCACGCGCTCGAACATGCGGCGCAAGTCGCCATCCGTAAACACGCCCACGGGGCGGTTGTCCGCGTCGACGATGGCCGTCATGCCCATGCCCTTCTTCGTCATTTCTTCCAGCGCCTGCAGCAGGGATGCCTCTACCGGCACTTTCGGCACCCTTTCGCCGCTGCGCATGACGTCATGCACATGCGTGAGCAGGCGGCGACCCAGGGCGCCGCCCGGGTGCGAGCGGGCGAAATCTTCTTCCTTGAAGCCGCGCAAGTCGAGCAAGGCCACGGCGATCGCGTCGCCCAGGGCCAGGGTGACAGTGGTGCTGGCCGTCGGCGCCAGGTTTAGCGGACAGGCTTCTTTCTCAACAGAAATATCCAGGTGCACATCGGCCAGCTGGGCCAGGCTGGAATTCGGTTTGCCCGTCATGGAAATCAGTACGCCGCCCATGCGCTTGACGACAGGCATGATGGCCATCAGTTCGGACGACTCGCCCGAGTACGATATGGCAATAAAAGCATCGTCCGAGGTGACCATGCCCAGATCGCCATGGGCCGCTTCTGCCGGATGCACGAACAGGGCCGGCGTGCCGGTGGAAGCGAGGGTGGCGGCAATCTTGCGCGCGATATGGCCGGACTTGCCGATGCCGGAGACGACGACTCTTCCTTTGCATTGCAGCAACAGCGCCACGGCGCGGCCCACGCTGTCGTCCGTGGCAAGGCGCGCGTGCAGCGCAACGATGGCGTCGGACTCGATCTGCAAGGTGGTGCGGGCCAGCGCAACAGCGCGCTCGGTCGTCGCTTGCATGTCAATTCGATCAAAAGCTTTCAGCATTGTTTTTTCATGGGTTACACTCATGCCCAAAGTATAAACGAATTAGGAAAGCAAAAAACTTGCCAGTCACAACAAACAACGATTTCCATTGACCGTACCGGGCAACCCATGTTTTCCTCGCTTGAACTGACCCTGATGTTACTCGGCAGCGCCGTGCTGGGCGTGGTCGCTTTCAGAATGTTGCATTTGCCGCCCATGCTGGGCTACCTGGCCGTTGGCATCGTCATCGGGCCCCATGCGCTGGGCCTGGCGGCCGAAAACGAGGCCAGCCATACGCTGGCCGAGTTCGGCGTCGTCTTCCTGATGTTTTCCATCGGGCTCGAGTTTTCTCTGCCCAAGTTCCTCGCCATGCGGCGCATCGTCTTCGGCCTTGGCATGGCGCAGGTGGTCACCACCATCATCGCCACCGTCGTCTTCGGCTGGTTCGTCGGGCGCTACCTGTCCGCCTACATCCACCTGAGCTGGCAAGCCGCGTTCGCCC
Organism: Janthinobacterium sp. NKUCC08_JDC; assembly: GCF_019345575.1. Lineage (NCBI taxonomy): Bacteria > Pseudomonadati > Pseudomonadota > Betaproteobacteria > Burkholderiales > Oxalobacteraceae > Janthinobacterium > Janthinobacterium sp. NKUCC08_JDC. The sequence continues at coordinate 96,152 of NZ_JAHKQW010000018.1, read as the reverse complement.
TGGGCGGCGCGCTGGCCATGTCGTCGACAGCCATCGTCTCGAAAATGCTCACGGAGCGGCTCGAGCTCGAAAGCGAACACGGCCGCAAGATCATCGGCATTTTACTGTTCCAGGATCTGGCCGTCGTGCCGCTGCTGATCCTGATCCCGGCCCTCACGCGCGATTCGGACAACCTGGCCGAAACCCTGGCCTGGGCCGGCGGCAAGGCTCTGGTCGTACTGATCTTGCTGCTGTTCATCGGCCAGAAGATGGTGCGCGGCTGGCTGACCATCGTTGCCAAGCGCCGCTCGCAAGAATTGTTCATGCTCAACCTGCTCTTGATTACCCTGGGCGCGGCGTGGATCACGGAACGGGCCGGGCTGTCGCTGGCCCTGGGCGCGTTTGTTGCCGGCATGCTTATTTCCGAGACGGAATTCAAGCACCAGGTGGAAGAGGATATCAAGCCCTTCCGCGACGTGCTGCTGGGCTTGTTCTTCATCACGGTCGGCATGCTGCTCAATATCCGCGTGGTGCTCGATAACTGGTGGCTGGTGCTGCTCTTGCTGTGCGCCCCCGTGCTGCTGAAATTCGCGCTGATCGCGGGTCTGGCCCGGCTGTTCGGGTCCAGCAACGGCGTGGCCTTGCGCACGGGACTGGGACTGGCGCAGGCGGGCGAGTTCGGCTTCGTGCTGCTGAACCTCGCTGGCGGCATCAAGCTGATGGACCCGTTCGTCGTGCAGGTGGTGCTGGCCTCGATGGTGCTGTCGATGCTGGTGGCGCCTTTCCTCATCGCCAAGTCGGACGCCATCGTCATGAAACTGGCGGCCAACGACTGGATGATGCAGTCGCTGGCGCTGACCAGGATCGCCACCCGCACCATGGCGTCACAAAAACACGTGCTGATCGCCGGCTTCGGGCGCAGCGGGCAAAGCCTGGCCATCCTGCTGGCGGAAGAAAAAATCGAATACCACGCGCTGGACCTGGATCCGGAACGGGTGCAGGAAGCGCAGCTGGCCGGCGCCAACGTCTCGTATGGCGATGCGGGCCGGCGCGAAAGCCTGGTGGCGGCCGGCATCTACCGGGCCAGCGCCGTCGTGATCACGTATGCCAACACGCCCTCGGCACTGAAGTTATTGCATCTGCTGAACGAAATGGCGCCGACCCTGCCCGTCATCGTGCGCAGCCACGACGATACCGACCTCGACCAGTTGAAGAAGGCGGGCGCGGCCGAAGTGGTGCCGGAATTGATGGAAGGCAGCCTGATGCTCGCTTCGCATGCCTTGATCATGATGGGCGTGCCCTTGCGCCGCGTGGTGCACCGGGTGCAGGCGGCGCGCGAGGAGCGCTATGCCTCGCTGCGCGGCTATTTCCACGGTTCCAGCGACGCGGGCGACGATGCCGAGCTCGAACGCCTGCATACGGTCACCGTCAGCGAGGACGCGCATTGTGTGGGACTGCCCTTGAGTGCGGTCGACGTGGCCGGCTGCGGCGCGTTTGTGACGGCCATCCGCCGCGGCCGCGGCCGCCTCGATGTCACGCCCGAAACGCAGCTGGCCAGCGGCGACGTGGTGGTGCTGCGCGGCACGGCCGACGCCGTGGCCAAAGCCGAGACCTTGCTGTTGAAATAATCAATCGCGCTGCGCTTTCCAGCTGACAACCTTGTTACGGCCATCGGCCTTGGCCTGGTACAGGGCCTGGTCCGCGTGCGCCACCAGTTGCTGCGCCACCGTTTCAATCGGCAGCAGCGCCGCGTCCGCTTCCAGGCTGGCCACGCCGATCGACACGCTGACCCACGCCTGCGCGCTGCCCGGCAAGTCGAACATGGTGCCGGCGATGCTGGCGCGGATGCGTTCGGCCACGAAGGTCGCACTGTCGAGATCGGCGTCGATCAGCAGCACGACGAACTCCTCGCCGCCGAAGCGGCCCAACGCATCGGAGCGGCGCAATTCCGTGCGGATGCGCGTAGCCACTTCGCGCAGCACTTCATCGCCGCCCTGGTGGCCATGCGTGTCATTGACCAGCTTAAAATGGTCGATATCGATATACATGCATGAAATACAATAATTCTGGCGCCGCGCGCGGGCGATTTCTTCCAGCAGGCGGCGGTCGATATAGCGCCGGTTGTAGACGCCCGTCAGGGAATCGGTCAAGCCGATGTATTTGAGCATTTCATTGCTGATCACGTTTTCCAAGCAAATGGCGATGATGGATGCCATATGCTTGACGAAATCCGTGCCCAGCGCGGGCGTAAAGCGCGTCACATCGCTGCTGGCCAGGTTCAGGCTGCCAATCAGGCGCTTGTTGCGCAGCAAGGGCACCAGCGCCACGCTGCGCAGCGATTCGATCTGCGGAAAACGGGGGCCATGCACGGCAGCATCGAAGGCACCGAGCAGCGGCATCGGCGGCAAGGCCGCTTCGCCCTCGGCCACGGGCGCCGGCGGAGCAAAACCCAGCTCGGCCACGGCATGCACGAACAGCAACTGCGGGAAGGCGCTGAAATCGACTCCGAGCTTTTCCATCACCAGCACGATATCGTCATCCTCGTCGAGCAGGCTCAAGGTGACGCCGTCGAGGTCGGAAATCACGGGCAAGGTGCGGAAGATGGTGCCGATCAATTCAGGAAACGTGGACGCGCTGACGATTTCCAGGTCGAACGCCTGGTGGCGGCACATGATGTCGTGGTTGCGCTCGGCCTGTTCCAGCAGGAAAGCCATGCGTGCGCGCAAGGCCTGGTTTTCGGCTTCGAGGCTGGCAATGCGCGGGTCCGGCGGTATTGCTTGATTCATAGAAACCTTAAACCCTTGTGTGCGGGCGCCATGCTTAAAATGCCAGTTCGAAACCGATGTCCTGCCCCACCACGATACGCTCATCGCCGCCTTCGGTGACGATGGCGTTCATGCCGAAGCAGATGGCGCCGTCGAGCTCGGGCTTGGCGCGATAGCCATGCATGACGTCGAGCGGGTCCGGTCCGGGCACGCCCGTGGCCTGGTCCACCGACGGAATCGGGCAGCGCGAACACGGCTTGACGGGTTTTAGCACCGTCGCGCCGAATTGCAGGAAGTCGGCGTAGTCTTCCTCGAAGGCGCCGATATCGCCGATGACGAGGTTGGGGCGGAAGCGGTTCATCGGCAGCGCGTCACGGCCAGCCGCGCGCAGCTTGTCATTCACGTCGGCCAGCGAAGCGGCGCCGGCGATCAGCACCGGGTAGCCATCGGCAAACATGGTCTCGGCGGCGACGCCATCGGTCCATTTGGTGCTTGTGGCGCGCACCACGTCCGGATGAAAGCGCGCCAGGCGGCACGGCACGCCGATGGCGTTGGAAAACCAGGTGGCCGTGACGTCGTCGCAATCGTAGGCGCGCACGCAATCGTCCCACACTTGCACGTCGAGCATGGGCGAGTGTTGCGGATGCGGCAATCCCAGCTCGATTTCCAGGCGCAGCATGCCCGGCGCGCGCAATTCCAGGGTGGTGGCCTTGATGGACGGCACGATCAGCGCCATGCGCGGATGTTCGCGCTGGGTCAGGAAGCGGCCCTGCTCATCGACCACCATCCATTCGCGGTCGAACACGTGCTCGCTCATCAGCCCTGAACGCGTCAGGACCGCCTCGCGCAAATGGATGCCGGCGCACGATTTGATGGGATACAGAATGATGTCGGACAGGATGGCCATGAACCGGAGACAGTGTTGCAGCTTCTGTCAGGAAATTATTCAGAAGCGAAGTATGGCAGCAAAGCGGGCAAGCGTAAATCAGCCACACTGAGCCAATAAGGCTGAGTGTGGCGTAGCAGTGATTAATACGTGTAGAAAATACGCTGGATTTCTTGCGTGCTGTTCGTTTTGGTCAGGGCCAGCATCAGCAGGATGCGGGCTTTTTGCGGGTTCAGGGTGTCGGAGACGACACTGTCGAGTTCATCGTCATTGGCTTCGCCATTGCGCGCCACGATGCCTTGGCCGACTCTGCTCGAACGCACGATCAGCACGCCCTTCTGGCGCGCTTCCACCAGGGCCGGCTTCATTTGTGCGGCCACGCTGCCATCGCCCACGCCAGCGTGGATGATGCCCTTGGCGCCAGCGGCGATGAAGGCGTCCATGCCGACACGGTTCATGTTGGCGTAGCCGTAAACGATGTCCACTTGTGGCAGGGCATCGAGCTTGCTGATGTCAAATTCCGACTCCAAGGTGTGCTTGCGCGTCGACTGGCGGTAGAAGAAAGGCTTGCTGCCCTGGATGTAGCCAAGCATGCCCAGTTCCGGCGACTTGAAGGTATCGGTCGTCGAGGTGTTGGTTTTGCTCACTTCGCGCGCGGCGTTGATCTGGTCGTTCAAGGCCACCAGGACGCCCTTGCCCACGGCTTCCTTGCTACCGGCCAGCAACACGGCGTTGTACAGGTTGATCGGGCCGTCAGCCGAGATGGCCGTCGACGGACGCATGGCGCCCACCACCACGACCGGCTTGTGGCTTTTCACGGTCAGGTTCAGGAAATACGCCGTTTCCTCGATGGTGTCGGTGCCGTGCGTGACGACCACGCCATCGACGTCGTTCGAGGCCAGCAGCACGTTGATGCGCTTGGCCAGGGTCAGCCAGTGGCTGTTGCCCATGCTTTCACTGGCGATCTGGAATACTTGCTCGCCTTTTACGTTTGCCACTTTCTTCAGTTCCGGCACGGCCGCGATCAGGCGTTCGACGCCCACGGTGGCCGAGGTGTAGCCGACGGTGGTGGTGCTGTCGGCGCCGCTGCCGGCGATGGTGCCGCCCGTTGCCAGGATCACCACGTTCGGCAATTTGACGGCCGCCTGCTGCGCACGCGCAGGCGAGGCCGCGACAAAGCCCATCAGCAAGGTAGCCAGCATCAGCTGTGCACAAGAATGAAATTTACGTGAAAACATGGTGCTCCTGTTCGGTGATGTGTCAAAGATAACAAAGTCGTGTGCAAATTATATGTCATCAGTGCTACAAAAAAGCCCAGATTCACGCGTTCAGCGCAAACGTGCGCCCCTTCCCATGCGCTACAGTGGCGCCATGTCCACACTCCTGTCCTTCCGTACTTGCCTCGTCCTGCCGTTCGTCCTGATGGCCCTGGGCGCCTGCGCCACGCAAATCGAACTGCGCACGGCGGCGCAGCAGGAGCAGTTCGCGCGGGAAGCGGCCAGCCAGGGCGACTGGGCGCAAGCGATGCGCAACTACGCGGACGCCGCTGGCAATGCCGAACTGGGCCATGGCGATTTCGCTTGGCAGGCGCGGCTGCACCACGAAGCCGGGCGCGCCGCCAGCGCCGCCTGCCGCGACGACGCGGCCGCCTTTCATTTCAGCCGCGCCATCGCGCTGGCAAAGAAAAGCGGTCAATCGAGCGCCCTCAGCGACAAGGCGCTGGAATCGCTACAGGCCGGCAAACCTTGCGGATTTCCTCGATGAACACCGCCCGCACCTTGCTGGCCGCCTGTGCCTTCTCCGCCGCCATGGCGCCGGCGCAAGCCGCCGAAGCACCGCTGCCCTTATGGGAAGCGGGGGTATTTGGCGGCACGGCCGTCACGCCCGCCTATCCCGGCGCCAGCGAACGCTCGACGCGCAGCCTGGCCCTGCCCTATCTGATTTATCGCGGGAAAGTGTTGCGCGCCGACCGTTCGGGCGTGGGCGCGCGCCTGCTCGATACGGACCGCCTCGACTTCGATATCGGTTTTGCCCTGTCCTTGCCGGCCCGCTCCAGCGACGTGCCGGCCCGGCGCGGCATGCCCGACCTGGGCACCCTGGTGGAATTTGGCCCGCGCCTGAAAATCAAGCTGGCCGAGCCGACGCAGCACAGCCGCCTGGGCTTGGAACTGCCCTTGCGCGCCGTCATCGAAGCGCGCGGCGGCCTGCGCCGCCAGGGCGCCACGTTCGAGCCGCGTTTCGTGTATGGACTGCAAGGCGAGCAGCAGGCATGGCATGTCGACGCCAGCCTGGGCGCCGTGCTGGGCAATGCTGCCATCAACGATTATTTTTATGGCGTCAGCCCCGCGTTTGCCACGGCGCAGCGGCCAGCGTATGCGGCAAAGAGCGGGCTGATGCTCACGCGGCTGGGTCTGGGCGGTTCGTACCGGCTGCACCAAGACTGGCGCGCCTTTGCCTTTTTACGCTACGACAACTACACAGGCGCCGCCAACCGCGCCAGCCCCCTGCTGCGCCAGAACAGCGGCACCTCGGCCGGCATCGGGCTGATGTGGACGTGGCGGCGCTCGGACAGCCTGGCGCGGGGCGCGGACGAATAGCAACAAGACAGATTAAAACTCCGTTGTGGCCGACAGCATGATGGTGCGCGGCGCGCCCAGGCCCAGGCTGGTCCATTGCGGCAGCGCCCAGTACGCCTTGTTGCCGACGTTCGTCACGCTGGCGCGTACGGTCAACGGCCGGCCCGCCGCCTTCGTCGCATAGCGGGCGCCCAGATCAAACACGGTACGGCCCGGCACGGACATCGAATTGTCGGCATTGATGTATTGCTTCGATGCCGCCGTCGCATTCGCCGTCAGGGTCACGCCGGGGATGGCGGGTGTATCCCATTCGACACCGAGCTTGGCTTGCAGTTTGGGCACGCCCGCTGCCTGCTTGCCCTGGTTGGCGCCGCCCGGCGTCTTGCTCAAGACCGGGTCGACATACGCCACGCCGCCCATCAGGCGCACGTCGCGCAGGGGCGAACCAAAGAAGCCCCAGTCGACGCCGCGGTTGCGCTGTTCGCCGCCAAAGGAAAAGATATTGCTGACGGGATCGACATAGCTGCTGGGCCGCTTGATTTCATACACGCTGACCGTATGCGCGAACTCGCCCAGGTCGACCTTGAGGCCAAGCTCCGCCTGCTTCGACTTGTATGGCGCAAAGACCTCGCCCGAGTTGGCCGCCGTCAACGGCGCCGTGGCGCCCTGGCTCAAGCCTTCGATGTAATTGCCATATAGGGAAATCGTCTGGCTCGCCTTGACCAGCAGGGCGACGGCCGGCGTGGTGGCGCCTTCGTCATAGCGCGAGGTGCGCGCGCCCGTCTTGATGTTGAAGTTATCGCTGAGCACTTCCTGGCGGCGCAAGCCCACCGTCAGTTGCACCTTGTCTTGCGCAAAAGAAAGCGTGTCGACCAGGCCGATACTGGCCAGGCGGAGTTCCGCCTTGGAAATTTGCGGCGCCTCGAAGCGCGTCGCCGGACCCCAGACGGGGTTATAGATGTTCGTGATCCAGTCTTTTTCCAGGGTATTTCTGCGTCCGTACTGCTTGTCCGTGTGGTGATAATACGTGGCGTTGACGGCCCATTGATGGCCGATATCGCCCGTGCGCAGCTTGCCCCGCAAGCCTGCTTCCGCCGACTGCTTTTCCACATCAAAACCCAGGTCGGCAAGATTGGTGCGGTAGTCGCCAGCCGTGTTGAACACCTGGATCAGGTACGCGCCCGTCGACTGGTAGTCGGCCCGGCTGGCGCCCACGGCGGCATACGCCATCACTTGCTCGTTCAGGTCCAGCTCGCCGCGCAACATGGCGCCCTTGTCCTTGGTATCGTAGAACGCCCAGCTGGGATTCAACAAGGTTTCCGCTTTTGGCGGACGCGGCACGGGCAAGCCGGGGGCCAGGTTGACGCCCCGGTTCAAGCCATCGGCGCGGTCCTCGCTGTGGTACAGGTCGGCGGACAGGCGCGCACCGTTGCCACGCCAGTCCAGGCCCACGGAGACGAGCTTGGTCTTCTTTTTCTGATGGTCGATGGCGCCCTCGCCATCGCGGTAGACGCCGTTGACGCGGATGCCGAACTGTTTATGCTCGCCGAACCGCTGACCCACGTCCACATGGCCGCCCCATTGCGCGTCCGACATGTACGATGCCGTCATGCGCGCCAGCGGCGTATCGCCCGCGCGCTTGGGCACGAGGTTGATGCTGCCGCCTACCGAGCCGCCCGGTGGCATGCCATTGAGCAATGCTGACGGTCCCTTCAGCACCTCGATGCGCTCGAACATTTCAGGCGAGGTGCGGTAGTAGGGCGAGATGCCGTACAGGCCGCCAAACGCGACGTCGCCGATATTCGAGCTGAAGCCCCGTATCGAATAATTCTCGCCAATGATGCCCGTCATGCCGCTGCTGAAGACGGTGGGGTCGGTGGCGGAAATCACATCGGTGATGTCGCGCGCCTGCCGGTCTTCGATGAATTTATCCGTATAGCTGATGGTGTTGAACGGGGTTTCCATGAAATCCTTGTCGCCCAGAAATCCCACGCGGCCGCCAGACGCTACTTGCCCACCGGCGTAGGCATCCGTCACGGCGTTGCCCTTGCCCCACACCGTCACGGCCGGCATGGTGGCGGCTGCCTCGGCGGCGGCGCTGTGCGCCGCTTCGCGGCGTACCGTATAGCTGCCATTGCCCTCGCGCACGGCTTGCAAGCCGTGGCCGCGCAGCAATTCGTAAAAACCCTCGGGCACGCTGTAGCTGCCGGACAGGCCTGCGCTGTTCTTGCCTTGCAGCAGGCTAGCCTCGACCGTCAATTCCACGCCCGCCTCGGCGGCGAAAGTGTTGAGCGCCGAGCCCAGCGCACCGGCCGGCACGCTGAACGCTTGCCTGGCCTGGCCCGTCCCCGCTTGTGCGTAGGCTGACGGGGCCGCCACGCCCAGCGCCCCCACGGTCAAGCCCGTGATGATCGCCAGTTGCACGGCGTTGGCGATGCGGCTCAGGTTCAAGGCGGGAAGGTGGCGCGTTGCCATGCGGTGTGTCATACAGTAAATCCTTTCAGATGGGATGATTGCTTGTTCTCACCCTATCTCCCGAACGAAAAGGCAAAACCCTCAATCTCAATACGAATCATTACGAAAATATCATTGATAACCGCTGAGCACGTCGTCGATCACCCGCTTCAGCGACGTCACGCTGGCCGCCGTGATGTACCAGGCATCCGCATCGACAAAGACGACACGGCCGTTCTTCCAGGCCTTGGTCTGGCGCAGCAGCGGATTGGCCATCTGTTCGGCCGTCATGACGGGACGGTGTTCCATCACGGCCGTACGGTCGACAACATAGATGATGTCGGGGTTGGCTTGCTGGATGAATTCGCTGGAAATGGGCTGGCCATGCAAGCCCGCTTCGATGGCCGAACTGGCGGGTTTCACGCCCAGCGCCTCAAAGATAAAACCGTAGCGCGACTGCACGCCAAATGAGCTGAAGGCACCATTGTTATGCAGCACGATCAGCGCTTTCTCGGGACGGTCCTGGGTCACCTTGCGCGCGTCCGCCACCTTGGCGTCAAGCTCCTGCGCTTTCCGGTTGGCGATGCCTTCCTTGCCGAAGATACGCCCCAGCGTCAGCAAGTGCTGCTTGACCACCTCGATATGCTTGCTTTCGCTGTTCTGGTAATCCACGTCGAAATGCAAGGTGGGTGCGATCTGGCTCAGTTCCTTGTAATGGTTGGCCTGAATCGACGTCATCAGCACCAGATCGGGCTGGAGCGCGTGGATATGCTCGAGATTGGGCTGCACGATGGCGCCCAGGTCGCGGATGGCCTGGTCGTCCTTGTAGCGCGTGAGGAAATGCGGCACGTAATCCTTCACCATGCCGGCCACGGGCACGCCCAGCTGGTCGAGGAAATCGACTTCGTTCATGTCGAGCACGGCCACCCTCTGCGGGCGATGTTTGATCACCGTCGTGCCCAGCTTGTGCACGATGGTGACGGGAGTAAATGCCTGCTCCGATGCGGATGCGGCAGGCGCCGGCGGCGCCGTGGCCACCTTGTCGGTGCAGCCTTGCAGGGCGGCCATGGCGGCGAGCAGCACGGCCAGCGCGCAGCGGGATTTGTTCCAGATCATCTCAAGCTCCTGTGGGGGTAAAGTAATTGCAGACGCAGCCGCGCTCATTGCGCACGATGTGAAAATCGATGCCGTACAGGGCGCGCAAGCGTGCCTCGGTGACGACCTCGTCGGCAGGGCCGGAAAAGCGCACGGCGCCTCCCTGCATGGCAACGATGTGGTCGGAATAATTGGCGGCGAAATTGATGTCGTGGATCACCAGGATCACGGTGCGGCCCTGCTCGTCGCACAGGCGGCGCAACGCGCGCATGATCTGCACGGCGTGTTGCATGTCGAGATTATTGAGCGGCTCGTCGAGCAGCAAAATATCGGTCTGCTGGGCAATCGTCATGGCCAGGAAGGCCATCTGGCGCTGGCCGCCGCTCAGCTCATCGACGTAGGCCAGGCGCAGATTGTCCAGCGACAAAAAGGCGATGGCCTCGTCGATCGCTTGCCGGTCTTGCGCCGTCAAGTTACCCCGGCTGTAGGGAAAGCGGCCGAAGGCGACCAGCTCTTCCACCGTCAGGCGCAAATGAAAATCGGGAGACTGGCGCAGGGTGGCCACCAGTCTCGCATAGTCCTGGATCTTGATGGCCGCGATGCTGCGCCCGTCTATCGCAATCTCGCCGCCATTCGCTTCCTGCAAGCGCGCGATGAGCATCAGCAAGGTGGTCTTGCCGGCGCCATTCGGGCCGATCAAGGACGTTACTTTCCCCTTGGGAAACTGCACGCTGACGTTGTCCAGCACACGCCTGGCGCCGTAGCTTTTTTCGATATGGTTGACGTGGATCATGCGGTACCCCGGGTGCGGACCATGAGCGCGAGGAAATACGCGCCACATACGAGGTTGACGAGGATGCCAACCGTGGTCCGGTAGTTGAAAACGTGCTCGACCAGCAGCTGGGCGGCCAGAAAGATGACGATGGCGATGGCGCAGCCCAGCGGCAAGGTGGCGCGGTGACGCCCCGTGCGGGCCAGGGCATATGTTGTGTTCGCCACAAAGATGCCCATGAAGGCCGTGGGGCCCAGCAGACTGGTCGACACGGCCACCAGCACGGCGATCAGCGCCAACTGCAGCCGCACCATGCGCCGGTAATCGATGCCGAGCGAGATCGCCTGTTCGCGCCCCAGCGCCAGCACGTCGAGCGCCGGCAAAGTTTTTACGACAGCCACGCAGGCGGCGCCTGCCAGCAGGGCCGAGTACAGCAATTGTGCAGGCTGCGCCTTGTTGAACGATGCCTGGCTGAAGCCTTGCAAGATGGCAAATTCACCGGGGCTGATGCGCAGCTGGATGAACTGGGTAAACGTGCCGATCACCATCGTCAGCACAAAACCCAGCAGCAGCAGAAAATACACGTTGTTCTTACCATCACGAAACAGCCAATAGTGGATGGCCCAGGAATACGCGAGCATCAGCGCAATCGACACGACAAAATTGCCGTTCTGTCCCAGCAGCACCACACTGTGCATGCCCATCGCGAGGATCAGCAGCGATTGCAGCAGCAGGTACACGGCTTCATAACCCATGACGGCCGGTGTCAGTATCCGGTTGCCGGCGATGGTCTGGAACACAATCGACGACACGGCCACGCAGACGCCGCCGATGGCGATGGCGGCCAGCCGCGACAGGCGCTTGGGGATGACGTAATCGAAGTCGAGATTGGCGCCGAGGAAGAGGAAAGCGAGCGCCAAAGCAAACACGGCAAGCCACAGCATCCGTTGATTCAAGAACCGCTTCATCGCCGCCCCCGGATGATCAGGATGAGGAACAGCAGGCCGCCCACGCCACCGGCCGTCAGGCCGATTGGCACCTCGAATGGATAGATCAGCAATCGCCCGGCGATGTCGCAGGCCAGCAGCAGCGACGCGCCGCACAGGGCGACGATGGGCAGGGTGCGCTCCAGCTTGTCGCCATAGCGCAAGGCCACCAGATTCGGGATGGCCAGCCCGACAAACGGGACCGCCCCCACCGTGATCACCGTGGCCGCCACCGTGACGGCCACCAGCATCAGGCCCAGCGCCACCGTGCCCGCATAATTCAGGCCCAGGCTGGTCGCCATGCCCTCGCCCATGCCCAGCACGGTAAAACGCTGCGCGTACACATACGTGAAAGCAACGATGGGCAGGATCAGATAAATGATTTCATAGTTGCCCTGCACGATGCGCGAAAAATCGCCGAGCAGCCAGCCCTGCATGCTTTGCAGGATGTTGTTGCGGTAGGCATAAAACTCGGCCACGGCGCTGAGCACGCCGCCATACACGAGGCCGATCACGGGCACCAGAATGGTGTTCTTGAAGCGGATGCGGCGGATCAGGGCCACGTACAGTACGCTGGCGGCAAGGCAGAAGGCCAGCGCGAACGCCATCTTGCCGGCCGTGCCCGCCGCAGGTGCCACGGTCAGCGCAACGAGGATGCCCAGCTTGGCCGCATCGAGGCCGCCCGACGTGGCCGGCTCGACGAATTTGTTGCGCACGATGTGCTGCAGGATGACGCCGCACACGGACAGGCCCACGCCCGTCAGCACCAGCGCCGCCAGGCGCGGCAGCCGGCTGGCCGTCAGGGTCAGCCACGTATCGTCGGACAGCGCGCCGGACGATGACAACAGTTGTGCCCACTCCATCTGCCTGGCGCCGACCAGCAAGGAGGCGCAGCACAGCAGCACGAAAAGGAAAAGCAGACGCGCGTGTGTCAAATGCCGGACTCCGTTCCAGGCTGGTGCGCGGGCGCGGCGATGCGCCAGCCTTTGGCCGCCTGGCGCTGGGCCAGGAAGTGCGCATACAGGCCGCCCTGCGCGCGCAAGATGGCTGGCGCGCCCTGCTCGCCCAGGGTGCCGCCATCGAGCACGACAATCTGGTCGGCCATGGCCACCGTCGACAACTGGTGGGCGATGACGATCACCGTGCGCTTGCCGCGCAGCCGCGCCAGCGCTTCGGCGATGGCGGCCTGGTTTTCCGCGTCGAGCGCGGCCGTCGCCTCGTCGACCAGCAGAATCGGTGCATCCTTGACCAGCGCGCGCGCGATGGCGATGCGCTGGCGTTCGCCGCCGGACAGGCGCGCGCCGCCCTCGCCCACCAGCGTCGCAAGTCCCTGCGGCAGGCGGGCGATGATCTCGGCCACGCCAGCCTGGCGCGCCGCTTCCAGCACCTCGGCATCGCTGGCGGCCGGCTTGCCGATGCGGATGTTGTCGCCGATGCTGCCCTGGAACAGATAACTGTCCTGGAAGATCTGGCTGATCTGGCGGGTCAATTGCTCGCTGGACATGTTGCGCACATCGACGCCGCCCACCAGCACCGTGCCTGCACTGGCGTCAAAGAAGCGCGCGATCAGGCGCACCAGGGTCGTCTTGCCTGAACCGGAAGCGCCGATCAGTGCCGTCATGCTGTCCGGCGCAATCTGCAGGTTGATGTCCGTCAAGACGTCGGGCTGGTCCGGCGCATAGCGGAAGTGCACGCCACACAATTCGACCGAAGCATCGCGCGGCGCTTGCGGCTTGTGTGCTTCCGGCAAGGGCTGCACGGCGAAAATATCGCGCGCAGCGTCCAGCGGGCCGCGCGCGCCACGCAGCACTTCGCCATAGCTGGCCACTTCCTGCAGCGGGTCGACAAAGCGCACCACCAGCAGCAACGCCACGATGACGGTGATGGCGTCTGCCACCGCTACCGTACCGAGCAGGCTCGCGGCAATGGCCAGCAAGACGGCGAAGATGGCTTGCACGGTCCAGGCGTTGAGCACCGACGACAGCGCCGACAGGTAAATGAGCCGCGTGCCCGCGTGGCGCTGTGTGTCGATGGCTTGCTGCAGGAAACGCGTGCCGCCTTCAGCTGCGCCACCGAATGCGCGCAGCACCGACTGCGCTTGCGCAAACTCCACAAGACGCTGGCTGGTCTGGGCAAAGTGATGGTGGTAGGCATCATCGGCGCGCTGGCCCAGGTGCGCCGTGAGCCGCAAGGCACCGCCCAGCAGGGGCAGCGCCAGCAGCGCGACCACGCCCAGCTGCCAATACAGCGCGAACAGCGCGGCCAGCAAGACCACGGGCGTGACGGCGCCGCAAATCACGGGCGTGAGCACGTGGGCAGGCAGCTGCGCGACGTTCATCATGCCTTGCGTGATGACGTGGCCCAGCTTGGCCGTATTCTCCGGCGTAAACCAGCCGACGGGCAGGCGCGCCACGTGGTCGCCCAGGCGCTGTCGCGCCCCTTGCAAGACCGTCACGCCCACGCGCACGCCCGCTTTCTCCACCTGGCGCCGCCAGGCCCAGCAAGCGACCAGCCCGGCCAGCAGCACGATCAGCCACAGGGCCGCGCCGCCCGTATCGCCGGCCAGCAGCCGGCCCAGAGCCAATACCAGCGCCGTGATCGTCAGCCCGCTCAGCACGCCATATGCGAGCGCCATGGCGCAATAGCGGCGGAACACGGGCGCATCATCGCCCAGCAGTTGAATAAACGTTTTCAGCATGGGAGCACCGCATCTTCCTGGGAATCCTGATAGCCGCCCAGCGCCCATAGTTGCGCATAGCGGCCCTGGTGGGCGAGCAAGCCGGCATGGCTGCCCTGCTCGGCGATGGCGCCGTTCTCGACGACGACGATGTTGTCGGCATGCATGACCGTGTCGAGCCGGTGCGCGATCACCAGCAGGGTGCGGCCTTGGGCAAAGCGCGACAACGCATCCTGGATCGCCACTTCGTTTTCCGCGTCGGCCGCGGACGTCGCTTCATCGAGCACCAGCACGGACGGATCGAGCAGCACGGCACGGGCGATGCTGACGCGCTGCAACTCGCCGCCGGACAGCTGCGCATCCTCGCCGATGACGGAATCGTATCCGCGCGGCAAGGCCAGGATGCGCTCGTGGATGTTCGCCAGGCGCGCCGCCGCTTCGATCTCGTGCGTGCTGGCCGATGGGCGGCCCAGCGCAATGTTCTCGCGCACGCTGGCGTGGATCAGCCGCACTTCCTGCAGCACGAAACCGATTCGCCGGTACAGCTCGGGCGTGGCGATGTGCCGCAGGTCGACGCCGCCCAAGGTGATGCGCCCTTCTGTCGGGTCGAAAAAGCGCAGCAGCAGCCGCGCCAGGGTCGACTTGCCGGAACCGGAAGCGCCGACGATGGCCGTCACCGTGCCGGGCTGCAAAGTCAGCGTGATGTCCGACAGCACCTTGTTGTGCCCATCGTAGGCATAGCCCACATTTTCCATGCGAATCTCGGTACCGACTGGCAACTGCTGCTGGCCTGGCGCCGGCTGCGCCAGTACGGGCGTGTCGAGCAAGGCTTGCACGCGCTGGGCCGCGCCTGTGGCGTTGTTGAGGTCATGCGTGAGGTAATGCAGCAGCAGCATCGGTGCGGAAATGCCGGGCGCCACGAGGGCGAACGGCAGAATATCGATGGGCGCCATCGCCTCCAGCGCCACGAAGACGGTGCCGGCGAGCACCACCACGCCCAGCACGGCGACGGGCGCGATCAGCGCATTGGCATTCGCCATGGAGCCGACCAGGGGGCGCGTAAACGCGGCAAACGCCTCGGCAAACGCATCGACGGCGGCGCGGTAGCTGCCGTGCGCACGTCCCGTGGCGCCAAAGGCCTTGACCACGGGGATGCCGTTGACGAATTCCACCACGGCATTGTTGATGCGTCCCATGCCGGCGACGAATTGTTCCATATTGCCGCCGCTGGCCTTCATGGCGCGGCCGAAGAACAGGAAGAAGCCGGGAAATGGCAATATCGAAACGATGGCCAGGCGCCAGTCCATGGCGAACAGATAGATGACGGAGATGGCGATGGCGCCCACGGCGCGCCCCGTCGTCGTATAGAAGTGCGCGGTAAGGCTGTGCAGGGTATTGATATCGTCCTGCATCGCCTGCTTGACCTCGCCCGAGGCACGGCTGGTGAACCAGCCCAGCGGCACCTGCCCCAGGCGCTGCATGGCCTGCAGGCGCAATTGATGGGTGAGGCGGTTGTCGGCCAGATGCGCGGCCAGCTCGCCCAGCGTGGTCAGGGCCATGCCGGCAAACAGGCAGGCGACGCTGGCGATGATGATCTGCCACATATCACCCCGCGCCAGCGCGGGGTTCAGGGCGATTTGCGCGATCTGCGCAATGCCGGCCAGCGGCACCAGGGTCAGCATGGAACCCGTACCGGCCAGCACGGCGGCGGCGATCAGGCGCCCGCGGATGGGCTGCAGTATCCGGCTGATCGGGCCGGCCTGGCGGCTTGGGCTACTCATGGAAAAAACGGGAAAAAGCGTGCATAAGTTCAATGGATAAGGGTGGCTCTCACCCTATATCCCGAACGAGAATGCAAAACCCTCAATCGGGTCCGCGAAATTGTCAGGCAGCGGCCTGGACGGTCACCCAGTAGCGCGTGCGCGCAACGATCTGCACGGGCAAGGCCAGCGCCAGGTTGTGCAGCGCGCGGTCCGTATCGCGCAAGGAAAACACGCCGTTGACGGTGAGGCTAGCCACGGCCGGGTCACAGCGCAGCAGGCCGGGACGGTAGCGGGCCAGTTCCGCAAGCAGCTCATCGAGGCGCATGTTGTCGGCCACCAGCATCCCTTTGGTCCAGGCCGCGGCGCTGGCGGACGCGGGTGCGCCAGACTGCACGATGTCGGCCGAGTAGACGGCGCCCTGGCCCGTGTCGATGCGCACGGGACGGCCCGGCGCATGCGCGAGGCGCACCTCGACGGCACCCTCGAAGACGGCCACGCGCGACGTGTATTCGTCTTGGCGTAAAGTAAAACGCGTGCCCAGCGCCTGCACCGTGCCATGGCGGCCCTGCACGCGGAAAGGCCGCTGGGCCGGATCGGGATCGCGCGCCGTCGTGACGAGGATTTCGCCGCTGCGCAGTATCAGCAAGCGCTCGCTGGCGCTGAAGCGCACATCGATGGCGGAAGCGGAAGCGAGCATCACGCACGTGCCGTCCGGCAAGGTAATCTCGCGGATCTCGCCTGTGGCCGTGCCATGCCCTGCCGTGGCCACTTGCCACGCATCCGTGCCGCGCAGCATGTACGCCATGCCGCCCACGGGCAGCAGCACGGCCAGTAGTTTCAGGGCACGGCGGCGGTTCAGGTAGGCGGCTGGCGCCGGTTCGCGCAGCGCGTGCCGGGCCGCGTCGCGCGGCACGCTGTGCAGCTTGCCCTCGAATGCCTGCAAACGCTGCCAGGCGATGGCGTGGTGCGGATGGGCGGCGCACCAGCGGGCACAGGCAGCCCGGTCTTCGTCGCTGGCGTCATCGGACCACAGGCGCGCCATCCATTGGGCCGCCTGCTGCACGATGACCGGTGCAATCACCACATCCATGGTTCAGGCGCCTTGGGTGTGCATGGCTTGGTAGCAGGCCAGCAGGCCGGCGGCGATGTATTTTTCGACGGACGAGACGGACACCTGCAATTCGGTGGCAATGTCGCGGTAGCTCAGGCCATCGAGTTTGCACAGCAACAAGGCCTTGCGTGCCTTGGCGGGCAGCTGGTGCAGCACGGCGTCGATTTCCGTCAGCGCCTCGATCACCAGCGCGCGCTCTTCCTCGGACGGCGCCAGCGCTTCGGGCACCAGGGCCAGCACTTCCAGGTAGGCGGCCTCGATCTGGCGGCGGCGGTACAGGTCGATGACCATGCCGTTGGCGATCTGCGTCAGATGGCGGCGCGACTCCCCGGCCGGCGGCACCCTGCCCGTCTTCATCAGGTGCAGGTACACGTCATGCGCCAGGTCGGCCGCATCAAAGGCATTGCCGAGTTTACGGCGCAGCAAGCCACGCAGCCAGTGATGGTGGTCGGTGTACAGACTGCTGACTTGCTGCTGAAGCGCTAACTCGGCGGTGCTCACGATACCCTTCCTGTCGCCAACGGCCGGCAAGAACAGGCGCATCGGATTATAAATGAGAATTATTCTCATTGTACGCGGAGTGAGCAGGAAAGCGCAATACGGCGACGGGCAGCAAACGCTCTCAGCCCTGCTACCGGACGGGCCTGAGCAGCCTGAATGCGGCACGCAGCGAAGGCCGGTAAATGTACAGTGCGGCCGCGAGCAGCACGCACCACGCCAGCGGGGCAAGCGGCCCCATACGCTGCGCAAAAAACGCATGGCCCACCGCCAGGAAAGACAACAGGGCAACACCGAGATAGATCGAACGGCGCGGCAGCGGACGCCAGACGCGCATACCTAATTCTGTCTTGACGACAAAATACACGAGGAAACCCAGCAGCTGCGCCACGGCGGCTCCCATGGCGCCACAACGCGGCACCAGCACGGCGCCAGCCAACAGCGTACCCAGCAAGCCTGCCGCGAAAGCGGCGATCGATAATGCAGGACGGCGGGCCAGATTGATGCCGACGCCTGTCACTTCTGCCAAAGCATACAACAGCGGCTGGCCCACGGTGGCCACCGCCAGATAGGCGACGCCATGATAGTTGGAAGGCAAGACCCATCCGATCAGCCAGGCCAGGGTGCCCGTCAGGCAAAAACCCACGACCACGATGGCCAGCGCATGGCGGCAAATGGCCTCGATATTCGATAGATCTCCACCGGCGGCGGCCCATTTGTGTACTTGCGGCACCCATACGATGGTGAAGATGGACTGCACCAGCCAGGCGCCGGTGGCCACGCGCATGGCCAGCGCATAAATACCGAGCTCGTCAAAGCCAGCAAAAGAGCGCAGCAAGCCCATGCCGGCCGACAGCATGGACAGGTAGCCAATGGCGCTCACCAGCAGAGGCCCGGCCTCGGAAAGCAGGCGCCGCAGCAGCCCCCGGTCCACGGGGGCGGCCCAAGCTTGCGCCAGCGATTCGCGCGCATGCCACAACAGCCATAACGTGACCATCCAGGTGGTGGCCACGACCAGGCTTGCCAGGTGCACAAAATTGCGCTGCGGATCCCACCACAACACCGGCAGCAGCATCAGCAGCGATATTTTCGGCAATACCTGCGCCAGGCTGAAAACCCAGGCGCGCTCCTGCATGCGAAAGAGCTGCGCGATCAGGCGATTGACCAAGGCACTCAGCACGCCGGCAACGAACAGCAAGGCTAGTGCAGGCTGCGTCACATCGAATAACAGTCGAGATACCGGTGCGGCAAGCAGCAGCACCAGCGCAAGTGCGACAGGCGCCAACAGCATGGCAGGCAACAGGCACGCTTTCAGCAAGCCGCTACGGCTCGTGCTGTAATGGTATTCATGCAGGAAAGCCTTATCCAGCCCCAGCGACAGCAGCAAGCCGGTCACCGTGCACGCGGTCATGAAAAAATCCAGCTTGCCTATGTCAGCAGGCGGAAACAGCCAGGCCACGGCAGGCACGGTGGCAAGGCTGCACAGTAGCGACAAGATGGGGCCGGCTGAAAAACCCGCGAGACGGTTCAGACGCATCGTTCAGCAAGGCCCGGCATCTCAGCCATGCCTATCGTTGGAAAAACGATAGGGAACCGTGTCCGAATCGGCCGGCACGCGCCAGTGATCCGGCGCATCATAGCGATACGCATGGTCCACCGCATTGACGAGGATGGCCGGCGTGCTGCAATAATTCTGGACGCCGTGCCAGACGCGCGGCGGCACGACGAGCAAGCCGGGACGCTTGGTGCCCAGTTTGAATTCGTTGAGCATGCCAAAGGTGGGCGAATCCTCGCGCGCGTCGTACAGCACCACGCGCATCTGGCCCGCAGCCACGAACAAGCGGTCTGTCGTGATGGCGTGCGCATGCCAGGCGCTCAGTCCACCCGGCTCCAGGGTCGAGGCAAATATCTGGCCGATCTGTGCGGCATCCGGCACCCATTCGGTGCGGAAAATTTCAGTCAGGCTGCCATACGCCGTCAAGACAGGTTTGATTTCCTGAAAGATCACGCCGTCGATCAAGGAAGGCGATTTCGGCTTCCATTCCTTGGTAATGCTTTCGCCATCTTGCTTCGCGCCAGCCAACAGCCAGTTATCTTTCTCAACCACCAGATCTACCCCCAGAAATTTTATAAAAATGCTCTTATATATTGCAACCGTATTATCTATCGCTGCGGCATGTCCTTCAATCCCCGGCGACGCCGTAATTCACGTATAAACGTTCCTTTGCGCCAATATTTTATCCAAAAGCCGGGATGCGGCGGCCACAGCCCCAACATATAACAAATGCGGCGCGATAACGCTTTTATGGTCGTCACGGCAGACTGTAGCGGCGCAATCAGCCGCTCATGAGCAACTTGGCCATAGAGCGTAGTGACAGCCTGCAGAATATTGAGGGGATCTTGCATGTGTGCCCACCAGAACGCATGCTCGCTTTGCTGCCGGTCGAGGTAGGCATTGCTGCGGCTGCCAGACTGGATCAGGATGGCGCCGATACGGGGATGAGCCAGCATCGGCCGCCCCGCGCGATACACGCGGTGCAACCAGGCTTGCGACGGCCAGCAGCGCACTTCCCATGATGGCTGCCATGGCCCGATCCGCAGGGCCAGCTCACGCCGCATGACCCACAGAGTAGCGGGGACGTCCATCCACGGACGGTACGCTTGCACGCCGTCCGCCAGCGCCCCCACCATGTGATATCCCACCGGCAAGACCACCAGTCCCTGGCCAAAGACCAGGTCAGCCCCGGCGCGTTCGAGAAGATCGATACTGCTTTGCAAATGATCGGGCAACCACAAATCATCGTGATTCAGAAAGGCCAGATACTTGCCGCGCGCCAGGCTGACGCCCATATTATTGGGCCCCGTCTGCTCGCCGTAATTGGTCTCCAGATTCACGAAGCGGATGCGCGTGTCGCCGAACGCGGCCACTACCTCGGCGGTATCGTCGGTGCAGCAATCGCCGACAATAATCAGTTCCCAATCCTGCACAGTACTGGCGAGTACCGATTGAATCGCATACCCGAGGATATTGCTCCGGTTATACGTGGCCATGACAATGGAAACGAACGGTTGCTTATCTGGCTGCATGACAGGCCTTTTCAAATCACGGACAAAAAAAAGCCGCCCAAACATTGAGCGGCTTTTCGCAATGGACTAATGCAGTATGTTGCTGGCGCTCGCCAGCAAGCATCTGTCCTTTAGACGTTGAACAGGAAGTTCAGCACGTCGCCATCCTTGACCACGTATTCCTTGCCCTCGGCGCGCATCTTGCCCGCTTCCTTGGCGCCCGCTTCGCCCTTGTAGGCGATGAAGTCATCATAGGCGATGGTTTGCGCGCGGATGAAGCCGCGTTCGAAGTCGGTGTGGATCACGCCGGCCGCTTGCGGTGCAGTGGCGCCCACAGGGACAGTCCACGCGCGCACTTCCTTCACGCCTGCCGTGAAGTAGGTTTGCAGGCCCAGCAGCTTGTAGCCGGCGCGGATCAAACGGTCCAGGCCTGGCTCTTCCATGCCCATGTCGGCCAGGAAAGCGCCCTTGTCGGCATCGTCCAGGTCGGCGATTTCCGCTTCCAGCGCCGCGCAGATGGCGACGATGGGGGCGTTTTGCGATTGCGCATAGGCCGTCAACTGGTCCAGCAGCGGGTTGTCCGTGAAGCCCGAATCGGAGACGTTGGCCACAAACATGGCGGGCTTGGCCGTGATCAGGCACAGCGGCTTGATCAGTTCCATTTCGTCCGCGTCCAGGCCCATCGCGCGCACGGGCTTGGCGTCGTTCAGGTAAGGCATCATGCGTTCCATGATGGCCAGCAGCTTGGCCGCGTCCTTGTCGCCGGAACGGGCTTTCTTGTTTTCGCGGTGGATGGCTTTTTCCACAGTGCCCATGTCGGCCAGCGCCAGTTCGGTCTGGATGACTTCGATATCGTCGAGCGGGTTGATCTTGCCGGCCACGTGGATGACGTTATCATCTTCGAAGCAGCGCACGACGTTGACGATGGCGTCCGTTTCGCGGATGTGCGACAGGAACTGGTTGCCCAGGCCCTCGCCCTTCGATGCGCCTGCCACCAGGCCGGCGATGTCGACGAATTCCACGATGGCGTTGACCATGCGTTCCGGCTTGACGATGGCGGCCAGCGCATCCATGCGCGGATCCGGCACTTCGACGACGCCGACGTTCGGCTCGATGGTGCAGAACGGATAGTTTTCAGCCGGGATGCCGGCTTTCGTCAGTGCATTGAACAGGGTGGACTTGCCGACGTTCGGCAAGCCGACGATACCGCATTGGAGACTCATGGAAAACCTTTAATTAATCAATTTTGCCGGCAAGCGGCTGGTGCAAAAACGGCCTGTACCGGCGTTTTCTGGATAATCTTGCTGTATTAATGCTCGTAAGGGTCAATTGTACCTCTATGCACCCTACTCTTCAAAAAAACCGCCCTCTGTGCCGCTAACTGCCGCCATCCCCGTCGTCCGGCTGCGACGCATCGAATTCCAGGATGTCGCCGGGCTGGCATTCGAGCATCTCGCAAATCTTCGACAGGGTATCGAAACGCACGCCGCGCACCTTGCCCGATTTCAAGAGAGACAAATTCTGTTCCGTGATGCCGATGAAGGCGGCCAGTTCCTTCGATTTCACTTTTTTCCTGGCCAATACCAGGTCGAGGCGCACGACGATACCCATCAGATGAACCCGCTGTTTTCATCGGCCAATCGCTGGCCTTCATGGAGGATTTGCGCCAGCGCAAAGAAAACTGAACACAGCAGCAAGGTCCACAAGTCGCCGCCCGTGATGTCGATGACCAGGCGCAATTGGCTGGCCCCCTCTTCCAGCAAGCCGAACAGCATGCCGCGCATGGTGGGTTCCAGCAGGGTCAGCACCGTCCCCAGCAGCAAGCCGCCGGCGAAACGGCGAAAGTGCCGCGCTACCTGCGGCGTAAAAAACACGCCCTGCTCGAACTGGCGCAAGACCGCGGCCAGCTGGCGCACGGCGTCACCCAGCACGCACAAGGCCGGCAAGGCCAGCGCCAGGCCCAGTCCCCGCTGCCACAAGGGCATGGCGGCCAGGCGCTCGAATGGCTGGCTCTGCAATTGCAGCAACAGTTCATACATGCCGGCGCCGCCGACGGCTCCCTGCACGGCCGGCGCGGGCGCCAGCCAGCCCAGCACCGTCAGCAGCAGGTACAAGACAAAGAATCCCGAAACGCCGTAGCGCACGCGCCGGCTCAGCGCCGCGGGCGCCGTCTGATTTTTTTTCATAGTTAAAAGAAAAGTATACGAAAGCGGCTAGTGCCGTTAGAATAAATTATCGTAAAACAATAATTAAATCATGTTTTGCGAACATTTTAGCATGTTCCATCACCCTTATCGACTGGAGACACCATGAAAACCCTGCTTGCCTCGCTCGTTTGCAGCACCGCCTTTTTGCTCAGCGGCACCGCCCGCGCCCATGACGTGAACGCCATGCTGCAGCAGGCGCTGGCCGACAAGAGCGTGCCGGCCATGACCATACTCGTGATTCGCGACGGCAAGATCGATGCGCAGGCGCAAGCTGGCGTGCGCGCCAATGACGGCCACGATGCCGTGCGCGCCGATGACGTGTGGAATATCGGCTCCGATGGCAAGGCCATGACGGTGACCCTGATCGCGCGGCTGGTGGAACGGGGCGTGCTGTCGTGGGACGCGCCGCTGTCGCGCATGCTGCCCGCGCTGGCTGGCGGCATGCGCGCCGAGTACCGCGACGTCAACCTGATGGATCTGCTGTCGCACCGTGCCGGCCTGCCGCCCAATCCAGACGAGGCGTGGATCAATTCCACCTACGCGGACACGCGCCCCTTGCCGCTGCTGCGCCAGGAATACGCGCAGCGCGCGCTGGCCGACGCGCCAGTGGCCGCGCCGCGCGGCGAATCGCACTACTCGAACAGCGGCGCCATGATCGCCGCCGCCATCGCGGAACAGGCCACGGGCAAGACGTATGAGGAATTGATGCAGGCCGAAGTGTTCGGCCCGCTGGGCATGCGGGCCGCGTTCGGCCCCACCGTGCGCGGACAGAATCTGGGGCATAAGGAGAACAAGCCGATTGCCGGCTTGATGGCCAGCAATCCGCTGATGATGGCGCCCGATGGGGAGATTCACCTGAGCATGCAAGACTGGGCCAAGTTTGCGCTTGATCAACTGCACGGCGAACAAGGCAAGGGCAAGCTGCTGAAACGGGAAACGTATATCTTGCTGCACACGGCGCAGGGCGACACGAATGCAGCCCTGGGCTGGGGCGTGATGCATTTTCCACCGCAAGCGCCGCAGCGTGTGCTCACCCACCTGGGCTCGAACGGCTACTGGCACGCGTTGATCGCGCTGGCGCCCGGCAGCGGCGACGGCTTGCTGATCGCCGCCAACGCGGGCGAAGGCAGCAGCGCCCAGGCCAGCCAGCAGCAGATGGCGAAAACCATCATGGCCGGCTTCGGCCAGGCAGGAAAATAACTAGGCCGTATGCAGTTTCATCGTCGCGGCTTCGAACTTGCCTTCGACGATCTGCGGCATCACCTGCAAGGATTTGTCGATCGCTTGCTCGATCAGTTCCTGGTCTTCGCGGCGCGGGCGGTGCAGCACGAAGTCGGCCACCTGCTGCTGCAGGCTCAGGGTGCGCGGATGGCCGATGCCCAAGCGCAAGCGCCAGTAATCCTGCGTGCCCAGCGCGGCCGTGATGTCTTTCAAGCCATTGTGGCCGCCCGCCGAGCCGCCCTTTTTCAGGCGCGCGATGCCGGGCATCAAATCGAGTTCGTCGTGCACGACCAGTACTTCATCGGCGGCGATCTTGAAGAAGCGCGCCAGCGCGCCCACGGACTGGCCCGAGCGGTTCATGAAGGTCAGCGGTTCGAGAAGCCAGACTTCGTTGCCGCCGATGGAAGTCTTGGCCAGCATGGCGTTATAGCGCGAGTCGCGCTGCAGGCGCGTGCCGGGCAAGCTGTTGGCAAGATTGTCCACCAGCCAGAAGCCGGCATTGTGGCGGGTTTGTTCGTATTCGGGTCCCGGATTGCCGAGGCCGACGATCAGGCGTATGGGCATGGCTGTGTCTGCAATGTAAAAGAAAGCATTATCGGTGAAAACAGGCGGAAAAAAACCCGCGCGGCGAACCTGGCGGGTTTTTCCTTGCGACTACCGCATTGCTGCGGCGGCAAAATTACTTCTTGTCAGCAACAACTTCAGCAGCAGCGGCTTCAGCAGCAACGTGGCCAGCAGGTACCGAAGCGGTAGCGATGGTCAGGTTGGCGCCGTGGGTGACAGCGGTCACGCCAGCTGGCAGGACCAGGTCGCCAACGTGCAGCGAGTGACCGACGTCGATGTTCGACAGGTCAACGTTGATGAATTCTGGCAGTTTGCCTGGCAGGCAAGCTACTTCGATTTCATTGGCAACGTGGCTGATGGTCGCGCCGTGCAGTTTGACTGCTGGGGAAACGTCAGCGTTGATGAAGTGCAGAGCCACTTTCACGTGGATAGGCTGCGATGCGTCAACGCGCTGGAAGTCAGCGTGCAGAACCAGTTGTTTGTATGCGTGGACTTGGAAGTCGCGCAACAGAACTTGCTGGGAAACGCCGTCGATTTCCAGATCCAGGATCGACGAGTGGAACACTTCTTTTTTCAACGCGTGGTACAGGGCGTTGTGATCCAGCGAGATCAGCACAGGGGCTTCAGCGCCACCGTAGACGATACCAGGGGTTTGGCCGGAAATGCGCAGGCGGCGGCTCGCTCCGGAACCTTGCAATTCGCGTTTAAATGCGATAACTTTCATGTGAAACTCCAAGAAGAACAAGGCTTGCGCCTTGTGTTATGAGGATGCCCGCGACCAGGAATCCTCGGAAATGGGGTGCAAAACACCCCGAAAATTAAAACACTGCGGCGCAACAGGCAAAAAGCCGGTCGCGCCGCAGGCATTACGTCTGTTACTGCTGATCGAATCAGTCGATGAACAGCGAGATGACGGAGTCACCCTTGATGATGCGTTTGAACGTCTCGGCCAGCAGCGGCGCGCACGTCAATTGACGGATCTTGCCGCAGGCCAGGGCCGCTTCGGACAGGGGGATCGTATCGGTCACGACCAGCTCGTCGAGTGGCGAGGCCGAAATACGGTCGATCGCCGGGCCCGACAGCACCGCGTGCGTGCAATACGCCACGACTTTTTTCGCGCCGCGCTCTTTGAGCACTTCGGCAGCCTTGGTCAAGGTGCCTGCCGTGTCGACCATGTCATCCATGATCACGCAGTTGCGGCCTTCGACTTCACCGATGATGTTCATCACTTCGGACACGTTCGCTTTTGGACGACGCTTGTCGATGATGGCCAGGTCGCAGCCCAGGCGTTTTGCCAGGGCGCGCGCACGTACCACACCGCCGACGTCCGGCGACACCACCAGCAGATCCTGGTAGTTTTTCTTTTGCAGGTCACCCAGCAAAATTGGCGAAGCGTAAATATTGTCGACTGGGATATCGAAGAAACCTTGAATCTGGTCGGCGTGCAAGTCCATGATCAGGACGCGCTCGACACCGGCTTCTTCCAGCATGTTCGCCACCACCTTGGCCGAAATCGCCACACGCGCGGAGCGTGGACGACGGTCTTGGCGGGCGTAGCCGAAGTAAGGAATCGCGGCGGTGATGCGGCCAGCGGAAGCACGTTTCAAGGCATCAACCATCAGCATGATTTCCATCAGGCTGTCGTTGGTTGGAGCACAGGTGGATTGCAAAACAAAAACATCCTTGCCGCGTACGTTTTCGTTAATCTCGACCATTACTTCGCCGTCGGAGAATTTCGAAACGTTTGCTTTACCGAGAGGGATGCCGAGGTTTTTTGCGACCCCCTCTGCCAACGCTGGATTCGCGTTGCCGGTAAAAACCATCAGGTTTTCGTAAGCCATGGGAGTCCCAAGAGGTGATATAGAAGTCTTGAAAAGCACTAACCGGGCATAGGCCCGGTCAGTCATGTTTAGAATATGCCGCGTGGCGGCACATCTGCTTTTTCCCGTACTGGACGCCAACTTCGCATCGACAGACTACGGTGAAATGGTGGCAGGGGAAGAAGGATTCGAACCTTCGCATGCTGGAATCAAAATCCAGTGCCTTAACCAGCTTGGCGATTCCCCTACGTTACTGACTGCTTGCCGTCATGTTGGCCAGTATTATACCGACTATTTGACGCTAAGCAAAATCTTTTTTTGCTCTCTACAACATGGTGAGCATCGGGTGGCGATTCAGCGCTTTTGCCTTCCAGGCGATCCAGACTGGTGGCACATTGCTGAGCACCGCATCCGCTTCTTCCTGACTCTCAAACGCACTAAACACACAAGCACCGGAACCAGTCATCCTGGCCTCACCGTAAGCACCCAGCCATTCTACCGCATCTGCTACCGGCTTGAAAAGACTGCATGCCACTTGCTGTAAATCATTCTTACCAAACCCGCCCGCATCGTTTCCTTCTGCGAGGTGCCTGGAAAAGTCCGCTATTGTGACGGGTTCGGTATTTCTCGTCAAGCCTTCCGCGCAAAAAATTGCGGCGGTCGGCACTTGCACGCCAGGCTCGATCACGACATACCAGCACTCGGGCGTGGCAACGGGCTGCAAGGCTTCGCCCACGCCTTCGGCAAAGGCATTCTCGCCAAAGATGAAAAACGGGATATCGGCTCCCAGCGGCAAGCCCAGCGCCATCAATTCCTCGCGCGTCAAACCCGCCTGCCACAGGCGGTTCAAGGCCATCAGGGCCGTGGCAGCGTCGGACGAACCGCCACCGAGGCCGCCGCCCATGGGCAGCACCTTGTCGATGGCGATATCGACGCCGCGCGGCAAGGCGCCCGTGCGGCGCAACACTTCGGCCTGCAGCAGTGCCGCGGCGCGGATGATCAGGTCTTGCTCCTCCGGCACGCCGGCGAGGGCCGTCACGCGGCGGATCGCCGTGTCGTCGCGCAGCGCGAAGTGCAGGGTGTCGCCATGGTCGAGCAACTGGAACACCGTCTGCAGCAGATGATAGCCATCGGCGCGGCGGCCGTTGACGTGCAAAAAGAGGTTCAGCTTGGCCGGGGCCGGGCAGTTATTCAGGGTAGTCAACGTCATTGTGCTTGAGCCGATGGGGCGGGATCGAGCACGATGCGCAGCGAGACGGCATCGGCCTGCGCGCTGGCATTGCGTTCGGCATCGATACGCCGCGGTTGGGGCAAGGCGCCCGGTGTATTGTCAGACGCATCTTGCCACGACACATAGCGCAAGCGCCAGCCGTCCTTGGTGGTGACGCTGTCGTTGGCCGGCGAAGCGACGAAGCGCTTGCCGTCGGCGCCCACGGCATGGCCTTGCAGCCAGTCGCGCAAGCCCGACACGGGCAAGGACCAGCCCAGCAGCTGCGCGCTCAGGGCATCGACATCGGGCGCGCTGCGCGGCGCCTTGCCGCTTTGCGTCAACACGGCTTGCTGCGGCGTGACGACGATCGTCGCCAGCGTGCTGCCGACGGGCGAATACAGGGTCACGTCCGTGCGCTGCGCCGTCTGCTGCCAGTTGAAATTGACGGTGGCCGATTCGGGCTTGTCATCCTTCTGGTACACGACGTTCAGGCGGCCCGTCAGCTCGACCTGGTCGCGGTAGGGGGCGACGGTTTGACCGGATGGCGCGGCGCCGGACGAAAAGGGGGAAGTCAGGGTCGAGCAGGCCGAGAGGGACAGGCAGACGAGCGTGAGGGGGAGGAGTTTTTTCAACATGGGCACAAGGAAAAACCAGCGCCATGGCGCTGGTTTTATAGTTTAGTTAATCGATTCAATCACAAACTGACATTCAAGCGTGCCAGCGTACTTTTCAGCGCATCGTTTTTCGGGTCGTTGCTTTGCGCCTCGCGCCACAGTTTTTGCGCTTCGGCCTTGTCGCCCTTCTGCCACAGCACTTCGCCCAGGTGGACGGCGATTTCCGGATCGCTGCGCACGGCATAGGCGCGGCGCAGCGCATTTTCCGCCGCGGCCAGGTTACCCATGCGGAACTGCACCCAGCCCATGCTGTCCATGATGAACGGGTCGCCCGGCGCCATCTGCAGCGCTTTTTCGATCAGCGCATGGGCCTCTTCCAGGCGCAGGCCCCGTTCGGCCAGCGAATAACCGAGCGCGTTGTACGCGTGCTGGTTGTCGGGCGCCAGCGCCATCACGCGGCGCAAGCTCGCCTCCATCAGCTCGAATTTATCCAGGCGCTCGGCCAGCAAGGCGTAGTCGTACAGCAGTTCCGGATTGTCGGGGAAACGCAGCAAGGCGTTTTCCATCACCGTGTACGCGCTTTGCACGTAGCCGGCGTCGCGCAGGAATTGCGCATCGACCAGCAGCACCTGCGCCTGGCTAACCGGATCGTCCGTTTCGATTTCCGTCAGCGCCTTGCGCGCCGCATCGAGATTGCCGCCGCGGGCGATCAGCTGGGCGCGGCGCAAGCGCGCCTCGACATAGCCGGCCGACGCGCTGTTGTCGACCTTGTCGAGCCAGGCGATTGCGCCGGCCGTGTCGCCGCGCGTCTCGGCGATCTGCGACAGTATCATCAGGGCCTTGAACGGATCGCGCGTATCGCCAGGATTTTTTTCCAGCACGGCCAGGAAGCGCTTGAAGTACTGCTCCGCGCCCTTGGTGTCTTCCAGCTGCAGCGCCACGATGCCGAGCGCATACAGGGCGCCCACGTTATCGGGCTGGCTTTTCAGCAGCAGCAGGAACTGTTCGCGCGCCGGCTCCAGCTGCTTTTGCTCGACCAGCAGGCGCGCATACGCGCCGCGCACTTCGACGGCGTCCGGATTCTTTTGCAGGAACGTGGCCAGCACCTTGTTTGCCGCCTCGGGTTCGCCCGTCACCTGCGCCAGGGTCAGCGCGGCCAGTTCGGAGTTCGGCTTGATGGCCAGCGCCTTGTTCGCTTCACGGATGGCGCGGTCACGCTCGCCAAGCGACAAGGCGCCCTGCGCCAGCACCAGATGCGCTTCGAACATGTCCAGGTAAGGCTGCACCAGGCGCGTCATCATCGAATAGGCATACAGCTTGTCATTCGAGCGCGACAAAATCTGCTGCATCTGGAACAGGGCCACGCCACGCGCGCCACCCGGCGCATTGGCCAGGCGTTCGGCGAAGATCGGTTCCGCTTCCTCGATCTTGTCGGTCAGGACGACAAAGCCAAGGAAGAATTGCGTTGCCTCGTCCGAGTCGGGCGCCAGCTCGCGCCACAGGCGGATGGCCGCCAGCGCTTCGCTGCCCTGCTTGGCGGCCAGCGCCATTTCGGACGCGCGGCGCGCCAGGCGCGGATCGCGCGTCTGCTGCGCCGCCACCATCATCGTCACGTACGGCCCTTGCCACTGCCCGCTCTTGAATTCCATTTCCGCGCGGGTCAGCTTGTACAGCAGGTCGCTGCTCAATTCGACCTTGGGCAAGCCGTCCGCCTTGGCGTCCACCTTGGACTCGCTGCCCTCTTCCTGCGGCGCGGCGGGAGCGGACGCAGAGGGGCTGGCCGCGGCATCGGCAGGGGCGACAGGCGTCTGTGCCATGGCATGCGTGGCCATCAGGGCGGACAAGGTTACAATGGCGAAAGCGTTTTTCAAAGGCTGATCCTGGCTAAACGGCAAAGTTTGATTCTACGCCCAACGCGACTATCGCGTACTTCACGTATGTAACGAAATATATACGTCGTGGCGGCGTAGCCTGCCAGGGCCAGCCCTCGGCCGGCAACCCGCCTGTTTTTTTACCCGGTTTTCAACCAATCGAGCCCTATGCCAGAATTGCCAGAAGTCGAAGTCACACGGCGCGGTGTCGCGCCCCACCTCGAAGGGCGCGCCGTGCGCTCCGTCGTGCTGCGCCGCGACGGCTTGCGCTGGCCCTTCCCCCCTGCCCTGGGCGAACAATTGTCGGGGCAAACCATCGGTCTGACGGGGCGGCGCGGCAAATACCTGCTGATCCACTTCCGCCACGGCACCCTGATCATCCACCTGGGCATGTCGGGCCATTTGCGCGTGCTGCCGACGGGGACGGAAGCGCAAAAGCATGACCATTTCGACCTCGTCGTGGAAGATGCGGACGGCGGCAGCCAGGTGCTGCGCATGACGGATCCGCGCCGCTTCGGCGCCGTGCTGTGGCACGACGAGGCCGACGGCCCGCTGGACGGCCACGCGCTGCTGCGCGGCCTGGGCACGGAACCGCTGGAAGGCGGCTTCACGGGCCAGCTGCTGTTCGAAAAAACGCGCAACAAGGGCACCAACATCAAGCAGGTGCTGATGGCGGGCGACATCGTCGTCGGCGTGGGCAATATCTATTGTTCCGAAAGCCTGTTCCGCGCGGGGATCAACCCGAAGACGCCAGCGCGGCGCATCGGTCTGGCGCGCTACGAAAAACTGGCGCAGGCGATCCGCGACGTGCTGGCCGAAGCCATCGTGCAGGGCGGCAGCACCCTGCGCGACTTCATCGGCGTGAATGGCCAGTCCGGCTACTTCCAGCAGACGTATTTCACGTACAACCGCGCGGGCAAGCCCTGCCGCGTGTGCGGCGCGACTATCCGCCAGATCGTGCAGGGACAGCGTTCCACGTTCTACTGCGTGAACTGTCAAAAGTAAGTCATAGGTAAAGGGGAGCAGATGGTCAGAGACCTGGAACAATACAGCGCCTGGCGGCAGGACGTGCAGGCCGCCTTGCAGGCATACCGGCAAGCCGCCAGCGCGGCAGGCCTGGTCGACGGCGCCTCCGCGCTGCGCCTGGCGCGCTGTGGTTCCCGCCTGCTCGACGACCGTTTATCCGTCGCCTTCGTGGCGGAATTCTCGCGCGGCAAATCCGAGCTGATCAACGCCATCTTCTTTGCCGGCTACGGCCAGCGCATCCTGCCATCGGGCGCGGGCCGCACCACCATGTGCCCCACCGAGCTGCTGTACGACGCGGCCTGGCCGCCCTCGATCCGGCTGCTGCCCATCGAGACGCGCGCGCAGAACCTGTCGACCAGCGACTACCGCGACCTGCCCGCCGCCTGGACCATTCTGCCCCTGAATATCGAGGCGGGCGGCGACATGCAGGAAGCGATCCGCCAAGTCAGCCTGACGAAAAAAGTCAGCGTCGAGGAAGCGGCGCGCTACGGCCTGTACGACGCCGACGACGCGGATGCTCCCGCCATGCTCGACGAGGACGGCCAGGTGGAAATCTCCATGTGGCGCCATGCCATCATCAACTTCCCCCATCCGCTGCTGAAACAGGGCCTGGTCATCCTCGACACGCCGGGCCTGAACGCCATCGGCACGGAACCGGAACTGACCCTGAACCTGATCCCGAATGCGCACGCGGTGCTATTCATCCTGGCGGCCGACACGGGCGTCACGCGCAGCGATATCGAGGTATGGCGCAACCATATCGGCGCCGGCGCGGGGCGCCTGGTGGTACTCAACAAGATCGACAGCATGTGGGACGAATTGCGCGGCGATGCCGAGGTGGCGCAGGCGATCGAACGCCAGCAGGCCAGCGTGGCGCATCTGTTGACACTGGACGCGAGCCAGGTGTTCCCCGTCTCGGCGCAAAAGGCCCTCGTGGGCAAGATCAACGACGATGCGGCGCTGCTGGAAAAGAGCCGCCTGCTGCCGCTGGAGACGGCCCTGTTCGAAGAGCTGATCCCCGCGCGCAAGGACATCATCCGGCGCCAGCTGGCGTTCGACCTGGACGCCATCGAAGCGGCGCAGCAGGTGCAGGCGGCGGCCCGCGCGCGCGGCATCGCCGAGCAGCTGCACGAGCTGCACAGCCTGCGCGGCAAGAACCAGAGCGTGATCGCGCACATGATGCGGCGCATCGATATCGAGAAGAAGGAATTCGACAGCAGCCTGTTCAAGCTGCAGGCGACGCGCGCCGTGTTTACCCGCCTGTCGACGGAGCTGTACACGAGCCTGGGCATGGACATCGTGCGTGACGATATCGACGGCGTGCGCGCCGCCATGCAGCGCAGCCGCTTTTTCACGGGCCTGCGCGAAGCCGTGCGCCAGTATTTCGAGCGCATCGCCAGCAACCTGGACCGCTCGGAAGGCAAGACGGCCGAGATCACGGAAATGATGAACGTGATGTACCGCAAATTCGCCTCCGAACATGGTTTGGCGCTGGCCTTGCCGATGCCGTTTTCGCTGGCCCGCTACCGCCAGGAAATCGCCGACATCGAAGCCGTCTACCATAAGCAGTTCGGCACGGCGACCCTGCTCACCACCAGCCGCGTCGTGCTGATGGAAAAATTCTTCGACACCATCGCCTCGCGCGTGCGCCGCAGTTTCACGAACGCCAATGACGACGCCAGCGCCTGGCTGAAAGTCATCATGGCGCCGCTCGAAGCGCAGATCGTCGAGTACAAGGAACAGCTGAAACTGCGCTTCGCCTCGATCCAGCGCATCCACGACGCGACGGGCAGCCTGGAACAGAAAATCGCCGGCTTCGAGGCCAGCCTGGCGGCGCTCGAACGCGACAAGGCGCAGCTGGCGCAATTGCTGGCCACCCTGCGTGCGGCCAGCGCAACATAGACAACAGAACACTGGAATCCTGCATGAAACGTTTGCTGCACCCGCTCTCGCCCGCCACGGGCATGGCACCTTTTGAAGATTATGTCGACCCGACTTTTTCCGCCACCGTCATCGCATGGCAAAAGCAGCATGGCCGCCACGCGCTGCCCTGGCAAAACACGCGTGATGCCTACCTGATCTGGCTGTCCGAAATCATGCTGCAGCAAACGCAGGTCACCGCCGTGCTCGGCTACTACACGCGCTTCCTCGAACGCTTCCCCACCCTGCGCGACCTCGCTAGCGCGCCCGTCGAAGACGTGATGGCGCAGTGGAGCGGCCTAGGCTACTACACGCGGGCGCGCAACCTGCACAAGTGCGCGCAGCGCGTGGTGGCCGAATACGACGGCGTGTTCCCCAGCGACCCGGCCCTGCTGGCCGACCTGCCCGGCATCGGCCGCTCGACGGCCGCCGCCATCTCCGCGTTTTCCAGCGGCACGCGCGCGGCCATCATGGATGGCAACGTCAAGCGCGTGTTCGCGCGCACCTTCGGCATCGATGCCTATCCCGGCGAAAAACGGGTCGAGGAAGCCATGTGGCGCCGCGCCGAAGCGCTGCTGCCAGAGACAGGCATCGAGGCCTACACGCAGGGCCTGATGGACTTCGGCGCCACCCTGTGCACGCGCAGCAGCCCCGATTGCGGCCGCTGCCCGCTGCAGCCGCGCTGCGTGGCCTACGCCACCGGCCGCACCAAGGATTTACCTGTACGCAAACCGAAGAAAACCAGCCCGGAAAAACACGCCGTCATGCTGGTCGTCATCGACGATGGCCAGGTGCTGCTGGAGCAGCGTCCCGGCTCGGGCATCTGGGGCGGCTTGCTGTCCCTGCCCGAACTCGATGGCCACGTGCTGGCCGGCGAGGACTGTCCGCGCGACATCGATCAGGATGCGCTGGCGCGCGCCGTGGCGCCGTTCGGCGAAATCGAATCGCAGGAACGGCTGCTGCCCATCGTCCACGTCTTCACCCACTACAAGCTGCACATCGTCCCCTGCCGTATCACCGTGGCGCGCCGTCTGGCGCTGGCAGGAGAAGCGACGCACGTCTGGTACGACGGCGCGAAAATCGCCGATGCGCCGCTGCCTGCACCGATCAAGAAACTGCTGCTGGACCTGTTCGGCGATGCGCGTTCGGCGCAGCGCAGCATGTTCTAGTGCGCAGGCTTGTCGTACTGGCGCTGGCGATCCTGTTCTCGCCAGTGCATGCCGACACGGCGCTGCCGGAAGTCAGAATAGGCGTACTCGCCTACAAGGGCGGCGACGCGGTGCAGCAGGACTGGTCGTACGTGACGCGCCACCTGCAGGCCAGCATTCCCGGCATCCGTTTCATCCTGGCCGACTACGACCAGGCGGGCCTGACGCGCGCCGTGCAATCGCAAGCGATCGCCTTCGCCATCACCAGCAGCGGCCACTACGTGGCGCTCGAACACAGCGACGGCGCCAGCCGCATCGCCACCCTGGAATCGCCATGGACGGACTCGCCGCGCCAGGCCATCGGCTCGGCCATCGTCGTGCGCAGCGCGTCGCCGCTGCATGACCTGGCCGACCTGGCGGGCAAGAACGTGATGGCCGTGGCGCCCGACGCCTTTGGCGGCTACCAGATCGCCGCGCGCGAACTGCGCGAAGCGGGCATCGATCCCACGCATGATTTTGCCAGCCTGCGCTACAGCGGCTTTCCCTCGCAGCAGATCGTCGACGCCGTGCGGTCGGGGCATATGGATGCGGGCATCGTGCGCACCTGCCTGCTCGAACAGATGGTGGCGCGCGGCGAAGTACGGGCCGACGAACTGCGCGTGATCACCACGCGCCCGATTCCCGGCTTTCGCTGCGCCAGCTCGTCGCGGCTGTATCCGGACTGGCCCTTCGTTGCCCTGCGCCAGACGCCGCCCGCGCTGGCAAAAAAAGTGGCGCAAGCCCTGCTGGCCATGCCGCGCACCGGTGAAGGCTACAGCTGGACAGTGCCCAGCGATTACCAGATCGTCGATGAACTGTTCCGCGACTTGCACATCGGCCCCTACGCCTATCTGGACAAGCTGACCTTCGAGACGGCGCTGCGCCGCTACTGGGGCTGGATGCTGCTGGTGCTGGCCCTGCTCGTGGCCTGGGCCGTGCACACGGTGCGCGTGGAATACCTGGTCAGCCGGCGCACCGAGCAATTGCGCGCGGCCCAGCACCAGCAGCGCGCGCTGGAAGAACAGGCGCGCCAGCGCCAGGCCACGCTCGACCACACGGCGCGCCTGGCGATATTGGGCGAAATGGCCAGCGCCATCGCGCACGAATTGAACCAGCCGCTGGCGGCCATCGGCAATTTCGCGCGCGGCATGGCGCGCCGCATCACGGCCGGCCGGCTCGACGCGGCGCCCCTGCTCGACGGCGCGCAGGAGATCGCCACGCAAAGCGAACGCGCCGGCGCCATCATCCGTCACATCCGCGCGATGGCGCAAAAACGTCCCGCGCACAGCACGGCTTTCGCCCTGGCCGGCGCCGTCGAGCAAGCCGTGGCACTGTTCCGCGCCGCCCATCCGCACGCCCGTATCAGCTGGACCCACGACGGCAGCAATCTTGACGCGCACGTGCTGGCCGACCCGCAGCAAGTGCAGCAGGTGCTGCTCAATTTATTGAAAAATGCGCTCGATGCGCAGGTGGAAAACGGCAATCCGCAGCATCCAATCGGCGTGCTGCTGCACCGTGAAAATGGCGCCTGCACGGTAGCCGTGCGCGACGCGGGATGCGGCCTGCCAGCAGCGCAGATGGCGCGATTGTTCGAACCGTTCTTTACCACCAAGGCCGAAGGACTGGGCCTGGGCATGTCGCTCAGCAAAAGCATCATCGAATCGTTCGGCGGCAGCCTGTCGGCGCACGCCAACGCTGATGCGCCAGGCTTGACGGTCTGGTTCCGCCTGCCCGAAGATAGCCATATGGACGCAAATAAGGAAACACCATGAATGAAAGCGACGCCATCATCTTTGTCGTCGACGACGATGCCGCCATGCGCCGCTCGCTGGCCTATCTGTTCGATTCGGCCGGCTGGAAAGTGGCAACGTTCGAATCGGCGCGCGATTTCCTGCAGCGCTACGCGGGCCATGCGCCCGGCTGCTTGCTGCTCGACGTGCGCATGCCTTTGATGAGCGGGTTGGAATTGCAGCAGGAACTATCACGCCACGCGATTGCGCTACCCGTGATTTTCCTCAGCGGCCACGGCGACCTGGCCATGGCCGTGCAGACGATGAAGGCAGGCGCCTGCGATTTTCTGGAAAAGCCATGCAAGGACCAGGTGCTGCTGGACGCCGTCTCGCGCGCCGTGGCCCGCAGCGTGGAAGAAAGCCGCAGCGCCGCCAGCACCAATACGGCACAGGCAGCATTGGCGACATTGACGGCGCGCGAGCGCGAAGTGGCGCTGCTGATGGCCGAAGGCAAAGCGTCGAAAGTCATCGCCCGCGAACTGGGCATCAGCGACAAGACGGTGCAGGTGCACCGCCATAACACGATGGAAAAACTGGGCCTGCATTCAGCAGCCGAGGTAGCCCGGCTGCTGATGGCGGGTGGGGCAATTTAGGCTGTCTGTCGGATTACGCTACGCTAATCCGACCTACCAACTAGTGGACAAATCTAAGTCCGCACGATCCGCGCCGGCAGCCCCTGCCGCACAGCCGTGCCCGAAACGGGATCGACAAACACGTTCTTGTCGCCACGGCTCGGATCCGTCAATCCCAGGTCGTTCAGGTTGATGCCCGCGCCGATGGCCGGTTCATCGGGCTGGCGCAGCTTGCCGATGCGGTGGGCGCGCGCGCCGTGCTCCTTGTGGCCGAAACCGTGCTCGATGGCGATCACGCCGCGCTGCACGCCATGGCGCAGCATCACCGTGGCCCTGGCCTTGCCGCCCGGCGTTTCCAAAACAATTTCATCGCCATTTTGCAGCTTCAAGCGGGCCGCGTCGTCGGGGTGCACGGCGACGGGATTGTCCGGATGGATGCCGCGCAAGCGCCGCGCGCCGATGCTGTACGAGTTTTGCAGCGCCGATTTAAAACTGATCAGTTCGAACGGCCATTCGCTGGCCGGATAGGTTTTACGTACGGGCGTGCCATCGGCAAACGCCGCCACTCTCCACGCGGGCGTACCGGGGAAACGCTTGCCGCTCAAGCTGTTCTTGCTCACACCCAGGCCCTCGTTGTACAGCATCATCGGTTTCAGATAGCGGTGCGTGGACCAGTCCTGCGGATACGGCGTCTCGTCGGTCACGGGCACAGGAGCAGCCGGCGCCTTGGCATTCGCGGGTGGCAGGCGCAGGCCGAACATCTCGCCATAGCTCTGGTAGCGCCCTCCCCGCGCCAGCATGAAGGCCACCTTGCGCCACTCTTCCGGCTTCAGGGTACGTTCCAGTTCGGGGCGGATGCGCGCCACGCCGGACAGGTCGATGTCGTCGTCGCTCGCGTCAGGCACCGACGTTTTTCCCTGCCAGGCGATGTTGGCGCCGCCGCGCAGATACCAGTCTTCCGCGCGCTGCAGGGGATAGCGCTGGCCATCCATATCCTGCAAGGCGTCCGGGCCGAAGCCGGGCAAGGCCATCGTTTTTGCCAGCGCGATGAAGAACGATTCCATGCAGATGGTCTGGCCGTCCGGCGTCTTTTGCACGCGCGGTTCGACCACGGGCCAGCGCGCCGTACTCATTTTGACGGGCATGCCGCCCCAGGCGCCAGCCCAGCCCCAGCTTTCATACAGCAAGGTATCGGGCAGCAGGTAATCGGCAAACGCCGAGCTTTCATTGATGAAGGGGTCGATGGCGACGATCAGGGGAATCTTCTTCGGATCGGCCAGCTCCTTGCCGATCTGCGCGCGCAAGCCCGTGATGCCGTAGACGGGATTGCAGCTCCACAGGATCAGCGCCTTCAAGGTGTACGGATAGCCGTTCATGGCGCTGGTGAGCCATTCGGTCGCCAGCGCGGGCGCGTTCGGATACCACGGCGCCCGGGCCGGATATGCCTTGCCCGCTTCTTTCTTCAGCTTGAATTCCGAGGTTTTTTCATACGGCACATTGCGCCCGATCGGCATGCCGGCCGCCTTGATCTCGCCGTCGAAACTCTCGAGGTTATAGCGCGGGCCGGGTCCCGCATCCTTGAAGCTGCCGCCATTGACGAGGGTGCCGCCCTTGCGGTTCAAATTGCCGATCAGGGTATTGAGCATGACCAGCGCGTACGCGTTGTAAAAGCCGGCGCCCGACATCATGCCGCCGTGCGCATTGACGGCCGCGCGCTTGCCGTGGCTGGTCAGTTCCTGCGCCAGGCCTTCGATGATGTCGCGCGCGATGCCGCAGGCGGTCGCGTAGTCATCCATGCTGTGGCGCTGCGCTTCTTCATTGAGCATCGTCATCGCTGTCTTCAGGTGCAGCGGCGCGCCGGCCACGTCCAGCGGGCCATCGAAAAACAGGCGCGCCTCGCCCTTGGCTGCGTTGTGCGGCACGATGGCTTGCGTGGCGGCGTCGATCACGCAGAAGGCGTCGCCATCCTTGTAGCGCTCTTCTTCCGCCAGATCCACCGCACCGATGTCCGACGCGCGCAGGTAGCGGCCATCGCGCGGATGGCCCTTTTCGTTGATGATCAGATGCGTGGCGTTGCACCAGGCGGCCTCGCCCGCCGCTTCCGCCACCTTCAGGTTCGGCTGCACGAGGAAGTTGCGGTCATAGCGTTCGTGCTCGATGATCCAGCGTATCATGGCCATGGCCAGCGCGCCGTCCGTGCCCGGCTTGATCGGCACCCAGCGGCTGCGGTCGCCCGCGGCCAGGCTGTCCGCGTTCGTCAGCACGGGATCGACGACGACGTAGCTGAATTCGCGCTTGCCCGAGCGGGCCTTGGCGATCAGGGTGCCCTGGCGCTTGAACGGGTTGCCCGCATTGCCCGGCGCCGTGCCGACGAAAATGCAGAACTCCGTGTTTTCCAGGTCCACTTTCGCGTGCGGCATTTTCTTCATGTCGCCGAACATGGCGCCCGAACCGCTGCGGTAGGCGCCGCCGCAATACGAGCCGTGGTTGACCAGGTTCAAGCTGCCGTACGACTGCTTGAAAAAGCGCGTGCCGAACGCCAGGCGGCCATCGTCGGTGCTGCACATCAGGCCCACCTGGTTCACTTGCGGACCCAGTTCCGGCTGCGCCGGATCGATCGGTTTTTCCAGTTCGCGCAAGGCGCGCAAGCCCTGCACATGGCCTTCGCCAAACAGGTCGCCGCCTTCCGTCACTTCCTTGACCAATTGGTCAAAAGCGATCGGTTCCCACTGGCCGCCGCCGCGCGGCCCCACACGCTTCATGGGCGCCAGCACGCGGAACGGCGACTCCATCTGTTCCAGCACGCCGTTGCCGCGGCCGCAAGCCGTCGAGCGGCCCTTCAAGCCCTTTTCCTGGAAGCGCGACAGCGAGACGAAGCTGTCGCGTATCGAGGTCTGGTATGGCAGCGCCGGATCGGCCGACAGGGGGCTGTACGGATTGCCCGCCACGCGCAAGACCTTGCCGCTTTTTTTATCGAGGCGCACGCGCACGCCGCAAAACGTGGTGCAGCCCATGCACATGGTGTAGCTCACTTGCTGGTCCGGATTGACGGTCAACTTGCCCGTGGCCGTGTCGACGGAAAACTCGGGCGGCAGCGAATTGCCGTGCAGTTTCTGCACAGGCTTGTCTTTGCCCAGCGCGTGGTCGACCATGCGGCCGGCCGTGGTGGAAAAGCTGGCGGCAAACGCGGCCAGGCCACCGCCGATGGCGCCATAGCGCAGCAGCTTGCGGCGCTTTTCATTCTCGTCTTCAGAGACGTCGTCGTGTGTGTGTTCGTTCATTTCTAGCTCCTCAGTGCGTGGCCATGGCGGGACGATTGCGCAGCATGCGTCCGGCCCATGGCAAAAATTCCAGCATCAGCAACAGCAGCGCGATCCACAGGCCGGCCGTGCCGATAATCCCCATCAAGCCATCATTCCCCATCGGCAGGTGGTAGTCGTACAGGCCCGCGCCCGTTTTCGGGATCGTCTGGCCGCCGATGAAAATCGTCCAGCGCATCATCCAGGCGCTATGCAGCGCGATCAGGCCGTTGACCAGGCCACTCGTGGCCGGGCGCCAGATGGCCAGCGCCATCGGCACAATGGAGGACAGCACGGCCCAGACAGCCGTGAACTGCCATTGCGGCATGCCCGCCACCTGGGTGAACGCCATGCTGTGGCTGGCGCTCACGCCAGAGAGACTGACGAACAGCCAGCCACCGCCCAGCGCCAGCACCAGCGCCAGCGACAGGGCCAGCGCGCGGTTCAGCGACACTTCCAGCGCCTGCTCGCGGCCCGGCAGGAAGCGGTTGAACAGCAGCGCCAAGCCCACCGCGCCAACAAAGGCCGTAGCCGCAAATTGCGCCGGCAGGAAGGGCGTGAACCACAGCGGACGGGCACGCACCACCATCACTTCCATGCCCGTGTACAGGCCCACCACGAAGGCGGCCAGCAAGGTGAAGGCGGCGGCGCTGACGATGGCCTTGCGCGATGCGGCGCCACCGCGCCCCAGCAGGCGATAGGCAAAGGCAAGTCGGTCATGTCCCTGCCCTCGCGTGGCAAAATCCACCCGCAGCGCCAGCCACGCGTACAGCATCAGGCAACCCAAATACAGGGGAATAAAGAACGAGCCCCACGACATCCACGATTGCGGCTGGAAGTAGATATAGAAATGGTAGAAGCGGCCCGGCCCGTGCAGGTCGGCCAGCAGCGCCACGGGCGCCGTCATGCCGCACACGAGGGACGCCAGCAGCGCGATGCGCCCCAGGCGTTCATACGCCTTGCGGCCGAAGACGAAGTACGGCAAGGTCAGCATGAAGCTGCCGTAACTGAGGCCGATGAGGAAAAAATACTGCACCGCCCACGGCAGCCATGCCGCTTCGCGCGTGACGTTGACAATTTCGGTGATGTGGCTGTCCATGGTTTATTTCCCGTGTTTGCTCGGTTGCCAAAGAGTCGCTTCGCCCTCGACGTGGCCGGCGAAGCGCGTGTCCAGTCCCAAATAAAATACGTGGGGCTGGGTGCCCTGCTCGGGTTTCAGTACCTTCACCTTGTTCTCGGTGAGCAGCTGGTGCACCAGGCTTTCCGGGTCATTGAGGTCGCCGAAGATGCGCGCGCCGCCCACGCAGGTTTCCACGCAGGCCGGCAGCAAGCCTTCGTCGACGCGGTGTGCGCAGAACGTGCATTTGTCAGCCTTGCCCGTTTCGTGGTTGATGAAGCGCGCGTCGTACGGACACGCTTGCACGCAGTAGGCGCAGCCCACGCAGCGGTCGCCATCGACGACGACGACGCCATCCTTGCGCTGGAAGGTGGCGCCCACGGGACAGACGGGAATGCAGGGAGGATTGGCGCAGTGGTTGCACAGGCGCGGCAGCATGTAGGTGCCGCAACGGTTCTCTTCCTTGACTTCATAGGTCGAGACGACGGTGCGGAAGCTGTTTTCCGGCACGGCGTTTTCCATGATGCAGGAGACCGTGCAAGCCTGGCAGCCGATGCACTTCTGCACATCGACCACCATCGCCCAGCGCTGGTCACCTTCGCCCTTCGTGGCCGCCTTGCTTGGCAGCGGCGCGATGGCCGCCCCGATGGTTACGGCTGGCAAGGCGCGCAAGAAACTGCGGCGCGATTCAATCATGACACTCTCCTTGACTATGGGCGGCAAGCCCTTGTTGACTTGCTGCCATGATAGAAAAGAAGGTGCTGCGGGGGTATTGGGGTGATAGTGCGGGGACCTAGTTGATCATGCCAATTGACAGAGGATGTCGGATGGGTGTACGCGCTTATAACCCAACGGCAAATGCTGGGGGCGGACGGGGACGCCGAGTCCCGGCGGGTCTGACCCCAAAATGACGGTTACAGCTCGTCGAGCGAATACAGCCTGCGATGCTCGCGGATCGCGTAGCGGTCCGTCATGCCGGCGATGTAGTCGGCGATCTTGCGCGCCTGCTGCGTGATGTCGCCCTCCTTGAGCTGGTAGTCGGGCGGCAGCAGGGCCGGTTCGGCCATGAAGCTGTCGTACAGTTCGCGCACGACGCGGCTGGCCTTTACGCGCATGCGGTTGACCTGATAGTGGCGGTACAGGTTCGCCCGTAAAAAGCGTTTCAGGTCCGTCGCATCCTTGCGCATGGCGTCCGAAAAACGGATCAGCGGGGCACTGGCGCGCACTTCGTTCACATCACGCGGCGCGGCATCGGCAATCAGGCCGGTCGAGGTGACGATCAGATCGTCGGCCAGGGCCGTGATCAGGCGGCGCAGGGTTTCATAGATGGCGCGCCGGCCCGACAGGCCGGGGAACGCCTGCTGCACGTCGCGCCACAGGCGGCCGAAGAATTCCACCTCTTCCAGTTGGGCGATGGTGATCAGGCCGGAACGCAGGCCGTCATCGATATCGTGGCTGTTGTAGGCGATTTCATCGGCCAGGTTGGTCAGCTGCGCTTCCAGGGTCGGTTGCGTGCGGTCGATGAAGCGCTGCGCCACGGGACCCAGTTCGCGCGCATGCGTCAGCGAGCAGTGTTTCAGGATGCCTTCGCGCGTCTCGAACATCAGGTTCAAGCCATCGAAGGCGCCGTAGTGCTCTTCCAGCGTGTCGACCACGCGCAGGCTTTGCAGGTTGTGCTCGAAGCCGCCATGCTCCTGCATGCATTCATTGAGCACGTCCTGGCCCACGTGGCCGAACGGCGTGTGGCCCAGGTCATGCGCGAGCGCGATGGCTTCCACCAGATCTTCATTGAGGCGCAGGTTGCGCGCAATCGAACGGCCCACTTGCGCCACTTCCAGGCTGTGCGTCAGTCGCGTGCGGAACAGGTCTCCCTCGTGGTTGAGGAAAACCTGGGTCTTGTATTCGAGGCGGCGGAAGGCCGAGGAGTGGATGATGCGGTCGCGGTCGCGCTGGAACTGGCTGCGCGAGGCGTGCGGCGCCTCGGCAAAACGACGTCCCTGGCCCTGTGCCGAGTGGGCCGCATAAGGGGCAAGGAAGTCTTCCGGCAGCACGTTATTGCACTCCGGCGGCCAGGGTGGCCAGCACCAGTTCGTGGGGCGCGGACGTGATGTTCGGGCTGCCCAGCGGTTGCAAGAGGATGAACTTGATGGCGCCGCCCTCGTTCTTCTTGTCGACCTCCATCAATTCCAGCCAGCGCTCGACGCCGAGGTCCGGCGCCTTTACCGGCAGGCCGGCGGCGGCGACGAGTTTGCGCACACGCTCGACGGCAGCCTGGTCGATATAGCCCATGCGGCACGACAGGTCGGCCGCCATGACCATGCCGCAGCCGACGGCTTCGCCGTGCAGCCAATGGCCGTAACCGAGGCCCGCCTCGATGGCGTGGCCGAAGGTGTGGCCGAAGTTCAGGATGGCGCGCAAGCCGCCTTCGCGTTCGTCCTGGCGCACCACGTCGGCCTTGATTTCGCACGAGCGGGCGATCGCATACGCGAGGGCGCCCTTGTCGCGCGCCATCAGCTTGGCCATGTTCGCCTCGATCCAGTCGAAAAACGCGGCGTCGATGATGGCGCCATGCTTGATCACTTCGGCCAGGCCCGCCGACAGCTCGCGCGCCGGCAGGGTTTCCAGGGTCGAGGTATCGGCGATCACGGCGCGCGGCTGGTAGAAGGCGCCGATCATGTTCTTGCCCAGCGGGTGGTTGATGCCCGTCTTGCCGCCGACGGAGGAATCAACCTGCGCCAGCAGGGTGGTGGGCACCTGCACGAAGCCGATGCCGCGCATGTAGCTCGCTGCCGCATAGCCGGTCAGGTCGCCGATCACGCCGCCGCCCAGCGCCACCAGGGTGGTCTTGCGGTCGCATTTATTGGCCAGCAGCGCGTCGAAGATCTGCATCAGGCTGGCCCAGTTTTTATATTCTTCGCCGTCCGGCAGGACGATGCTGATCACTTCGCGGCCATCGCTGGCCAGCGCCGCCTGCAGGCGGCCCAGGTACAGCGGCGCGACGGTGGTATTGGTGACGATGGCCACCTTGTGGCCGCTGATATGGCGCAGCAGCGCATCGGCGTCGGCCAGGAGACCAGGACCGATGGCGATCGGATAACTGCGTTCGTCGAGGTCTACGCTCAACAACATTTTGGATTGCTCGTTCATCGAAGGCTCTGCATGAATGACGCAGTTGGGCGAGGCCTCGCATTCGAGGCTGGCCAGCTGCATCAGGATGGTCTGAACCATCGATTGTACGTTAGGACGGCCCGTGTCGATCACAATGTCTGCCACTTCCATGTAATGGGGCTCGCGCTGCGCCGTCAGCTCTTCGAGCTTCCTGCGCGGGTCGGCCGTCTGCAGCAGGGGGCGGTTCTTGTCGTGGCTGGTGCGCGCGAGGATGTTGCTGACGCTGGCGCGCAGGTAGACGACCGTGCCCCGCTCCTTCAGGTAGGCGCGGCTGTCGGCGTTGAGGATGGCCCCGCCGCCGGTGGCCATGACGATGCCTTCCTGGGCGCTCAGGTCGCGGATGACCTCGGCTTCGCGCCGGCGAAAGCTGGCCTCGCCCTCGATTTCAAAGATCCACGGGATGGTCGCTCCCGTGCGTGCCTCGATTTCGTGGTCGGAATCGACAAAGCGCAAGCCCAGCTTGCGGGCCAGGATGCGCCCGATCGTGGTTTTGCCTGCGCCCATGAGGCCTAC
This sequence comes from Janthinobacterium sp. NKUCC08_JDC, assembly GCF_019345575.1. Lineage (NCBI taxonomy): Bacteria > Pseudomonadati > Pseudomonadota > Betaproteobacteria > Burkholderiales > Oxalobacteraceae > Janthinobacterium > Janthinobacterium sp. NKUCC08_JDC. The sequence goes on along the minus strand of NZ_JAHKQW010000018.1, from coordinate 51,425 downwards.
TAAAAACAGATTTTGCATGTGCTGCGACAGTTAATTTGGATTACGACAATCAGTGGCTTGCCCATACGGACTAATGACGCCTGGCGGTGAAATATCCACGCGGTTAAAGTCCGTGGCCAGCCCCGGAAGCAAAGTGTAACCGACATAAGTTGCCTCCGTCCCGGAACTATTGCCGCGAATCGTCAATTCGACGTCCAGCCAGTGGGCCCTGTCACGCGGATAAGTCAGGGTGACGAGCGCCGTTCCCGAGCTGTCGGTCTTGCCGCCGGTCGACAGATTGAGCGGAATGCCCGGGTCCAGACGGCCATTCAGATTGAGGTCGTTATTCGGATTGAAGGTGCCGCTGCGGTCCCGGTCTTCATTGTCGCACTTCAACGCGGCTGCCACCACCCACGACTGGGCAGCCTGAGAGTATTGCAGATAACCCTTGTAATAATAGCGTGGCCAGGCGGCTGCCGTGATGATCACGTCCGGCACGGGGTTGCCGGCGGCGTCCGTCACAAACACGCTATACGTCTTGCGGTAGGTGCTGCTGTCGGAGGCGTCCAGCGCGTTGCCGCTGCCGGCGCTGATGAACAGCGATTTTTTCGTCACCGTCAGCTTGACCGTGGCCGCATTGCTCGACACACCCTGCAGTTGCGCTTTGACAACGACGCCATCGACACCGGTGGTGCCCTGCCCCGCGATGTAGCTGACCGTGGCCACGCCATCGCTGTCGGTGGCAACCAGCGAAGGCGAGCTCAGGGAACCATTGCTGGCGTCGGTCTGGATCGAGAAGCTCACCTGTGCATTCTTGACCAGGTTGTTTTCCGCCGTGCCATCGCGCACGATGGCGCGCAAGGCGCTGCGCTGCGCCGTGCTGCCGGCCGTATTGGCGCCGATGACCGCCGGGTCGGCTTGCAGGCTGATCGTGGCCTGGGCCGTCAGTGGTGCAACGAACTCCACTTCCGACTGTACCGAGGCGCCGCTGTCTTCATACTTCGCCGTGAGGGCGGTCAGGCCGGCGCCGCTGGCCTGTACGTAAGCGATGGCATTGCCGCCCACCAGCGCCAGCGGCGCCTGCAATAGCGTGCCGCAGGCCGCGTCCTGGTAGATGGCGCCGCGCGACGTGCTGAAACGCACATTGCCCGTTTGTGGCACGCCAGCCACATCGCTATGCACCGTCACCGCATAGCAGGTGTTCGTGTTCAGGGTGGTCAAGGCAACATTGCCACCCGACACGGCATTGATCGTGAAGTTCGAAGCATTGATTGCAATTGGCAAGACGACGCTGTCACCCTGCGCCTTGACGCTGATGCTGTCGCTGCTGCCCGCCTGGGCGTTGTAGCTCAACACCAGCTGGCCGTTGTTGTCCGTCAGCGCGGGACTGGCGCCGCCGCCCTTGACCGTGATGGCATTGCTGCGGGCGCTGAAGGTCACCGGTTTGCCAACGAGGGGATTGCCGCTCGAATCGATCAGCTTGACCACCATGTCGGTGCTCGTCTTCAGGTTCACCGTCGAAAAGGCACTGATGACCAGCCGGGTGCCGCTGACGCCGATGTCCGTGCTGGCCGTCTGCGCGCCTGCGCTGGCCGTGACCTTGATCGTGCGCAAGCTGGCGTCGCCCCCCGTATTCAGGCTGACCAGCGCCTGTCCCTGCGCATTGGTATTGACCTTTGTCGCACCCAGCGCGCCCGAATCGGCACTGAATGTCACGCTGGCATTGGGCACAACGGCATTGTTGGCGTCTTTGACAAAGGCGATCATGTTGACGGCGGTACCGCCCGACGACGCCAGGGTGCCGCCGGAAGAGGTCAGCAGCAAGCTGGCAATACCCGAGGTGACGGGCACCACTTTTACCACCACGGGGGCCGACTCGACGCCGCCGCTGCTGGCCTTGATGGTAATGTCGCGCAAGCCCGCATCGCCCTTCACGCTGAGTTTTTCCGTCACCGTGCCATTGGCATCTGTCACGCGGTTGGTGTTGCTGATGGTGCCGGAACTGGCGGTGAAGGTCACCGTCTGGCCAGTCATGGCATTATTGCCGGGATTTTTCACCACTGCCGTCAGCACGACTTCCGTCCCGTCCGCGCCCGATGCCACAATCGTTGTTGCGCCAGCCACCAGTACCACGCTGCCGACACCGGCATTCGCGCCATCCTTGACACCCAGGGTCGGATCGCCGCCACCGCCGCCACATGCGGCCAGCAAGGCGCCCAGCGCCAGCAAGACCAGCCAATTCGATACCCGACTCCAATAAGTGTTGCTCAAAGATACATTCCGCATAGTCGCCATCAGTCCGCTTTCGTTTGCATTGTTACTTAAACGTAAAGATGTGACATTAACGTGTTGCTGGCCGATCTGCCACTATTTTCGGCGTAATAAACACCATTAGTTCCGTTTTTTCTTGACTGCGGCCCGTGCTGCGGAAAAAAACACCGAGTACGGGAATGTCGCCAAGAATCGGCACCTTGCTGTCCGTGCCCCGTTCGGATTGCTGATAAATACCGCCCAGCACCACCGTGCCGCCGTCTTCCACCATCACTTGCGTGCGCACATGCTTGGTGTCGATGGCGAAGCCGGAACGGGTTTCCTGGCCCACGCTATCCTTGTTGACGTCCACTTCCAGCACCACGTTGCCATCCGGCGTGATCTGTGGCGTCACTTCCAGGCGCAAATTCGCCTTGCGGAACGTGATCGACGTGGCGCCGCTGCTGGTGGCCACCTGGTAGGGCAGCTCGATGCCCTGCTCGATCAGCGCCAGTACCTTGTCGGCCGTCACCACGCGGGGGCTGGAAATGATCTTGCCCCGGCCGTCCGCTTCCAGCGCCGACAATTCCAGGTTCAGGAAGCGGTTGGCGGCCGCCGAAAACAGGCTCAGGGCGAAGCTGGCCGGCTGCAAGCCATTGATGCTGGCGGCCGGCAAGTTGACGAATTGCGTGTTCGGCACGAAAGCGCCGCTGCCGGCCACCGTTTGCCCCGTCGCCTCGCCCACGCCCTGGTAGCTGCCGCCGACAGCCGCGCGGCGTCCGCTGCCGCCCAGGGAAAAGCCTGGCAGCTGGCCTGCCGCCAGGCGCTGGTCCGTAAAACCCAGGCGCGCGCCCAGGTTGCGGCTGAAACTGTCGTTCGCCTCGACGATGCGCGCCTCGATCATCACTTGTCGCGTTGCAATATCCGTCTTGGCGATCAGCTGGCGGATCTGTTCCAGGCGCGCCGGCACGTCGGTGACGAACAGCTGATTCGTGCGCGGCTCGATCAGCACGCTGCCACGGCGCGACAGCAGCCGGCTGCGCCCTTCCCCCGCGTCCAGGCCGAACACGGTGCGGAACGCTTCGGCCTTCTGGTAATTGAGCTGGAAGATGGCTGACTGCAACGGTTCGAGTTCCGCGATCTGCGCGCGCTGTTCCAGTTCCAGCTTTTCGCGCGCGAGGATTTCCTCGCGCGGCGCGATCCACAGCACGTTGCCGTTGCGCCGCATGTCGAGGCCCTTGGCCTGCAGCAGCACGTCGAGCGCCTGGTCCCACGGCAAGTCGCGCAAGCGCACGGTCACATTGCCCGCCACGCTGTCGCTGGCGATGATGTTTTGCCCCGACGCATCGGCCAGGATGTGCAGGGCCGCGCGCACGCCCACGTTCTGGAAATCGACGGAGATTTTGTCGCCCGCATACAGGCGCGGCGCCGACACCTGCACCACGGCTTCCTGGGCAAGGCCGCCGGCATGCAGGCACAGCATCACGGCCAGGAGCATGCGGTGGGGCCTCATGGCGCCGCCTCGGGCAGGCTGGCCTTCGGAGCAGCCCCCGCCACCTGCAAGGCCAGGCTGCCGCGCCGCTCGCGCCACCCGCCTCCCCCGTCCTGCAGCAGCTCCTTGTATTGCAGCGCCTGTTCACTGATTTGCGTGACCTGGCCGTGGTCCGGTCCCAGATATTGGCCCACCGCCACCCGGTACACGCGCTGGCCCGCCAGCAGCAGCGCGCTCAGGCGCCCGTCCTGTTGCACGCTGCCAACCATGCTGATGGCCGGCAAGGCCACGCTTTCCAGCGGTTCGCGCATCCGCCGCGGGTCGGGCCCCGCCACGCCGCCCTGCTGACCGGACACGGACACCGGCGGCAAGGCGTTAAAAGGGTCGGCCAGGGCGGCGGCCTCGTAGGGATGCGGCGCGACAGCGGCGAGCGGACGCCAAGTTGGTGTCACTGCGGGCGCGCCCGCCTTGGGCGCCAATGCCGCTTGCGCCGCCAGCTCCCCCGCTTCGGGCAAGCGATACGCTTGCAGCACGGCATCAAGGGTCAGCAAGCGGTCCTTGCCGAGGGTCAAGGCCAGCGCATGCACGGTGACGATGCGCGGCAAGCGCGCCAGGTCCGCCAGCAGCGCGCCCATGGCGTGGTAGCCGCCACGCAACTGTATGGCGATCGGCAAGGCGACATACGGCGCTTGCGGCCGCGCAGCACCCGGCTTGAACAGTGAAAATTGCAGGCCGCGCGCCTGGCCGGCGGCGTTAATGTCCGTCAACAGCGCCGCCATTGCTTGCTGGTCCGGCAATTGCTGTTCCAGCAGGGCCAGTTCGGCGCCGGCCTGGCGCTGCTCTGCACGCCACTGCGGCAACTGCTTCGCCCTGGCCTGCGCCGCCAGATAATCGGTGCGCAAGCGGCCCTCCTCGCCTTGCGCCGCCTGCAAGGCGGCCATCATTCCAGCCAGCCACACGGCGTGCAGCAGCGCGGCCACCAGCGCACCGGCCAGGGCGGCGCAAGCGAGGCGCGCCGGTAACGGCCACAGCGATGCGGTCTTCAAGCTCAGCATGATCAACCTCCACGACTAAGATTGCCCAGCAGGTGCCAAAGCCAGCCGTATCGTCCATTCCACGGCGCCATCGGCCGCGCCGCGCACTTCCAGCACTTCCGGGCGGGACCCGGGCGCGGCCTGCGCCAGCGCCAACAGCAATGCCGCAACCTTGTCCTGCGACACGGCCTGCCCTTGCAGGCGCACCATCGCCGTTTCCTGACGCACACTGTGCAAGGCCACGCCAGCCGGCATCGCCTGGGCCAGGGCCGCCAGCATGCGCACCCAGGCATTGCGCTGCTCTTGCAGACTGGCAATGGCCTGCTGGCGCAGCAGCAGCGCCGCCGTCTCGCCCTGCACCCGCTTGCCCGCGGCGAGGACGGCATTGACTCGCTGCATGCGATGTTGCCAGTCCTCCTGGCGGCGCAACTGCGCGTCGAGCTGCTGCTGCAGCCAGGCGCCCGCCGCCAGGGCCAGCAGCAATCCCAGCAGCGCCCCGCCGGCCAGTTGCCACAGCAGCCACTGAATGCGCTTGCGGCGCGCCGCCTGGCGATACGGCAAAAGGTTGATGTATGGCACTTCCGCCACGGCCTTCATCGGGCGTACCGGTGCATGGCCAGGCCCCAGGCCAACTGGTACGCCACGCCGCCGTCGGACAAGGCTTGCCAGCCGCCCTGCGCGAGCGCCGCCTGCAAGGCCAGCGCCTCGCTATCCATGATGACCGGCGTCAAGCCGGCCGCCTTGGCCGCATCGAGACGGTGCTGCACGCTGGCGCGCCGCGCCGCCACCAGCAGCACGTCGATCTCGCTGCCTGCCTGGCCGGCAAGCGGCGGCGCGGGGCCGAGCATGACAAAATCCAGGCTGGCGTCTTCCAGCGGAAACGGCATGTATTGCGCCGCTTCCAGTTCCACGAGGATTTCCAGCTGCTCCTCCGGCAATCCGGCAGGCAGGCGGATCGCATGCGTGATCAGGGCCGTGGCCGGCATGGCCAGCGCCACGCGGGTGCAGCCGCTGCCACTGTCGCGATAAGCCTGGCGCACGGCATCGGCCAGGCCCTGCAGATCTTCGATATTGCCTTCAAACATCACTCCTGCGGCCAGCGCAGAACTGCCGTAATGCCGGCACGACAGTTTCCCCCGCCGGCGCCTCAACTCGACCACGCGCACGGCATCGTCCGCCATGTCGACGCCCAGCAAGCCGGTGCCAAGAAAACTGCTGATGGACATGTTTTTCATAGAGAAAAGTCAGCGTGGAAGGAGGTCCTGCCATCCGAAAGCCTAGTCCCGGCAGCGCTGGCTTGTAAATGGATTTCACGCTGGAGTCTGCGGCGCGCGGCGCCTATCTGGCAGGGCCGTGATCTGGCGCAGGATAATTGTTACCAAATCCTGGTTGCCAGCGGGCCAATACACGCTTATATAGAGTATCGGCAAGTTTCGACTGTCTCCCCCGGCAAGCGCCACAGCGCGCTGCCACCCCGGCAAGCTCGCTTATAATTGACCGGCATAAATTTACTGAAAGACATGACACGCATGACATCTTCAAAATCCGCTGGCAACGCTGGCTCGAAACCGCCCCAGAAGGGCAGCAAACCCAAACGCTTTTTGCTGATGGCCCTGGTATCGTTCCTGGGCCTGGGCGTCGTCGGCGTGCTGCTGGTGGTATTCGGCCTGGCCATGGCGTATCCGAACCTGCCGGCGCTCGATACCCTGACCGATTACAAGCCGAAAATGCCGCTGCGCATTTTCACCTCCGACAGCGTGCTGATCGGCGAGTTCGGCGAAGAGCGGCGCAACATGGTGCACATCAAGGATATTCCCGATGTCATGAAGAAAGCCGTGCTGGCCATCGAAGATGACCGCTTCTATGAACATGGCGGCGTCGATTACCAGGGCATCACGCGCGCGGCCCTGCACAACCTGACGGGCGGCGCCAAGCAAGGCGCCTCGACCATCACGCAGCAGGTGGCACGCAATTTCTTCCTGTCCAGTGAACAGACATTGAAACGCAAGGCGTATGAAGTCTTGCTGGCCTGGAAGATCGAGAAAAACCTCAGCAAGGACCAGATCCTGGAAGTGTATATGAACCAGATTTATCTGGGACAGCGCGCCTACGGCTTCGCCTCGGCCGCGCAAATCTATTTCGGCAAGAATATCCAGGACCTGACCGTGGCCGAAGCGGCCATGCTGGCCGGCTTGCCGAAGGCGCCGTCGGCCTACAACCCCGTCGTCAATCCGAAACGCGCGCGCATGCGCCAGCAATACATTCTGCAGCGCATGGCGCAGCTGGGCTACATCACGCCAGAGCAATACACGGAAGCCAAGAATGAAGAGCTGAAAGTGAAAACCGACAGCAGCGCCTTTGGCGTGCATGCAGAATACGTGTCGGAAATGGCGCGCCAGCTCGTCTACGAGCAATTCAAGGAAGACACCTATACGCGCGGCCTGAACGTCTATACCACCATTACCAAGGCCGACCAGGACGCCGCCTACATCGCCTTGCGCAAGGGCGTGATGGATTACGAGAAACGCCACGGCTACCGCGGCCCCGAAGCCTATATCGAAATTCCGAAAACCAAGGCCGAAGCGGACGATGCGATCGAAACGGAACTGGCCGACCATCCGGACAGCGACGACATCATCGCAGCCATGGTGCTGCAGGCCTCGCCAAAATCGCTGCAGGCCGTCACCTCGGCCGGCGAGGAAATCACCATTACCGGCCCCGGCCTGACCTTCGGCGCGGCCTGGCTGTCGGAAAAAGCGGCGCCGAACCGCCGCATCAAGCGCGGCGCCGTGATCCGCGTCATGCAAGAAGGCAATGCCTGGGTCTTGACGCAGATGCCGGAAGTGCAATCGGCGTTCGTCTCGGCCAGCACCACCGACGGCGCCATCCGCGCCATGGTGGGCGGCTTCGATTACAACCGCAACAAGTTCAACCACGTCACGCAGGCGTGGCGCCAGCCCGGTTCGGCCTTCAAGCCCTTCATCTATTCCGCTTCGCTGGAGCGGGGCCTGTCGCCGGCCACCATCATCAACGATGCGCCGATCTCGTTCGACGCGGGCCAGACGGGCGGCCAGGCATGGGAACCGAAGAACTACGACAGCAAATACGATGGCCCGATGACCATGCGCAAGGGCTTGATGAAATCGAAAAACATGATTTCCATCCGCATCCTGCACAAGATCGGCGCCAAGTATGGCCAGGAATACGCGACGCGCTTCGGCTTTGACGCGGACAAGAACCCGCCATACCTGACGCTGGCCCTGGGCGCCGGCAACGTGACGCCGCTGCAGATGGCGGGCGCCTATGCCGTGTTCGCCAATGGCGGCTACAAGGTCAACCCGTACCTGATCGCCAAGGTCACCGATAGCGATGGCAATGTCTTGTCGCAAGCCAAGCCGGACCTGGCGGGCGAGGAAGCCAACCGGGTCATCGACGAGCGCAATGCCTTCATGATGAACAGCATGCTCAACGACGTCGTGCGCTTCGGCACGGCCAATAAAGCCATGGCCCTGAAGCGTCCGGACCTGGCCGGCAAGACGGGCACGACCAACGATTCCATCGATGCGTGGTTTGCCGGCTACCAGGCCAAGCTGGTCGGTATCGCCTGGATCGGCTACGACCAGCCGCGCAACCTGGGCAACCGCGAAACGGGCGGCGGCCTGGCCTTGCCGATCTGGATCAGCTACATGGCGAAAGCTCTGAAAAGCATTCCCGTCGAGGAACGCGCCGTGCCGGAAGGCCTGATCCACGTGGGCGACGAGTACTACTATGCGGAAAATCCACCGGGCACGGGCGTAGGCAGCCTGGAAGGCGCGGCGCGCGGCACGCCGGAGGAAGAGAAAGCGAAAGAAGCCGTGAAGAACGAGTTGTTTTAAACGGTACTCATGCAAAAAGGGCAGCCTGCAAAGGCTGCCCTTTTTTTATTGCCACGGCAGTCAGAATTACTTCAGGACCACCGGCGCGCCCGCCTGCTCGCTGGCCATGGCCGACAGGGCCGCGAACAGTTCGGAGCTGTCGCGCGTGTTGATCCACTCGTCGCCCACGCGTTTGTAGTGGAAACCGCCGGAACGGGCGGCCACCCACATTTCGCGCATGGGGGCCTGGCTGTTGACGATGATTTTCGTGCCGTTGTCGATGAACTCGATTTCCAGCACATTGCCGCTGCGGCTGCATTCGACGTCGAGCACGTCTTCATCGTTCAGCCGGTCCAGCGCCGCCTCGATCTGGGTCAGGGTGGCTTCGGCCAGGGCCAGGAATTCCGATTCGCTCATGCTACACTCCAAAGATCTTAATCAAACCGTGATTCTAATCGTGAAGTCATCCTCAGCGTTTTATATCGGCACCGCCATTGTGGTTTCTAGCGTCCTGGCCGGCTGCGGCCAGACCGGCCCCCTGTACCTGCCCAAGCCACCCGCGGCCAAAGGCGCGCCAGCCAAAGGCCCCGTCGAACCGGCGCCCGTGCCGCCGCCACCGGTGATCGTGCCGGCAACCTAAGCCGAGCGTACCGGGGTGGCAGCCTTGGCCGCCCTGGCGCTTTTCTCCCGCTTGCTCCAGGCGAAATAAACGCGGATTAACAGCAGTAGCGCGACGATGCTGCCGAACACGATCGGTTGCGCGAAATTATTCTTGCCCGCCTTCATCCACCAGAAGTGCAAGATGCCCAGCGGCGCGATGATGTAGATCAGCCGGTGCAGCCACTGCCAGCGCTTGCCACCCAGTCGCTTGACCATGCCGTTCGTGCTCGTCACGGCCAGCGGAATGAGCAGCACGAAAGCGATAAAGCCTACCGTGATGAACGGGCGCTTTAGCACGTCCTTCCACATTTCCTGCACATCGAAAAAGTGATCGAACCATAAAAAGGTCGTGAAGTGCAGCACCGCGTAGAAAAAGGCGAACAGGCCCAGCATGCGCCGCAGCTTGATCAGCCAATTCCACTGCGTGAAGCGGCGCAAGGGCGTCACCGCCAGGCTGATGCACAGGAAATACAGGGTCCAGTCGCCCGTGCCGCGCGTGATGAATTCCAGCGGCTCCACCAGCTGCCCCGTGTACGTCAGCCAGACCATGCGTGCAAACGGCAGCAGCGCCAGCAAAAAGATCAGGCTTTTCAGCAGCGACAACTGCCTGGCTGTGGGATTGATGGCCATGGTCTTTCCTTAAAAGAACTTCTTCAGGTCCATGCCCGCGTACAGGGAAGCGACATCGTTGTAGCCGTTGAACATCAGGGTCTTGCGCTTGCGCGCGAGAAAACCGTCTTCGCCGATGCGCCGCTCGGAAGCTTGCGACCAGCGCGGATGATCGACGTTCGGATTCACGTTCGAGTAAAAACCGTATTCGGACGGCGCCGACAGGTTCCAGGACGTGCGCGGCTGTTCCTTGACGAAGCGGATCTTGACGATGGATTTGGCTGACTTGAAACCATATTTCCACGGCAAGACCATACGCACGGGCGCACCGTTCTGGTTCGGCAAGGTTTCGCCATACATGCCCAAGGTCAGCAGCGCCAGCGGATGGTTCGCCTCATCGATGCGCAAGCCTTCCGTATAGGGCCACTGCAGCACGCGGCTGCCCACGCCCGGCATCTGTTTCTTGTCGGCCAGGGTGATGAATTCCACGTATTTGGCATTGCCCGTCGGCTCGACCTTCTTGATGATTTCCGAGAAGGAATAGCCAACCCACGGGATCACCATCGACCAGCCTTCCACGCAGCGCAGGCGGTAGACGCGCTCTTCCAGCGGCGCCAGCTTCAGCAGCGCGTCGAGGTCCAGGGTCATCGGCTTCTTGACTTCGCCTTCGATGCTGACCGTCCACGGCCGCGTGCGCAGGGTGCCCGCGTTTTGCGCCGGATCGCTCTTGTCCGTGCCGAATTCGTAGAAATTGTTGTAGCTGGTGGCATCTTTATAGGCCGTCTGCTTGTCCAGCGCGGAATAGGCGGGATTGAGCTTGGCAGCCAGCTTGGGATTGGTGGCTTGCGCGAACGCTTCGCGGCTGGCCATTTCCAGCAAGGCCGCGCTGGACACGGAGCCCAGCGCCACTTGCTTGATGAAGCTGCGGCGCGATTCGAATACGGCGCGCGGCGTGATTTCGGAAGAATACGGCAACTCAATGCCGTTGGGACTGCGCTTGATCAACATGGCGGCTCCGGAAAAAGGTGATTGGATATACCTTACACCAGTTTTTCCGGGCCGTTCATGACGCTTCTGTCATGCAAAAAAAACGTTACTAAAGTGCCCGAAAAAAGTTCAGGGCAAGGCGCCTTGCCGCAGGCAGTACGCATAGTACGACAAGGCAAGGCAACGCCGCCATGGGCTTTTTCTCGGGTACTTTTACAGTTTTCCGTAAGAATGCAGGCCGGACAGGAACATGTTGACGCCCAGGAAAGCAAACGTCGTCACCAGCAAGCCCACCAGTGCCCACCACGAGGCGACGCGGCCGCGCAAGCCCGTCATCAGGCGCATGTGCAGCCAGGCTGCATAGTTGAGCCAGACGATCAGCGCCCACGTTTCTTTCGGATCCCACGACCAGTAGCCGCCCCATGCTTCGGCCGCCCACAGGGCGCCCAGGATGGTGGCTACCGTAAAGAAAGCGAAACCGACGGAAATAGCCTTGTACATGACGTCGTCGAGCACTTCCAGCGACGGCAAACGGTCAACCAGATAGCCGCTCGACTTGAGCAGATACGCCGCCGCCACCATGGCCGACAGGGCGAAGGTGCCGTAGCCGATGAAGTTGGCCGGCACGTGGATCTTCATCCACCAGCTTTGCAGGGCCGGCACCAGCGGCTGGATTTCTGCCGCGTCGCGCGTGACCGTGTACCACATCAGGAACACGACGGCCGCCGAAATGACCAGCATGACGAAGGCGCCCAGCTGGCGCGTCGCGTAGTGCTGCTCGTAATACAGGTAGAACATGGCCGTGATCAGGGAAAACAGGATGAACACTTCATACAGGTTCGATACGGGGATGTGGCCCACGTCGGCGCCGATCAGGTAAGACTCATACCAGCGCACCAGCATGCCCGTCAGGCCCAGCACGACGCCGGCCCAGCACAGCAGGGAACCGACGGACGAGCCGAATTCCGAGCGCGCCACCAGGCCGATCCAGTAGAACAGGGTCGACAGCACGAAAAGCGTGCCCATCCAGAGTATGGCGGACTGGCTCGACAAGATATATTTCAGGAAGAATTTCTGGTTCGCCATCTCCAGGTGGCCCGCATACAGCTCGATGGCGAACAGCGACAGCACGGCCGCCACGGGGATCAGCCAGCGCACGGGCTTCCAGTACCAGCCCAGCCACGCGAACGTGGGCGCCGCGGCCAGCAGGATGGCTTTTTCATAGATATCCATGAATTCGCCAAAGCGCATCAGGCCGAACAGGGATGCCGCCAGCAAGCCGGCGCCATACAGCCAATCGATCAGGCTCAGGCGCTTGAAAAATCCTGGTTCCTGCGTATATATTTGCTTGTTTGCCAATTCCATCATTTTCTCCATTCCCGGCGGCGCCGCAGCGTCCCGAAACTCAGCCAATCCAACTCAGCGCAGCTTACGCCGATTGCGGCAGCTTTGCCTTCAAGTTCTCAAATTCTTTTTCAAAATCCAGGGTCTTGCGCTGCGTGCTCATGGCCATCAAGGCCTCGCTGCCGCCCTCGCCATCCTTGATCCACACCCACAGGCGGCGCTCGCGGATATAGAACATGGAAAATACGCCGATCACGAGGAACAGACAACCGAGGTAGACGACGCTCTTGCCCGGCGAACGCGTCACTTGCAGCACGGATGCCTTGATTTCCGTGAAGTCGTCGAGTTGCAGATACACGGGCGCGCCATAGAAGAAGCTGTCGGACAGCGCATTCGTGGCCAGTTGCAGGAAGCGGCCATGCTTGTCATCGGCCTCGATGGCTTTCAAGCCATCCTGGGCACGCGCCGCCTGCCACAAGTCCCACAGGCTGCCATTCAAGATTTTCATAAAGATATCAGCCGCTTTTTCTTGCTCGGCGGCAGGAATTTTCTCCAGGAAACGCGAAATGGCGAGGAAACCGCCCTCTTGCCCATTGCCGGCAAAGATGCCGAGGCTTTTCGCGGCCGATTCCTGCAACTGGCCGCGCAAGGCTTCCGCGCCCGCCTGTGGCATGGCCCGCGCCGCATAGCGCGTTGCGGCCTGCTGGCGCAGTTCCGGATCTTGCAGCGCGGCACGCAAGCGCATCCATTCGTTCACGCTGTAATTGTCATCGGCGGGAATGCGCAGATAGCTGAACGGATCGCTGGGGTTGACGCGCATGCCGGCCAGGAACACCGTCGTGCCATCGACCGTGACGGGCTGCATGTAGTTCTGGTACTCGCGCGCCTGGCCTGTCTTGTCGCGCAATTTGTATTGCACCGAGGGGCCGACGTTCTTGAGATCCTTGTTGTTCGCGTTCTTCGCGGCTGAACCGAGGCGCTTGTCCAGGCCGACGGAGAATTTCTCGTTGAAACTTTCCGCCTTGCTGACGGCGCGCACATCCTGGCCCGCGCTGAGGTTTTCCACGTTGAACGGACGGAAACCCGACCATTCCACTGTGTAGGAATTGCCATCGCTGCGCTCGAGCGGCGTGCTGCCGCCCACTTCGCCGCCGATATCGAAACGTTTCGTCGTCTTGCCCGTCATGGGAAAGCCCGTCAACTTGAGCTTGCTGCCGCCATCCTCAAAGCTGGACTGGTACAGGGCCAGGCCCTTGTACAGCAGCGGCTGGTTGACTTTGATAGTCGCTGGGAAACTTTTCCCTGTTTCATGATCGGTGACGACCACATCGCTTGCGAACAGCTTCGGCATGCCCGTGCTGTAGAAATCGATGTGGAATTTTTTCAGCAGGATGGTGATGGGCAGATCCTGGATCAGCACGCCGTCGGCCTGGGGAATGATGGCCGTGTTGCTCGACGAACCTTCCGGAATCATGGTATTGCCGCGGAACGTAGGATTCGACAGGCTCAAACGGTGCTGGGCGGGAATGTCGGCGATCACGCCGCTGCCGGCAAATGGCGTCTTGCCGAAGAACCACTGTTGCACACGGATCGGCATTTCCGAGTCGAGCAAGCCGCCCACGCAGATGATGACGATGGCGCCGTGGGCAAAGATATAGCCCCATTTATTGGCCGCGCCACGCTTGGCCGCCACCAGGGTGGCGTTGTCCTTCTCGACCACCTTGGCCGCATAGCCGGCGTCTTTCAGGCGCATCACCATCTGCTGGGCCAGCACGGCGCGCGGCAGCGGCACCTGCCATTCCAGCTTGTGGTGGAAATTGCGCAACGATTGCTCGCGCACGGTTTCGCGCCAGCTACGCATGTCCTTGAGCATCTTCGGCGCATTGCGCACGATGCACAGCGAGGTCGAGGCGACGAGGAAACCCATGATCACGAGGAACCACCAGGCCGAATACACGGAATACAGGCTCAGCTTGTCGAAAACGGCGAACCAGAACGGACCGAACTGGTTCACATAATTGGGCATGGGCTCGTTTTGCTTGAGCACGGTGCCGATGATCGATGCGACGGCGATCAGGGTCAGCAGGCTGATGGCAAAGCGCATCGACGAGACCAGCTCGACGAATTCAGCCAGGCTGCGGCGTTGGGTCTTTAACTCGATTCCGGTCGTGCCTGTGCTCATACGTGAATACTCATACGGGATATGCAATCTTCAAGAAAATGTGGCATGGAGCAGATAGTTTCTCCGCGCAAGGCGGCAGCATACTCCTGTTTGGCCCCTGCCATGAAAAAGGGCAGCCCGTTGAGACGGCCGCCCTTGTTCACGCGCGCTGCTGCGCCTGGCAATCTCTTGCCACTATGAAAACTTACTTCAGGCCGGCGATATAATCGGCCACGGCGGCGATCTCGTCATCCGACATGCGGGCGGCGATGGTGTGCATTTCCGCGCTGTTCTTGCGGGCATCGGCCTTGGTGCTGCGGAACATCGTCAACTGGGCCACCGTGTAATCCTGATGCTGGCCGGCGATGCGCGGATACTGGACGGGAATGCCATTGCCCGTCGCGCCATGACAGCTGGCGCAGGCTGCAACTTGCTTGGAAGCAATGCCACCACGGTAGATTTTCTTGCCCAGGTCGATCGTATCCTTGTTTTTCGCGGCACCCGGCTTGGACAGCTGCGTGCCCAGGTAGGCAGCGATATTCTTCTTGTCGGCGTCGCTGAGCATCTTCGCGTACGTCGTCATGACGGGCTGGTTGCGCTGCGGCGTCGTGAAGTCGACCAATTGCTTGTAGATATAGCTTTCGTGCTGACCGGCCAGCTTCGGATTGACCGCGATGGTCGAATTGCCGGCCGCGCCATGGCAGGAGACGCAGGCAGGCAGACCGCGCGCCGCATCGCCATCGGCGTACAGGGTAGCGCCCTTGGCAGCGTCAGCCTTGACGGCCGGTTTCGGTGCTTCGACCGCAGAGGCAGTTGCCGATACAGCCAGCAAAGCGAGCAGCATGGATTTGAACAACGGTGAAAACGCACGATTCATTCAGGCACCCTGAGACAGTGAGAAATTAGTGGTGGACATTGCCGCGCCCTGTGGATTTTTGCTTTATTTTCAGGGCCGCAAGCCGCATCGCTGCTACGCCGGCAACAATAAACAACCCCTTATTGTACAATAGCTTCTTGGCGTTATCGCTCCCTTATCGCTCCCTTTTGTTGCTTTACTACTCCCATGTCAAAACTCTGGCAAGCCCGCTTCTTTACGACCGTCAACCAATTGCGTGACCTGCCCGATACCACGGTGCCGGAAATCGCTTTTGCCGGCCGCTCCAATGCCGGTAAATCGACCGCCATCAACATCTTGTGTAATCAGAAAGGCTTGGCGTTCGCCTCCAAGACACCTGGCCGTACCCAGCACATCAACTACTTCTCCATCGGCGGCGCCCACGTGGCGCAGCACCGCAAGGATGCCACCATCGTCGAAGAGATCGAATGCCTGCTGGTCGACTTGCCGGGCTACGGCTACGCGGAAGTATCGGGCTCGGCCAAATTGCACTGGCAGCGCCTGCTGGGCGACTACGTGCAGCGCCGCGAGCAATTGGCAGGTTTGATCCTGATCATGGATTCGCGCCGCCCGTTCACCGACCTGGACATTCAAATGCTGGAATGGTTCGCCCCGACGGGCAAACCGATCCACTGCATCCTGACGAAAGTCGATAAGCTCAACCGCAACGAATCCGTGAATGCCTTGCGCCAGGCGAAAGCCAAGCTCGACAGCTACGTGGATGAAGACGGCGTCGGCTTCCCGTTCACTGTGCAACTGTTCTCGGCTCTGAAAAGAGTCGGCATCGACGAAGCCAATGACAAGATCATGGAACTGGCCGGCATCAGCGAAGACGGCGCGGCCCAGATGGTCGAACTGATCGAGATGGAAGACGACGTCGAGCCGGAAGCGGGAACCGACAAACCGGCTTGATCGAGATCAACGCTGCGTAAAAAAGGCTGCCCGTTCACACGGCGCAGCCTTTTTTTATTGCAGCGCGTCCTGGCGCCTAGCGCCGTCCCGGCCCAGAGCGCTTCTCGGAAAAGAATTCCTGGCGCAGGAACGCCGTCAGCTCGGCCGTGTCTTCCACCCTGGCGCTCAAGTTGACGTTGCGCCCCAGGCGCCGCGATTCCCACACGAAATCACCAGGTTTTTCAGCACGGATCAGCTGGATCATCTTCTTGATGATGGCCGATTCGATATCGGGTTCATTGCCCAGCTCGACTTTTTCCTGCTTCAGCCAGTTGCGCTTGAAGTTGCCATTCCAGCCCTTGAACTTGACTTCCGCGCTGAACGAGGTCTGGTTGACGATGGAAAACACGCCGCCCGAATCCTCGCGGTCGCTGCCGGAATTGCGCCCCTGGGCGCCGGCGATATTCGCCTTGGCCACGCGCATGGCGCGGTCGTTTTCGCTTTCCTCGGCCGGCGGCGTGGGGTTTTGCGCCTCGCGCTGCTTGCGGCGCTGCTCGATCATCGAGCTCATGTCTTCAGCCGGCGGCGGCGGCAACGGCACTTTCGACACCAGCGGCGGCGTGTAGGTTTCCAGTTTCGGCTTATCGCGCGGCACGTCTTTTGTCACCACCCGCTTGCTCGGCGCCGGCGGCGGTTTCACCTTGGCGACTTTCGTGTCCTTCGGTTTCGGTGTGGGCTTCGGTTGCGGCTTCGGTTGCGGCTTGTCTTTCAGCGGCGCGATGTAGACCATCGCGCTTTCCTTCTTCGGCGGCGGAATCTTTTCGATCTTGTCGCTGCGCAACAGGACATACGCCGCCAGCAGCACGTGCAGCAAGACGGACACGCCGAGCGCCACCTTGCGCGTCGTGCTGGTCCTGGACCCGTAGGCCGGTGGTGGCTGGATCACTTGCCCGCACGTGGGGCAAACATCGGAATCGGCAGCCATCAAATGGGTCGTGTCATGCAAAATGAATCGTGCTTTCTGTGTAGCGAAGAAATAACATTACAGGGCAGCCATAGTGCCAGAGTCC
Organism: Janthinobacterium sp. NKUCC08_JDC; assembly: GCF_019345575.1. NCBI lineage: Bacteria > Pseudomonadati > Pseudomonadota > Betaproteobacteria > Burkholderiales > Oxalobacteraceae > Janthinobacterium > Janthinobacterium sp. NKUCC08_JDC. Next base: position 34,199 of record NZ_JAHKQW010000018.1, on the reverse strand, counting down.
CTTGCTTTTGGGAACACTTCCTCGGCCTTTCCAACCCGAAGCGTACAGGATAGCGACATTCCTTGCAGCGCTGACCAGAGTACCCGAGCCCTCCCTTGACGGTTGTTACCGTATGTATCACTGCCCATACAAAACCGGCGCCCCATTCACGCAGGAAGGAGACGCCGGTCACGGGTCACGCAAGTGCTCACGTACTCAAGCCTTGTTGTCGAGCGCCACCAGTTGCTCGTCGGTCATCGGCCCCGTGCCGCTGTACTTGTCCAGGAACAAATAGATGACGGGAGTGATGAACAGGGTAATCACTTGCGAGAACAGCAATCCGCCGACCACGGCCAGGCCCAGCGGCTGGCGCAGCTCGGCGCCGGCGCCCAGGCCCAGGGCGATCGGCAAGGCGCCCATCAGGGCTGCCGCCGTCGTCATCATGATGGGACGGAAACGCAAAATGCACGCCTGGCGGATGGCCTCAGGTGGGCTCATGCCTTCATTGCGCTGCGCATGCAGGGCGAAGTCGATCATCATGATGGCGTTTTTCTTGACGATACCGATCAGCATCAGGATACCGATGATGGCGATCATGGTCAGGTCCATGCCGAACAGGCGCAGGGTCAGCAGCGCGCCCACGGCCGCCGATGGCAAGCCAGCCAGGATGGTCAGCGGGTGGATATAGCTTTCATACAGCACGCCGAGCAGCACATAGATCACGACCAGCGCGGCAATGATGAGGATGATCTGACTAGCCTGCGAGCTCTGGAACACGGCCGCGTCGCCGCCATAGCGCGTGATGATGGAGGCCGGCAAGCTCATGTCCTTGGCCATCGCGTCGATCTTGCCCGTGGCGATGCCCAGCGGCACGTCCGGCGCCAGGTTGAAGGCGATGGTGACGGCCTGCAACTGCCCTTGGTGATTGACGGACGTGGGCCCGATCGTGCGTTCCACGTAGGCAATACTCGACAGTTTCACCAGTTCGCCCGTCTTGCTGCGCACGGACACGCGCGTGAGCGCATCGTCATACTGGCGGTCGGCCGTGGCCGCCTCCAGGATCACGTAATAGCTGGCAGCCGATGAATAGATGGTCGACACTTGTCGCTCGCCAAAGGCGCTGTACAGGGCCGTGCGGATATCGGACATTTGCACGCCCAGCAGATTGGCCTTGTCGCGGTCGATCCTCAGCGAGGCCTGCAAGCCCTTGATCTGCGAATCGCTGGTGACGTCGCGGAAGGCGGGATCCGTGCGCATGCCGGCAATAAACTTTTCCGCCCAGTCATTCAGGGCGTCGGGACTGACGCTTTGCAAGGTGTACTGGTAGCGGCTCTTGCTCTGGCGCCCGCCCAGCTGCAAGTTTTGCACGGGACGGAAATACACGGCCATGCCGGGCACGGTGCCCGCCGCGCGGCGCAGGTTTTCCAGCACCACGGGCATTTTCGGCCGCTCGCTGCGCGGCTTCAAGACCATGAACATGCGGCCCGTGTTACCGCCGCCGACGAACGACGTCACGTCCTGTACGCTCGGGTCCGCCTTGAGCACGGCCGCCACGCGCGCTTGCAAATCCTGCAGCGCCGCAGAGGAGATGTCTTCCGACGCTTCCGTATTCACCTGGATCTGGCCCAGGTCTTCCTCGGGGAAGAATCCTTTCGGAATGGTCGCGTACAGCAGCACCGTCAGCGCAAAGGTGCACACGGCAACGAACAGCACCACGTTGCGGTGCGCCAGGGCCTTGTCGAGCAGATGCACATAGCCGTTGCGCAATGCCGTGAAACCCGCTTCGAAATGGCGGCCGATAAAGGTTTTCTCGCCATGGCTCGGGTCGCTGTCATCGTGCTCGCGCGAGTCGGCCGGCAGGAAGCGGCTGGCCAGCATCGGCACCAGGGTCAGCGACACAATGGCGGACACCAGCACGGCCAGCGAGACGACGACGGCGAACTCATGGAACAGCAAGCCGATCACGCCCGGCATGAAGAAGATGGGGATGAACACGGCTACCAGCGAGACGGAAATCGAAATGATGGTAAAGCCCATCTCTTTCGCCCCTTCGAGGGCTGCGCGTATCGGTTTCTTGCCCATCTCGATATGGCGCACGATGTTTTCCAGCACCACGATGGCATCGTCGACGACGAGGCCCACAGCCAGGGTAATGCCCAGCAGGGAAACGTTGTCGAGGCTGTAGCCGAGCCAGTACAGCAGGGCCAGCGCGCCGAGCAGCGAGATCGGCATGGTGACGGCCGGAATGAAGGTGGCGGCAGCGCGGTGCAGGAACAAAAAGATCACCAGCACCACCAGCACCACCGTCAGGGCCAGGGTCAGATTCACGTCGTGGATGGCTTCGCGGATCGACAGCGAACGGTCGTTGACCAGGCTGATCTGTATCGACTGCGGCAATTGCTCCTTGAAGCCCGGCAGCAATCGGCGCACGCCATCGACCACTTGCACGGTGTTGGCGTCCGGTTGGCGCTGCACCATCAGGCTGATCGAGCGCTCGCCATTGAAACTGCCGACGGCCTTGATCGATTGAAAGCTGTCTTCCACCTCGGCCACGTCTTTCAGGCGCACGGGCTGGCCGTTGCGGCTGGCGACGATCAGCTCGGCAAAATCGGCCGCTTTCATCATTTGCGGATTGCCCTGGATGGTCAGGGTCTGGCTGGGGCCGTCAAGGATGCCCAGCGGGGAATTCGTGTTCGAGGTGCGCAAGGCAATGGCCAGCTCGTCCATCGTCAGGTTGCGTGCATTCATCAGGTCGGCACGGGCGCGCACACGCACGGCAAAGCGCTTCTGGCCATTGACGATGACCTGGGCGACGCCGGGCAGGGTCGACAGGCTCGGCGCGATCAGGTTTTCCGCATAATCGTTGAGGTCCGACAAGTTCAACGAAGGCGACGTCATCTGGATGAACAGCACGGGCGCATCGGCCGGATTGACCTTGCGGTAGGACGGCAAGTCCGTCATTTCCGTCGGCAACTGGCGCTGCGCGCGCAGCAGGGCCGCCTGCACGTCGACGGCCGCCTCGTTGACATTGATGCTGGCGTCAAACTCCAGGGTCAGCGAGGTATTGCCCAGCGTACTCGTGGACGTGATCAGGCTGAGGCCGGAAATGGTGGAGAACTGTTTTTCCAGCGGCAAGGCCACCGACGAGGCCATGGTTTCCGGGCTGGCACCGGCCAGGTCGGCGCTCACGTTGATGACGGGCGTGTTGTAGCTCGGCAAGGCCGCCACGGGAATTTGCAGGTAGGCCAGCACGCCGGCCAAGATGATGGAGAGGGACAGCAGCACCACCATGACGGGGCGGCGAATGCTCAGTTCGGACAGGTTCATGCTGGCTTGCCCTGCGCTGCGGTGGCGCCATCGGCAGCCTTGTTTTTTTCCGCCAGGCGCACCTTGCTACCCGGACGCAAGTTCTGCTTGCCATCGACAATGACTTTTTCATCACCCGCCAGGCCGGTAACGACGGCGTTCGGCCCGAATGCATACACGCGGGCAATCTTGCGCATCTTGGCCGTGCTGTCCGCTTCCATCGAGTACACAAAAGTGCCGGCGGTACTCGTGATGATGGCATTTTGCGGGATCACCAGCGCATCCTTGAGGGTGCGCACGGTCAGCTGCGTATTCACGTACTGGCCAGGCCACAGGTCGGTGCCGCCATTATTGAAACGGGCCTTGATCTTGATCACGCCCGTGGCGGGATCGACGGCATTGTCGATAAAGTTCAGCTTGCCGTCGAGCCGCTTGCCGCCCGCGTCCGACAACAGCGCCGTGACAGGCACCTCGCCCGCCTTTTGCGCCGCCAGCAAGCCGGACAAGCTGCTTTCCGGCAAGGTGAAGACCACGTCGATCGGGTCGAGCTGGGTGATGCTGGTCAGCGACGTGGTCGGCTGCACCAGGCTGCCCGCATAGACATTGATGGCGCCCACCCTGCCCGCCTGCGGCGCGCGCAGGACGGTGTAGCTGGAATCGACCTGGGCGGCGCGCAAGGCGGCCTGGTCGGCGGCCAGCAAGGCACGTGCCGCGTCGAGCTGGCTTTGCAGGGTATCGACAGCGCCCTGGGCAATGAAATTCTTGCTCAGCAAATCCTGGTTGCGCTTGAGCTGGCGCTCGAAGTCCTGCACCGAGGCGCGGTCGCGCAAGACCTGCGCCTGTGCCTTGTCGACATTCGCATGCTCGCTGCGCGCGTCCAGCGTAAACATCAGCTCGCCCTGCTTGACGAACTGGCCTTCGCGTATATGCACCTTGCTAATCGTGCTGGTCGTCTGCGGGTGCAAGTCGACGCTGCTGATCGGCATCACGCTGCCATTGGCTTGCAGCACCATCGGCACATCCTGGCGCACTGGCGCGACCACGCTCACCGTCGTCGGCGCCTGCCCGCCCTTGCCCCCTTTGCCATCCTGCCCACCGGCCGCCGCGCCGGACGGATGAGTGAAATACCAGATGCCGCCACCGATACACAGGGCCGCAGCCACGAGGATTGCCAGACTAGTCTTTTTCATTGTTCTGTCACGCTGTCGCAGCGCAGGGCTGCAGGTTGAATGTAGTAGTTGCCAGGGGGCATAAAGCACAATATTGTCGCACGGAAATGCTCACTTTCCTGCGTAATACTCTGGCACGATGAGGGTGACTTCCAGTCCACCGTCGACGTGATTGGACAGCAAAACCGTGGCGCCGTGCTGCTCGGCGATATTGCGCGCGATGGTCAGGCCCAGGCCCGTGCCGCCCGACTCGCGCGAACGCGAGGTCTCGATACGGTAAAACGGTTCGAACACCTTGGCCAGCTGATCTGGCGCAATGCCCGGCCCGCCATCACGGATGCGGATGCGCGCGGCACCGGGGATGCGCTCGACGGTGACTTGCGCGTACTGGCCATATTTGACGGCATTGTCGATCAGGTTCACCAGGCAGCGCCGCATGGCGATCGGGCGCGCCATCAAGGCCATACTGGCTTGCCCGGCCAAGGTGACATTCTGGCCGGCATCGGCCGCGTCGGAGCAGACGCTGTCCAACAGGGAATCGAGATCGAGCGCCTGCATCGCTTCCGTGCTGTCCATCGAGCGGGCCAGGTCCAGTCCTTCCTTGACCATGCTCTGCATGGCAGACAGGTCGCCCACGAGGCGGTCATACAATTCCGTATCGGCCACTTTTTCCAGACGCAAGCGCAAGCGCGTGAGCGGCGTCTGCAAGTCATGCGTAATGGCGGCCAGCATCTGTGTACGCTGGGAAATGTGCTGGCGGATGCGCGCCTGCATGGCGTTGAAGGCGGCGCTGGCCTGGCGGATTTCGCTGGCGCCAGACAGGGTCAGCGGCGGATGGTTGATGTCGTTGCCCAGGTCTTTCGCCGCCTGCGCCAGCTGCTTGAGCGGGCGCATGGTCATGCGCGTGACCAGGTAGGCGAGGATGGCAATGCTGATCAGGAAAGGCAGCAAGGTCATCCAGTCGTTATGTTCATTGAATGGCGGCTGCTGGCGCGGCGGCAAGACCATCAGGCGCAGCACGTGGCCATCCTGCATGCGCACGTCGAGGTTTTCGCAGGTGCCGCCCCATGGCTTGGCGGAAAACATGCCCGGTGATTTGCGCGGTTCGATACAGGCGGCCGGGCGTTCGGCCAGCGCGCTGACCTTGAAACCTTCACCCAGTTTGGCTTGCAGGGCGGTGGAAAATTCCGTCGGCTTGCCCGGTACATGCTCGACATCGGGACGCAATTCCAGGCGCACGCTGCCCTTGTTGGCCACCTTCAGGTAGGCGGCGCGCGAGGCCAGCGGCACCACGTCGGCCGCCATCACCAGCTGCTCGGCCCGCTCGACGGCGTGGTAATCGCGGTATTGCTCGATGGCGCGCTGGCGTTCGCCCACGGCCAGCCACTGCGTCAGCGCGGCCGAAGCGACGATGCCGATCAGCAAAAACACGAAGACTCTGCCCGTCATCGAGCCCAGGAAGGCCTTCACGCGTGCGGCTCCACATTGACCTGGCCGGCCAGCACGTAGCCGCCGTTGCGCACGGTCTTGATGATTTGCGGCAAGCGGGCATCTTCGCCGAGTTTTTGCCGCAGGCGGCTGATCTGGATATCGATCGAGCGGTCGAACGGATCGGCGTCGCGGCCCTGCGTCAGGTTCAGCAGCTGGTCGCGGTTGAGCACGCGGTTCGGGTGCTCGAGGAAGACGCGCAGCAGGCGGAATTCCGCGCCCGACAGCATGATCACCAGGCCACTGGGATTGAGCAGGTGGCGCGCCGTCAAGTCCAGGGTCCAGCCGGAAAAGCGGATTTGCTGCGCCTTGTCCGACGGCACGTTCGACGGCATGGCATGGCTGCGGCGCAGCACGCTGCGTATGCGCGCCAGCAATTCGCGCGGCTCGAACGGTTTCGGCAAGTAATCGTCGGCGCCCATTTCCAGGCCCAGGATGCGGTCCAGCGGTTCATTGCGCGCCGTCAGCATGATCACCGGCACCGTCGATTGGGCGCGCAGCTTGCGGCACAAGGTCAGGCCGTCGTCACCGGGCAGGTTCAAGTCGAGCACGATCAAATCGGGCCGCGTTTCATCGAGGATTTTCCACATGGCCGTGCCATCTGCCGCGCCCAGGGTGCGGTAGGCGTTCGTTTCCAGGTAGTCCGCCAGCAAGCTGCGGATATCGCGGTCATCGTCGACGATGAGAATTGTAGAAGTGGGTTCCATGGTACGAATTATCCCCACTTCCCCCGGCCTTGCACAACGCATTTGTATCGTCTTGTATATAGAAGACCCGAAGAAACATATAGATACAAACTGTCTGGCAGCGGACACTTCGGGGAAACATGGCGAGTCCAACATGGATTCATGTGCAGCAACATGTACATCCCTCACTTTACAAAGGAATCCAGATGAACGCCTCAATGAAGACTTTACGCAAGAATTTGATCATCGCCATGAGCGTACTCGGCATGGGTGCGGCATCGCTGACCGTCCACGCCCAGGAAGCGGCCGCCAGCGCGCCTGCCGCCAGCACCAAGATGCAACATGAAGGCCAGCGCGGCCAGCACCGCGGAGGCAATCCCGCCGAACGCATGGCCAAGTACCAGGCCCGCCTGCACGACAAGCTGAAGCTGACGGCCGCCCAGGAACCGGCCTGGGCCACGTTCACGGCCGCCAACGCACCGAAAAAGCCGATGGGCGACTGGAAAGCCAAGCGCGAAGCGATGGCCAAGCTGTCGGCGCCGGAACGCATGGAACAATGGATCGCCATGTCGAAGGAACGCATCGCCGACCAGGAAAGCCGATTGGCCTCGCTGAAAACGTTCTACGCCGTGCTGACGCCGGAGCAAAAGAAAGTGTTTGATGACAGCGTGCCTGGCGGCAAAGATGGTGGAATGCGCGGCCACCATCGTGGTCATGGTGCGCACCATAAAGCAGGCTGAGCGCAGGTCGGATTAGCGGCGGAACGCCGCGTAATCCGACAACCTTGTTGACGTGTGCGGTGGTGTCGGGTTACGCCCTGGCGGGCTAACCCGACCTACTCCTCCAGCTTGCGCAACGAGGTCAGGAAAGTGGCCGCGTTCTGGAAGCCGATCACGCGCGACTGGGCGATTTCCTGTCCCTGCGGATTGAACATGATGATGCCCGGCGGGCCGAACAGCTGGAAACGTTTCAGCATGGCCTTGTCGTCCGCATCATTGGCCGTCACGTCCACTTGCAGCAGCACGGCTTGCCCCATCTTCTCGCGCACGGCGGGGTCGACGAAGGTCAGTTTTTCCATCTCGATGCACGACACGCACCAGTCCGCATAAAAGTCCAGCAAGGCCGGCTTGCCGTTCAGCTGTGCCAACGCCGCATCGAGCTGCGCCACTGTCTTTACACGCGTAAATGGTTGCGCGTGCACTTGGCCACCACCGAGGTGCGCCAGCGGCGCCAGCGGGTCGCGGCCACCGCTGGCCACGCCAACCAGTTGCATCGCGCCCAGCACGGCAAAGACGAGGCCGAAGGCCTTGGCCACCCAGGCGTTCTTCGCGCCGCTCTTGCCCACCAGCAGATACATGCCATAGCCAACAAACAAGACCGTCCAGCCCAGCATCTGCACGGCGCCCGGCAGCACGGGCGAGACCAGCCACCAGGCCACGCCCAGCTGAAGCACGCCAAAGAAGCGCTTGACGGCATCCATCCACGCGCCAGCGCGCGGCAACAAGGTACCGGCCGACACGCCCACCAGCAGCAGCGGCACGCTCATGCCCACGGCCATGGCGAACAGGGCGCTGCCGCCGATGACGACGTCGCGCGTCTGGCTGATGTACAGCAAGGCGCCAGCCAGCGGCGCGGCCACGCATGGCCCCACGATCAGGGCGGAAATGGCGCCCATGACGAACACGCCCGCCAGGCGGCCCGACGATTGCTGGTTCGACACGGACGTCAGCTTGCCTTGCAGGAAAGCCGGTACTTGCAGCTCATAAAAACCGAACATCGACAGGGCCAGGCCCGCCATCAGCAAGGCAAAGAAACCGAGCACCCACGGGTTTTGCAGTTGCGCGGCCAGGCCTTCGCCCGCCAGACCGGCCGCCACGCCCAGCGCCGTGTAGACGATGGCCATGCCCAACGCGTACGTCAGCGACAGCAGCAAACCGCGCGAGCGGCTGACCTTGGCGCCGTCGCCGATGATGATCGACGACAAGATCGGCACCATCGGCAGCACGCACGGCGTAAAGGCCAGGCCCAGGCCCAGCAACATGAACAGGGGCACGATGACGAGCAGCTTGCCGCCCTTCAGTGCCGCTTCGATCTTGCCCATTTCGCTTTGCGCAGGCGCGGCGCTTGCCACCGCGGGGGCCGCCGCCACCGGCTCGGGCGTGCTGGTGATGTCCGCTTGGGGAATGCTCATCACGGACACGCCAGGCGACGCTTGCGCCTGCGGACCATTGACAGCCGCCGTGTCGACTGCGGGAGCTGCCGGCAAGGCGAATTTCGATGGCAAGCCGCCCGGCGCCATGCTCTGGCCGCCGCCACCGCCCACCAGCTGGGCCGTGGCATCCTGCGGCGCATAACACAGGCCCTTGTCGGAGCAGCCCTGGCCCGTCGCCTTCAGGGTGAACGCGCCGGCCGCTTCCACGGGAATCGTGATGGTCATCGTCTTGCGGAACGTTTCCACGTTCTTCTGGAAAGTATCGTCAAACTTGACCTTTCCAGCCGGATACACGGGCGTGCCCAGCTTGGCGCCCACGGCCTCGAACTTGAAGCGCTCGTGGTACATATAGTAGCCATCGGCAATCACATAGGTGACGGCGATGGTGGACGGATCCTGCATGCGGGCGGAAAACTTGAAGGCCAGCTCGGGATCGAGGAATTCATCGTCGGCACGGGCATGATTGGCGCCAAAGACGGCCATGGCCAGCAGCAAGCTGGTGGCAAACCACAGCAACAGTTGACGTAGGGGAGCGGCGCGCGCGGTGGCGCTGGAGGGGAAACGGGACATGAACGACCTTTTTCTGCGGCATCAGCTGTGCCATTCAACAAGAGACGCGCGGGGCGTGCAGTGGCTGCAGGGCCGGCGCGAAAGAAGAATAGTACACCGCAGCAAGGATAGCTGCAGCAGAAAACAAAAAAGCCAGGCTAAGCCTGGCTTTTCTTGAAGCGGCTACTGGGATTACTCGCCAGCAACTTCAACTGCTTCGGTCGTATCTGGACGATCCATCAGTTCAACGAACGCCATAGGAGCGTTATCGCCGACGCGGAAACCCATTTTCAGGATACGTACATAACCACCGTTACGGTTGGCGAAACGTGGGCCCAGTTCAGCGAACAGTTTGACGACCATTTCACGGTCGCGCAGGCGGTTGAAGGCCAGACGCTTGTTTGCCAGGGAGTCGGTTTTGCCCAGGGTCAGAATTGGCTCGACAACGCGGCGCAGTTCTTTTGCTTTTGGCAGGGTGGTTTTGATCGCTTCGTGACGCAGCAGCGATACTGTCATGTTGCGCAGCATTGCCAGACGGTGGGACGAGGTACGATTCAGTTTACGGAGGCCGTGACCGTGACGCATGGTAAATCCTTTCGGTAGTGAGTTTAAATCCAGTTCTTCGATCAATGAAACCAGGGTTTCATCGCGGACCGGTTTGGTACTTCAAAAATAAAAGCCTGGGACACCTGTCCCAGGCAGTTTGCTACAAACTTCGAATTACTTTTCCAGGCCGGCAGGCGGCCAGTTTTCCAGCTTCATGCCCAAGGTCAAGCCGCGCGATGCCAGCACTTCCTTGATTTCGTTCAGGGACTTGCGGCCCAGATTTGGCGTTTTCAGCAGTTCGTTTTCCGAACGTTGGATCAGGTCGCCGATGTAGTAGATGTTTTCCGCTTTCAGGCAGTTCGCCGAACGCACGGTCAACTCCAGATCGTCGACTGGACGCAACAGGATAGGATCGACCAGCGGAGCGCGCGATGGCGCTTCGGCGGCGGCTTCCGTGCCTTCCAGGGCAGCGAACACATTCAACTGGTCCACCAGAACGCGGGCCGACTGGCGGATCGCTTCTTCCGGCGAGATCACGCCGTTGGTTTCGATGTTGATGATCAGCTTGTCCAGGTCGGTACGCTGTTCAACGCGGGCCGATTCAACGAAGTACGATACACGGCGCACTGGCGAGAACGACGCATCCAGAATGATGCGGCCGATGGTCTTGTTCGTGTCTTCCGACAGGCGACGCACGTTACCAGGAACGTAGCCGCGGCCTTTTTCAACCTTGATCTGCATGTCCAGCTTGCCACCAGCGGTCAGGTGGGCGATCACGTGGTCAGGGTTGATCAGTTCGACGTCATGCGGCAGGTCGATGTCGGAGGCCAGGATCGCGCCTTCGCCTTCTTTTTTCAGGGTCAGGGTTACCGAATCGCGGTTGTGGACTTTGAAAACCACACCCTTCAAGTTCAGCAACAGATCGACGACGTCTTCTTGCACGCCATCGAGGGAGGAATATTCGTGGACGACGCCAGCGATCGTCACTTCGGTCGGCGCGTAGCCTACCATCGACGACAGCAGAACGCGGCGCAACGCGTTACCCAATGTGTGGCCATAGCCGCGCTCGAACGGTTCCATCACGACTTTGGCGTGACCTGCACCGAGAGCTTCAACATCGATAATACGTGGCTTCAACAAACTGTTTTGCATGAAATGTCCTTTTCAATACCCTCGGCTCATTACACCGATAAGGCTGATGGCATTAGTGAAACGCCCACTTTACAAAAGCAAAGTGGGCGGAGATCTTGCTACTGACTACTATTAACGCGAGTACAGCTCGACGATCAGCGATTCGTTGACGTCGTTAGCGATTTCGTTACGCTCTGGCAGGGACTTGAAGGTACCTTCCATTTTCTTGGCATCAACCGAAACCCAGCTAGGCATACCAACTTGTTCAGCCAGCGACAGTGCTTCAACGATACGCACTTGCTTTTTCGATTTTTCACGAACAGCAACGATGTCGCCAACTTTGACTGCGTAAGAAGCGATGTTCACAACGATACCGTTCACGGTGAACGCTTTGTGGCTGACCAATTGACGCGCTTCAGCGCGGGTCGAGCCAAAGCCCATGCGGTAGCAAACGTTGTCCAGACGCGTTTCCAGCAACTTCAACAGCGTTTCGCCGGTGTTGCCTTTACGACGGTCTGCTTCAGCGAAGTAGCGGCGGAATTGACGTTCCAGCACGCCGTACATGCGCTTGACTTTTTGCTTTTCGCGCAGTTGGTTACCGTAGTCCGAGGTGCGGGCGCCGGATTTGACACCGTGCTGGCCTGGCTTGACGTCCAGTTTGCACTTGCTGTCCAGCGAGCGACGTGCGCTCTTCAGGAACAGGTCTGTACCTTCACGGCGGGAAAGTTTTGCTTTAGGTCCGATATAACGTGCCACGATACTTCCTTTTTTTAAATGATAACGCCCCAGCCACATGCATGATCAAACACACTGATGCGGTTAGGCGCTAGTCTGATTTGGTTTCAATCAGACGGTGGCTGAAAACGAAAAACCCGTCAAACAGAATTTGACAGGCAAGAACAGCCGGGCAGTATAACCGTTTCCGGCTCCCTGCTCCAGCGTTTTCACACAACTGTACTGAGTTACAACAGACAGCAAAGCAGCTGGCGCCGAAGCGCCCTCTGCAACACTATCTTAGATACGACGACGTTTCGGTGGACGGCAACCGTTGTGCGGTACCGGCGTCACGTCCTGGATCTCGGTGATCTTGATGCCCAGGTTGTTCAGCGCGCGAACGGCGGATTCACGACCAGGACCTGGGCCCTTGATACGTACTTCCAGGTTCTTGACGCCACACTCAACAGCCACTTTACCAGCGGCTTCCGCGGCGACCTGCGCTGCGAATGGGGTCGATTTACGCGAACCCTTGAAGCCTGCACCGCCGGAGGTAGCCCACGACAAGGCATTGCCTTGACGATCGGTGATGGTAATGATGGTGTTATTGAACGATGCGTGGACATGTGCGATGCCTTCAGCGACGTTCTTTTTAACTTTTTTACGCACGCGTGCTGATGCGGCGTTATTTTGCGACTTAGCCATAATTATTCCCTAGCGGATTATTTTTTCAGCGATTGAGCGGCTTTACGCGGTCCCTTGCGGGTACGTGCGTTCGTACGCGTACGCTGGCCACGGCAAGGCAGACCCTTACGATGACGCATGCCGCGGTAGCAACCCAGATCCATCAAACGCTTGATGTTCATGGACAGTTCACGACGCAGATCGCCTTCGACGATGAATTTACCTACTTCATCGCGCAGCTTTTCCAGTTCGCTGTCATCCAGATCTTTGATCTTTTTGTTGGTTGCTACACCGGTCGATGCACAGATTTTCTCTGCGCGTGGACGGCCCACACCGTAGATGGCCGTCAGGCCGATAACGGTATGCTGATGATTTGGGATATTAACCCCTGCAATACGTGCCATTTGTTATTCCTCGATTAACCTTGACGCTGCTTGTGACGTGGTTCCACGCAGATAACGCGGACTACGCCTTTGCGCTTGATGATCTTGCAGTTGCGGCAGATCCGCTTGACTGATGCGAGAACTTTCATTTTTGGGCTCTTTCTTTCGCTTCTTTGGTTTGATTCAGTGTGTTACTTGGTACGGAACACAATGCGGGCTCGGCTCAGGTCGTACGGCGTTAACTCCACCGTCACCTTGTCTCCAGGGAGAATGCGAATATAGTTCATCCGCATTTTACCTGAAATATGCCCGAGCACCACGTGTCCGTTCTCCAGCTTCACTCGAAATGTTGCATTTGGGAGATTCTCAAGAATCTCGCCCTGCATCTGTATGACGTCGTCTTTTGCCATTCGGTATGTTTACCGCGCTTAACGCGTCGGAATTCCGCCCTTGAAATTTGCTTTGCGCAGCAGTGAATCATATTGCTGCGACATCACGTAGTTCTGTACTTGCGCCATGAAATCCATGGTGACAACTACAATAATCAATAAAGAAGTACCGCCGAAATAGAATGGTACTTTCCACTGGGCTTGCATAAATTCCGGCAATAAACACACCAGGGTGATGTAGACTGCGCCGGCAAGTGTCAAGCGTGTCAGGATCTTGTCGATGTAACGGGCTGTCTGCTCGCCTGGACGAATCCCGGGAATGAACGCACCGCTTTTCTTCAAGTTATCCGCTGTTTCCTTGCTGTTAAAGACCAGCGCTGTATAGAAGAAACAGAAAAACACGATCGCCACTGCGTACAACAGCGCATGGATAGGCTCACCAGGCCCCATCGATGCTGCCAAATCTTTCAAGAACCGCACCGCAGGGTTAGCGTTGTCGGCGCCCTTTGAAAACCAGTCCACGATAGTGGCCGGGAACAAGATGATCGAAGAAGCAAAGATCGGCGGGATCACGCCGGCCATGTTCAGCTTCAACGGCAAATGGCTGGTTTGACCGCCATAAATCTTGTTGCCTACCTGGCGCTTCGCGTAATTGACCAATATTTTGCGCTGACCACGTTCGACGAATACAACGAAGTACGTTACCAGTGCTACCAGGATCACGATGAAAATCGCGCTGAAGCTGCCGATCGAACCATTCGACACCTGAGTGAACAAGCCACCCAACGCCGACGGCAGACCTGCTGCAATCCCGGCAAAAATGATGATCGAGATGCCATTCCCCAAGCCACGCTCGGTAATTTGCTCACCCAACCACATCAAAAACATTGTTCCGGTCAACAAAGTGACGACCGTCACGAAGCGGAATGCAAGACCAGGTTCCAACACCAGACCAGCTTGCGACTCCAGTGCGACTGCAATGCCTAACGCTTGGAACAGTGCCAGGGCAACCGTGAAATACCGGGTGTACTGGGTGATCTTGCGACGACCTGCTTCGCCTTCTTTTTTCAACGCTTCCATCTGCGGTGACACGATCGACAGCAATTGCATGATGATCGAGGCCGAGATATAAGGCATGATACCCAGCGCAAACACTGTAAAACGAGACAAGGCACCGCCCGAGAACATGTTGAACATGCCCAGGACGCCGCCTTCGTGCTCCTTGAACAGCGAGGCTAATTGTGTCGGGTCAATCCCGGGAACCGGGACGTGAGCACCGATACGATAAACCACCAATGCGCCAAGCAAAAACCAGAGCCGTCCCCAAGGGAAACCGGCCGCTGCACTTTTAGCAAGTTGTGGATTAGTCGCCAATTTTCGCTCCGATCAAGCTGTTAGCGGTCAACTCAGGCTACCGAGCCGCCGGCTGCTTCGATGGCTGCTTTCGCGCCAGCGGACACTTTCAAGCCCTTCAAATTCACCGCTTTGGTGATTTCGCCGGACAAGATCACGCGCACGTCACGGGCCAACACGCCCAGAACGCCAGCTTGCTTCAAGACCAGAATGTCGACATCGCCAACAGCCAGGTTGTTCAGATCGGACAGGCGCACTTCAGCTTTGAAGGTTGCGTGCATCGATTTGAAACCGCGCTTAGGCAGACGGCGTTGCAGAGGCATCTGACCGCCTTCGAAACCGACTTTATGAAAGCCGCCCGAACGCGATTTCTGACCTTTGTGACCACGACCCGAGGTTTTACCCAGGCCGGAGCCGATACCGCGACCGACGCGACGCTTGTAGTGCTTAGCGCCTTCGGCTGGTGCAATAGTATTCAATTCCATGATTTGCTCCGTTCGTGTAAGCCCGAAGGCTTACCCGACAACTTTAACGAGATACGATACTTTATTGATCATGCCGCGTACGGATGGGGTGTCTTGCAATTCGGAAACCGAATTTACACGACGCAGACCCAGACCGCGCACGGTAGCGCGATGCGATTCGCGCGTACCGATCAAGCCCTTGACCAATTGCACTTTGACTGTGTTTGTCATTTTGTCCACCTTAAGCCAGAATGTCTTCGACCGACTTGCCGCGTTTGGCAGCGATATCGGAAGCAGTGCTCATTTTCGACAGGCCGTCCAGCGTAGCGCGTACCAGGTTGTATGGGTTGTTCGAACCGGTGGATTTCGCCACCACGTCCGTCACGCCCATCACTTCGAAGATAGCGCGCATTGCGCCACCAGCGATAACGCCAGTACCAGGCTTAGCTGGGTTCATCAGGACCTTGGAGGCGCCGTGACGACCAACAACCGTGTGATGCAAGGTGCCGTTTTTGAGCGGTACTTTGATCAGGTTGCGACGGGCTTCTTCCATTGCCTTCTGCACGCCAACTGGCACTTCTTTCGATTTGCCCTTGCCCATGCCGACGCGGCCATCGCCATCACCAACTACGGTCAGCGCGGCGAAACCCATGATACGACCACCCTTGACCACTTTGGTCACGCGGTTGATCGCGATCATTTTTTCGCGCATGCCATCATCCGGCTTGTCGCTTTGCATTTTTGCTTGCATTTTTGCCATGATTGATCCTTAGAACTTCAGACCGGCTTCGCGTGCGGCTTCTGCCAACGCTTTCACACGGCCGTGGTAACGGAAACCGGAGCGGTCAAACGCAACTTCGGTAATCCCTGCTTTCAACGCTTTTTCAGCGACGCGCTTGCCGATCAAGGCTGCAGCAGCGGCATTGCCGCCTTTGCCGGATTGGCCTGCCAGTTCAGCGCGAACTTCCGCTTCAGCCGTCGAGGCCGAAACCAGGACTTTAGCGTCCGGGCTGATCAGGTTGGCGTAAATGTGCAGGTTGGTGCGATGCACCGACAAGCGATTTACTTTCAATTCCGCAATCTTGATGCGGGTTTGGCGTCCGCGGCGAAGCCGTGATTCTTTCTTATCCATCGTCAGCCCCTAATTACTTCTTCTTGGTTTCTTTAAGCTTAACCACTTCGTCCGCATAGCGAACGCCCTTGCCTTTATAAGGCTCAGGAGCGCGGTAAGCACGAACTTCAGCGGCTACCTGGCCAACCTGTTGACGGTCGATACCTTTAATCAGGATCTCGGTCGGGGTTGGTGTTGCGCAGGTAACGCCAGCTGGCATGTCATGCACTACAGGGTGCGAGAAACCCAGGGACAGATTCAACTTGTCGCCTTGAGCTTGCGCCTTGTAACCCACGCCTACCAGGTTCAGCTTTTTCTCGAAACCCTTGGTGACGCCAACAACCATGTTGTTGACCAGTGCGCGCAGCGTGCCGGACATGGCATTGGCTTCGCGGCTGTCGTTCGCCACGTCGAAACTCAGGGTTCCTGCATTGTTTTCCACTTTGACCTGGCCGGTGAGGGCCTGGGAAAGTACGCCCAGCGGGCCTTTTACGGTGATCGCTTGTGCGGAGATGGCGACTTCGGCGCCAGCTGGCACTACGATAGGCATTTTAGCTACTCGAGACATGTGTAACTCCTTAAGCCACGTAGCAAATAACTTCGCCGCCGACACCGGTAGCGCGTGCTTTGCGGTCAGTCATGACGCCTTGCGGAGTCGACACGATCGCCACACCCAAGCCATTCATCACAACAGGGATCTCGTCTTTACCCTTGTAGACGCGCAGACCCGGACGGGACACGCGCTCCAAGCGCTCAATGACGGGACGGCCAACATAATACTTCAAACCGATTTTCAGTTCCGCTTTGCCACCAGCTTCGGCAACAGCGAAATCTTCAATGTAACCCTCGTCCTTCAGGACGCTGGCAATCGCAATTTTGACTTTCGACGATGGCATGGCCACGGTCGTCTTTTGCACGCCTTGTGCATTGCGAATGCGGGTCAGCATATCGGCGATAGGATCGCTCATACTCATTGCATATTCTCCTATTACCAGCTTGCTTTTGTCATACCCGGAATTTCACCACGCATGGCGAATTCACGGAGCTTGATACGACCCAGACCGAATTTACGGAATGTGCCGCGCGGACGACCAGTGATGGCGCAACGGTTACGTTGACGCGTCGGGTTCGAGTTACGTGGCAGCGCCTGCAGTTTCAGGCGAGCTTCGTAGCGCTCTTCTTCCGATTTCGATTGGTCATCGACGATGGCCTTGAGAGCTTCGCGCTTAGGGGCGAATTTCGCCACCAGGTCAGCACGCTTGATCTCACGATTAATCAGTGACAGTTTGGCCATGATCAGTTCCTGAAAGGGAATTTAAAGGCGGCGAGCAAAGCTTTGGCTTCGTCATCGGTCTTAGCGGTTGTCGTGATGCTGATATTCATACCGCGCAACGCGTCAATCTTGTCGTATTCGATTTCAGGGAAAATGATCTGTTCCTTGACACCGATGTTGTAGTTGCCACGACCATCAAATGCACGGCCGTTCACACCACGGAAATCGCGTACGCGCGGCAGAGCCACGGTAATGAAGCGATCCAGGAACTCGTACATGCGAGCGCCGCGCAGGGTGACCATCGTACCGATCGGGTAACCTTCACGGATTTTGAAGCCTGCGATCGCTTTGCGGGACTTGGTGGTCACTGGCTTCTGGCCGGCGATCTTGGTCAAGTCAGCAACTGCGTGCTCGAGAACTTTTTTATCCGCGATAGCCTCACCAACACCCATGTTCAGGGTGATCTTGGTCAGGCGTGGAACTTCCATTACCGACTTGTAACCAAACTTGCTGGTCAGGTCGGCAACGACTTTTTCTTTATAGAATTCTTGGAGACGTGCCATGATTTCTTAAGCCTTCACTACTTCGCCGGAGGATTTAAAGATGCGAACTTTCTTGCCGTCCACTTCTTTGAAACCCACGCGATCTGCCTTGCCAGTCGCTGCATTAAACAATGCAACGTTGGACACGTGAATTGGCATGGTCTTATCGACGATACCACCAGTTACGCCAGTCATCGGGTTTGGCTTAGTCGCTTTTTTAGCGATGTTAATGCCGTCAACCACGATATGTTCAGCATCGATACGCTGCTGTACCACACCACGTTTGCCCTTGTCTTTCCCGGTCAGAACGATGACTTCGTCGTTTTTACGAATCTTATCCATTACGACTCCTTACAGGACTTCCGGTGCCAGGGACACGATTTTCATGAACTTCTCAGTACGCAGTTCGCGTGTGACAGGTCCAAAAATACGGGTACCGATCGGTTCCAGCTTGGCGTTCAACAGAACGGCGGCGTTGCCGTCGAACTTCACCAGGGAACCGTCTTGGCGGCGAACACCTTTAGCGGTGCGCACAACCACGGCGTTATAAATTTCACCTTTTTTGACACGGCCACGTGGCGCAGCAACCTTAACGGTTACCTTGATCACATCGCCAATGCCAGCATAACGGCGCTTGGAGCCGCCCAATACCTTGATGCACATTACTTCTTTGGCACCGGTATTGTCAGCCACTTCGAGCCGGCTTTCAGTTTGAATCATAGTATTCTCTTTCCCAACTTAAGCCGAAGAATCCACACAATGTAGACCCACGGTCAGTCTTGGTCCCGCCAGAGCCGCCCTGCTGGGCTTCACTGTTTGGGTGCATGACCTTCATACATCAACTGACCGCGAATGCTACTGTCTGTGGCCAGACACTTTGCGGCGTTACATGAACGAAGCCCGCAAGTATTACATACAATTTGCGGGCCTGCAAGTACTAATTAAAACCCACCGCCGAAACGGTGGTTTTTATTTAAACGGTTGGTGCGGCTTGAACCACACGTGTCACCGTCCATGCCTTCGTTTTGGAGATCGGGCGACCTTCCTGGATCTCGACCGTGTCACCGGCCTTGACTTGGTTGGTCTCGTCATGCGCGTGATACTTGTTCGAGCGCATGATGATCTTGCCATACAAAGGATGTTTTACGTGGCGCTCGATCAGAACGGTAACGGTCTTGTCCATCTTGTCCGAAACCACTTTACCGATCAGCGTGCGCTTGAGCGACTGTTTCACTGGTTCGTTCATTTGGCTTCCTTCAGATTCATTACCGTCTTCACACGCGCGATATCGCGGCGTACCTTCTTGAGCTGCGAAGTGTTGCTCAGCTGCTGCGTAGCGATTTGCATGCGCAGGCCGAACTGTGCCTTCAACAGGTCATTCAGCTCTTTTTGCAGAGCTGGCTGGTCCTTGCCGCGGAGTTCAGATGCTTTCATATACAACTCCAATTATTGGCCGACTTGGCGGATGACAAACGTCGTCGCCAGTGGCAGTTTAGCGGCGGCAAGACGGAATGCTTCCCGTGCCAGCGCTTCATCAACGCCATCCATTTCGTACAGTACTTTGCCTGGCTGAATTTCAGCGACGTAGTACTCAGGATTACCTTTACCGTTACCCATACGGACTTCAGCCGGTTTGTTCGAAATCGGTTTGTCCGGGAAGATACGGATCCAGATACGGCCACCGCGCTTGATGTGACGCGTCATTGCACGACGCGCCGCTTCAATTTGACGCGCAGTGATACGACCGCGCGCAACTGCCTTCAGACCGAATTCGCCAAACGACACGGCGGTGCCGCGGCTGTGCGAAATACCGGTATTACGGCCTTTCTGCTCTTTACGATACTTTCTGCGTGCTGGTTGCAGCATGATTATTCTCCTGCTTTCTCAGCTGGTGCTGCTGCGGCGGCCGGTTTAGCGGCGGTACGCACACGTGCACCTGGTGCTGTGGATGGTTTCGCACCGGCACCGGCTGGACGTGGACGGCCAGCTGGCTTGCCATCGTCACGGCGTGGGCCGCGGCTTTTCTTCTCGTCAGCTGGGGTATCGATGACTGGTGCATCGCCGTTAGGCGCGCGGTCACCTTTGTATACCCACACCTTGACACCGATGATGCCGTAGGTGGTCGACGCTTCGCTGGTACCGTAGTCGATATCGGCGCGCAGGGTATGCAGAGGCACGCGGCCTTCGCGGTACCACTCTTTACGTGCGATTTCGATACCGTTCAGACGGCCGGAGGACATGATCTTGATACCGAGAGCACCCAGGCGCATTGCATTTTGCATTGCACGCTTCATGGCGCGGCGGAACATGATCCGTTTTTCCAGCTGCTGAGCGATCGAATCGGCGATCAGTTGCGAGTCGATTTCTGGCTTGCGAATTTCTTCGATGTTCACGTGAACAGGTACGCCCATGATCTTGGTCAGCGCCGACTTCAGTACTTCGATGTCTTCGCCTTTTTTACCAATGACCACGCCTGGACGCGAGCTGTAGATCGTGAAGCGCGCGTTCTTGGCTGGGCGCTCGATAACGATGCGGCCAACGGATGCGTTCTTCAGTTTCTTTTTCAGGTAAGCACGTGCTTTCAAGTCTTCGTTCAGCATGGCAGCGAAATTACCGTTGCCTGCATACCAGCGCGAAGCCCAGTTACGGGTGACCGCCAGACGGAAACCGGTTGGATGAATTTTCTGACCCATCGTGGCTCCTTAGTTACCGACAGTCACGTAAACGTGACAGGATTGTTTCGAAATACGGTCGCCACGGCCTTTTGCACGCGCGGTGAAGCGCTTCAGGACGGGGCCCTTTTCGACGTAGATCGTTTTCACGAACAATTCGTCGATGTCCGCACCATCATTGTGCTCGGCATTCGCAATAGCGGATTCCAGAACGCGTTTGATGATCGCAGCACCTTTTTTCGGGCTGAATTGCAAGATGTTGAGTGCAGCGTCAACTTTCTTGCCACGGATCAGGTCAGCAACCAGGCGGCCCTTTTGGTCCGACAGGCGCACACCTTTGAGGATAGCTTTAGTTTCCATTATTTCTTAGCCTTTTTGTCAGCTGCATGGCCCTTGAACGTACGGGTCAGTGCGAATTCGCCGAGCTTGTGACCAACCATGTTTTCGGAAACATAAACCGGCACGTGCAGCTTGCCGTTATGAACCGCGATCGTCAGGCCGATGAAGTCAGGCATGATTGTCGAACGACGCGACCAGGTTTTGATTGGCTTTTTGTCTTTGGCTGCTTGCGCGGCTTCAAC
Organism: Janthinobacterium sp. NKUCC08_JDC; assembly: GCF_019345575.1. Taxonomy (NCBI): domain Bacteria; kingdom Pseudomonadati; phylum Pseudomonadota; class Betaproteobacteria; order Burkholderiales; family Oxalobacteraceae; genus Janthinobacterium; species Janthinobacterium sp. NKUCC08_JDC. The sequence goes on along the minus strand of NZ_JAHKQW010000018.1, from coordinate 12,967 downwards.
TTTTTTCACCAGGTGGGCGTCACAGAACGGCCCTTTTTTCAATGAACGTGTCATGTGCTACCCCTTATTTCTTGCCGCGGCGCGAGACGATCATGGAAGTAGTACGCTTGTTGCTGCGTGTCTTCTTACCCTTAGTCTGTTGGCCCCAAGGCGAAACTGGATGACGACCAGCTGCTGTTTTACCTTCACCACCACCGTGCGGGTGATCGACCGGGTTCATGACCACACCGCGAACGGTAGGACGAACACCGCGCCAGCGCATCGCACCAGCTTTACCGATTTTACGCAGGCTGTGCTCGGCATTGCCGACTTCACCAACCGTTGCACGGCACTCGATGTGCACGCGACGTACTTCACCCGAGCGCAGACGCACTTGAGCGTAGGTACCTTCACGTGCCATCAGCACAACGCCAGCGCCGGCGGTACGTGCCATTTGGGCACCTTTACCTGGCAGCATTTCGACGCAATGCATCACGGTACCGACTGGGATGTTACGGATTGGCAAGCAGTTACCCGATTTGATCGGTGCTTCCGAACCGTTCATCACGCTGTCGCCAACGGCCATGCCTTTGGTTGCGATGATGTAGTGACGTTCGCCGTCGGCGTAGCACAACAGAGCGATATTCGCGGTGCGGTTTGGATCGTATTCGATACGTTCCACTTTCGCTGGAATACCATCTTTGGTGCGCTTGAAGTCGATCAAGCGGTAGTGTTGCTTATGACCACCACCGATATGACGGGTGGTGATGTGACCGTTGTTGTTACGACCAGCGGTCTTGGATTTCTTTTCAACCAGGGCAGCGAACGGACGACCTTTGTACAGGTCGGCATTCACCACCTTCACCATGCCGCGACGGCCTGGCGAGGTTGGTTTCATCTTAACGAGTGCCATTATGCAGCCTCCTCGGAGAAGTTGATTTCCTGGCCAGGCTTCAGGCACACGAAAGCACGCTTGGTATGGTTACGACGACCGTTGAACTTGCCGGTGCGCTTTTGCTTACCTTCGCGGTTTGCAGTTTGCACGGACAGAACTTCAACCTTGAACAGCAGTTCGACCGCTGCCTTGATTTCAGGCTTGGTTGCATCCGGCAGTACGCGGAATACAATTTGCTCGTTCTTTTCCGCGACCATGGTGGCCTTTTCGGAAATCACGGGCGCCAACAGCACCTTCATCAAGCGTTCTTCGCTATGTTTCAAAATCGCGCTCATGCCAGCATCTCCTCAATCTTGGCCAATGCAGCTTTGGTGACCAGGATCTTCTTGTAGAACACCAGGGACATCGGGTCTGCGTGACGTGGCTCAACGACGAGTACGTTAGGCAGGTTGCGCGATGCCAGTTCCAGGTTTTCGTTCAGAACGTCGGTGATGATCAGAACCGAATCAAAGCCCAGGCCGTTCAATTTTTGCGACAACAGCTTGGTTTTTGGCGCGTCGATCGTCAGATCGTCGATGACGATCAGGCGCTCTTCGCGAGCCAGCTGCGACAGGATCGAGCAGATACCTGCGCGATACATTTTTTTATTCACTTTGTGGGTGAAGTTTTCGTCAGGCGAGTTCGGGAAAATCCGACCACCGCCGCGCCACAGTGGCGACGACGACATACCAGCACGAGCGCGGCCGGTACCTTTTTGGCGCCATGGCTTTTTCGTCGTGTGGTGAACTTCTTCACGGTCTTTTTGCTTGCGGTTACCACTACGTGCATTCGCTTGATAAGCGATGACGACTTGGTGGATCAGCGCTTCATTGTAGTCACGGCCGAAAATCGTATCGGCTGCAGCAACGTTCGAGGCGGCTTGACCTTGCGCATTCAGAAGCTTGAGTTCCATCGTTTAAGCTCCCTTCTTGGCTTTGGTTTTGATGGCTGGCGAGACAACTACCTGGCCATTTTTCGCACCTGGAATCGCGCCTTTGACCAGCAGCAGCTGACGGTCGGCATCGATACGGGCGATCACGAGGTTCTGGATCGTACGGTTAACGTCACCCAGATGACCGGTCATGCGCTTACCAGGGAAAACGCGACCTGGATCTTGTGCCATACCGATGGAACCTGGAACGTTATGCGAACGCGAGTTACCGTGCGTTGCACGGCCAGAAGCGAAGTGGTAACGTTTGATAACGCCTGCATAGCCTTTACCAATGGTAACGCCTTGCACGTCGATCTTTTGACCGACTTCGAACAGGGAAGCAGCGACAACATCGCCAGCTTTCAGTTCAGCGGCTTTGGCAGCGTCGACACGGAACTCTTTCAACAGAGTACCGGCTTCAACACCAGCTTTAGCGTGATGACCAGCAACAGCTTTGGTCACGCGGGAAGCGCGACGTTGACCGAATGCGACCTGAACAGCGGAGTAACCATCTGTTTCAGGGGTTTTGATTTGCGCAACACGGTTGTTCGATACGTCCAACACGGTGACCGGGATCGAATCCCCTTCATCCGTGAAAATGCGCATCATACCAACCTTGCGACCGAGAAGGCCTAGGCTCATTTTTTCTCCATTCCCACCTGCGATTGGGCGGGGCTTGTTTAACTACAAAGTAACGTAGGACTCAAAAAAGACGAATCCATACCGAAGCCGGCTAGTATATAGCACAAAAACCCTTGACGCAACAAGTTAACACGAGGTATGTCAAAGTGTTGCGCGGCGCCCCTGCGGGAGTTGTCGGCGCGCCTGAAAAACGCTGCCGCAAGGCAACTTGGCGGGCGCAAAGCACGGCGGCATGCGGCCTGGCGGGCGATGGCAGAAACACACAGGGCGCGCCATGGTAGGCGCGCCCTGCTCTTCTCATCCCGGGCGTGCCGCCCGAAAAAGCTTATTGCTGGCAGTTGATCAGGCAATGCTGGTACAGGTCCTCGCAGATGGGGCTGCCACCGAGGTGCGCCCGGCAATTGGCCACTTTTTGTCCGCACTCGCTATAGCACTGCGTGACATCGCCGGCAGCAAACGCATACGAGGCGCTCAGGCCCAGCGCAAACAGGAAAGCCATCGTCTTCTTGATCATATTTCATCTCCGTTTATCAGATGGAAGAACAACCAGGACGCCACGCCATCCTCGCACCGCCCCGGGCAGACGCCAGGGCGTCCGCCATTACTTAAAAAGCAATGCCAATAGAATACCGTAAACAATACCAACCAACTACCAATTAACGATGCCGCGTGCCTGCCAATCAAATAAAAAAAGCCAGCCCGGACAAATCACCGTCCGGGCTGGCTGTAAGGCGGCGCATGGCGCCTGGCTGGTCCTTACTCTTGCGGTGCTCCTTTGCCAATCTGATACCAGTCCACCTTGCGCGTTGCCACCATGATGACGGCCAGCACGGCGAACAACAGGATGCTGCCCATCACCAGCGCATTGTTTTCCGAGTTCAGCAATCCGTACAGGGCGCCATAGAGCATGGTCAGCGCCACGCCGAAGCCGATGCCGCGCCAGGCGTTGTGCAATACATGCGCCAGGTAAAAACTGGTCAGCGCGATACAGGCGGCGCTGGCGATCAGGTAGGCGGCCAGGAAGGCGATGTGCTCGGCCAGGCCCACCAGCAGCAGGAAGAAGATCACCAGCGACAGGCCCACCAGCAGATATTGCACGGGATGGATCGGCAGACTCTTCAGGATCTCGAAGATGAAGAAGGCGGCAAACGTCAGCGCCACAAACAGCAAGCCATACTTGGTGGCCCGGTCCGACTGCGAATACACATTGATCGGCTCGATGAAGCCGACGCTGAAACGGTCCACCTGGCCCAGCGGTGCGCTGTCGGGCACCTTGAACTCGCCCTCGATCGTGCTCAGCTGCGTTTGCGCATTGCTGGCCAGCGACGAGATATTCCACTCGACCTGAAAGCCATCGGCATTGATCTGGCGGTGTTTCGGCGACGGCAGGAAGCGCCCGCCAAACTGCGGATGGGGCCAGTTCGACTTGATGCTGATCTGGCTGTTTTTCGCCACCGGCACGAAATGCTGGCGTTCGATGCCATCCAGTCCCAGCTCAAAACTGAATTTCACCTGCTGCGCTTGCGCCAGCGGCATGGCGCCCAGGGGTGCATGCAGGCCGCTGCGGAAGGCAAACAGGTCGGTGCCCTGTTCGAATTCGATCTGGCGCCCGCCCCAGTCGATTTTCGGGATGTTGCGGATGCCGCGCACGTCCTCGATGGACAAGGCAACAAACGGCTCGCCCAGGGTCACGCGCGCGTCCGGCGTCTTGCGCGGCAACTGCTCAAGACTGGGCACCGTGAAGTCGCCCTTGAACGCATGCTGGCCGCTGTACACCAGCACCTGGTGGATGCCACGGTAGCGGCGGTCGGTCTCGATGGTGCCTTCCTGCAGCAAGAGGTTCGGGTACACCAGCAAGCGGCGCTGCATGACGCGGCGCTGCACCTGCGTCTGCGCCGGCACGCTGCCTTTCTGCTCCTTGTCGACGGCGATCTCGACCCGCTCGTCATATTGCTCCACATACGGGATCACGAGGATGGGACCGATGATGGTTTGTTCGCGCACCGAATCGGCGGCGATGCTGTTGACGGCTTCCTGGCGGAATTCCATCCGCTCCTTGATCGTTTCCTGAATCATCAGCAGAGGCAGGCCGATCAGCAACATCAGGCCGAACACGATCAACGCTTTGACTAAGAGGTTTTTTTGCATGGCGCATCCTTGAAGTAAGGCGGCCAGTGTAAAAAAGCTGTATGCGCTGACGATGCAGTCTGTGTGAAGCGGACAAATAAAGTGCGCTAGGCTAGCGGCAGGGACAGGCGCGCGCAGGCGCCGCCCTCCGCATGATTGAGCACCTCGACCGTGCCGCCATGCAGGGAGGCGACCTCGCGCACGAAGGGCAGGCCCAGGCCCGTGCTTTTGCCGGCGCTCGGGCGCGGCAGGGAATAAAAGCGCTCGAAGACGCGTTCCAGCGCATACGCGGGGATGCCCGCGCCACGGTCGCGCACGGCAATTTCCACCTGACTGCCGTGGCGCCGCGCCGTCAGGTCGATGCAACTGCCCGGTGGCGCAAAGCCGGCCGCGTTGTCGAGCAAATTGCCCAGCGCCTGGCGCAGCAGCAAGGCATCGCCGGCGACAAGCAGCTCGTCGGTATCGAGTTGCAGGCGCACGCCGCGCGCCGCCAGGGTGGCAGCCGCGTCCTGCGCCACTTGCACCAGCAGGGGCGCCAGCGCGATGCGCTCGGGGTGATCCAGCCGTTGCTGCTTTTCCACGCGCACGAGGGCCAGCAGCTTGTCGATCAGTTGCCGCTGGCGCGCATTCTGTTCCAGGATACTGGCCAGGAACTGGCGGCGCTCGGCCGGCGGCATGTCTTCCTGCAGCAGCTCGGCCGAGGCCTGGATGGCGGCGATCGGGCTTTTCAATTCATGCGCCAGGGTGTGCATCAGTTGCTCCACGTATTCCTTGCCTTCCAGGCGCGTGCGCATCGCCTCCAGCGCCCGCCCTAGGGTACCGATCTCGTTCTTGCCCAGCGCCGGCAGCGCCACCTTGCGCCCTGCCTCCACGTCGCCGATGTAATGCATCAGCTTGCCCAGCGCATGGTGCAGCCACCAGGCGAATGCCAGGCCGATCAGCAGCGACAGCAGCAACAGGATGGCGCCACGCTGCAATATCTTGCGCTGGCTGCGCTCAACAAACGCTTGCACGCTGGCATTCGGCTTGGCCACCGTCAGCACGCCGATCACCTCATTGCCGTCGCGAATCGGCGCGGCCACGTGCATCACCGTCGACATCTCGTCGTCCGGCTGGCTGCGCGTGCTGCGCGCGCCATACTTGCCCTGCAGGGTCAGGTACACGTCATTCCAGCGCGAATAGTCGCGCCCCACGTCGCGCCCGCTGGAATCGAACAGCACGATGCCGTGCCGGTCCGTGATAGTGATGCGGTAATCGAGCGTGCGCTTGCGCACGCCATTGATATTGACGTCCACGCCATGGCGCGCGTAATCCTGCATGCGCTCGGCCACGGGCGACTGCGCCAGCGTGCCCGCCTTCACGTCGGGCGCCACCAGGCTGGCCAGCAGCTGCGAGGTATCGACCAGCGTGTCTTCCAGGGTCGAGCGCACGCCCGGCTTGACCTGCTCCATGAAGACATTCAGCAGGAACCACGCGGCCAGCCCGACGATCAGGAAGTAGCCGAGCAGGATGCGCAGGCCGATCTTCATGCGCCGGCCAGGCTGTAGCCGAGGCCACGGTGGGTGTGGATGGGGTCGACCTGCGCATCGACGGCGCGCAGCTTGGCGCGCAGCGATTTGACGTGCGCGTCGACGGTGCGCTCGAGCGTGTCGGGCGCCCCGCTCCACACGCGCTCCATCAGTTGCGCGCGCGACAGCACGTGGCCCGGATGCTCGAGCAGGGTTTTCAGCAGCAGGTATTCATAGCGGGTCAGGTCCAGCGGCTGGCCGTGGAACAGCACCCGCGCCTCAAGCGCGCGCAACTCGAAGCGCGCCGGCGCGGTCGCGGCGACAGGCGCGGCTATCGTCATGCCAGTCTCGCGCGGCACTTGAGCGACACCCGTGCGGCGCAGGATGACGCGGATGCGCGCCACCAGTTCGCGCGGCGAAAACGGTTTGGTGACGTAATCGTCAGCGCCGATTTCCAGACCGACGATGCGGTCGATCTCGTCGCTGCGGGCCGTCAGGAAGATCACCGGCACGTCGGAAAACTGGCGCAGTTGGCGGCACACTTCCAGCCCGCTCATGTCGGGCAAGCCCACGTCGAGCACCACGAGAACGGGCATCTGCGCCGCTTCGCCGGGCATGGGGCGCAGCGCGGCCAGGGCGTGCTCGCCCAGCATCACATGGCGCGGCGTAAAGCCGTCCGTGCGCAAGGCATAGGCGATGCTGTCGGCAATCGCCTGTTCATCTTCCACGATCAGGACAGTCTTGGACATGGCGGCGGCACGCATTAATGGACAAGCCCGGAGTATCCCTGAAGCACGCAAGCGGCGTCAATCGCGCGGGCTGGCGAAAAGCCACCCTACCCCAAAAAACTTATAGTATATTTATTACGGCATGACTCCACCGATACACCGTGTTTGACACCCGTCCGAGGAGACTATGAAGACCCATACCATCAGCCTGCTATGCGCCGCCAGCCTGCTGGCCGCCTGCGCGGCACCAGCGACGCTCACCACCTCCAATGAACAGCAGGATGCCTGCAACGCGGCCGAACTCAAAGGCCAGTTTGGCGAAGCGGAACTGGCTTGCGTACAGGCGCTGCGCAGTGCCGAGCAGGCCGGGGCCAGCGCGGACATCCTCTCGCAGCGCCAGTACAACCTGGGCCGCATCAAGCGCCTGCAGGGCAAGAATGCGGAGGCGGAGCAACTGTACCGGCAAGCGCTGGCCACGGAAGAAGCGGCGCAGCCGCGCAGCGATGCGCGCGTCGGCCGCCGCATGGTGGAACTGGCGTCGGCCCTGGCCGCGCAAGGCAAGTGGCAGGAAGGCACGGGCTATCTGGAACGCGTGCTGCCGCTGCTGCCGAAGCTGTCGCCCGCCTCGCGCACGTATTCGGCGGAAGTGCTGCGCCAATACGCGAAGCAACTGCAAGGCGGCCCGCAAGCGGCGCTGGGCGCGCGCTTCGACGTGGTGGCGGCCAGCTTGTAGCAAGCCGTCCCGAAGCCCGGCCTAAGGCTGGGCGACGTGGATGCTGGCCTTGATGTGCTTGAGGTGCGCCACGATGGTGAACGTCATCACCACCAGCAGCGACCATGAGCTCCATTTGCTGACGTGCACGACCGACCACGCGCCTAGCTGGTTCGGATAGCGCCACACGCCCCAGAAGGTGCTGATGTTTTCAGCCAGCCAGATGAAGAAGCCGACCAGCACGAAACCGAGCAGCAAGGGCATGCTGCGGTCGCGGTCGAGCGGGCGGAACACCACGGTGGTGCGCGCGTACAGGCCCAGCGCACAGGCGGCCAGATACCAGCGGTAGTCGCCGATGTAGTGGTGAGTAAAGAAGTTGGCGTAGATCAGCAGCGCGATCAGCACCGCCATCCAGTACGGTGGATGGTGGCGGATCCGCATGTCGAGCAGGCGCCAGGTCTGGATGATATAGCTGCCGACGGCCGCATACATGAAGCCGGAAAACAGGGGTACGCCGAACACCTTGGTGTAGGCGAAGTCGGGATAGCTCCACGACTGGATCGTCCCCGACACCTTGAACACTTCCAGCGCGAAGCCGACCGCATGAAACAGGCAGATGGCTTTCAATTCATCCCACGTCTCGAGCCCGCTCCAGAGCATCGCGCCCTGGATCGCCAGCGCCACCAGCAGCAGCACGTCATAGCGCGGCAGGCCGAACAGGCCAACGCGCGGCACCAGGAAGACGGCGGCAAAAAACAGCCCCACAAACAGGCACGACCTCGCCTCCTTGATGCCGAAATACAAGAATTCGGTCAGGAAGCGCGGCCAGCCGCGCAGGCGCTCACGGGGAGCGGCATTTAACAGATGGGTATCGAGGGCGTTAAGCATGCAGCAACTTTATCGGCCGGCCGCGGCACTGTAAAGCGATATCCCCCATGCATCGATGGCGGGGCAAAAAAAACCAGGCACGCGGCCTGGTCTTTGACACGTCGGGCATTGCTGCCGGACGGTGGGGGTATCAACTGACGATGATCAGAGGAAGGTGTAGCTGGCCGATACGCCAATACGACGGAACTGGAACGATTCGGCGTAGCCTCTGCGCCACTGCACCGGTGCGGCCTTGTCGAACAGATTGTCGATGTAAAGGCTCAGACGGGTATTTTTGATACCGCTGAATGACAGGTTGTAATCGACCGTGGTGTTGCTGCCTACGCGCGAGCAAGCATCCATGTTCTCAGCCGAAACCTTGTTGGTAACGCAGTAGGTCGGCGAAGTCTGGCTGTCGTTGCTGAAACCACTGGCGTAGTTCAGGGTCATGCCGTGGTCAAACGAGCCGGCCTTCAGGCTGGCGCGCAGCTTGGCTTTCAGACGCGAACCCATGTCATAGTTACCTGCCAGGTTGGTGTCATAGGCATTGTCGGTCACGCTGAATTCCTGGTATTTCCACAGGTAAGTACCTTCCAGTTTCAGGCGAACCTGGCCGATGCCGGTGTTGAAACGGCCACCCGCATCAAAGTCGAAGCCCGAAGCACGGGTCTTGCCGCTGTTGACATATGGGTTGTACAGCAGGCCGATCGCGCCAACGCCGCCGAAGTTGGTGGTATTGCCAGGTGCGTATTTTTTTACCAGTGCCAGGAATTGCGCATCGGAAGCCGAGTTATCGACACGCACCAGCTGTCCGGCTGGCAGGCCAGCTTCGCCGCGCAGGATATCAGCCACGCCACGGGTACCGATTTCGTCCTTGCGTTCGATATGGTAGTAGTCCAGTGCCACGGTCCAGTTCTTGACCGGTTCGAAAACGAAACCAGCGGTGATCGAACGCGAGGTTTCCGGTTTCAGGTCCTTGTTCGCCGACACGAAGCTAGGCACGCCGCCTTTGCAATCACTGTTCTGGAAGGTATTGCCCTGAGCCTTGTCGACGCTGGTGGCGGCCGGATTGTTCTGCACCAGCTTGTTCAAGGCACTGGCGGTTGCGCAACGACGTGGATCGCTGACATCGGTGGCAAACGAGCTGCGGCCCAGGCCGTTACCGGTTTCAACGATGTTAGGCGCACGGAAGCCGCCAGCGGCCGTGGCGCGCAGCAACAGAGTGTCGGTGGCGTTGACGCGCAAGCCGAGCTTTGGCGAGAAGTGCACGTCGCTGTTGGTGGACTTGTCGGCACGCACTGCGGCACTCACTTCCACACGCTTGACCACCGGGATGGTCGCTTCGGCGAACAGCGCGTAGTGATCCATGGTGTCTTTGACTTGCAGGCCGGCGATGCCGACCAGGTCGCCACTCAGCACGTTGTCCGAGCTGGCCATTTCATACTTTTCGCGACGAATGTCGGTACCGAACGCCACGCTCAAAGGACCGGCTGGCAATTGCGCCACTTCACCGGACACGGTCGCGTCGACGAAGGTGATTTTCGATTCACCCTTGGTGGTACGTACCGGGAACATCGATTCCAGCAGCGCGGCATCGTTTTGCTGGCCGAACTTGTAGGTGCCGTTGACGATGGCATTGGTGTAACCAGTAGCGCTCACGGCACGGGTGGCCTTGTTGGCTTTCGAGTTCATGTAGCCGACGGCGGATTTCCAATCGAAATTGCCGATGTCGCCGTTCAGACTCAGCATGACGCGCGTCTGATCGGATTCGGTGCGGTTGAAGTTGAAGCCGTCGCCGGTGTCCATCATGCGGGCGCGGTATTCCACCGGTACGCCGTAAGGGTTGTTGGCGTGGCCAACAGGTAATTTTGGATAGAAGTATGGACCAACCATCTTACCGTTGATCGCGTCGTACCAGGTGCTCGACGACGTGGTGGCGCTGCCATTGCTGACGTTGAACGGAGCAACGATATAATCGTTGCTGGCGCCGGCATTGGTGATCTCGAAGTTGGCGTCGATGCTCTTGCCAATGCGGAAGTGCGTGTTGCTGGCCACCGCATAGCGCTTGGCATTGGTGGTCAAGCCCGTGTACGGCAAGATATCCATCTTGCACAGCTTGTCCTTGGCATCGATCTTGTCGGCCGGGCAGCCTGGCGCGGCAACGATGTTCGTGCTGCTCAGGAAGTAGTTGCCGGTTGGCGAGAACGCGCTCATGGCGTCCCAGGTCGAACGGCCCGGGGTCTGGCGGTGCCATTCAGGGTAGTGGCCGCGCAGGTCGCCAGCGGTGTAACCGTCGTTCTTGTAGGATTCGTACGTCAGATAGGTGTTGAAACCATCCTTGTCGATATCGCCGTAACCGACGATGCCCGACACGTTGCGGCTGCGCTGGTCTTTGAAACGGTCCGTTTCCTTGTAGTTGCCAGTGATCTTGGCGCCTTCGAAGTTTTTCAGCAGGATGATGTTGATCACGCCAGCGATGGCGTCGGAACCGTAGATTGCCGATGCGCCATCTTTCAGGATTTCGATGCGCTCGATGGCGGCAGCCGGGATCGCGTCTAGGTTGGTGAAATTCTGTTGTGCGCCATCGGCCAGGCCGTATTGTGCAATGCGACGGCCGTTGACCAGCACCAGGGTCGCGACCTTGCCCAGGCCGCGCATGCCCACGCCCGAGGAACCCGTGGCGAAGCTGCCGGAGCTGCTGCTCGACGAATCGATCGAGGTGCTGATGGCGGAGGAGGAACTCAAGATGCCCAGCGCCGTGGTCTGGCCGGTGCGCTCGATGTCATCGCGGGTCAGCACTTGCAGTGCGCCAGCTGTTTCAGCTTCGGTGCGCTTGATGCTGCTGCCGGTGACTTCGACGCGTTGCAGCTTTTCTGCAGGTGCGGCAGCTTCTTGTGCCACAGCGTATTGGGAGAAGGCCAGTGTCAATGCTATTGCAAGGGTGCTTTTCTTCAAACGGGGGGTATTGCTCATCACTGTACTTTTCAAAACTACTCCTCAAATATTGTTTTCGTTTTATAAATCGATGCGTTGCACTGATCATTTTTGTAAAATAATCACACATTCTCACGCATGTTACAAATTTCTCACATTCGACGCGCACGCGAAAGAAAACAATTAACAATTGTTGTTTTAACCCCACTTTATAGACCGAGCTCTTTGCTGGAATCAAGCTGGCGCGCATTGCGCTGGCAGGCAATCCCGGTGATGAGAGGTGAAAAGAAGAAAATGGGATGGAGTAGGATGAAGACAGGACGGAAGCCCCCGCCAAAGGCATGGCACCAATAGCAATGGGGCCGGGCGCACTCACGATCGTGAGCAGGCCCGGCCCCATCATCAGGCGGCGGGATACCCCGCCAGCCTTCTTAAAACCGATTATTGCAGTTTGATTTCGACATCAACACCAGCTGGCAGGTCCAGCTTCATCAGCGCGTCAACGGTTTTGTCCGTTGGGTCAACGATGTCCATCAGGCGTTGGTGCGTACGGATCTCGAACTGATCGCGCGAAGTTTTGTTGACGTGCGGGGAACGCAGCACATCGAAACGTTGAATACGGGTAGGCAGTGGTACTGGGCCTTTGACGACAGCGCCGGTGCGCTTCGCGGTTTCAACGATTTCCAGAGCGGACTGGTCGATCAGTTTGTAATCGAAAGCTTTCAGGCGGATACGGATTTTTTGGTTTGGTGCCGACATGATATTTCCTTAAAAGAACGAACCGCGCGGTTTGCACGGCAATGAGGTCATACGGGAATTTCTGACGCAACAACCGTCAGGGTCGACATGATAGCACCAAAATGCTTGCCAACCCCGGCAGTTGAATAAAAAGAAGGGCGCCGGGCGACGACGCGTCTTCTTTTATGCAGGCTTAAGAATTAAGCCAGGATTTTTGCAACAACACCAGCGCCGACGGTACGGCCGCCTTCGCGGATAGCGAAGCGCAGACCTTCTTCCATCGCGATCGGGTTGATCAGCTTGACGGTGATCGACACGTTATCGCCTGGCATGACCATTTCTTTGTCTGCTGGCAACTCGATCGAACCAGTTACGTCCGTCGTACGGAAGTAGAACTGTGGACGATAGTTGTTGAAGAATGGCGTATGACGGCCGCCTTCGTCTTTCGACAGAACATAGATCTCGCCGGTGAAGTGGGCATGCGGCTTGATCGAGCCTGGCTTGGCCAGAACTTGACCACGTTGCACGTCTTCACGCTTGGTGCCGCGCAGCAGCAGACCAACGTTGTCGCCAGCTTGACCTTGGTCCAGCAGCTTGCGGAACATTTCCACGCCGGTGCAAGTCGTTTTGACGGTATCGGTGATACCGACGATTTCGATCTCTTCGCCGACTTTGACAATGCCGCGCTCGATACGACCGGTCACAACGGTACCACGACCCGAGATCGAGAACACGTCTTCCACTGGCATCAGGAATGCACCGTCAACAGCGCGCTCTGGCGTTGGGATGTAAGCATCCAGCGCATCGGCCAGACGCAGCACTGCGTCAACGCCCATTTCGCCTTCTTTGCCTTCCAGCGCCATACGT